>NZ_SCWF01000009.1 GCF_004359575.1 Macrococcus bovicus | reverse complement strand
CGTCCGCCGCTGACTTCAGAGGTGCAAGCACCTCGTCTGTCCGCTCGACTTGCATGTATTAGGCACGCCGCCAGCGTTCATCCTGAGCCAGGATCAAACTCTCCATAAAAGTGTTTGATAAAGCTCTCTGATTGGTTAAGCCAATCACTCTTGAAAGTACTGTTCGTACTCAAATTATCGGAATTAACGTTGACATATTGTCATTCAGTTTTCAATGTTCATTTTTCGTCTCACAAGATTTAACTATACTCTCTTTCGTCGAGAAAGTCAACAACTTTTTAAAACTTTTTTTATTTTCTTTAGTTGTTGTTAAGTTATATCTTTACCGGACAAGATTTAATTATACACGCTTCTTTTAAAGAAGTCAACACTTTTTATAATTTCTTTTTCAGTGTCTGTTATTATCTCTGCCGGACAAGATATAACTATACAGGGTTTATCGCCCTGCAACAAGCATCAAAATTACACTATTACTATTTTTATTAAAAATCTTTAATCGCCGCTATTTTCTGTGCTGCATCCCGATAACCCAGTTCATATAGCTGATTCAGTTTATCTCGGTCTTTTTCCATCCGATCCACTTTCAGGTTAAGGCTCGGTCTAATAACCAGAATACGGCCTGCCGCTTCCTCTTTTTCTATGTAATGCAGTGTTTCATTATAACGGCCCGGTCTTCTGCGCATCGCTTCATTGATTGCAGGGTAATCTTTAACTTTGAAGTATTTCGCTAATCGACTGGATTTCTTGAAGTAACCTTTAGGTCTCGTCAGTACGACAACATTTTTTTTAATCCCGTCCCGCTGTGCTTGACGTAAAGGAATAGGATCGGTCACCCCTCCATCTAAAAGCTTCTTACCTTTGTATTCTACAACAGGAGCCATCAACGGTAATGAACTCGATGCTCTTAATATAGTCAGCATATCTTCTTGCAGTTCCTTCTTATTGTAGTATTCTGTTCCGCCCGTCTCGCAATTTGTACAGGCAATGACGTATTCTCCTTCATACAGTAAAAAATCTTTCATATGATAAGGTTCCAGGACATTCGGAATCTCATCAAAAATAAAATCCATCCCGAACATCTCTTTATTCTTAAGGTAATTATTAAATGATAAATAACGTTTATCATCCAGATAATCAAGCGTCACCCGCTTATTCCGTCCTTTTTGTTTCGACAAATAAGATGCAGCCATATTACCGCCGGCTGATACGCCAATCACATAATCGAAGCTGATATCATAATCCATGAAACAATCCAGCACACCCGCTGTATAAATTCCGCGCATACCGCCGCCTTCTAGTACTAATCCTTTCTTGTCCATCACTATCACCTCTATTGTAGTATTCCATATTATAGCAAACCGTTATTAAATATTAAAAATCACTGCTTTGAAACCATCTGAATATGATTTCAGGACTCCCGACCGGTCCTATAAAAAAGAAGCTTCCCAAAAGAGAAGCTTCTTTTTTATATTTCTGTTCGGCCGGAGATGGCCTTTGACAGGGTCACTTCATCTGCATACTCAAGGTCTCCCCCGACTGGCAGACCATGTGCCAGCCGAGTTGTCTTGATACCGATAGGTTTGATCAATCTCGAGATATACATCGCTGTTGATTCACCTTCGATATTAGGATTAGTGGCAAGAATCAATTCCTGTACTTCCTCATCTTTCAGACGAGAGAGCAGACTCGGGATATTGATATCTTCCGGCCCTACCCCTTCCATGGGTGAAATAGCACCTTGCAGAACATGATAAAGCCCTCTGTACTCACGCATTTTCTCCATCGCAATGACATCTTTGGATTCTTCAACGACGCAGATCATCGAACGATCACGCGTCTTGTCCTGACAGATATAGCACGGGTCGCTGTCTGTGATATGTCCACATACTGAACAGTAAGTGAGCTCACGTTTCACATCAACCAGCGCCCTCGCAAAATTCATGACATCTTCTTCTTTCATATCCAGAACATGAAAGGCAAGGCGTGCCGCTGTCTTCGGACCAATACCGGGCAGTTTCATAAAGCTGTCAATCAGCCTTGATATAGGTGCAGGATAATGCATTACATCATTCCCGGAATGTTCAATCCTTTAGTGTGCTGACCTAAACGTTGAGCCGTTACCTCATCTGCTTTAGATAATGCTTCGTTTGTCGCTGCTAACACTAAATCCTGTAACATTTCGATATCTTCAGGATCCACGACTTCTTCTTTGATGATCACGTCAATTACTTCCTTATGACCTGATACCACGACTGTTACCATACCGCCGCCTGCTGTTCCTTCGATACGTTCTTCTTTCAGTTTTTCCTGCTCTTCAGCCATTTTCTTCTGCATTTTCTGCATCTGTTTCATCATTTGTTGCATATTTCCGCCACCGCGCATCATTATTTCCTCCTTATTAATCAATCATATTAATCGTGTCTTTACCAAATAACTCTTCTGCTGTCTTGACAATATCCTGTTTTTTAGGTGTTTCAGCTGGTTGAGCTTTACGATTCTGGATATAGTCATGTCTGACTTGCAGCCACTGTGAGTCCGGTACACCTACCATTTTAACTTTTTTATTGATGATTGTGTACACAATCGACTCAATCTGCTGCCGTTTTTCTTCATCCTTATTGACGATATCTGAGTGAATATCATCGTCAAACTTAATCAGAATATGAGTGCTGCTTGCTGCTACAGGCTCTGTGTTCTGCATCAGACTGACGAGAGCCCGTTGATCATTCTGTTTCACATGGTCAATCAGCGACTGCCAGTTTTCTTTCAGATAGGTCAGATCTTCACGATTGGCATTATCGAGTACAGTTTCAATCTGCGCCATCGAAAAATGATTCTTAGCCTTCGTTTCTTTACGCACCGGTTTAGAAGGTGCTGCCGCCACTGGATTCAACTGCACGGCTGCCAGTTTGTCTTCAAATGCCTTGAAGCGTTCATCGATATAAGCATGATCAATGCTTTCGGCCGGACCACTCACTCTTTCTTTTAATTTCACCAGCTCAGACAACTTGACGATTAGCACTTCAAAATGCAGATTCATATTGACCGCAAAACGCATAGAGACAAGCGTGTCATTGATTTTATCAATCATTTCATAAATCGTTGACAGCTCTACTTCATAGATCAGGCCATCCTGTCTTTCTCCTGTCGCAAAGTCGACGATGACATCGCGCAAGTAGTAGATAAGGTCATTAACAAGTCGGTTGACTTCTTTTCCGGCGCTGAGCAGCTGATGGTAGAGATCAAAAGCCCCTCTGACATCATGCTTAATGATGAGGTCAGTCAGCTGTCTCAGTTCCTCTTTACCGACACTGCCCGTCACATTCAATACATGCGTCAGCGTCAAGGACTCATCTCCGAACGCAATAGCCTGATCCAGAATGCTGAGCGCATCCCGCATCCCCCCTTCAGCAGACTGCGCGATAAAGGCAAGAGCCTCCTGCTCGAAGTCGATGTTTTCTTTCTTACAGACATACGCAAGATGGTCAATGATGTCCGGTGTACTGATGGCTTTGAAGTCGAACCGCTGGCATCTGGAGATGATGGTCGGCGGGATTTTATGCGGCTCTGTTGTTGCCAGAATAAAGATCGCATGCGCTGGTGGTTCTTCCAATGTTTTCAGAAGGGCGTTGAATGCACCTGTCGTCAGCATATGAACCTCGTCAATGATATAAACCTTGTAACGGGATTCGCCTGGTGCGTATTTCACTTTGTCACGGATATTTCGAATCTCATCGACGCCGTTATTGCTGGCCGCATCGATTTCGATGACGTCAGAATTGGTACCATTTGTGATAGATATACAACTTGCACATTCATTACATGGTTCTCCGTCATGACGTTCCGTACAGTTGATGGCTTTCGCAAATATCTTGGCGATACTCGTCTTTCCCGTTCCCCGGGGCCCATTAAACAGATAGGCGTGAGAAATCTTGTTTCTCGCAATAGCGTTCTTCAGTGTCGTTGTGACATGCTTCTGACCGACCACTTCTTCAAATGACTGCGACCGGAACACACGATATAAAGCTTGATAACTCAAGACGTCCCCTCCATCGGTAGTAATAGTTTCATTATATCATTTCAGATATAAAAAATAGGAACACGGAAGTGTTCCTATTCAAAAAACTTACTTACGTTTCAACAGTTGATAAAACTTATAGGCAGGTCCATTCAGCGGTTTGATGAAATCACCAATCTGCTCATCAATATAGGCATTGAACCCTTTTTTAAATTTAATGACACCCATATCAGGGGAAGTCTCTTCATTAAAATCTCCGCTGACCCCATAGAAATTATAGCGTTTTAAACCGAGCTGGTTGGCGAATTTAATCATTTCCCACTGCATGTGGTAAGCACCCATAAACTTATTATATTTAGGGTTGGAACCACTCGACAGATAATAGAGTTCATGATTGTTGAAGATATAGATCGCACTCGCAAGTTCGAGAATATCACCATCTGATTGTTTCAGCTCTTCTGTTTCAGCTATTTTCTTTTCTATTTGATGGACAGCTTTTTCGAGTTCTGCTGTCTTATTTTTCAGCTTTCTGAAATCCGGGTTCTGTTTCAGCTCTTCGTTTGATGTTTCAAATTCTGTACGTTTCGCTGTTAACTGCGCCTGCAATCGAGACAGATAGTCGTTTAGATCAATATAGGCGAGCACGACCCGTGCATTGTCACCGTACATTTTTTTCATACGTTTGAACGTCTCAAGACCGAAAAGAGAAAAATCATGCTTATCTTCTGCCATACGGTACAGGCTGAAGAATTTATCCATCTCATCATCAGATAAATCCCGCATCTGAACACCCATCTCAATCGTCTTATTGATATTACGACGTGTCTTATATTCCATCTCTTTCAGCAGTTCATCATCCGTCTTAGCGGTCAAGTCAAGTACTGAGAAATAACGGGCCTGTGAATCCATCGAATAGCCGATTGGATAGCCTCTATGCATATAACCTAGTGATGCCATGGTCTGAATCACATCATCAACCGGCTGCTCTGCTGTGACATTTCCGTCACCATCCAGATAATTACGGGTCATATACGGGTCCACCAGAACAAACAGGCCTTTACGTGCTTTCAGATATGAGGTCAGGTGCGTATAGAAGAACCGGACAAGTTCTTGATTGTGGTGATCCATCACCGGTCCTTTATGCGTGTAATAATACTTGAAAAACTTAAGACTTACAGCGCCTGTCAGGAGACAGGCGGCAAGAACGCGTTCTCCTTCTTTGACACCGACTAAATGAACATCCATGTTCATCGCCTTTCGACCTGTATAATGTGCGCGTGTTTGCGTATAATGACTGAATTCATCTTTAACGAACGAATCAAATTCATCAATCGTCAGTTCACAGAATTTCATTGTCCTGCTCCTCTCCATTTACCTTTAAAAGTATGCCATAATTGCACAAAATTAAAAAGGCATATCCATCGATATGCCCCGTACTTTATATATAGATTTATTAATAATAAAGAAAGCCGTGCACCTCTGCCTTGTTAAGCCTACATGAGCGGAACCTCGATCGCCAGCTCAAAGACGGCTACCCCAGCCACATACAAGTTACCACTTAATGCTGCTTCCTTCCGGACCTGACATGGTTCATGGGCTTATATTGACCAGGACCGACTTCTCAACACTACGTGTCAAAGTCAGACCTCATAAATTGCTTCCCGCAGCAAAGGAATTAGGTCTTGCCTAAGCGGATTGCAAGTATAGGGAACCGCTACCTCCCCACTTAGCACGGTAGTATATATAATACTACACCTCTTTCAGTAATTGCAAGTTATTTGTCGACTTCTGACATCCGACGCGAGAAATCAACAAATTTGAATTCACTCGCCCGATGTTTTGAAACATTATATTGAAAAGGCACAGCATTAGCCAGATGGACCACTGAACGCACAGTCGCAGCATAAGGGGGAACCGCTTCTTCAAATAACTGCAGTTCCAAGTCTGTCATCGGTTCAAAGGTGATGGCTTTGTTGGAAAAACTGATATTAAGCTGGAGCTTATTTTCAATAAACGCATAGATGGATTGTTCAGCAATTTCCGCAGTCAGGTCAGGAATCAGTTCAGCAATAAAGTAATCAATATCAATGATATTCACCCGCTGATTTTTTCTGCGAGTACGAATGACTTCATAAAGCATAGTATCCCCTTCAATATTCAGGGCTTTTTGCGCCAGCGGGTGCTCCGCTGCACGTACTAATTTAAAAGATTCTACCTGTGTCTGATAGTCGATGCCGAGCGTCGTATTGATTTCCTGGAAACTGACAAGCTGAGATATCGGCAGGTTCGTACCTTCCTGATAAATGACCACGGAACCCTTCCCTTTCAGCTTCTGAATATACCCGTTCATCTGCAGAAGATTGAGCGCTTTACGCACTGTTTCACGTGATACGTTATACTTTTTGACCAGCAGATTTTCTGAGGGAAGTTGGTCATGAAATTGATATTCTCCCTTGATAATCTGGCCGCTGATATCCTGATAAATCATCTGATATTTATTTCTATTCATCCTGATCCCTCTTATCCCGAGTCTACTTGCTATGTTATCTCAGTATAAGGCCGTTAGCTCAAGACAGCAACCGCTTGATACGGTTTTAATCTTCGTTCTATTAGATGATAATTATTCATCAGAACTTCACCGTCTGTCGCTAATCCATCTGGCATATCCACTTCCTGCCCGCTGAAATTAGCGACTACAGTAACGGTCTGGTCATCGAGTACTCTTCTGTAGGCAAAGAGTTGAGGATGCTCCACAAGTTCCGGCACCACTTCACCGTATGTCATAATATCCAGATTGTGTCGGAGCTTGATTAACTGCTGGTAAGTATAGAAAATGGACTGCGGGTCGCGCAGCGCATCTTCAACATTAATGGTTTTATAATTAGAGGCCACATCCAGCCACGGCGTTCCGGTCGTAAAGCCGGCATTAGGTTTGTCAGACCACTGCACAGGCGAACGGGCATTATCACGCGACTTCTGCTGCAGAATTCGGATGACCTGTTCTTCGCTCATCCCCTGTTCCAGCATCAACGAATAGGCATTGAGAGATTCAACATCCCGATATTGACTGATATGTTCGAGATAAAGATTGGTCATTCCGATCTCCTCACCTTGATAGATATAAGGTGTGCCTTGCAGGAAATGAAGAGCAATCGCAAGCATTTTAGCGCTCTTAACACGATTCTCCTCAGTAGAATCATCGCCAAAACGTGAGACGACACGCGGCTGGTCATGATTACACCAGAAGATAGCGTTCCAGCCTCCACCCGCAGCGATCCCTGTCTGCCATTTAAAGAGAATCTTTTTCAGCTCGATGAAGTCATAAGGCGTTTCAGACCATTTTTCACCATTCTGATAATCCACCTTCAAGTGGTGGAAATTGAATACACTGCTGAGTTCCTGACGTTCCGGCTTCGTATATTGAATGCAATGCTCAAGGGTCGTCGAACTCATTTCTCCGACTGTCATGAATCCTTCTTTTCTACCGAATGTCTTACGATTCAGTTCATGCAGGTAATCATGCACTTTAGGTCCATCGGTATAGAACTCTTTGCCTTCTTTCGAGGAATTTTCATAGGCCCCTTTTGAAATCAGATTGATGACATCAAAGCGGAAACCGTCCATGCCGAAATCAATCCAGTAATTGATCATGTCATAAATTTCCCGGCGCAGCGCTTCATTCTCCCAGTTCAGATCTGCCTGTGTCACATCGAAAAGGCGAAGATAATACTGACCGGTTGCCTCATCATACTGCCAGGCATTCCCACCAAACTTTGATTCCCAGTTCGTCGGCGGACCATCTGTACCATCTTTCCATATATAGTAGTCACGATACGGATTATCCTTGGACTTACGAGCTTCCACAAACCAGTTATGATGCGTCGAAGTATGATTGATGACAATGTCCGACATAATCTTGATGCCACGGTTATGTGCTTCATCAAGTAAGCGCCTGAAATCTTCTTTCGTACCGAAGTCAGGATGAATTTCATAATAATCGCTGATATCATAGCCATTATCATTCATAGGTGAGCGATAGACAGGCGTCAGCCAGATATAATCGATACCGAGCTCTTTTAAATAATCCAACTTCTCGATAACCCCGTTAATGTCACCTTGACCATTACCTGTCGTATCGTTGAATGACTTCGGATAAATCTGATAGACCACTGATTTTTTCCAATCCGTAACCGCCATATTTAAACTCCTTCAGTTCTTTATTTTGTTTCCGTCACACGTTCTACAACTACTTCTTCACCTTTTTTCTTGGCAAAATTCGAGAAGATTAAAGTCAGAATAACAGGCAGCACAATGGCAATGATCATGCCGATAAAGAAAGTGAGACGGAAGCCAGAATTAATGCTCATGATACCTGGAACACCGCCAACCCCTACTTTCCCTAAAACATTCTGTGCACCAAATAATGCCCCAACCAGTCCTGTCGTCAGTACAGCAGCGACAAATGGATATTTAAGCGGGATATTGACCCCAAACATTGCAGGCTCCGTGACACCTAACCAGCCTGAGATACCGGAAGTGAGTGCAAGTCCTTCTTCTTTAACCATTTTGCGGCGTTTATACAAGAACCATGCCGCGAATGCTGCAGAGCCTTGTGCGATATTTGAAATCGCTAAAATCGGCCAGAGATACGTCCCGCCAAGATTAGAGGTCATCAGTTGGAAGTCGACTGCCAGGAACATATGATGCAGTCCTGTAATAACGAGCGGCGCATATACAAGTCCATAAATGAGCCCGCCTAACCAGCCGGCATTTTCAAAGATCATCTGGACAAATCCAGTAATCTGATTACCGAGCCAGAAAGCAACCGGTCCGATGATTACAAATGACAGGAAGCCCACTAATAACAAGGCGACAGGTCCTACCACCAGCATTTTAATCGAATCATGGACACGCTTATTCAAGAATCGTTCTACTTGGGCAAGACACCAAGTTGCAAGCAGAATCGGTAATACTTGTGCTGCGTAGTTCAGTTGCTGAACTTTTAAACCGAATATATCCCATGTCGGAATCTCAACTAGTTTACCTGTATCTCTATCTGCTAACCCGTATTGAGAAGCAAGTGCGGGATTGACGAGCACGAGCCCCAGGACGAGCCCGAGGATAGGGCTGCCACCGAAGACACGCATCGCACTCCAGCCAATTAATGCAGGCAAGAAGTGAAACGGGGTTACGGCGATTAATTTAATGATTTCGGCGATACCTTTTATTTGAGGGTAAACATCTACTACTGCTTTCCCTTTATAGATAGCACCCGCTTCTAACAGCAGATTTGAAATGCCTAACAGCAGACCCGCTGTCACGATTGCAGGCAGCAATGGAATGAAGACATCTCCCAGTGTTTTAATTGCCCGTTGTAATGGGTTCATTTTATCTGCTGCAGCTGCTTTGACTTCATCCTTTGTACTTTCGCCCATACCTGTCTCTTCAGTGAAGACTTTATAGGCTTCATCTACAGTACCCGGACCGATGACGATCTGAAACTGATTGTTTGCAGCAAATGAGCCCTTCACCAAATCAATCTTATCTAATTCTTCTTTATTGACCTTTGACTCATCCTCAAGTGCTAAACGCAAGCGCGTCACGCAGTGTGTCGCTGCATTGACATTCTCTTTGCCGCCGATTGCCCTAATAATGCGTCTGACATCATCTTTATTTACTGCCATCTCTCCATCTCCCTTATGTTAAATTAAGTTCATTGTAACGTGTCTATACAGGTCTTGCAAATATAAAGTGAAAAGGTTTTCATAGTTAATTTATTCACTCATGCCTCTCTATTTCAACACAAAAAAAGATGCTCTGATTGCTCAGAGCATCTTTATCTATATCAATATGATGATTATCTATAAATGGCGGAGGAAGAGGGATTCGAACCCCCGCGAGCCGTTAAGCCCCTGTCGGTTTTCAAGACCGATCCCTTCAGCCGGACTTGGGTATTCCTCCAAATAAGACAATATCTATCTTATAACACACTGTTTTTTTTGTCAACGCGTTTTATGATATTTTTTATAACCCATAAAACGGGGTAAAGACAACTGAATGAAAGTGAGGATAACTAAATGAAATATGAAGTGAAAGTATTTGCAGTCGCACAAGAAGTACTCAATAAAAAGGGACATATTAAATCAAGTCTATTGGAAGCATTTGATGCTAAAAAAGGTGACGAAGATTTTCTCGTTCAGTTTATCGATCATGACTCTAAACGCAACTATCACAATAAAGTGACGATGCGTATCCGTAAATCTGAAGACGATGAATTTATGGAAATACAGTATAAAAAGCGCTATCCTGTGCGGGCTACCATTGATGACGCTATCCGGCAGGCCGAAGAGGAAGGTATCAACGGAGAACTTGAGGTCGAATACGGTGTTAACAAAAAGACCCTTAGTGTCACCCATGTTGTAGAAGTGCCGGTAGATGCCCATCTTCTGCCGGCATTAGATCAAAGTCATCATCACGTGACCAGTGCGGCGCCAGAGGTTTTTGAGCCTTTCCTGACTGAGCTGGATGAATCAACGCTCGTCGGTCCTTATGAGTTTGAACGCCATAGCGGCAAGCTGAACGGTTACAAAATCAAGCTTGAACGCTGGCTAATAGCAGAGACACCGATTGTGGAAATCTCCTCTAAAGTTGCAACCGAGAAAGAGGCACGAGAGCTCCAGCAGCAGCTGATTGACTATTTGAATGAACTGAAGGTCTATGAAGCGACCGATCAGCTGAAAACAGAACTTATTTTTGAGAATAAGGACTCATCTTCATAATGTTTGTTAAATGCCTTTCAACAAAGGTACAATAGTAATTATAACCATTAATAATGGCTAGAATTAGAAAGAAGTGGAAGTGGATTTTCTGAATATTTTTTTAACAGGCGCAACCGGTTTTGTTGGCGCTGAACTGATTAAACAACTGGCAAAAGAGCACGACCTTTATATTCTTTATCGTGATGCACATAAAAAGGAGAAGCTGATCAGTCAGCTACCGGATGCCTCTCTTCATTTTGTCAAAGGAGATATCACCCAGGAAAACTGTGGCATCACTGAAGCATTACCGGCCATGGATTATTTTTATCATCTCGCAGCGCTCGTCAAATTTGATGAAGAACTTCGCGAAGACTTATTCAAAATCAATTTAGAAGGCACTAAACATGCGCTTGCGTTAGCAGAAACATTGCAGACACAGCATTTCATCTATGTCTCAACAGCCTATACAACTGGACAGAATGAATATGCGAAGGAAATGCTTCACCCGCTTAACACCCCTGTTCATAACCCGTATGAAGAAAGCAAGCTGCAGGCTGAACACTTAGTGATGCAGGCACCGATGAAGAAGTCCATTCTTCGTCCTGCTATTATTATCGGCGATTCTGTCACTGGGGCAGCAGATTCCAAATTTACGTTATATGGCTTCATGAAGGCGCTGAAAATTTTCCGGCGAAAAATGTCACGAACTGCTATGACGCAGCAGTTCCGTTTATTCGGCCACGATGATGGCACCTCAAACTTAGTGCCTGTCGACTATGTCGTTAAAGTGCTGACGCATGCCCTGCGTGCAGAGGACAAGAAGATATATCATATCACGAATAGCAGGCCGCCTAAAAACAGTGAAATTCTTGCCATAATTAAAAAATATTTGAACTTCGACCAACTGATCGTAGCGCCGGAAAGTGCCGGAGGTGATATGACAGAAGAAGAACGTCTGCTCAATAGTTATATCGCTGTTTTTAACCCCTACTTCAAAAAATCAGTCATATTTGAAGATAAGAACACTGTAGCGCTGCTCGCTGAACGTGGCGATCATCCCTTAAATCTGACTGAAGAACAGCTCGACAGAATCATCAAAACTTATCTCGTTCAATAATAGGGAGGCAAAAAATATGTTTTTAGCCTGGAAAGAACTGATATACAGCAAATTAAAGTTCAGTCTAATCATTGGTGTGCTTGTGCTGATCGGTTATCTTCTCTTCTTGATCTCCGGACTGTCCAACGGTCTGATGAATATGAACCGGGAAGCCATCGATACATGGGGCGGCGATGCTATTGTCATGACCGAGGAATCGAACCAGAATCTTGCGCAATCTGTGATGGACAGCGATGAAATAACAAATAAATTTAAAGAGGTCGCACCCATTAAAAATACGGCTGTCATCGCATCAACGGATGATCGCAAACAGAACGCTCTGCTATTTGGGATTGATACTGATACTTTCATCGCACCAAAAGTCAGCGAAGGACAAGCATTCAATGAAGATTTTGAAGTCGTCGCAGATGATACCTTGAAAGAAAAAGGTTTTAAGGTCGGTGACACCCTTGATTTAGCGGGTACAGATGATAACCTGAAAATCACCGGGTTCACTGTAGGCGCTAAATATAATGCAGCACCGATTCTCTATGCCAACAATCATACGGTCGATAGACTCACAAATGATCGCATGAAAGATAAAGTCAATGCCTTTGTAGTGAAAGATCCTGATTTTAAAGATGTTGACCTCAACAGTGATCTGCAAGTCGTTGATACAGAATCTTTCATCAAGAAGCTGCCGGGTTACACTGAACAGAAACTGACACTCGATTTCATGAGTTATTTCCTTTTTGCCATTTCAGCATTTATCATCGGTATTTTCTTATATGTCATCACCATTCAGAAAGCACCGATATATGGACTGCTGAAAGCACAAGGCTTAAGCAATGGCTTCCTGGCGAAGTCTGTGCTTTATCAGACGCTCATCCTTTCAGTCATTGCTGTTGTCATCTCGCTCGGTCTGACACTTCTGACCGCACACTTTCTGCCCCCTGTTGTCCCTATTATCTTTAAATGGCAGTTAATTGCTTTATATGCTGCTACATTGATTATTACTGCTTTACTAGGCGGCTTATTCTCCATCCGTTCCATACAAAAAGTCGATCCACTTAAAACTATCGGGTAGGTGAAAAAAATGGTCTTAACATTAGAAGGCGTCTCCAAGACATTCGGGAAAGGCAATACTTATGTAGAGGCGCTCAAACCCACTGACTTTCATCTGGAACGCGGTGAAATGGTTGCCATTATAGGACCCTCCGGTTCAGGTAAAAGTACTTTTCTGACGATTGCCGGACTCCTGCAGCAGCCATCGAGCGGACAGATTATCATCAATCAGACAAATACAACCGCATATAATGAAAAGAAACGTGCCCAGACACGATTAAAAGAAATCGGTTTTATCTTACAGGCCTCCAATCTCGTCCCTTTCCTCAAAGTGAAAGACCAGCTGAAGCTACTGGATAAAGTCAACACTCGTCATCTGTCAACAGACGAGTTAGCCGGTAAAATCAAGACACTCGGTCTTGAAAAAGTGATGAACCAGTATCCAAGTGAATTGTCTGGCGGGCAGCGGCAGCGTGTCGCTATTCTAAAGGCGATATATACGAATCCGGCACTGATTCTGGCCGATGAACCGACCGCAAGTCTGGATAGTGAAAAAGCATTCGCTGTCATTGAACTGATTCGTGATGAAGTCAAGAGTATGGAGAAAGCCGCTATCGTCGTCACACATGACACACGACTGACGCCATACTTTGATAAAGTGTATGAAATGAAAGATGGTTATTTGAATAGAATCAATTAGAAGGTGAAAAAATGGAATCTCATCGTGATGCATTTGTTACTGCGAATGAAATTTATGATATGGGCGTACCCCCTCAAACCCTTTCCATGTGGCTGACCAATGACTTCATACAAGTGGTCCATAAAAATAAGTTGGACCGTTTCTTCTGGAAACATGAAGTTGAAGCACTGATAAATATTTATTTAAAGAACTGACGGATGTCAGTTCTTTTTTTGCGGGGCGGGGTATAGATAGGAAAAGAGGTGAAGATAATGGCTAAAATAGCAGAAAGAATTATCAACTATATCGAGATGCTCGGCGTCCATGATAAAGGTTTAAAAAGAGCACACGCCAGAGGCTATTACTACGAGGCAAAGGTCGAACTGACGTCAGAAGGGCAAGCACTTCTCGGCGACACCCAGCAAGCAGTCATTCGATTGTCGGATGCGCCGCCGAACAAAAGAACCCCTGCCCAGCTTGTGTCATTGAAAGGGTTAGCCATTCATTTCAAGGAAAGCGATTCTCATTTTATCTTCGTTAATTTTCCCTACTTCCCGTTTGTGAAGCGTGAATCTGTCTTAATGCTGATGACCTATATCAATGCCATCAAACAGACAGATGATTGGTGGGTGCGTATGAACTTAATGCGCAAGATCGGACGTCTGGAAGGTTTTGGTCAAAAGCTAGGTAAATTCGTCTCACACTTTCCTCTCTCTACTTCACGTCAACATCAGACCTATCATAATCTACATTACTATCAGACAGATAAGGATTATGTAAGGTTCCACGTAGTATATGAAGATGACATCAGACTCTATGTTGAACGTTATACAGCGCCTTGTTCCATTGAAGTCTTGCGGAACGACGGAGATATCCGACAAATCGGACGACTGACAATTACCCGGGAAATCGATATAGATTTGCCTTACTTTGAGCTGCTTAAGACAGGGCCTCATCTTCAGCCGCTCAGGGAAGATGATATCATTTATCTCAGAGATGAGATGTATCAGATTTCAGCAGAGCGAAGATTGAATGAAAAAAACTCTGAGTCCTGAGACTCAGAGTTTAATTTGTATATCGGCTATTGTATGGATCCTTTGCACGCTGATCAATCAGAAACATGATAGCGATAAAGAGAATACCTAACGCTACAAATGTGAATGAACCAAATTTAGAAGTTTCGTAAATGGCAAAACCAGCCATGATTTCAGCAAGACCGAGAATAAATACAATCAGCTTCTTAATATTCGCAGACATTATCTCACTCCTTTAAATATCGTAACCCTATCATACACTATCCTGTACCAAATTAATCGTGAGAGGATTAAACATTTTTGTGACAGAAATATGAAAGAATCATTTCTTCAGTCTCTAACTGACCACGTCCTAAAGGCATTAAATGTCCAGCTTCTGCAATCATCCTCATATATTTAGGCTCTTTTAAATGCTGAAATATGATCTGTGCACTGTCAGCATAAGAGACGTCATCCCGCCCCCCATACATGATCAGAACAGGCTGATTGATCTTTGGCAAACCCTCCATGATTTCATCGATCACGCGGCAGAACTTCTGGGCACCGAGATGATAGTTCTGTATATGAGCGAGCTGTTCAGCATGCTCATCTTCACTGAGTCCTAGTATATTATCAAGACGACTACCATACTGCTCCAGACGATAAAAGAGACCTGCTTCATCTTTGAAATGAGGAACAGACATCGCTATCCCTGAATGAATTTCCGGAAATGTCTCAAGTAACTTCAAAGTAAAAAGACCGCCTAGTGAAACACCGGCTGCACTGATTGTTTGATAACCTTCCTGTTTAAGAAACGCGTAACTCTCCAGCACCTTCTGCCACCAGTCATCCATATCATATTTTATGAACTCCTCCAGCAGAAGCCCGTGGCCCTGATAAGAAGGAACATACGTCGTGAACCCGGCACTATTAAGACGTTGAGCCAGTCCTTTTACATCACGCACAGTTCCAGTGAAAGAATGCAGAAGCAAGACAGCATGCTCACCGCTTTTTAAGTAAATAGGACGTGGATTTTTCAGTTTAATCATAGCAGTCAGCTCCAATCGCCTTTATTTTATTATAGTAAAGATCAAATATGGCGCCACTCAGTCTGTGTTTCGTGCGCGAGTGGCGCGGGGGGCGCCACTCAGTCTGTGTTTCGTGTGCGAGTGGCGCAGGAGGCGCCACTCAACCAGTGTTTCGTGCGGGAGGCGCCACTCAACTTATCTTTTCATATAAAGAACTGATGAAAATAAGCAGAGAAACTACTAAAATGGAACCATCAGCTGATTTCTTTGACCATGTTGAACCACTGCTCACCGCCATGTTGCGATTCAGATAAGCCATGACTTTTAAAGCCATAGTCTTCATAAAAAGAAATGAGATTCTCTGTGCAAGTGAGGGTCATTGCTCTCACCTCATGTTCTTGTGCAAGCTTCGTAAATTCATCAATCAGCCTGCCTGCCAGCCCCTGTCTCTGGTGGTCTTTAGAGACTACAAGACCGAGTATACTTAAGTAATGACCTGTTCGAGTGTCCGGTACTTTTTTAAATAAGTCATCAGTAATATAAGGTGTTTTGATGACAGGTCCATTAATATAACCTGCAATCTCACCCGCTTTTTCAGCTACGATAAAAGTATCACTTATCTTTTCGATTCGTTCTTTAATCGCTTCTTCTGTATCAGCGACTTCGGGAATAAAAGATTGCTGTTCAAGTCTCGTAATCTGTTTTAAATCATTCATTTCTGCTGGCCTAAATTGATACATCTTTTTCACCTTCCTCAGTTCCATTATCTTACACATTTAAACATGTTACAATATAAGTAATTTCATCATACACATTTATATAGGAGGTGGCTCAATGGATTTTACTAGCTTACTACTTACAAGTCTTTTAATGTTTATTGTCTTTGAAATCATTTATCTGATGACTGATCGTTTACTCAATCACTTTTCCAGCAATAAGAAACCTTATAATTATAAGTATGCTATCTTCATGGGTATTTTAATGGTTGTGTTCTATCTAATTGCGAGCAGAATTTTTTAATCTCACTATTGATACCAAAGATACAGCCTCCGAAAATTAATTTTGGCGGCTGTATGTATGAACCTACTTTTACAGTCACCACTTTTTTTCTTGCTGCATAAGTTGCTGAATTATTACTTTTCCCGTCTTCAACTCCCTCCTAAAGTATTCTCACATCTATATGCTTCTCAACTTTATACTACCAGAACTTTTTATAATCTTCGCGAAGCGTGATAGGCAGTTTTTTTGTCACCTTTTCTGTAGATGTTATACTGATGGATATAAGGAGGCATTATCATGAATACTCAATATAAGGATTTATTTCAACCTTTAACATTAAGCAACGGTGTCGAACTGCGTAATCGGTTCGTGCTGGCACCACTGACTCATACATCTTCTAATGAAGACGGCACAATTGCTGATAGAGAGATTCCTTACATGGAAAGTCGCTCGAAAGATGTAGGCATAGCCCTTACAGCAGCGTCTCATATATTAGATATCGGCCAAGCCTTTCCAGGCCAGCCTTCTATCGCGCATGACAGTGATATAGAGGGATTAAAACGTCTAGCTTCTGCTATGAAAAAGAACGGCGCAAAAGCCATTGTACAGATTCATCACGGCGGCGTGCAAGCACTACCTGAATACACACTTAACGGCGACGTAGCAGGTCCAAGTGCGATGGAGCTGAAAAGTTTCGGACAGGATCACACACATAGCGCGAGAGAAATGACAGAAGACGAAATCGACGAAACCATCAAAGCATTCGGCGAAGCAACACGGCGTGCGATTGAGGCAGGATTCGATGGTGTAGAGATTCACGGCGCAAACGGCTATATTATCCATCAGTTTGTCTCTCCTCACTTCAACAAGCGTACTGATCAGTGGAAAGATCCATTTTTATTTGCACTGAAAGTCGTCGATGAAGTCGTTAAAACAGTACAAGAACACGGTAACGATGACTTTATTATCGGTTATCGCTTCTCACCAGAAGAAGCATTCAACCCAGGGATTAAAATGGAACTGACTGAAGAACTCATCAAACGCTTGATCGAAAAACCGCTTCACTATTTACATGCTTCACTGATGCACATTCATGGTGATGTTCATGAAGGGAAATATGCAGGCGAAAATCGTATCCAGCTGCTGCATCAGTGGGTGGACGGACGTATGCCGTTAATCGGGATCGGCTCAATCTTCACAGCTGATGACGCGATTGCAGCACTGAACACAGGCGTAGAACTCGTTGCAGTCGGCAGAGAACTCCTGCTCGACCATGCATTTGTCGGTAAAATCAAAGAAGGTAAAGAAGATGAAATCATCTCTTACTTTGATCCAGAAGACCCTAACAAACACGAATTACCTGAACCCTTATGGCAGCAATTTAAAGCCGGCTTCTATCCACTGCCCTCAAAAGAAGATGATAAATAGAATGCAAAAATCCTCTAACCGCGAAGGTTGGAGGATTTTTTTAGTGTTATTCCCACTCAATCGTGCTTGGTGGCTTACTTGTGATGTCATACACGACGCGGTTGACGTGGTTGACTTCATTGACGATTCGGCTGGAAACTTTCTGCAGCACTTCCCAGTCGATGCGTGCGAAGTCACTGGTCATGCCGTCGATACTTGTTACAGCGCGGACGCCGATTGTATAGTCATATGTTCTGTAATCGCCCATGACACCGACGGAGCGGATGTCAGGGAGGACAGTGAAGTATTGCCAGATATCGCGTTCAAGTCCTTCCTGTGCAATAACTTCTCTTAAAATAGCATCTGATTCACGGACAATCTCCAGCTTCTCTTCTGTAATCTCACCGAGTACACGGATACCGAGACCTGGGCCTGGGAAGGGCTGACGCCATACGAGGTGTTCAGGGATACCGAGTTCGATACCGAGGGCGCGTACATCATCTTTGAAGAGCGTGTTGATCGGTTCGATCAGTTCGAACTGCATGTCTTCCGGTAAACCACCGACGTTATGATGCGATTTGATGGTCTGCGCCGTCTTCGTGCCTGACTCGATAATGTCAGTGTACAGAGTACCTTGCGCCAAGAAGTCAACACCTTCTAATTTAGAAGCTTCGTCATCAAAGACATAGACGAATTCGTTACCGATAATCTTACGTTTCTGTTCAGGGTCTGATATCCCTTTAAGCTTGCTCATGAAACGTTCTTTTGCATCCACACGAATAATATTCATATTGAAGCCTTCACCGAACTGCTTCATGACCATATCGCCTTCTCCTTTACGAAGTAAGCCATGGTCAACGAAGATACATGTCAGCTGATCACCGATTGCTTTATGGAGAAGTACCGCTACAACCGAAGAATCCACGCCGCCGCTCATCGCGCATAATACTTTTTTGTCACCGACCTGCTCACGGATTTTTTCAACTTCGATGTCAATGAAGTTCTCCATCGTCCATTCACCTGTGCAGTTACAGATTTTACGGATGAAGTTACGAAGTAAGTCGTTGCCGTACTCTGAGTGGCGAACTTCCGGATGGAACTGGACGCCGTATAACTGACGCTCAGCATTTTCTACTGCCGCGTATTTACAGCTTGGTGAGTTCGCAATCATACGGAAGCCTTCAGGGATAGTGATGACTTTATCACTATGACTCATCCAGACGGTCTGTTCTTCAGGCAGCATGTGGAAAAGTGAATGCGTTTCTGCCGTGATAATCGCTTTACCATACTCACGTTCATTCGCACGTTCCACAGAGCCCCCGAGCAGTTTCGTCATCAGCTGCATACCGTAGCAGATGCCGAGAACCGGCACCCCTAAATTAAAGATTTCAGGGTCTACTGTAAATGAACCTTCTTCGTATACAGAGTTCGGCCCACCTGATAGGATGATACCTTTCGGATTCATTTTCTTGATTTCTTCGATTGAGATTTCGTGATCATGTAACTCACTGTAGACGCCCATCTCACGAATACGTCTAGTAATCAGCTGGTTATACTGGCTGCCGAAATCGAGTACCAGGATCAATTCCTGTTCAAATGCCATTTCCATTAGTCAGTCTCCTTCATTAAATAGAATAGTTCGGTGCTTCTTTCGTGATCTGTACATCGTGCGGATGACTTTCTTTTAAGCCGGCCCCTGTCATTTTGATGAACTGCGCTTCTTCGCGTAATGCCTGCAGGTCTTTAGAGCCTGTGTAGCCCATACCGCTTCTGATGCCACCGACTAACTGATAAATTGTATCCTGCAGCGCCCCTTTATAGGCGATGCGGCCTTCGATTCCTTCCGGCACGAACTTCTTCGCTTCTTTATCATCCTGGAAGTAGCGGTCTTTAGAACCTTTCTCCATCGCGCCCAGTGAACCCATACCGCGGTATACTTTATACTGACGCCCTTGATAGATTTCAGTAGCGCCCGGGCTTTCTTCTGTACCACCGAGTAGTGAACCCAGCATCACAGCGTGTCCGCCTGATGCGAGGGCTTTAACGATATCACCTGAATACTTGATGCCGCCATCTGCGATAATGGTTTTGCCGAGTTCGCGTGCAACACCTGCGGCATCGTAAATCGCTGTAATCTGCGGCACACCTACCCCTGCCACAACACGTGTCGTACAGATGGAGCCTGGTCCGATACCGACTTTCACGACATCTGCACCTGCTTCAAACAGGGCTCTGGTTCCTTCTGCTGTCGCCACGTTACCTGCAATCAGTGTTACTTCAGGAAAGTTTTCTTTCAGCGCCTGAACCATCTCCAGTACACCTTTGGAATGGCCATGAGCTGTATCAATAACAAGTGCATCTGTGCCCGCTTCCACCAGGTATTTAGCACGAGTGAGGGTATCTTTGGCGATACCCACGGCACTGGCTACCAGTAAGCGGCCATGATTATCTTTTGCTGCATTCGGGAATTCAATCACTTTCTCGATATCTTTGATAGTGATCAGTCCCTTTAAGACACCGGCATCATCGACAAGCGGTAGTTTCTCGATTTTGTACTGCTGCAGCAGCTTCTCAGCCTGTTCAAGTGTTGTATCAACCGGTGCAGTCACTAAATCTTCTTTTGTCATGACGTCAGAGATCTTAATAGCATAATCTTCAATGAAGCGTAAATCACGGTTCGTTAAAATTCCGACTAACTTCATGTCTTCTTCGCTATTGACAATCGGCACACCCGAAATCCGATACTTACTCATCAGATGTTCCGCCGCAAAAACCTGTTCGTCAGGTGTCAGGAAGAAAGGATTCGTAATAACGCCGTTCTCTGAACGTTTAACTTTCAGTACTTCATCTGCCTGTTCTTCAATAGACATATTTTTATGAATCACGCCTAGTCCACCTTGACGCGCCATCGCAATGGCCATTTTTGCTTCTGTCACTGTATCCATACCTGCTGATAAAATCGGTATGTTCAGTTTAAGACGTTCTGATAATTCCACTTTCAGATCAACCTGGTTCGGCAGCACATCAGATTTTCCTGGAATCAGTAATACATCATCGAATGTTAAGCCTTCTTTTTGGAACTTAGTTTCCCACATGATTGATACCTCCATTTTATTTATTAATCTATTATTTCATAGTTTCTTCAATTTGTTGATTGTTTAAACCATTAAAAAATAAATTCAGTAATATCGCTGTCAGTGTACCGAGTACAATGCCATTCTGAGTCAGCCAGGCATAGTCTTCACCGAACTTGGCGAATGCACCGGGTACAGTCGTGATACCGAGACCGACACCAACTGATACAGCGATAATGAGCAAGTTATCCTGCTTCGTGAAGTCAATCGCACCCAGCATCTTAACCCCGTACGCCATCACCATCCCGAACATGGCAATCATCGCGCCGCCGAGAACAGGCGTCGGAATAATCGTGGCCAGCGCACCAAACTTCGGCATGGAGCCTGCCAGAATCAGTAACGCCACCATGCCGTACATGACATTCTTTGATTTGACGCCTGATAACGAGACAAGTCCTACATTCTGAGAATAAGCAGTGTAAGGAAAGGCATTGAAAATAGAACCTAGAACGATGGCGATTCCTTCAGCGCGGTAACCTTTGGAGATATCTTTACGGTCAATAGGCGTCTGCGTGATTTCACTGAGGGCATGGTAAACGCCAGTTGATTCAATCAGACTGACGATACCGACAATGACGAAGAGCAAGATAGAGCCGATTTCAAACTGAAAACCACCGAAACGGAAGGGCTTAGGAAGTTCAAACCAGTTCGAGTTGTTAACGGCACTGACATCCACCAGACCGAAGAATGAAGCAACGATGGTACCGATCATCAGTCCCAGTAAAATCGCTATAGAACGGATAAAGCCTGAAGACAGGCGGTGAATCACCAAAATCATAATCAACGTCAGCAAGCCGAGCATAATATTCAGGGGATCACCATAGGTCTTAGACCCTTGCCCCCCTGCGAGATTGTTCATTGCAACCGGCATAAGCGTAATGCCGATAATCGTGACCACGCTGCCCGTGACGATCGGCGGAAATATCTTCACTAAATAGGAGAAGAGCGGTGCAATCAGCACAATGATGATACCGGACGCAAAAAGTGAACCATACAAGACATCTATGCCGTGCTTCGAGCCGATCATAATCATCGGTGTGACGGCAGTGAATGTACAGCCCAGAACAACAGGCAGGCCGATACCAATCCCTTTATAGACCTGGAGGAAAGTCGCGACGCCGCACATGAAAATATCAATGGAGACAAGATAGGCGATTTCTTCACCGGAGAAGCCGAGCGCCTTACCCACAATGATCGGCACGATGATAGCACCTGCATACATAGCCAGAAGATGCTGGATACTTAATAAGAGATTTTTCATCATTCTTCTTCCACTAACGTGACTTTGTCACCCTCTAATGAAGCAATACGACATAAACTCAGGACATCAAGACCTTCATTTTTCAGACGGTCTGCGCCTTGCTGGAAGCTTTTTTCAATGACGATACCGACACCGACACATTCTGCTCCCGCCTGTTTGACTAAATCATACAGACCGAGTGCCGCTTCACCATTCGCCAGGAAGTCATCGATAATGAGAACCTTATCATCAGTAGAGAGAAACTTCTGTGAGACGACCACATGACTTGTTCTGTTCTTTGTATAGGAGTGAATGTCCGTCTCATAGACTGCCTCAGTAAGTGTGGACGGAATCGCCTTCTTCGCGAATAGACACGGGACATCAAAGGCCAGTGCTGCCATGATAGAAGGCGCTATACCGCTTGCTTCAATCGTCAGAATTTTCGTCACGCCTTTATTTTTATAGTAATCATAGAAATGAGCTGCCACTTGCTTCATGAGTGCGGCATCAATCTGATGATTCAGAAATGCATCGACTTTAAGAACCGAACCTGCAATCACTACGCCTTCTTCTTTTACTTTCTGCTGTAACTCTTTCACGATTGTCCTCCTTATAATAAAAAAACTCACCTGCTGGAATAGGCGAGTAAAAAAAGAATGTCCAAACTCGGTCGAGAATGGATTCATTTTTTCACTCATAGTCACGTCATTTAAGGTGCGTGGTAGATACTTCAAAGCCATATTCTTTAATTATATGAGTATTTTATTTAATTTTTTATTTAATTGATGATAACAAATTTAGCCTAGGATTTCAAGGACAAATCCGCATAGAATCAAGGTTTGAGCCTTCTTTCAGTCAATGTAAACGCATTAATGTCTGATAATTTTTTATTTTTTTATTTTTAAAGTGTTTAGGGTGGAAGCCGTCGGGTATATTTCTAACATCACAAGAAAATCAAAACGACACCTTAGAGATTTACAACACATTAGTGATTGGGAGGTAGAATTACAATGGGTAACATTGAATCATTTTCTAGTGAACAAGCATTATTAGGTAGAATTGATAACTTGAAGTCTCAAGGAGTAGCTGAACGCGACTTACACGTGATTTCCAAAAACAAGCTTGAAGGTTCTGCACTGAATTATACAGATGTGAACTTCAAGAATGCAGATGGATCATTTGGCGACAAAGTAGCTTCACTCTTCACAGGGGAAGATCCTCAGACACGTGTCTTTGATAAATTGAATTTATCAGATGCACAGCGTAGTGAATATGAGCGTGAAATTGAAAGTGGCAACATCTTACTTTATGTAGATAATGACGCGACTTACAATACTTCAGATTCATCTGATCATTACGATGTCGACGGACAAGCACGTCACGAAGACACTTATACAAACGGTGTAGTCGGCGGCTTTGCTAATCCTGATTCAATCAACCGCAGTAACAATGAAACACTGCACGAAGGTAATTTCTCTAACCCTGATGACGGGACAACAGGTCTCACAGCAGGTCAAAGTTTAGAGTCTGATACTGATGCACAGTATTCACAGCACCATAAAACTAATAACTTACACACAAGAGAGGAACATGTAGACATGAAAAACGAATTTAACAATGATTTAAACCGTGATGAATTACACCTTAACGAATTTGACCGCGTAGATAACAAAGAGTACGTATTTGACGAGGATATCGCTAACCGTACAGACTTATCAGACGATGAAAAAATCCGTTTACACGAAGAGCGTCTTCGCGTAGGTAAAGATACAGTTCAAACTGGTGAAGTACGCGTCGACAAAGATGTAGTAGAAGAACGCCAAGAGTTTGATGTACCTGTAAGCCGTGACGAAGTAACAATCGAACGTCGTCGTGTAGACGAAAGAGTAGACGGAGATGTTGACTTCGACCGTTTAAATGACGATACAATCCGTATCCCATTAACTGAAGAACGCATCAACGTTGAAAAAGAAAACGTTGTAGCTGAAGAATTAGTAATCAAGAAAAACCGTATCCAAGATACTGCACACGTATCTGAAACAGTACGTAAAGAACAAGTGGATATCGATGACACTAACGGCCGTCAAGTTGACGCTGACTTAGATCGCGACAACGATTTATTAGACCGTCGCTAATCATTCACTAATATGATTAACCCCGGAGGCTTATCTCTGGGGTTTTTTTGGAGGCGAAATTTAATGGGCAGCGCATTTTTCTGGGGCGCGGTATCAGGTGGCGCCGTGCTGTTAGGGGCTATTATCAGTATGATTATTCATATCCCACGTAAAATTTTAGGTTTCATTATGGCGTTCGGTGTCGGTGTCTTAATCGGTGCTGCTACGTTTGAATTATTGCAGGAATCTCTGGAAAAAAGTGAATTAACGAATACGATTCTCGGTTTTGTAGCGGGGGCCGTTACTTTTACTATTATTGAAGCCATTATTACCCGCAAAGGGGGTAAACACCGGAAGCGCTCTAATGCACATGAATTACAGAATGATTCAAGTGAAGAGTCCGGCGGTGGTCTCGGTATCTTTATCGGCACGGTGATGGATGCCATACCCGAATCCATCATGCTTGGTACTACACTGATCGGCGGTAAAGGCGTGAGCATGCTGCTATTGATCGCGATTTTCATCAGTAATATTCCGGAAGGCTTATCGAGTACAGCAGGGATGCTCAAAAGCGGTCAGTCTAAAGGCAAAGTAATCGGGCTTTTCGTCGCTGTCACTGTTGTAGCAGGGCTTAGTGCCTTATTTGGCTATGTCTTCCTTGATCATGCTAATCCGGCCGTCATCTCAATTATTTCAAGCTTCGCTGCAGGCGGTATTATCACCATGATCGGTGCTACAATGATGCCGGAAGCCTATGAAGACGGCGGTGCATTAGTGGGCCTGTTTACAGCAGCAGGTGTGATCACCTCTATCCTTTTAGATCATCTGTAAAAAAATTCTTAGGCATAAGCCTAAGAATTTTTTTATGACTGCTCCCATTTCCTGTTACTATATTTTTTGTAGTAGTTAAGGTCTCTTAATTTCAAGTAAATCTTTCTTTTCAGAGAACGGTCTTTTTTATATTTCAAAGGATCAAATGTCTCCTTTGCTTGTATGAGTTGTCTGACTTCCTGTTTAAGCTTTAGATTACGGATGCCTTGCAGCATGAGAGTCGGTGGAATCACTGTAAAAATCATTTTTTTGTCTAAATAGACCAGCGGATGACTCTTATGTTCCACTAAATCTTCAACATAGCAACGCGCAATCGAATAGCCGCTTGCTCTGATATATGAGCTTGAACGTCCTGTACGTAAATTAACCTCCAGAAACTTATATTTACCGTCACGTGCGTCATACTTTAAGTCGAAGTTCGCAAAGCCTTTATAACCGGTCTCTTCCATCATATGAACGACTTTATCCATTAATTCTTTCTGATAACGTGTAATAAGAGCCGTATAATTTCCGACTGCTGTCAGTTGAGGTTCCTGAGATAAAACTTGGGCAAGCGTCACCACCTGGCCTTTACCGTTGCGGTCACTGTAATAAACCATATCCCAGAGTTCCTGGTCGCTGCCCTCAATATATTCCTGCAGGATCAGGTCTTTGCGATAACCGTTGTCATAAAGAAGCTGAATGGTCTGATTGACTTCCTCATATGAAGAAAGACGATAGATCTTCTGTTTACCTGTGAAATGAAGATCAAAATAGGCGGTTCCATCATTTACTTTAATAATCACCGGGAACATCACTTCTTCATGGAAAGTGGTCAGTTCACGGCAATCTATCGTAAAAGTCTTAGGAATGTCTAACCCATATTGTTCGCATAACTGATAAAAATGCTTCTTATAATAGAATTGATCAAAAAGTGTCTGACTCGGAAAATTCAAGATGAAACGGTCATCTAATAAGACACTATTCTTCACCAGTAATTTCACATACTCATCTGTTGTGGGGACGAGTAACAGCTTTTGCCCGTTATATTTTTCTGCAAGCTGATTCAATGTTTGTACAAACACTTCATCTTGATACAAATCCGCGTCTGTCACATAATCCCTCACTAAAGAAGAGAATTCTGTAAATGCCAGCTTGCCCGCTGCTAGTATAATTGATTTTTGATGATAATCTTCATGAAACGCCGCCGCTGCTGCATAAGCATGTATATTTGCGCCGATAATGACCGGTGTAAATTCCGTATTCACCATGTGTCCGTAACCCCGCTCCCTTTCCTTCTCATTTATATTACCATATCATTTGTTATCATCTTGCATATTCTTCTAGATTCTTACTAAATTTATAAGGTTTAAAATCCTCATAAAAAAAGACCTTTCACTATTGAAGTGAAAGGTCTGGAATATTAATTCTCGTCTTTAACATATGGTAATAATGCCATATGACGTGCACGTTTGATTGCTACAGTTAACATACGTTGGTATTTAGCTGAAGTACCTGTTACACGACGTGGTAAGATTTTACCGCGTTCAGAGATGAATTTTTTAAGTAATTCTGCGTCTTTGTAGTCGATTTGTGTGATACCGTTTGCTGTGAAGTAACACACTTTTTTACGACGACGTCCGCCTCTTCTTGGTCCACCTGCCATGATTGTTGCCTCCCTTACTTATTGATTAGAACGGTAAATCATCATCACTGATATCAATCGGCCCTGTTGCGTTCGCAAACGGGTTGTTTGATGCAGGAGAGGATGTGTTAGTTGTTTGATTGTTTGCCTGATAATTCTGACCTTGTGATTGTCCACCGAATCCTGGGTCATAACTTGAATAGTCATTAGACACATTGTCCTGACGATTCTGGTTAGCACCTTTAGGTTCCAAGAACTGCACTGAGTCGCAGACGACTTCAGTCACATACACTTTACGGCCTTCCTGATTATCATAGCTGCGAGATTGCAATCTACCGTCAACACCGGCTAAGCTACCTTTACTTAGGTAGTTATTAACGTTCTCAGCTTGTTTACGGAATACGACACAGTTTAAGAAGTCCGCCTGGCGTTCTCCTTGAGCGTTCGTAAATGTGCGGTTGACCGCTAATGTAAACGTAGCAACTGATACGCCTGAGGGTGTGACTCTGTATTCGGGATCCTTCGTTAAACGACCTACTAATACAACACGATTAATCATGCAATTCGCCCCCGTTGATTATTATTTTTCTTCTTCGCGTACAATGATATGACGGATAATATCGTCATTGATCTTCGCTAAACGATCAAATTCGTTTGTTGCTTGATCAGTAGAGTTAACGCGTACGATTTGGTAGAAACCTTCTTTGAAGTCTTCGATTTCGTAAGCTAAACGACGTTTACCCCAATCTTTTGCTTCGATGATTTCCGCACCGTTTGAAGTTAAGATTTCGTTGAAACGTTCAACTAACGCTTTCTTCGCATCTTCTTCAATGTTCGGGCGTACAACGTACATAATTTCGTATGTTCTCATCAATTACACCTCCTTATGGTCTATGCGGCTTTACTGTTTCGTAAAGCAAGGAATAATTTTCATTACTCACAATTGAATATTATAGCATAGTAATACACAGATTACAACATTAGTAGAGTACTTCGTCTAATTTATAGACAACCATTTCTTTGACATGAAAAAGCTTGATATCTTGTGAGGCGTAGAGATATTCATAGAGATAATAATCACTGTCCTCAGGGTTGATTTCATCACAGCTGACAATGTCCAGATAGCGGATGGCATCGTCAGGATAGCTGACTTTCTTATAAATATCCTCATTCAGTGCAACGTATTCATCATATCGGACAGCTTGTACAAAATAGTAATAGATGACATTGTACATCTCCTGTCCTTTATCGCCCGACTTTGTGATGACTTTAATGCCGTAGATAATCCGCTTTAAAGGTTTCATGTCTGCCTCCTGAATTAAACATTAAATCTGAAATGAACAACATCTCCATCTTTCATCAAGTAATCCTTACCCTCAAGGCGGACTTTACCTGCTTCTTTTGCACCTGCCATACCATTATTACCTACTAAATCCTCGAAACTCACCGTCTCCGCACGAATAAAGCCGCGTTCAAAGTCTGTATGGATGATCCCCGCACATTGTGGTGCTGTCATCCCTTGTTTAAAGGTCCACGCACGCACTTCCTGCTCACCGGCTGTGAAATAAGTCGCCAGGCCGAGAAGATGATAAGATGCTTTAATCAACTTATCAAGTCCCGATTCTTCAATGCCGAGGTCAGTCAGATATTCCTGCTTATCTTCATCATCTAATGCCGCCAGTTCTTCTTCGATACGGGCACTGATGACGATGACTTCAGAGCCTTCTTTCTCCGCATAGTCGCGGATAGCTTTAACGTAATCGTTGTTGTCAGCATCCAGTAAATCGTCCTCTGCAACATTCGCCACGTACAGCATCGGTTTCGCAGTTAAAAGGTGCATACCTCGCACAAGACGCTGCTGTTCAGGTGTGAATTCTATACTACGGACAGGCTGTTCATTTTCAAGGGCTTCTTTAACGATTGCCAGCACTGCTTCTTCTGCCATCGCATCTTTGTCTTTTTGTTTGGCCATCTTCTGGACACGTGCATAACGTTTCTCCACTGATTCCATATCAGCGAGCACCAGTTCCATATTGATGACTTCGATATCATCGATCGGATTGACCTTGCCTGATACATGCGTGATATTCTCATCTTCGAACGCACGGACAACCTGACAGATGGCATCTACTTCACGGATATGAGAAAGAAATTTATTACCGAGGCCTTCTCCTTTGGATGCCCCTTTAACGATACCGGCGATATCTGTGAACTCGAATGCTGTCGGTACTGTTTTCTTAGGTGTCACCAGTTCAGTCAGTTTGTCTAAACGGTAGTCAGGGACTTCTACGATACCGACGTTCGGATCGATAGTTGCGAACGGATAGTTGGCAGCAAGTGCCCCTGCTTTCGTAATTGCGTTGAATAAAGTGGATTTACCGACGTTCGGTAAACCGACGATTCCAGCTGTTAATGCCATAATTGTTCTCCTTTATGATTCGTCAGCTGACGAAATGATTTTTTTGATTTTCTTATTGAATTCAGGGCGCGGCATCATAATGCTTCGCCCGCAGTTCGTACATTTAATACGGATATCGGCGCCCAGACGGATGATCTGAAACGCATTGGTTCCGCATGCATGCTGTTTCTTCATCTCCACAATATCATTCATCTGATAGTTATTCATTTTCTGGGCCTCCTTTAGGTTGATTATACATGACCATCCTTGGCACAGGCGCTTTTACACCGTGACTATCGAGAAAGTCCTTCAAGTCTCCGCGCAATAGTCTTGATACTTTCACATGATTGTTCGGCAGTGTCTCCGCCGCAATCTTAATGACCGCTTCGCCTGCTTTCACCATATCAACCCCTAATATTTCCGGGGTCTTCACAACATCCTCATATTTATCTTTCAGCGTCTCAAGATACGGTGTTAACATCTCTTCTACCGCGCGAATATTCTCTTCACTGGAAATCGAGACCTCGAAGACTGCGACTGAATTATTGACGGAGAAATTGACGATCTCATTCATCGTGCCATTGGGCAGGATGGTCAGTTCTCCAGTGAAAGAACGGATTCTAGTCGAGCGGAGGCCGATAGACTGCACAGTCCCCTCCGCGACTTTCGTGCCGCCAGTATTGATTCTGACGTAATCTCCGACATCAAACTGACTCTCGAATATGATGAAGAACCCTGTGATAATATCTTTAACAAGTGTCTGTGCCCCGAAACCAAGCGCAATCCCTGCTATTCCGGCACCCGCTATCAGGCTCTCCACTTTGATGCCCATATTGCTGAGGACAGTGGTCAGCACCACGAACCAGACGACATAAGTGGTAATATTCTGCAGCAGTTTGATCAGTGTGGTATCACGTTTTTCAGACAGCGACAAGTTAGACAGTCTTCTGACTTTAAAGAACTGCGCAATCGCAACATGCAGCACTTTAATGACCACAAAAGCAATCAGGACAATGATGATTGACCAGAAGGTATTGACACCGATATTTTTCCACATTTCTGAGCCGAGCAGCGGATTGATCAGATGCTTCTTCATTGGTTCCTAAAGACGCTCCAACAAGCTGATCAGACGATTAAATTCCTCTTCTGAAGTGAATTCAATCGCAATCTTGCCTTTTTTGCGCGATTTAGAGATCTCTACATTTGTACCTAAGTGCTGCTTTAGGGACTGTTCATGTTTCACAAGAAACTTTGGTTTGGCCGATGTCTTTTTAGGCTGCTCAGGTGTCGCGGTGAGTGACTTCACATACTGTTCCAGCTGTCTGACACTCCACGTTTCTCTAATGACCCGCTTGGCAACCGATAGCATATCCGCTTCATTTTTAAGGCCGAGAAGTGTGCGGCCATGTGCCCCGGACAACTGCTTATCGTTGATCAGCTGCTTGATCTCTTCCGGTAAGTTCAGCAGACGGAGCATATTAGCGATATATGGGCGAGATTTTCCGAGTCTGTCGGCTGCTTCTGCCTGTGTCAAAGATAAATGATCCATCAGAAGCTGATAACTTCTGGCTTCTTCTAAGGCATTCAGATCTTCACGCTGTAAGTTTTCTATAATGGCGAACTCCATCATCTGTTTATCAGTCATTGATTTGACGATGGCAGGGATATCTGTTTTGCCGGCAAGTTTGCTTGCACGATAACGACGCTCACCCGCAACGATGTCATAACCTTTTACCGATTTCTTGACGATGATCGGCTGAAGAATGCCATGCAGTTTGATTGACTCTGCCAGTTCAGCAAGTGCCATATCATCAAAATCATGACGCGGCTGATAGGGGTTCGGCCGGATATCATCCAGTCTCAGCTGCTCAACTACTTCGTCTCCTTTGTTATCCTGAAAGAGTGCATCAAGGCCGCGGCCCAGTCCTTTACCAAGTCCTTTAGCCATGGCTGATGACCTCCTCTGCTAAATCCGCGTAAGTCTTTGCACCTGTTGACCGTGCATCATAGACATTGATCGGCTGACCGTGTGACGGCGCTTCTGACAGACGCACATTACGTGGAATAATCGTGTCATATACTTTGTCACCGAAATGCGACCGCACTTCAGCCATGACATCATTGCCCAGATTGGTCCGTGCATCCAGCATCGTGAGCAGGACCCCTTCAATTTCAAGCGACTGATTTAAGTGGCGCTGAACAAGCTTGATGGTATTCAGGAGCTGACTTAAGCCTTCAAGCGCGTAATATTCACACTGCACAGGGATGATGATGCCTGTTGCCGCGGTGAATGAGTTGATGGTCAGCAGGCCAAGTGACGGCGGACAGTCAATAATGATGTAATCAAATGATTCTTCCAGTTCTTTAAATGCATATTTGAGACGAACTTCCCGGCTCATCGCAGAGACCAGCTCAATTTCAGCGCCTGCTAAGGCGATATTCGCCGGAATGATGGACAAATTCTCCTGCTCTGTCTTCAGCACGACCCGGTTGATTGAAACATCTTCAACCAGCATATCGTAAACTGAGAATTTCACATTATTTTTATCTATACCGACACCACTTGTCGCATTACCTTGAGGATCTGTATCCACTAACAGGACTTTCTTCCCTCGTTCAGCAAGCGCAGCACTTAAGTTGACAGAAGTCGTCGTTTTACCGACGCCGCCCTTCTGATTGGCGATAGCTAATATCTTCATCTTTTTCTCTCCTTGCTGTTTCTTCATTATTACGATTATAACAATATTAGAACTAAACTGCACAAACTAAAAAACCATCCGAAAGGGATGGTTACTGGTTATTCTGATTTTTAAAGACTTTAATCGAGATTTCGTAAAAGTTAGCATACTCAGTATCTTTACGCTTCACTTTAATCCCGCTCTTCTCAACGGCTTTCACACTTTCACCGATTGTATTAAAGGCAAGCTTCATATCACGTGTAAAGGCAATGCGTGTCGGTTTAACCTCTTCACCGCCGAGCATACGTTTGACGCGTTCTTCTGTCTGCTTGACGTTCAGACTCTGACTTTTGATGATAGCGAGCATCTCTTTTTGCTGAGTCTCATTTAAGGCGAGCAGGCTTCTCGCATGTCGCTCTGTGATCTGTGACTGACTGAGCGCTTCCAGAATAGGTGAAGAAAGTCTTAATAGACGCAGCTTATTGGCAATAAAGGACTGGCTTTTACCGAGACTTGTCGCAAGATCCTGCTGAGTGATGCCGTCCAGGTCCAGCAGTTTCTTGTAAGCTTCCGCTTCTTCAACGACAGAAAGGTTTTCACGCTGAATATTCTCGATCAATGCGATAGCGGCCGTCTCTTTATCGTTCAGAGGTTTCACCAGCACTTCCGTTTCAGCGGTACCATTTAATTGAAGCGCTCTGAAACGGCGTTCACCCGCAATAATTTCGTACATCTCTTCTTCAATCGGGCGAACGACAATCGGCTGAAGCAGCCCATATGCTTTAATGGAATCCGCTAACTCCTGAATCTTTTCTTCATCAAATACCTGTCTCGGCTGGTAGCGGTTCGGCACAATGCGTTCTATCGCGATCTTGATCACATTGCCTTCTGCACGTTCTCCTGTCAGATCTTCTTTATCACGTAATCCAAATAGCTTTGAAAAAGGTTTCTTCATCTCATTCGACTCACTTTCATCACATCTTATTTCATCAGCGGTTCTTTCGCAGGGGTACCTGCTTTTCGCGGATATTTTTTAGCAGTCTGTCTGCGCTTTTCGATATCCACAATATAACGTGTACTCTCTTCCATAGGCAGCGTAAACTGATGATTGGCCACAATCTCACCGCCCAGGATATTCACGGCAAAGAGCCCTTCTTCTATTTCAATCTCGCCTTGCGCACCTTTCAGCGCCAGGAAGTGTCCTCCTTTTCTGACAAGCGGCAGACACAATTCGCTTAATACCGACAGGCGCGCAACCGCCCGTGCTGTCACCACGTCATATGTTTCACGTTTTTCCGAGCGGCCGAACGTCTCTGCACGGTCATGGATGAACTGTACCTGTTCAAGGTTCAGCTCTGCAGCGAGATGGTTCAGGAAGTTAATGCGTTTGTTAAGAGAATCTACTATGGTCAGTTTGATGTGCGGGAACAGGATTTTCAGCGGAATACTTGGAAAACCCGCCCCTGCGCCGACATCGCATAACGTCTCAATTTCCTTGAAATCAAAGTAAAAGCCAGGTGTCAATGAGTCAAAGAAATGCTTTAAGTAGACTTCTTCCTTTTCAGTAACAGCAGTTAAATTAATTTTCTCATTCCACTCTACTAGATTTTCATAATAAATTGCAAACTGTTTCAGTTGTTTTTCTGTTAATTCAAAGCCTTGCGCACGGAGTGCTGCTATAAACTGCTCTTCATTCATCTAATTCACCTTCGCAATCTTTCCCTGTTCAATATAGACAAGCAGAATCGAAACATCAGCCGGATTAACCCCGGAAATACGTGATGCCTGACCCACACTCAAAGGTTTTACTTCCTTCAGTTTCTGACGCGCCTCTGTCGCCAGACTATGAATAGCATCGTAATCGATGTTAGCTGGAATCTTCTTGTCTTCCATCCGTTTCATTTTTTCAACCTGCTGCAGAGATTTATCTATATAGCCTGCATATTTGGTCTGAATCTCCACTTGCTCTGCTACTTCTTCTGAGACTTCAATATCATCCGCAAGTATTTCACGGATAGCTGCATAATCCATTTCTGGACGTTTTAAGAGGTCAATCGCTAAAATACCATCTTTTAAAGCAGCACCGCCGCGTTCTGCAATCAAGTGCTGCGTCTGTTCATTCGGTTTAATACGGACTTGAGACAGACGGCTGATCTCTTCTTCAATGGCTGCTTTCTTCTCTTCAAAACGGCTGTATCGTTCATCTGAAATCAGTCCGATCTTATGGCCGATTTCAGTCAGACGAAGATCAGCATTATCATGACGCAGAAGTAAACGATACTCTGCACGGCTGGTCAACAGGCGATACGGCTCATTGGTTCCTTTAGTGACCAGATCGTCAATCAGCACACCGATATAGGCATCTGCACGACCAAGAACGAGCGGTTCGCGGCCCAGCACTTTAGCAGCAGCGTTGATGCCGGCCATCAGTCCTTGTCCTGCCGCTTCTTCATAACCAGATGTTCCGTTGATCTGACCCGCTGTGAACAGACCCGCGATTTTCTTCGTCTCAAGTGATGGCCAGAGCTGGGTCGGTACAATCGCATCATATTCAATGGCGTAGCCTGCACGCATCATATCTGCACGCTCGAGGCCTGGAATGGACTGCAGCATCTGTCTTTGCACATGTTCAGGCAGGCTGGTAGATAATCCTTGGACATAGACTTCTTTCGTATTGCGTCCTTCAGGCTCCAGGAAAATCTGATGGCGCGGTTTATCATTGAAACGAACAAATTTATCTTCAATAGACGGACAGTAACGGGGGCCTGTCCCTTTGATCATACCGGAGTACATCGCTGACAGATGCAGATTGTCATCGATGATCTGGTGAGTCTTGTCATTCGTATAAGTCAGCCAGCATGGCAGCTGATCTAAAATATATTCTGACGTCTCATAGCTGAATGCACGGCCGACTTCGTCACCCGGCTGAATCTCTGTTTTGTCATAATCGATGGTATTGCCGTTGACACGAGGCGGTGTCCCTGTTTTAAAGCGAACGATATCAAAGCCGAGTTCACGGAGATGATCAGCGAGTTTAATAGACGGCATCTGATGGTTCGGGCCTGATGAGTACTTGATGTTACCGAGAATAATTTCACCGCGCAGGAATGTACCTGTCGTCAAGACGACAGCATCTGCATGGTAGGTCGTGCCGATGACTGTTTCAACACCCGTCACTTTACCTTCTTCTATAATAAGACGTTCGACCATCCCCTGCATGATATCAAGGTTAGGTGTGTTTTCAATCACATCTTTCATTTCCTGCTGATAGAGGACCTTATCCGCCTGCGCACGAAGTGCACGTACAGCCGGGCCCTTCCCTGTATTCAGCATGCGCATCTGTATATGTGTTTTATCGATAGTCTTGGCCATCTGGCCGCCAAGCGCATCGATTTCACGTACAACAATCCCTTTAGCAGGACCGCCGACTGAAGGATTACACGGCATGAAAGCGACTGAATCAAGGTTGATGGTCAGCATCAAGGTTTTCGCGCCCATTCGTGCTGAAGCGAGTCCTGCTTCCACCCCGGCATGTCCTGCGCCGACAACAATTACATCATATTTTTCCAAGTTTGTTTCCTCCTTATTTACCGAGACAGAACTGACTGAATAACTGATCAATCAGACTGTCCGACACTTCTTCACCAATCACTTCTCCAAGTAGCTCCCACGTTCTGATGAGATCGATCTGTACTATATCGATAGGGACACCCATTTCAGCTGCATTCATCGCGTCATTGATAGCTGCCTTCGCTGATTTTAAAAGACTGATATGACGGGCGTTTGAGACGTAAGTCATATCTTGCTGCTGCACCGCTCCTTCAAAGAATAGCTTCGCAATTTGTTCTTCAAGCTGATCGATCCCTGCTTGAGAAAGCATCGAAGTCTCGACAATCGGCACTTCACCCATCATCTTCTTCACTTCAGCAATATCCAGTTTCTGCTCCAGATCGGTTTTATTGATGATGACGATAACATCTTCATGTTTAATGGCTTCAGCAAGCTGATAGTCGCTGTCTGTCAATGCTTCATTATAGTTCAGTACATAGAGAATGAGGTCTGCTTTACTCAGTGCTTCGCGACTGCGTTCAACCCCTATTTTCTCTACGATATCCTCCGTTTCACGAATACCCGCTGTATCCACTAAACGCAGCGGCACACCTCTGACATTGACGTATTCTTCCAATACATCACGTGTTGTCCCCGCTATCTCTGTGACAATGGCTTTATTATCCTGGATCAGTGTGTTCAACATTGAACTTTTTCCGACATTCGGCTTACCGACAATCACCGTTGATAAACCTTCACGCAGAATCTTACCTTGGGCACCTGTTGTCAGCAGCGCATCGATAGACTGCTCAATCCTGCGGGCTTCAGTCAGCAGAAACTGCGTCGTTGCTTCCTCAACATCGTCATATTCTGGATAATCGATATTCACTTCCACTTGTGCCAGAATCTCGAGAATAGACTGGCGGAGTCCTTTAATCATCGTGCTTAGGCGTCCTTCAATCTGATTCATGGCGACTTTGCTGGCCCGGTCAGTCTTCGAACGGATGAAATCCATGATTCCTTCTGCCTGAGACAGATCGATTCGTCCATTCAGAAAAGCCCGTTTCGTAAACTCGCCCGGTTCTGCGAGACGCGCACCGTGTGTCAACGTCAGCTCTAAAATACGGTTCACTGTCATGATACCGCCGTGACAATTGATCTCTACAATGTTTTCACGTGTATAAGTACGCGGCGCACGCATGACAGCCACCATCACTTCCTCTACGGTCTCTGCTGTCTCCGGATCAATAATGTGACCGTAATTGATGGTATGGCTCTCCACTTCAAGTAAGGACTTCTTTCCTTTATAGAGACGATCAGCAATTTCGATTGCATCGTGTCCGGATAATCTGACGATGGCAATCGCCCCCTCACCCATAGGGGTGGATATGCTTGAAATAGTTTCAAGTTCCATAATATCTCCTCCATTGATTCATTCGTTGATTGTAAAATGAAACACCTAAAAAACAAATCTATATGCTCTGAATAAACAGATTAACTCTAAAAACTAAAGTTTTTAGAGTTAATCTTTTCTATTTTGATTTAATGACTAGATATCGATGAGGTTCACGGCCTTCTGAATATGTTTCGATATTTTTCATTTTCACCAGTACTTGGTGAATAATTTTTCTCTCGTAATTAGGCATAGGCTCAAACTTGACAGGTTCGTGGCTCCTCAGTGCCTTCTGAGCCATATTAAGTGCCAGATTTTCAAGCGTCTCTCTACGTTTTTCGCGGTAGTTTTCAATATCAATCATCACTGTGACATAGCCTTTATGGCTCTGCTGGATATACGTCTGAGCAACGGTCTGCAGTGCGTTCAAAGTATGGCCTCTTTTACCGATGATACGTGCGGCATCAGCTGATTCCAGATTGATGCCGACTTCGTTACTTTTCGTCGTAACAGTACCGGTCGCCTCAATGTTCATACGCTTTAAAATCTGCAGAAGATATTGAAGTGTCTGCCCGGCAGATGCAGTCAAATCTTTTTTCGGTTTTTGACTCTCTTCGGCATTTCGCTCTGCTGCCTCATTCACTGTTGCTTGACTTTGCGGCTCTGAAATAATGACGGGTTCTTCGTCCTCGCTTACCTGGGCATTACTTTTAAGTTCTGCCGGTGTATACCGCTTGAGTTCAGGATCGATGATGGTCAGACTGACCACCGCCGCACGTCTCCCTACACCGAACAATCCTTTTTTCCCCGGGTCTTCTATTTCGATTTTCACCTGCTGTTCACTGACATTTAAGCTGCTTAATCCGTTCTGTATCGCTTCTTCTACGGTTGTCCCTGTAAAAGTCTCCTGCATTTCAGCGCCTCCTATTTAATACGTTTATTAAATCCTTTGGCTATCTTCATGACATGTTCAAGGCTTTTATTGACTTCTTCTACTGACATATCAGCGGCAGGTTTTCTCGCTACAACGATAAAGTCAGCAGCAATGATATCTTCTTTATGACGCGTGAAGCTTTCTCGTATGGTTCTTTTAATACGATTGCGAACGACTGCATTACCCAGTTTTTTTGACACAGAGATGCCGAGTCTGAAGTGCTCCGCTTCCTGTCGATCATATCGATAAATGACGAACTGCCGGTTCGCGACAGATTTTCCTTTCTTATAGACGCTCTGAAAATCTTCATTCTTTTTTATACGATAACTTTTTTCCAACGTTTTCACTCAATTCTGCCGCATGTTTTATCCAATTATACTAAATGGCTATACGTATTTAAACAAAAAAAAGACCACTGCAAGAGTGATCTTAAGCTGATAATACTTTTCTGCCTTTACGACGACGACGAGCAAGAACTTTACGGCCGTTTTTAGTGCTCATACGTGCACGGAAACCGTGAACTTTACTATGTTTACGTTTATTTGGTTGATAAGTACGTTTTACCACTTAGGACACCTCCTATTTGCTTATTCCTCTATTTTCACGTGTATGTGATTGACAGTAACTACTGAAGTATAGCAAATTACACAAAAATCTGCAAGTTTAACTTGAAATTTGTGCCCGTCAAAGTTATCCACTTATTCACAGCTTTGTGTTTTGTTATTGTGGATAAAATATTTTCTCTCTCTTTTTATTCACAATCTAAAAATGACTCATCCCCAAATCCACATATCTGGATAACTTATGGTGTGTACAAGCCCTGGTATGTGGATAACTTCACTTAGCTATTGATATTGCTCACTTTATTTGCTATCATTTTGTTTATATTTCTTGTGGAGAAGTCCTCACTCACCCAATGTTATCCACAAATTGTGGATGATTTGTGGATAGTTATCCATAAGCTGTTTTTAACATTATACACAGCTTTTGATATTGTGAATAACCCAAATAAAATTTTTAAAGAAAGAGGTCCGCTATGAGTGGTATTGATACAATTTGGTCGTCAGTCCTGCAAAATCTAGAAAAAAAACTCTCTGCCCCTAGTTATCAGACATGGTTCGTCAATACAAAAATCAAGACGCTCAATAATCATCATATCGTTATTGAAGCACCCACTGCCTTTAACGCAGACTGGCTCATCAAAAACTATGTGCCGGTCATACAGGAGACTATTCATGAAACCATCGGGGAAACATTGACTGTCAAGATAATCTCTAATGGCGATACAGAAGAACTGACAGATCCTGAACCCGAACCTATCAAACAGACAGAAAGTGAAGTGCTTCCTAACCAGCTGAACGTTGACAATACATTTGATACGTTTGTCATCGGCAGCGGTAACCGCTTCAGCCACGCTGCCTCCCTGGCAGTTGCTGAGGCCCCTGCCAAAGCTTATAACCCGTTATTCATCTACGGGGGCGTCGGTTTAGGGAAGACCCATCTCATGCATGCTATCGGCCATTATGTCATGGAACATAAGGACAACGCACAGGTCGTCTATACTTCAAGCGAGAAGTTCACCAATGAGTTCATCAACTCCATCAAGGACAATAAAACAGAGGAATTTCGTTCCAAGTACCGGAATGTCGATGTCCTGCTTATCGATGATATCCAGTTCCTTGCAGGTAAAGAATCCACTCAGGAAGAGTTCTTCCATACTTTCAACGAGCTGCATCAGAATCATAAACAGATTGTCATATCGAGCGACCGGGCACCTAAAGAAATCCCGACATTAGAAGATCGTCTGCGCTCCCGTTTTGAATGGGGATTGATCACAGACGTTACCCCGCCTGACCTCGAGACACGTATCGCGATTTTACGGAAGAAATCAGAAGAAGAAAACATTGAAATCCCTAATGAAGCGATGCTCTATATCGCAAGCCAGATTCATTCCAATATCAGAGAACTTGAAGGCGCACTCACACGTGTCAGCGCTTATTCCAAACTGGTCAAACGCGAACTGACCCCTGATCTTGTAGCGGAAGCACTGAAAGATATCATCGCGACCAGCAAACCTAAGAAAATCAGCATACAGGACATCCAGACCATTGTCGGTGCTTACTACAACGTCAGACTTGAAGACTTCACCGCTAAAAAACGCACAAAATCCATCGCTTTCCCGCGTCAGATAGCGATGTACCTTGCACGTGAACTGACGGATTATTCCTTACCTAAAATCGGGGAAGAATTCGGGGGTCGCGACCATACAACGGTCATCCATGCGCATGAAAAAATTAAAAACCAGATTGAAAATGATGAAAAACTAGCAAAGGAAATCAAAAATCTGGAACAGGAGATTCTCGGTTAACCTGTGGATAACAGTGAATAAGCGAGACAACCTTACGCACACGTTATACACATGTGGATATCTTCAGGCTGTAAGGAACTGCGCACTTATCCACCTATTCACACCCCCTATTACTATTATTACGATTTTAAAAGATATAAAATATATATATAACGACGATAAGGAGTAACGATATGAAATTTACAATCCAGAGAGACTATTTCATCAATCAATTAAATGACACATTAAAAGCCATCTCACCCCGAACTACGTTACCCATCCTGACAGGAATCAAAATTGATGCGACTGATAATGGACTGGTCTTAACGGGTTCTGATTCAGAAGTCTCTATTGAAATCACGATTCCAGCTGAACTGAACCATGAGCAGATTGTGACGATTCAGGATAAAGGCTCTATCGTACTGCCAGGCCGTTTCTTTGTTGATATCATCAAAAAACTACCAGCGACAGATGTCACGATTGATACAAACGCACAATTCCAGGCTAAAATCACTTCTGGACAGTCGGAGTTCAATGTTTCAGGATTAGATCCGGATCAATACCCATTGTTACCGCAAGTCTCTGAAGACAGTGTGATTACGTTACCGGTTAAAGTGCTTAAAAATATGATTCGACAAACTAACTTTGCGGTGTCCACCTCAGAAACACGTCCTGTACTGACAGGTGTTAACTGGGTGATTCAAGAGAACATTCTCAGCTGTACTGCAACAGATTCACATCGACTGGCGCTGCGCCGTCTCCCGCTTGAAAACAATACGATCGAAAATATCAATGTCATCATTCCAGGTAAGGCGTTAAATGAGCTCAACAAGATTATCAGCGATGAAGATGAATCAGTAGATGTCTTCTTTGCTGCTAACCAAGTGCTCTTCAAAGTCGGTCATGTACACTTTATTTCTCGTCTATTAGAAGGCAATTATCCGGACACAAGCCGTCTGTTCCCTGAAAGCTATGAGACTTCACTCACTATCAGCAACACTGAGTTCTTCCATGCTATCGACCGTGCATCGCTCTTAGCGCGTGAAGGTGGCAACAATGTCATCAAACTCTCAACAGCAAGCGAGCACGTGGAACTCTCTTCTACTTCTCCTGAAATCGGAACAGTGAAAGAAGACGTGAAGACTTCTAAATTCGAAGGTCAGGAACTTAAGATTTCTTTCAACTCTAAATACATGATGGATGCGCTGAAGGCGATTGATAACAGTGATGTAAATGTTGAGTTTTTCGGTACCATGCGTCCTTTCATCCTGAAACCGCAGGATGATGATAATGTCGTTCAACTTATTCTGCCGATCAGAACTTATTAATGATTAACCTATGCTACCCAGCATAGGTCTTTTTTTGTTAATATAAACTGGAAGGGGTGGATTTTTATGTTAAATATCCAGAATGTAAGCAAACAATTCGGTAAATTTACAGCCGTCGACGATTTGTCATTTGAAGTACCGGCGGGCGAGATGCTCGGTTTCTTAGGCGGTAATGGTGCAGGGAAGACAACGACATTCAGAATGATTCTTGGTCTGCTTGAACGTGATGCCGGCGAGATTACTTACAAGAATCAGCCAATCACCTATGACATAACTGATGCTATCGGTTATCTGCCGGAGGAACGCGGGCTGAACCCTAAGCTCAAAGTAGCTGAGCAGCTGACTTATCTGGCGAGTTTAAAGGGCATGAAAAAAACAGCTATTAAGCACGAAATCGACTACTGGCTCAAGCGTTTTGAAGTGACGGAAAATAAAGAGAAGAAGATTGAAGCATTATCTAAAGGCAATCAGCAGAAGATTCAGCTGATCGGTGCGATTATCCATCAGCCGGAACTGTTGATTTTAGATGAGCCGTTCAGTGGCCTTGATCCAGTCAATGTTGAACTGCTGAAATCGGCCGTCAAGGAAATCAATGATAAAGGCGCAACCATCATTTTCAGTTCACATCGCATGGAGCACGTCGAGGAGATGTGTGACAGAGTCTGTATTCTGGATAGAGGAAAGACAGTGGTTGAAGGAAATATTCAGCAGGTGAAGCAGGATTTCGGCCGTAAAGAAATCATTATCAGAGGTGCACATGACTTTTCATCGTTGCAGGCGATTCCGGGTGTCATCGGCTATAAAGCAGGTAGACAGGGTGTCAACCTGACCATCGATGATATCAAAGCCGCACCGGTCATCTTTGAAGCGGTCAGTCGTCTTGGCTATGTCTCTCGCTTCGAAGTGGCAGAACCGTCTCTTAACGATATATTCCTGGCAAAGGTGGGACATCAGCATGACTAAATTTATGACTACTTTTTCAATGACCTATCTGAAAAAAGTGAGCAGTAAATCTTTTATCATTACGACTCTTATCTTGATGCTCATTGTCATCGGGCTGAGCAACATAGATAAAGTGATTGATTTCTTTGATCACAGTGAAGATGAAGTGACTGCTGTATCAGCAGATAAGGATGTGCAGAACGCCTTTGTGACAGCCTATAAGCAAGGAGATCAAGAGCGGAAGATTGAGAAAGTGACCTTGGCAGAAGGTAAAAAAGGCGTAAAAGAGGATCGTTATAAACAGCTGATCGACATTCATGAATCCAAGGGCAAGCTGACGGCGACGCTCTATTCAAAGGGTGGCGGTGATAGAGCATCCATAGAACCTGTTCTGACGAGCCTGCAGGCAAGCAGAGTAGCTCAGACGCTGGACCTGACCCCTGCTGAAATGAATGCTCTGACGGCACCGGCAGAGATTAACGAGACATCGCTCAGCCAGCAGAAGAATGAAGTGGATAAGAGCGAGAAATTCATCAATACAGCTGTGGTCTATATCGGGCTCTTCCTGATTTTCATGATCTCGCTTAATTACGCCAACCAGATGGCTACCGAGATTGCGATGGAGAAATCATCACGCGTCATTGAAATGATTGTGACGAGTGTCTCGCCGGTCAACCATATGATGGCGAAAATAGTGGCAATCCTTGCAGCTGCATTGACGCAGATGCTTGCAGTTGCCCTGACCATTTTAGCTTGTCTCTACCTTTTTGATCTGCAAGATGTGCTTAAGTCCTTTGACTTGAGTTTCGGCCCAGGTACAGTCCGCATCATCATTTATGCTGTCACCTTCCTGCTGCTCGGTCTTTTGATGAATGTCAGTGCCTCCGCAATTATCGGTGCGCTGACCAACCGCGTTGAAGATATTGCCCAGGCAGTGATGCCGGTGACTTTTCTCAACCTCGCTGCTTTTTATATCGCGATTTTCAACCTGACCACACCTGACAATATGCTGGTCAGGATCACGAGTTATATCCCGTTCTTTACGCCTATGGTCATGCTGCTGAGAACGTTATCCAGCCAGACGGGTGATGTGGAGATCATCACCGGGATTATCATCTCCATTGTCACTATTGTGCTGTCTTTATTACTGGCTGCTCGTATTTATAAAGGCAGTGTCTTCAGTTACGGCAAAGGTCTGGTCAACAACTTCCGCCAGGCGCTGACCATCAAATAACTTTGTCACAAAATCTTAACGTTTACGCACTTTCTAAACCATGCTCTTTAGTATAAAATTTATACTGTAAACTACATCAATTTTGAGGAGTATGTCATGAAGAATAAAGGAAATATGATATTTGCAATGATTTTAGCGGTTATTGTCATCGGTGCGATCGCTGCGATGGTTATTTCCAATCAGGGTAGCGGTTCAGATACCACTGATTCATCTGCAAAAGCAGTGGATATAGATGTTAAAGGCCAGCCGATGATGGGGGATGAGAAAGCGCCTGTAACGATTGTGGAGTTCGGTGATTATTTATGTCCGGCTTGCCGATTCTATGATACAGAAATCCAGCCGGAAATCGTTAAAGATTATATTGATAAAGGCGAGGCGAAGATGTATTTCATCAATACACCTTTCCACGGGGATGATTCTCTGAAAGGCGCGCGTGCTGCTGAATACGTCTGGAAGACTCATCCGGAGCAGTTCTGGGATTTCCATAATGGTTTATTTGAAGCACAGCCGACTACTCATACAGAAGGCGAAAGCTGGCTGACAAATGCCGTTATTAAAAAACAGGCAGAAAAAGCAGGTATTAAAGATACAGCTAAAGTCGTGCAATCTAAAGAAAATGCAGCGGTGAAACATGACATCGATCTGTATAGAAAACACGGCGTGACTCAGACACCGACGATTTTCGTCAACGGTAAAATGGTCAGCAACCCACTTGAACTGGAAACGATGAAAAAAGCGATTGATGAGGCGAAAAAATAATGCAGAGAAACAATCTGCTCTTCTTTGCAGCATGGATTGTGTCTATTGTCGCGATGCTCGGCAGCCTGTTCTTCTCTGAAATCAGACATTTCGTGCCTTGTGAGATGTGCTGGTATCAGCGTATACTGATGTATCCCCTGGTCCTGGTGCTAGGATTTGCGGCACTGCGTGAAGATTACCACATGAAGTTTTTAGTCCTGACTTTCTCGATCATCGGTTTCTGTTTCTCGGTCTATCACTATATGGAACAGAAGTTGCCAGGATTTGCACCTGTGAAACCGTGCGTCGGCGGTGTACCATGCAGTACGCAGTATATCAACTGGGGCGGTTTCATCACGATTCCCTTCCTGGCTGGCACAGCATTTCTGCTTATTACAATCTGTATGCTGCTCGTTAAACGACCTGCACAAAAATAACACGAAGCGATGGATATTCCATCGCTTCTTTTTGTCTTTAAAACATGCAATTTCAGCGAAAAAAAGGTATAATTATATGATGACTTAAACGGATAGGAGGAACCGTGATATGGTGAAACAAGTCGAATTTGACGGTATAGTAACGCTCGGTCAGCTGCTGAAATCGGAAGGTATTATCGGCACAGGCGGACAGGCAAAATGGTTTTTACAGGAAAACACGGTCTACCTGAATGGTACGCTTGAAACAAGACGGGGCAAGAAACTTGCGCAGGACGATATCGTTGATATTGAAGGCGAGGGCAAGTTTAAGATTTCTTATTCTGCTGAAGGATGAAATTAAAACACCTCGACCTGACCCATTTTCGTAATTATGATAAGGTGTCGCTTGATTTTCATGATGAAGTGAATGTCCTTATCGGCTCGAATGCGCAAGGTAAGACGAATTTGCTGGAAGCCATCTACTGTCTCGCTCTGGCGAAAAGTCATCGTGCGACACAGGACAAAGAGCTGATTCAGTGGCAAGCAGATTTTGCACTTATTGAAGGCGACCTTGAATATCGTTATGGTACGATGCCGCTCTCCCTTCAGATTTCTGCGAAGGGCAAGAAAGCAAAAGCCAATCATCTTGAACAAAGCAAGCTGACGCAGTATGTCGGTCATATGAATGTAGTCTTATTCGCACCGGAGGATCTCAGCCTTGTAAAAGGCAGCCCGCAGGTCAGACGACGCTTCATCGACATCGAAATCGGACAGATATCTGCTGTCTATTTAAACGACCTTTCCAATTATCAGCGGATTCTTAAACAGAAGAACCATTATCTCAAGCAGCTGAAGTCAGCAGGCGGTGACCGGACAATGCTGGAAGTGCTTAATCAGCAGTTTGCAGAGTATGCTGCCAAGCTGACGCTAAGAAGGCAGCAATTCATCGCACAGCTGGAAGCAAAAGCGAATGAAATTCATCGTGGTATTACGAAAAATAAAGAAAATCTCAAGATTCATTATGATGCGAGCCTCAAGCTCACTGAACATATGGCTGAGGAGACATATAGCCAGCTTACAGCTGTGATGGACCGGGAAATCGACCGCATGACGAGTCTATACGGCCCGCATCGTGACGACCTTTCCTTCTCCATCAATGATATTGATGTGCAGACTTATGGCTCCCAGGGGCAGCAACGGACAACGGCTCTATCCATGAAGCTTGCGGAAATTGAATTAATTAACGAAGAAGTCGGAGAATATCCGATTTTATTATTGGATGATGTCCTCAGTGAACTGGATGACAGCAGGCAGACTCATCTGCTGTCAACTATCCAGCACAAAGTACAGACATTTGTGACAACGACCTCAGTGGACGGCATTGAACATGAAACGATACAGGAGGCAAAGTTATTCTTTGTCGACCAAGGCAGTATAACTAATGAAGAGTAGGTGACGTGTGTGGAACAGAATTTAGATCAGTACGGTGCAGACCAGATACAGGTCCTTGAAGGGCTGGAAGCAGTACGTAAAAGACCCGGCATGTATATCGGATCGACTTCAGCAAGAGGGTTACACCATCTTGTCTGGGAGATCGTCGATAACAGTATCGATGAAGCCCTTGCCGGCTATGCCGATCACATCGTAGTGACGATAGAAAAAGATAACTGGATCCGAGTGCAGGATAATGGACGCGGTATTCCAGTAGATATGCATAAAAAAATGGGCCGACCTGCAGTAGAAGTCATCTTAACCGTCCTTCATGCTGGCGGTAAATTCGGCGGCGGCGGTTACAAAGTTTCAGGCGGACTGCACGGCGTCGGTTCATCTGTTGTCAACGCATTATCAAGTACGCTTGAAGTATATGTTCATCAAGATGGTAAAGTGCATCATCAGGCCTATCATAAAGGTGTGCCTGCATTTGACCTTAAAGTCGTCGATGAAACAGATAAAACCGGCACAGTGATCCGCTTCAAGGCAGACCCGGAAATCTTTACGGAAACAACAGAATATGATTATGAGACGCTGCAGCAGCGTATTCGTGAGCTCGCCTTTCTGAATAAAGGCATTAAAATTGAGATCAATGATGAACGCAGCGCAGACGGCAGAAGAGACGAATACTTCTACGAAGGCGGTATTCGCTCATATGTCGAAATGCTCAATGACAATAAAGAAGTTCTCTACCCGGAACCTATTTATATCCATGCGGCACGCGACGTGATAGAAGTCGAAATCGCGCTGCAGTATAACACAGGTTATGCGACGAATCTTCTGTCATACGCCAACAACATTCATACTTATGAAGGCGGTACACATGAAGAAGGCTTCAGACGTGCATTAACCCGTATCATCAATAACTACGGCTCTAAAAACAAACTGATTAAAGACAATGATGACAAGCTGACCGGCGAAGATGTACGTGAAGGTCTAGTGGCGGTCGTCTCTATCAAGCATGAGGATCCGCAGTTTGAAGGCCAGACGAAGACGAAGCTCGGAAATTCTGAAGTGCGTCAGATTACGGATTCACTGTTTGCGGAACATTTTGAACGTTTCTTATACGAAAATCCTCAAGTGGCCCGCATTATTGTTGATAAGGGCATCATGGCTTCCCGCGCGCGTCTCGCCGCAAAGAAAGCGCGTGAAGTGACGCGCCGGAAGACGGCCCTCGATGTCGCAAGTCTGCCCGGTAAACTGGCTGACTGTTCAAGTAAATCACCGGAGGAAAGTGAACTCTTCATCGTGGAGGGAGATTCTGCCGGCGGTTCAGCGAAGTCTGGTCGTAACTCGAAGACTCAAGCCATCCTGCCGCTACGAGGTAAAATCCTGAACGTAGAAAAGGCACGTCTCGATAAAATTCTCGGCAATAACGAGGTACGCTCTATGATTACAGCAATGGGCACAGGGATCGGCGGAGAATTTGATATCGCCAAAGCCCGCTATCACAAAATCGTCATTATGACCGACGCCGATGTAGATGGTGCACATATCAGAACGTTACTGCTCACTTTCTTCTACCGCTTTATGCGACCGTTGATTGATGCCGGTTATATTTATATCGCTCAGCCGCCGCTCTATAAAGTGGAACAAGGGAAGAAGACATATTATGTTTACAATGACCGTGAGTTAGACAGACTCCGCAGTGAACTGCCGGCCACACCTAAGATACAGCTGGCCCGCTACAAAGGTTTAGGTGAGATGAACGCCGATCAGTTATGGGAGACCACAATGAATCCGGAGAACAGAAGCATGTTACAGGTGACTTTAACAGATGCTATTGAAGCGGATCAGACATTTGAAATGCTGATGGGTGATGTAGTAGAGTATCGCCGCCAGTTTATTGAGGATAATGCTCAATACGCGACATTAGACGTATAGGAGGCGCCGAAATGGCTGAAAACAACGAAAGAGTACAGGAAAGAAATATCAGTAAGGAAATGCGTGAGTCGTTTCTTGATTACGCGATGAGTGTTATCGTGGCCCGTGCATTACCTGATGTTCGTGATGGCATGAAGCCCGTGCATCGACGTATTCTGTACGGCATGAATGACCAGGGTATGACATCAGACAAACCTTACAAGAAGTCAGCACGTATCGTCGGGGACGTCATGGGTAAATATCACCCGCATGGTGACTCTTCTATCTACGAAGCAATGGTCCGGATGGCGCAGGACTTCAGCTATCGCTACCCACTGGTCGATGGACAGGGGAACTTCGGTTCTATGGACGGCGACGGTGCTGCTGCCATGCGTTATACAGAGGCACGTATGACGAAGCTGGCGATGGAGATGATGCGTGATATCAACAAGGATACGATTGATTTTACGGATAACTATGATGGTAATGAACGCGAGCCGGTCGTCCTGCCCGCGCGCTTCCCTAACCTGCTCGTGAATGGTGCCTCAGGGATTGCAGTAGGTATGGCGACCAATATTCCGCCGCATAATATGACCGAAGTGATTGATGGGGTGCTCGCACTCAGTCATAACTCTGATATCACGATTCCAGAGCTGATGGATTATATCCACGGCCCGGACTTTCCGACTGCGGGTCTTATTTTAGGCCGTAGCGGTATTCGTCGTGCTTATGAAACGGGGCGTGGTTCGGTCATTATGCGTGCCAAGACATTGATTGAGACCCGAAGTAACGGCAAAGAAACAATCGTCGTGACAGAAATTCCGTATCAGGTCAATAAAGCGAAGCTCGTTGAGAAGATTGCAGAGCTCGCCCGTGATAAGAAGATAGACGGCATTACTGACCTGCGTGATGAGACGAGTTTAAAAGAAGGCGTCAGAATTGTGATTGACATCCGCCGTGATGCCAATGCGAACGTCATCTTGAACAATCTGTACAAATTGACCCCTCTGCAGACGACATTTGGTATGAATATGCTCGCTATCGTCAATCAGAAGCCTGAATTACTGAATCTGAAGCAGATGCTCCATCATTACCTTGAGCATCAGAAAGTAGTGATTCGTCGTCGTACCGTCTATAACCTGAAAAAAGCAGAAGACCGTGCGCATCTTCTTGAAGGCTTACGCATAGCACTCGATAATATCGACCGTATTATTGAACTGATCCGTGCTTCAGAGAATGACCATGTTGCTATCCATGAGCTGCAGACACAGTTCAGCCTGTCTGAACGTCAGGCGCAGGCTATTCTCGATATGCGTCTTCGTCGATTGACAGGTCTCGAACGCGACAAGATTGAAGCCGAGTATCAGGAACTGATGAAATATATAGCAGAGCTGAAGGAAATTCTGGCAGATGAAGAACGGATTTTAGCGGTCATCCGCGAGGAACTGACTGAAATCAAAGAGAAGTTCGGAGATGGTCGCCGTACTGAGATTACAGTCGGCGGTTATGACATGCTGGAAGACGAAGATCTGATTCCAGAAGACCATGTGGTCATCACACTGAGTCACAATAACTATATCAAGCGTCTGTCAGCATCCACTTATCGTGCACAGAACCGCGGGGGCCGTGGCATACAAGGCATGAACACGATTGAGGATGACTTTGTCAGCCAGATTGTCACAACGTCTACGCATGACCACGTACTGTTCTTCACGAATAAAGGACGCGTCTATAAGCTGAAAGGTTATGAGATTCCAGAGCTGTCTCGTCAGTCCAAAGGCATTCCTATCGTCAATGCACTGGAACTTGAGAAAGACGAAAGTATCAGCCAGATGATTGCTGTGAAGAATCTGGAGCGTGAAGATGCCTTTATTATCTTTGCAACGAAAAAAGGACTCGTTAAACGTTCAAGTCTGGCGAATTTTGCGCGTATCAATAAGAACGGCAAGATTGCCATCAGTTTCCGCGAGGATGATGAATTAGTCGGTGTACGTTTATCTGAAGGGGGCAACCAGCTGATCATCGGAACGAAGAATGCGTCACTGGTTCGTTTTGAAGAAGAATCATTGCGCCCGCTTGGCCGAACAGCAGCAGGCGTGAAAGGGATCACTCTGCGTGCTGGCGATGAAGTCATCGGACTGGATGTCGTCAGACCGGATAGCGAAGAAGAGATTCTCGTTGTCACTGATAAAGGTTATGGTAAGCGGACAACGGTAACGGATTACCGTGTCTCCAACCGCGGGGGTATGGGAATCAAAACGGCGACCCTGACTGAACGGAATGGTTCTCTTGTCTACTTCGCAACAGTAACAGGCGATGAGGATTTAATGATTGTCACTGATAAAGGTGTCATCATCCGTTTAGATGTGAACTCTATCTCGCGCACAGGCCGGAGCACGCAAGGCGTGAAGCTGATTCGTCTCTCAGATGACCAGTTTGTTGCGACCGTCGCAAAAGTAGAGAAAGAGGAAGAAGAAGTGGTGGCGCCTCAGGAAGAAAATATGACCGAATTATCGCGGGAAAAAATGGATGAAGAGATTGAACAATCAAACGGCTATCTGGTAGGTGAAGCAGAAGAACAATCTGAAGAAGAAGAAACAGATATCTTCGAAGATAGTGAAGATGTGGATACACTGGATGAAATCCGTAATCAGGAAAATGAATAGTATTTCCGGAGAAATAAATAAGGATGATGCCTCGGCATCATCCTTATTTTGCTTCCAGTTTTTTCATCATAAACGGAATTTCATTAATGATCATGGACGGGGGTGTGACATACATCGTCTGAGATAACTGGTCACCGATCTTACTGTGGATATAGACCGCATATTTGATGGCTTCCTCTGTCTCGAACTGACCGATAAACCCTGCTATCATGCCGGCAAGTGTGTCACCCATGCCGCCTGTCGCCATTGCAGGATTTCCTTTATCAATTTTATAGTCCCCTGTCTTCAGGTAAAGTTCAGTATGATGTTTTTTTAAGATGACGTGTGCTCCCAGTTCATCAGCTGCCTGACGATTTCGCTCCGGTGTCTGGTCATCAATTTTAATACCGCTCAGTCTTTCCCATTCCATCTGATGAGGCGTGAAGATAACCTCGCAGTCCGGGAGTGTCAGACGCAGCTTGCTGAAGATAGTAATCGCATCCCCGTCAATAATAATAGTCTGATGCGGCTGTACATGCTGCAGGATAAAAGTCAGCGTATTGTTCCCTTTAATATCAAGACCAAGACCAGGACCGACCAGGATACAATCTGCCTCAGTCACCAGTTTTGTCAGTCTTTTAATGTCATTCAGATCACTGACCATTGCTTCTGGACAGCGGGAATGAAGCGCCGTGTGATTGGAATGGTGTGTACAGACCGTCGTAAGGCCGCCACCGCTATAGACACAAGCACGTGAAGACAGCATGATAGAACCGCCCATGTTCTGATTGCCGCCGATTAACAGGATGCGGCCATAATCGCCTTTATGAGACTGATCTTCGCGTTTTGGTATGGTGATGCTGTCAATTGTTTGCATATAAGACTCCCTTAGATTTAATATCATCATTTTAACAGAATAGTTTGCATTCTTAAAGTTTGTCTGATAATATGTAAATAACTTAATAAGACATTGTCTCGGAATAAGTACTTTCTCCTTCTTTCAAAGAGAGTCAGTGGTGGGTGTGAACTGGCAAAGAACAGAAACGAAATCTATCCGTTTAAGTAGACAATCGGTTTAACCGTTATGTTAATGAAGTGAACAGCTCCGGCTGTTAATTAGGGTGGCAACGCGTAATACCACGTCCCTTTCAAGGGACGTGGTATTTTTTTGTCCCCAAAAATAAAAAGGAGGCAATACAATGTTAGATATCAAAATGTTTAGAACTGAACCTGATTTAGTGAAAAAGAAACTTGAAATGCGTGGTATTGATACTTCCCTGGTGGAGAAAATCGTTGAGCTTGATAAGAAAGCGCGTGAACTCACACAGCAGACTGAAGAACTGAAAGCGAAGCGTAATAAAGCAAGTGAAGAAATTGCCTTGAAAAAGCGTAACAAGGAAAACGCAGATGAAGCAATTGAAGCGATGCGTGTCGTAGGCGAAGATATCAAGAAAATCGACGGGGAACTGAATCAGCTGAACGCAGATCTCAAGCTCGAGCTGTCAAGCATTCCGAACTTCGTGAGTGACGAAACGCCATTCGGTAAAGATGAGGACGAGAACGTCGAGGTTCGCAAATGGGGTACACCACGTGAGTTTGATTTTGAGGCTAAAGCTCACTGGGATATCGTTGAAGATTTAAAAATGGCAGATTTTGACCGTGCAGCAAAAGTATCGGGTGCACGCTTTGCCTTCCTGACACGTGACGGTGCGCGCTTGGAACGTGCGCTTTATAACTTCATGCTTGATCTGCATACAAAAGAGCATGGTTACCAGGAGATGGTGACACCACAACTTGTCAACGCAGACTCTATGTATGGGACAGGACAATTACCGAAGTTCGAGGAAGATTTGTTCAAGATTGAAAAAGAAGGACTTTATGCGATTCCGACATCTGAAGTGCCGCTGACAAACTACTACCGCAATGAAATCATGGATGTCAATCAATTCCCGGTGAAGTTCACTGCACTGACAGCATGTTTCCGTTCTGAAGCAGGTTCTGCTGGTCGCGATACACGTGGCTTGATCCGTATGCATCAGTTCAATAAAGTCGAAATGGTGCGTTTCGAGTTACCTGAGAATTCTTATGCTGCACTTGAAGAGATGACAGCGAACGGCGAGAAGGTTCTTCAGTTGCTGAATATTCCTTACCGCACCATCGCTTTATGTTCTGGTGATATTGGATTCGGTGCTGCGAAGACTTACGATATCGAAGTCTGGTTACCAAGCTATAACGCATATAAAGAAATCAGCTCATGCTCTAACATGACTGACTTCCAGGCACGTCGTTCCAACATCCGTTTCAAACGTGAAAAAGATGGTAAAACAGAATACGTTCATACATTAAATGGTTCAGGACTGGCAGTCGGCCGTACATTTGCTGCCGTTTTAGAGAACTATCAGAATGAAGACGGTACTATTACAGTACCTGAGGCTCTTGTTCCTTATATGGGCGGCCAGACAGTCATTAAATAACATCAATCCCTCTGCTATTAATGAGTAGAGGGATATTTTGTATTCAGACACATTTAAAAGGGTATATAAATGAAAGATGAGCGTTTCACTTTAATATAAAAAATATATTTGATATATTAAATATATCAAATATATAATAAATGAAAGAGGTTATTCAAATGACAAACTTCAAATTAGATCCAGTTCACAGTTCGGTCGCTTTTTCAGTCAAACATCTGATGGTTTCTAAGATAACAGGTGAGTTCAAAGATTTCGACGGAGAATTAACTGGAGATGTGAACGACATTTCTTCCTTACAATTTAAGGGCTCAGTCAAAGTGGATTCTATCGATACTCGTAATGCAGATCGTGATGGTCACTTAAAATCAGCTGATTTCTTCGATGCTGAACAATATCCGGACATCACTTTCGTCTCTGAGTCCATCACTGATTCTAAAGTAACAGGTAACTTAACAATCAAAGGTGAAACTCATCAAGAAACGTTCGACATCGAATATAACGGTGCTTCTAAAAATCCGATGACTGGAGGGCAAGTGACAGGTATCGTCGTAACCGGGAAAATCAACCGTGAAGATTACGGTATCAGCTGGAACCAGGCGCTTGAAACAGGCGGTGTGATGGTCAGTAAAGATGTAGCGTTCACAGTCGGGCTGGAATTTGCAATCGAAGAATAAGAAGATTTACAAGCCATGCAGATGCATGGTTTTTTTTGTTGGTGTGTCGATACATTGAGCAATCAAGCCAATAGTTGTAAAATAGTAAAGAATGAAATTTATATGAGAAAGAGAGTTTTTAAATTTGAAAATTGATTTTCTGAAGACAGGTATCATCACGCTGATCCTCCTGCTGATGACCTTACTGATTCATACAGCGCCTGGGGTTATTATCTTGCTGGCACCATTTTCGCTGCTGCCAGGCGTCTATCTCTATATGAAGAGCAAGCCTTCTTTCTATGTGATGGCAGGCATTGTCACACTTGTATCCATGATTTTTACATCCATCATTGCTTTTCAGATTGTTCTTGCTATTCTTGTCATGAGTTATGTACTCGGTTATTTACTGACAGAGCGGGCTTCCAGAGAAAACATGCTTTTCATCATGACGACTTTGCTCAGTATGTATACGCTCATTTCAGTTATTTTCCTGCAGCTGGCTGATCTGGCCCCGACCACCAAGACATGGTTCAGCGATTTGAAAAACACGTACTTCACGTTAATGAAAAGTGAGATTGAGGCAGGACATGTGTCGAAAGAAAGCGTGGCCCTTTTCAATACAGCACTAGATGCAATGCAGATGCAGGTGCCGGGGCTGATTATCTTTAATCTGTTCTTATTGATTCTGCTGACACTGGTCATTACGCTGCCGATTTTACGCAGCTTCAAAATTGCCACGCCTAATTTCAGACCGCTCTATTTCTGGAATGTACCTAAGATGGCCCTGTATCTCTACTTCATTGTCACCATCATCAGCTGGTTTCTGGTGCCAGAGGACGTCGTTCTGCTCGGTATAGTCCTCAACTTAAAGTATGTGTTAGAATGGATTATGTTCATCCAAGGTTTATCATTACTGAGTTTCTTCTTGAAAGTGAAACGCATTCCAACAGTTTTTGGTGTGCTGCTTTTCATCATGGCCTTTCTGATGGCACCTGTCACGCAGCTATTTGGTGTGCTTGATTTAATCTTCAGGATGAAAACCAAAATCAAACCTTAATAGGAGGCAGTTAAATGGACCGTAAGTATATGAGACAGACCCTCATTACACCGTTTATTGTAATGGTTATTCTCGTCTTCATTTTAATCGCACTGCTGTTTACTGTGCATCCTGTTATGGCACTTCTGGCGGGCTGTATCGCTGTGATCATCATGATCATCACAGGTGTCATCTTGAAAAAGAATATGGCGCGGAGTGAAACGTATTTTGAGAATATAGCGGTGAAAGTCAGTAAAGGCAATGCCGTTGCGATCAATCAGATTCCGGTCGGCATGATCCTCCTGAATCAGTCAGATAAAGTGGAGTGGTATAATCAGTTCATTCGTGAGAAGATAGATCGTCCCATACTGGCGGATGCGATCAATGAGATTTTCCCTAATCTGCTGAATCAACTGAAGATTCAAGGCGTCAATGAAGTACATACACAGTATAAAGAGACAAAATTCAAAGTCCGCTATGCAGAAGAGATGCATATGCTCTATTTCCTGGATGAGACCGAACGCGTTGAGACATTTGAAGTTTACGAGGAATCCCAGCCGGTTATCGGTATGGTCTTTCTGGATAACTATGATGAGATCACTCAGAATATGAACGACGCCAACAGGACTGAAATGAACAGCATGATGACCAATGCAGTCAATGAATGGGCGGCCGAAAATCATATCTATGTTAAACGCTTCTCTTCTGATCAGTTTGTTATTTTCCTGAACAACCGTATTCTCGCTGACCTGGAAACAACCAAGTTCAATCTGCTGGACCGTATTCGTGAGAAGAGCCGTGATAAAAAGACACATCTTACGCTGAGTATCGGGATAGGAGAAGGAACGGATAACTTGATTACACTCGGTGAACTCGCGCAGTCAAGTCTTGACCTGGCATTAGGTCGCGGTGGTGATCAGGTCGCGATCAAAAATACCTCTGGCGGTGTCCGTTTCTTCGGCGGTAAGACGAATCCGATGGAAAAAAGAACGCGTGTCCGTGCCCGGGTTATCTCTCATGCGCTGCGGGATATTCTGATTGAAGGAGATAACGTCATCATCATGGGCCATAAACGGCCTGATATGGATGCCATCGGTGCAGCTATAGGCGTGGCGCGTTTCGCCCGCATGAATGATCTGAATGCCTATATCGTACTTAATGCTTATGATATCGATGAGACACTCAGCCGAGTGATGCTTGAGATTGAAGAGAAACCTGAACTGAAGGAAATATTCATTACATCTGATGAAGCCTGGTCGCTCATGACGAATCGCACCACTTTAGTAGTTGTTGACACCCATAAACCAGATATGGTGATCGATGAGAACATCCTGAATAAGGCATCACGTAAAGTGGTCATTGACCATCATCGCCGGGGTGAAGACTTTATTTCAAGCCCTCTTCTTGTCTATATGGAACCTTACGCAAGCTCAACAGCAGAACTGGTGACAGAACTGCTTGAATACCAGCCGGAAGAGCATAAGCTGACGCGGCTAGAATCAACCGTCATGTTAGCCGGAATCATCGTCGATACCCGGAACTTTACGCTGCGTACGGGTTCACGGACCTTTGATGCCGCCAGCTATTTAAGAAGTCACGGTGCAGATACCATTCTCTGTCAGCATTTCCTGAAAGACAACATGGATACCTATCTGCAGCGCAGCGAACTGATCAAGACGGTGCAGCTAGGTCAAGACGGGATTGCGATTGCCAATGGTGATGAGACCACTATCTTTGATCCGGTGACCATTGCCCAGGCGGCAGATGAACTGCTGAGTATTAACGGTGTAGAGGCTTCATTTGTAGTAGCAAGGCGGGCGGACGATGTCGTCGGTATCTCAGCGCGGTCACTGGGCGAAATCAATGTTCAGCTGGTGATGGAAGCGCTGGGCGGCGGGGGTCACCTCTCAAACGCTGCCGTACAGCTGAGCGGCGTTACAGTCGAAAACGCTATTCTTGATTTAGAAGACGCAATAGAAGAACAATTCAAAAGGAGTGAACTATCATGAAAGTAATTTTCATACAGGACGTTAAAGGTAAAGGTAAAAAAGGTGAAGTGAAAGAAGTACCTGTTGGTTACGCAAACAACTTCTTGCTGAAAAATAAATATGCCATCGAGGCGACACCAGGCAACCTTAAACAGCTGGATGCTCAAAATCAGCGTATCGAAAAAGATAAAGAACAGCATTTAATCGATGCACAGAACTTAAAAGAAAAATTAGAGGCACTGGAAGTTGAAGTGAAGGCGAAATCTGGAGATGGCGGACGTCTGTTTGGTTCAGTCAGCACGAAGCAGATTGTAGAGGCATTGAAAGAACAGCATGGTATCAAGATTGATAAACGTAAAATGGACCTGCCGGACGGCATCAGAAGTCTAGGTTACACCAATGTGCCCGTTAAACTGCATAATCAGGTATCAGGTACGCTGAAAGTTCACGTCACTGAAATGTAAGAAGGAGGCGCACAGATGGAAGATTTTAATTCCATGCAGATGCCCCATCATTTAGAAGCAGAGCAATCTGTTCTGGGTGCGATTCTGCTGGATCCTGAGCTTTTGATTCCCACGCTCGAAAAACTTTTACCGCAGCATTTTTATCGCAGAAGTCATCAGCATATCTTCCAGGCTATGCTTTCTCTGTCTGAAAAGAACGCACAACTTGATATCGTCACATTGACGGATCAGATGACGAAGGAAGGGACGCTGGAAGAAGCCGGTGGACCGCTCTACCTGTCAGAACTGTCAGAGATTGTACCGACGACACGCAATATTGATTTCTATACAGAGATCGTCTTTAACGATGCAGTCAAACGGCAGTTGATCCATGTAGCTGATTCCATCGCGAAAGACGGCTATAATCAAGAACTTGAACTGGAATCTCTGCTGAGTGATGCAGAGAAGCGGATTATGAATATCTCGAGCGACCGGGGAACAGACGGCTTTCAGAATATCCGTGATATCCTGCAGGTGGTCTTTGAAAACGCCGAGGATCTGGACCGTAACCAAGGACAGACACCCGGTATCCCAACCGGCTACCGTGACTTGGATAAAATGACTGCAGGCTTCAACCGCAATGACCTCATTATCATTGCTGCACGTCCTTCTGTCGGTAAGACAGCCTTTGCCCTGAATATTGCGCAGCAAGTTGCTACGCATGACAATAACTATTCTGTTGCTATATTCTCACTGGAGATGGGGGCCGATCAGCTGGCCACCCGTATGATCTGCAGCACAGGTAATGTCGATTCTAACCGATTGCGGACGGGAACGATGGAAAATGAAGACTGGAACCGGTTTACGGTTGCGATCGGTAAGCTCTCCCGTACTAAAATATTCATCGATGACACGCCGGGTATCCGCATAACAGATATCCGTGCGAAAAGTCGCCGTCTGAAGCAGGAGCACGGTTTAGATATGATACTGATCGACTACCTGCAGCTGATCCAGGGATCAGGCTCAAGAAGTTCTGACAATCGACAGCAGGAAGTGTCAGAGATCTCCCGTATGCTGAAATCACTGGCCCGTGAGCTGGAATGTCCGGTTATTGCCCTCAGTCAGCTGTCACGTGGCGTCGAGCAGCGACAAGACAAACGTCCGATGATGAGTGATATCCGTGAATCTGGATCGATTGAACAGGATGCTGATATTGTCGCCTTCCTCTACCGGGATGATTATTATAACCGTGGAAATAACGAAGACGGCGAAGAAAATATTGATGCCGGGGCACAGGATGAGAACGGTGAGATTGAAATTATCATCGCTAAGCAGCGTAATGGTCCGACAGGCACCGTTAAGCTGAATTTCATGAAGCAGTACAACAAGTTTGCAGATATCAGCTATGAATATGAAGGCTTTGAAAATTAATTAAAACGTACATTTTTGATATAAAAATCAGTAATGTACGTTTTTTAGTCTATTTTTAAGTGATTGATAAAGAGGATGTCTGTATCATGAAGAGTTGATAAAATACGTTTAGACCTTGATATTACAGTGTTTCAGTACGATTCTGATATTTTCCGGCGTGAGACCTTGGCACTTAAAATTTACATTTTAAACGTTCGGGTTTTGTTTGATTTTTAAGACGCTTATTGGTAAAATGGCTAAGGTTATTAAATTTGGAGGTGCAAGAATGTCATCTATCGTAGTTGTTGGTACACAATGGGGAGACGAAGGTAAAGGGAAAATCACAGACTTCTTAGCAGAACAGGCAACAGTTATTGCACGTTTTTCAGGCGGTAACAACGCAGGACATACTATTAAATTCGGCGGCGAGACTTACAAATTACACTTAGTGCCATCCGGCATTTTTTATTCAGATAAATTAGCAGTCATCGGTAACGGTGTGGTGGTTGATCCAGTTGCGTTACTGAAAGAACTGGATGCATTGAATGAACGCGGTATCTCAACAGACAATCTGCGTATTTCAAACCGTGCACAAGTGATTCTGCCTTATCACTTAAAACAGGATGAACTGGAAGAAGAAAAACGCGGTGACAATAAAATCGGTACGACTAAGAAAGGGATCGGACCTGCCTATGTAGATAAAGTGCAGCGCATCGGTATCCGTATGGCGGATCTGCTGGACGAGGAAACGTTCCGTACTTTACTGACACAGAACTTGGCGATGAAAAACGAGCTGTTTGAAAAAATGTTCGGTGCAGAAGGCTTTAAATTTGAGGATATCTTTGATGAGTATTTTGCAGCAGGACAGCGTCTTGCCGGCTACGTAACGGATACGGCGAAAGTGCTGGATGATGCGTTCCATGCAGATGAAAAAGTATTATTCGAAGGCGCGCAAGGTGTCATGCTTGATATCGATCATGGGACTTATCCGTTTGTGACATCAAGTAATCCGATTGCCGGCAACGTCACAGTCGGTACAGGTGTCGGTCCGACGTTTGTAGACCGTGTCATCGGTGTATGTAAAGCCTATACTTCTCGTGTAGGGGACGGTCCATTCCCGACTGAATTATTCGACGCTGATGGTCATCACATTCGTGAAGTCGGCAGAGAATATGGAACGACAACAGGGCGTCCGCGCCGTGTCGGCTGGTTTGACTCAGTGGTCTTACGTCACTCTCGTCGAGTAAGTGGTATCACTGATCTGTCTATCAACTCCATCGATGTGCTGACAGGTCTTGAGACCGTTAAAATCTGTACAGCATACGAACTGGACGGGGAAGAAATCACCGAGTACCCAGCAAACCTGAACAACTTAAAACGATGCAAACCTATCTTCGAAGAACTGCCAGGCTGGACAGAAGATGTGACGGGCTGCAAAACGATGGAAGAGTTGCCTGATAACGCACGTCGTTATTTAGAACGTATTTCAGAATTATGCGATGTAAAAATTTCAATTTTCTCAGTCGGGCCTGACCGTACACAGACCAATTTACTTGAAGATTTATGGCAGAACTAAAAAAGAGCCCGCGGGCTCTTTTTTTAATGGATATCGCGCTTTTTGAAACGACCGCCTTTAACTTCTGAGACGTTGCCAATGGCAACAAAGGCAGATTCATCATAATGATTGATGATATCCTTCAGTTTATATTCTTCTAGTCGTGTGATGACCACAAAGATCACTTTCTTGACGTCACCCGTAAAAGCACCCTCCCCGCTGAGATACGTTACCCCACGGCCAAGACGGGCATTAATGGCTTCACCGATTTCTTCGTACTGCTCACTGATGATCCAGACGGATTTCGATTCATCGAGTCCGAGCTGAACAATATCGATCGCTTTAAAGGCAATGAAATAAGCAATGACGGAATACATGGCGGATTCCCACGTGAAGACAAAGCCTGCGACGATAAATATGAAGAAATTGATGACCATGACGATCTCACCCACTGAAAAAGGTGTTTTTCCGCTGATCAGAATGGCTAAAATCTCTGAACCGTCTAGTGAACCACCGTAACGGATGACGAGACCGACACCCACACCTAAAATAGCGCCGCCAAAAATAGTGACGAGGAACTTCTCTTGAATAAAAGGAGGAACAGGATGCAGCAAAGCGGTAGCGATTGACAGAACAACAATGCCGTAGAGGGTGGATAATGCAAAGGATTTACCGATTTGTTTGTAGCCGAGAAAGAAGAACGGCAAATTCAGGACAAAGATAAAGATTCCTAAAGGAAGGCCGATTAAATGGCTCGTAATAATGGAAATACCGACAATACCCCCGTCTAATATCGCGTTGGGTACTAAAAACAATTCAAGTGCGACTGCCATGAGAAGGGCACCGATAGTGACCATCAGGAAACGTTTGATCTTCTCTTTCAGCGGCAGCGTTCTATGGACTTTTTCAGCTGCTAATTGTGACATAGCATCCCTCTTTTCTACTGAGTTTCTACCTATACTATACTATAAAAAAATTATTAGAAATTTCAGAATGCTCACAAGTAGCAAAATGTTTTAGAATATAAAGTTTTTTTCGAATTATAGTTGTCAGATTATAAATAACCATGCTATAATCAATCTTGTGCTGAAAAAAATACGGCCCCTTGGTCAAGCGGTTAAGACACCGCCCTTTCACGGCGGTAACACGGGTTCGAATCCCGTAGGGGTCACCATTTAAATAGTTTTAGGTCCCGTGGTGTAGCGGTTAACATGCCTGCCTGTCACGCAGGAGATCGCGGGTTCGATTCCCGTCGGGACCGCTCTAAGACATGCATCTGATGCATGTCTTTTTTTGTTGTGATTCAGTAGATAGAAAAAAACACATAAAAATGGTAAATTATAAGATAGTAAATGAAACTCTAAAGAGAAGAGGTTACCTATGGCTCGTAAAATAGTCGTTGTAGATGATGAAAAACCAATCGCGGATATACTTGAATTTAATTTGAAAAAAGAGGGTTATGATGTCCACGTTGCTTATGATGGTAATGATGCTGTCGAACTGATCTATGAAGTACAGCCGGATATCGTACTTCTGGATATTATGCTGCCGGGACGTGATGGCATGGAAGTCTGCCGTGAAGTCCGGAAAAAATACGACATGCCGATTATCATGCTGACAGCGAAAGACTCAGAGATCGATAAAGTGCTGGGACTGGAACTCGGCGCAGATGACTATGTCACTAAACCATTCAGTACCCGCGAACTGATTGCGCGTGTAAAAGCGAACTTACGACGTCACTACACACAGGCACAGTCCGAAGAAAAAGAAGAAACCAATGAGATTGTCATTAAGGACATCACGGTCTATCCTGATGCTTATTCTATTAAAAAGCGCGGGGTCAGTATTGAACTGACTCATCGTGAATTTGAACTCTTCCATTACTTGGCGCGTCATATCGGTCAGGTCATGACACGTGAACACCTCCTGCAGACTGTATGGGGCTATGATTATTTTGGAGATGTAAGAACGGTTGATGTGACCATCCGAAGACTGAGAGAGAAGATTGAAGATGATGCTTCACATCCTGAATATATCGTGACTAGACGTGGTGTCGGTTATTTCTTACAAGTACAGGATAAATAATGAAGTATATTCAGGCATTCATTAAGAAGCTGCAATCCCTGCATATCAAGCTGGTTGTTGTCTATGTCCTGCTGATTATTATCGGCATGCAGATCATCGGTCTCTATTTCACGAATAATCTCGAAAAAGAGCTGACTGAGAACTTTAAGGACAATGTTGATCGACAAGTGAAGCAGGTTGCTTATGATATTAACGAAACATACAAGGAAAATAATGACGATAACACGGAACGGAAGATTCAGTCTATTATCGATGATTATACTTCACGGTCAGGTATCGGGGAGGCCCGCTCAGATATAGATGAAATCCGTTTTATCAATACGAATGAGCTGATCATTGCGACAAGTAAAGTGTCAGATAACGTTTCTATCGATCAGAAGAATAAGGACACTCAAATACAAAAAGCGCTGTCACTCGGGCAGAGCAATGACCAGATTCAGCTGAAGGAAGAAGGAACAAATAAGAAGCGTGTCTGGGTCAAAAATGAAACCATTAAAGTGAATAATGAAGTTGTAGGTGTGATTCACGTGGAATCAAGTATCGAGACGGTCTATCAGCAGCTCGACAAGATCAACCAGATCTTCATTATCGGCACCGGGCTGTCCCTTCTGATCACTGTCCTTCTCGGCTTCTTTATTGCCAGAACCATCACTAAACCGATTTCCGACATGCGTAATCAGGCGCTCGAGATGTCAAAAGGGAATTACACGAACCGTGTTAAAGTGTATGGCAATGATGAGATCGGGGAACTGGCTCTGACCTTCAATAACCTGGCTAAAAGAGTCCAGGAGGCTCAGGCCAATACAGAAAGTGAGAAGAGACGACTGGATTCCGTTATCACTCATATGTCAGACGGTGTCATCGCAACCGACAGACGAGGACGCGTGCGTATCGTCAATGATATGGCTCTGCGCATGCTGTCTGTCAATCAGGATGATATAGAAGGCCGTCACGTACTGGATGTGCTGAAGATGGAAGAGCACTATTCTTTGGAAGAACTGCAGGAGAACAGCGGCGGTGTCATCATCGACATTGCAGGTGAGTACCCGCTGATCGTCCGCGCCAGCTTCTCAACGATTATCCAGGAGACGGGCTTTATCACAGGTCACATCGCTGTGCTCCATGATGTCACTGAACAGCATCACGTTGAAAATGAACGCCGGGAGTTCGTGGCGAATGTATCGCATGAACTGCGCACACCCCTGACCTCTATGCGCAGCTATATAGAAGCGCTGGAAGAAGGGGCCTGGCAGAACCCTGAACTAGCGCCCCAGTTCCTCAGCGTGACACGGGAAGAAACAGACCGCATGATTCGACTGGTCAATGACTTGCTGCAACTGTCCAAGATGGATAACTCAAATGAAACGATTAATCGTGAACTGATTGATTTTAATATGTTCATCCATAAAATCATCAACCGCTTTGAGATGAGCGAAGGAAAATCAGCGACATTTATCCGCGATATTCCGAAAGCGGGTATCTTTGTGGAAATCGATCCTGATAAGATGACACAAGTATTTGATAACGTCATCTCCAATGCCCTTAAATATTCAAAAGGAAAAAAACGCATTGAATTTCATGTGAAACAAAATATGTTATTCAACCGTATGACCATTCAGATTAAAGATAACGGGATCGGTATTCCTAGAAACAAGGTCGACAAGATTTTTGACCGCTTCTTCCGGGTTGATAAAGCGAGAACGCGGACAATGGGCGGAACAGGTCTCGGTCTTGCGATCAGTAAGGAAATCGTCGAAGCACATAACGGCCGCATCTGGGCAAACAGTCAGGAAAATCAAGGGACCTCTGTCTATATTACATTGCCTTGTGAAGTCTTAGATGATGGTGATTGGGATGTATAAGAATCTGATTAAAAGTCTCATACTGATTATTCTCGTCTGCTCAAGCATGGTGCTGACTTATCTGATATGGAACTTCAAGCCTCAGCTGACCAATGTAGATACAGCAGTGGTTGAAAAGAAGACAATTGGCCCCCGATTTATCGATAACATCAAGAATATCTATATGCCCTACCAGGCTGTTTCTTACAATGAAGGCAATATCAAAGGTACAACCGAAAGCCGTCTGATTATGGAGCTGACTAACTTCTTAAGCGAAAGTCAGATTCAATCGGCTTATCTGATTGATAATAACGGTAAATTTCAGGCGAAGCACATCGGCAACCGTTTTACTTTATTTGATTTTACCGTTGATATTCCGCAGACCATGTACGTGACCAACATACTGGATATGAACTATAAATCAGGAGACAGGTATACGTTCAAACGTCTGATGATTGATAGTGAAAGCCGTAAGAACGTCAATATTTATCTGATCGGCAGAACAAAGGTACTGAAAATAGAGACGGATGCCAAAAGTCAGGCATTCAATAAGTTGATGCAGACAGAACGCAAGTCTATGGTGGACTATACGAGTCTCGTTACCAATGAGTTCACGTCGAGTGATAAGATGCAGCTCTATATTCCGCAAGAAGCAGACAATATCAGAGCATACCGTTATATTGCAGACCGCATCAGTGTGAAAGATATCAATGATGCGGTACTGGACGATCAGGACAACATCATAGAGCGTGACCGTAAAGAGAGCACCACCTATTTCAGCAATACAGGTATCGTATCTGTCAATGATAGCGATATCTACAAATATAACAACTTATCAGAAGCGGATTCCGTCAAGGCCGCGCCGCGTGAGATACTGGTCAAATCATTCAAGTTTATCAGCAGTCATGGTGGCTTCACGGATGATTACCGCCTGTTCGATATCGATGATGATAATAGAACGATTGACTATCAGATGTTCTTAGGGGGCAGACCTGTCTTCAATAAAACAGGCCTGTCCAATATCTCAGTCATCTGGGGGAAGAATGATCAGTATGAATATCGACGGGGCCTTTTATCAACCAGTGTGGCAGTTCCTTCGACACAGGCAGTAGAGAAACTACCGAGCGCAGAAAGAGTCCGTTACAGACTTGCCTCTTCTAAAGAATACCGTTTCGATAAAATCACGAATATGCTGATCGGCTATGAAATGAAAAAATCAGCAGATAGTGAAATTCAGGCCAATCTGCTGTTTGAACCGCACTGGTATATTGAATATAACAACAGATGGCTGAAGTATGAGGATGGGAGGCTGAAGTAGTGGACTGGAAACAAGCAAGCTCACTCTTTATCTTTGTTTTTCTGATCATCAATATCTGTCTCGGTGCCCTGTACTATCAGAAAGTTGAACGTTCTAATCAGATAGATATCGCGAATGAAAAAGTGCTGTCTTTCGAGAAGGAGAACATCAAGTTACCGAAAGAACTGCCGCCGTCAGAAGGCGTCAAACTGAATTACTTGTCTGGACGCAGCAAAAAGTTCGATGCCACGAATACAACGCACAGTAACACGGTCGTTAAAGAAAAAGTCGTCAAAGACCGCATCGCGACGAATCTGCCCCTCAGTGCTATAGAGCCGGATGTCATTATGGAAGAACTGAATATCTTCATGGCGACCGTTCCCTACAGAGGAATCGAATATATTCTGAGCGGTATTGACCGGACGAACAGACGGATACTCTATGAGCAGACATTCAACAAGTATCCGATACTGAGCAATGATACAGCCAAAATCGTTGTGAATTATAATGATAAGAACGAAGCATACAGCTACGAGCAGTCCTATATCGAGAACCTGCAGGAAGGCATCGGTAACAATAACAAGAAGAAGCCAGTCGTAGAACCGAGACGGGCCCTTGAAATTCTCTACTATCAGAATAAGCTGAAATCAGGCGATGAGATCACAGCGGTCAGACTGGGCTATTATTCTGTTGTCCCGAATATAGAAGGGCAAGTCCTCAAACCTACATGGCAAGTGGCGGTATTACATGACGACGGCAAGCGTGAAACATTCTATGTGGATGCTCTGAATCCACAGAAACCTATACTGAAGTAATAAAGAGAGTGATATAAATGATTAAAATGTCAGTACTGGCAAGTGGCTCAACAGGTAATGCGACCTACGTCGAAAGCGACAAAGGCTCATTATTGGTGGATGTCGGCCTATCAGGCAAGAAGATGGTCGACCTCTTCAGCCAGATTGACCGTAAGATAGAAGACCTGGATGGCATACTCGTCACCCATGAACATATCGATCATATTAAAGGACTCGGGGTCCTCGCAAGAAAGTATAAACTGCCGGTCTATGCCAACGAAAATACATGGAAAGCGATAGAACGGGCAGATAAAAACATCCCGCAGGATCAGAAGATGATCTTCAATCCATACGAAACCAAAAGTATCGCAGGCTTTGATATCGAGTCCTTCAATGTGTCGCATGACGCAATCGACCCGCAGTTCTACATCTTCCATAATGATTACAAGAAGCTGACGATGATCACAGATACAGGCTACGTCTCTGACCGGATGAAAGGGATGATACATGGCAGTGACTGTTTTATCTTCGAGAGCAATCATGATGTCGATATGCTGAGAATGGGGCGCTATCCCTGGAAGACGAAGCAACGTATCCTGAGCGATATGGGCCATGTCTCCAATGAAGATGCGGCCTATGCCATGCGTGAAGTAATCACGGGGTCGACCAAAAGAATCTATCTGTCTCACCTATCAAGAGATAATAACCTGAAAGACCTGGCACGAATGAGTGTTGAACAGATTCTGAATGAACATGATATCGACACGAAAAATGATGTCATGCTTCATGATACGGATAAAGACACCGCAACAAAGATTTATGAAGTATAGCTGACACCATTTACAGTAATTTCACAGAGGAATGTGGATAACCATGAATAGTTTGTGGATAGAGCGTAAGTTATCCACATGTGAATAAGATGTCTTGGTAACAAGGCATCTTTTCTTATGTTTATGCAGAAGAAAATGGAAGAAAAGAAGATAAAAAGGGAAAAATACGATAAAATAAGGCTTGTGAAATGTTAATAAGTTAATAACATGTGGATAACTAGGATAAGTCATACAAGAAGGATGAATAAATATGAAGATTACAATTATCACTGTGGGTAAGTTGAAAGAGAAGTACTGGAAACAGGCGGTGGATGAATATGTGAAGCGGCTCGGCGCCTATACGAAGTTAGAGCTGATAGAAGTGGCGGATGAGAAAGATATGGATAACATGAGTGAGAAGGATATCGAGATAGCGAAGAAGAAAGAAGCGGAGCGTATCCTGGCGAAGGTTAAGGATGACAGCTATGTCTATACACTGGAGATTCAAGGTAAGCAGCTGGACTCAGTCGAACTTGCACGGCATATTGAACACAACATGAATATAGGCAAAAGCCGCCTCACCTTTATCATCGGCGGCTCAAACGGCCTGCATCAAAGCGTGCTAGCACGATCAAACTTCGCCCTATCCTTTAGTAAAATGACCTTCCCCCACCAGATGATGAAAGTGATACTGCTGGAACAAGTTTATAGAGCATTTAGGATTATGAAGGGGCAAGCGTATCACAAATAATGCGGTTTATAAAACATATAAAAGAAGCTAACCTTAACATGGTCAGCTTCTTTTATGTAATTAATTGGAATTATATCCAAATTGTCTGCTTCCCAATGCTTCTTTCCAGTATGATTCTCTTTGCAGTACCAGTTTGTCATCAATTTTTCCATTATAATTTTCAAGTATCGTATATTGAAAATACTGCTTCACATAATCAAATCCTTTTTCATTCACTAACTTAATTAGCTCTTTATTTCCTCCGTGACCATTATGAACGTAGTTAGACCACCTCGTAAGTAACATCTGACTGTTACTTGTTGCAGATCCAACATACAGCTTACCGTTATATGTATCAGTGATCAGATAGACGGCCTTCTGGTTTTCAAGCGCAGCAATCCAGTCTCTCTTGCCACGCTGAATGATGGAGGCTAACTGCTGATAAGATAATTTGACTTTATCGTATCCTGGAAAATCATCGCCATCAAATGTAGTAGGAAGTATCTGCTGAACCACTAATTCGTTATGTAACCCTTCATAAAAACGACCTTGAGATTGAAAGGATTTTCTGAACTTAATAATGACACGACCATAATATTGAGAATATTGTTCTAATTCCTCACCTACATAATTGACACCATTTAGCACACCGAGTTCTTTAACCACCCTTTTCACAGTTGATAATAGCCAAGTATCATATGATAAACGGACCAGACATACAGCAATCTGTCCCACACTGAAATACCGAGTTTTTGTACGCCAAAAAAGCCATTGATTATTTAATAAATCGGGATTTTCTTTAAAAAGATCAATAGGATTTTCAATGCCATTCGATTGATTGAATTTTATTTTAACATTCTTCATCTCTTCCTCTGAAAAACCGAGTAAGTCATTAAGCAATATCTGTCCCACAATGCAACTCTCCTTAAAAGTTTTATTAACTAGATAATAACAAAACTCCCGTTATGTGAGATAATTTAATTGAATATTCTTATAAAGTGTATAGCATCTTTCAAATTCTGATGTGTTGCAATGACAATTATTTATACTTTGGAGGAAAATTGATATGAAAGTTAAACGCTTTGATCTTTATGAGGAGTTATGGACTAAATCTAGGACAGCCTACTGTAATGAACATGACCTGGAATTTGAGAACCTGAAGGAAATAATAAAGGAACACGATATACCACTTCCGCCATCTAACTACCTCTATCATTATAGAAAAGGCAACATACTGCCTAAGCATCCAATCCAAGGTGACAATTACGAAATCTTTTTGGTACATAGAAAAAGTGAGAAGGATAAATTATTTGAGAAGTGGTGCTATTTTGATGATGAGAAAAAAGAAGAATTGTTCGCAATATATTCCAATATTAAACTTCCTGAAAGAGTAGGTCGGTATCACAAGCTGATTGTAGGCCATCGTGAATATGTAAAAGAACAGAAAAGACTGGATAGAGAAGCTGAACGTCACCCATTTGGGCGTCGAAACTTTAACAATAAACAGCAGAATGTATTAAATACACATCGTATCTCGGACAAGACACTTTCTGATTTCTACGTACTTACTGACACATTGTTCAAAGCACTTGAATCGGCTGGATGTACTGTGTCAGTGTATGATAAGAGGATAGTCATCAAGCTTAAATCTGCTAAAGAAGTAGATACATTAAACAGTAAAAATGGAACTCCTTCTAAAGTATTCGCAACTGATTTTACCTATTTGCTGCACTTCAGAGATAAGAATAACCAAATAAAAAATGAAGGAGGATAGTCATCAAGCTTAAATCTGCTAAAGAAGTAGATACATTAAACAGTAAAAATGGAACTCCTTCTAAAGTATTCGCAACTGTTTTTACCTATTTGCTGCACTTCAGAGATAAGAATAACCAAATAAAAAATGAAGAGGGAGAGTATCCGCCGCATTTTGACGAACCGACAGGACAGTTTAGAAGTGAACTCACTGGCTGTTACCCATGGAGTGAAAGTTATGGTATCGATAGAAACTTTCAAGGAAACTATGAAGCCGAAGAGCTGCTGAAGATATTGTTTGCGAAGATATTTGAAATGGTACAGCTTCTATATGAAGAAAAAGTAAAACATGACAGGGAAGTAGCAGAGAGAAAGAGAGAAGAAGAAGCGGCTGAGAGAGCTAGGAAGAATAGAGAGAAAGAGTTCAATGATATCAAGGAACTGATACATGAGTATAAAGTTCATAAAGAACTGACGGGTCTAAAGGAATTCATCAAAAGTACTAAGGCTCCTAAAGCAAGTATGGACGAAATGCTATGGTACAAAGCAACGCTTAAGTGGTTGGATGATAAAAGTAGAATGGATAATGGGCTAAGTCAGTATCAACATGAAGATCTGATTAATTACTTACTGGATGAAAAGACAACTAAAGAAACTGAGTTTAATGATAATAGATATAGATGGTAAATTTATCAAAAAATAAAGAAGTTGTAACTTAAGATGTTGTAAAAAAATTGATATTATACAGAAAATATAAATAAAATTATAGGAGAAATTTTTATGGTAAAACCTTTTATACACGAAAATTTAGATGAGAAGTATCATAATATGCAAATGTTAATGTATTATCAATATGATATTTTAGTAGATATTCTAGAAAAGTCTGTAAAATATAATTTAAATGAAAGACATGTAAAAGGAGAAATTCTTAAAGATATGGGTGAAAACCAACATATCATGGAATTTCTAAAAGAAAAAGGGAGATTCGATGTAATAACAACGATTTACAAACCAAATATATTTTTCTCAATCTTAGTAGATTTTACTGATTTCATTCTAGAATCCTTAAGATGTGCTGAAAAAGGAAAAACAATTGTAGCATTCTCGCTTAGTAGGAAGCCATTTCATGATAATCTTTTCTACTTATGTTGGTTGCTGACTAAGCCAGATGAACTAGTTAATCGACTATTAAATGATGAGATAGATCGTTACGATATCAGTAATTTTAAAAGAAGTGAAAAACAAAAAATTAAAAATATTATTGAGGAAGCATGTACCATACTTAATAGGAAGTATTCAGAAGATACTAAAGTTTATGATTCAGAAGTAATTTTCAATATAATATATGAAAAATCATCTGAGTATGGTATGGCAGGTGTGTGGGATCAATCTGTGCATATAATAACTTCAAATCGATATTATAGAACTAAAGCAGGCAACTTAAATTTTATATTTAATAACAAAGATAATTTAAATGAATTCACAGATTACTTCTATAAAAAAATACCAATACTTTTGGATTTTTGTTTGGAAGTTTGTTTGATTATTTTTGAAGAGGTCTTACAAATGCCTAAAGAAATTTGCAAAATTAATTCCTGGATTAGGCTAATTAAAAGAAATATAAATTATGATATTCCAATAATAGAATTAGAAAATTTGCTTAAAGAATTACTATCAACTCATCTTACCATGATTTGCGACGATTGTAATGAAGGAACAAAGATGACTCCAGAATTGGTCGATGAGTTTTTAAAAGATTCATTATTTATTTGTCAGAAATGTGGATACATCGAACGTACTGGCAAATATTTAGTAGAAGAAAAGCAACTATTAGAATTAAAAGAGAAAATGACTATTTATTTAGATGATTAAGTTTTCTTTGAGGTTTTTAAATATTTAAAACTAATTATATGAGAATGGATTCATTTTAAAGAACACAACATCACATCACTACTAAAGTTCAGAAAAGCATAAGCTTTAGATATCTATGAATGATTATGTTACTTTTTGAATTTCATATATCTTTATCTAGGAATTTATAAACCATCTACATTTGAATAATAATTCAAATAATCAATTCTTTTAGAAGTTTGAGATATTAATTCCATTAATGACAACTCTGATTAATGGCTATATATCTATAAAGAAGATGTGCACTATGGATTATATACAATATTTAAGAAGTAAAGTCGGACATGATCCAATAATTCTCGTAGGGTCGTATATGTTCTATTATCTAGAAAATGTAAAACATATCAAAGTTAGAAAAGATAATATAATTGATAAACTTTCTTCAGTCACGGGAAGGTTATGATGATTCTTAGGTAATGTTGATCAACATTATTACTGTAAACAAATATAGATTAAATTAGGTGGAAAAACCGTAGTCTTAACTGATACGGTGAAGCTAAGTGATGCGGTTTATTTTCTAAGAAGTACCGCAGTCTTGAGAGATACGCTCAAGCGTATCACAAGTAATGAGGTTTTTCTGACTATTTAGTGAAAGGATATAAATAAATGAAAGCTAAGCCATTCACTTTGAAATACATATATACAAATTAAGATAAATATATGATAAAATGAAATAATTTTAAATGTTTCATAATTTATATAATATGTTATCTATGGAGGCCACGATGAATACATATAGAAAACAATCTGAAAGCTTAAAATATGTACAAAAATATGGCAGTGAGCTTGAGAAAGAGGTAAAAAATTATCTGATGCTGGAACTCTTAAGACAAGGAAAGACTTAATTGCTGGTCATAAAGCATAACTAATATTAAGCAGCTTTTAATCTCTAATAGCTAATGGGGTAAATTCATATGAAACAAAACAAATTAATAAAGACTCATAGAATTCTATATACCAATAAAAGAGCAAGGGATATAAACGAGTTAAAAGTACCTAAATCTTATCTAGACCAAATCAACAGACAAAAAAAGACTATAGATAACTACTGGAGTACCATTAATAGAGTAAATGCAACTCGATTAGATGTAGAAAGTATTTTATCACATATTCCGAAGTTTACTTCAATAGTCGAAGCTGCTCAAATACAACGGACACAAATGAATAGCTTAATGACAGATACTATAAATAAAGTAAATAGGATTTTAAATGACAACCTTAAAGCCCATATAAATCTGATTAATAATATCACTTCTAATATTGATTTCAGTAAGCTGCGAGAAGCAATTAATTTATTAGAAGAAAGCTTGAAGTTATTTATCAGATACTGCGAGCAATACAGACTTAGTATGAAATTAGAATATTTTTCCGATTATTATGATATTTATCTCGAAAAAAGTGATATCACAGATGAAGATATTTATAGAATTTTTAAGTCACATTATCCAGACATTAAAAGTAATCTTACAGAAAATGATTTCTATCAACCTAAGGAAGCTTACATTTATCGTATTATAGATAACTTTGAAAATAAACGTTATACCGAAGCAGCTATGCTTGCATTAGCCGCTATTGATTACTTGACCATCTACAGAGCGTACCAAGAAGAAAGAGAGCCCAAGTACAAAAGTATAAATACATTTTTGAATAAGGATATACTTGGCAATGAAGAAGAAATTGAACAGATTATCACTCAATATACTGTTAAGGTCATTAAGGAGCATTATAGTAATAATAATGCTATATCTGATCCGGACTATATTAATAGAAATAGATTAATGCACGGTGTAATGGATATTAAAGCAATTAAGAAAATCGACTGTATAAAACTGATATATCTGATTGATGTATTATCGTCAATAGAAATTGAATTAGTAGAGAGCTAGGTTAATAAAGTTTCATTATATGCTATTAAAGTACTAATCTTCATATCAAGTTCAGCAGCTAACTGACAGAGTTCAGTTCCATATAGGGGTCGTCGTCCACTTTTTATCTTTGAATATTGTACAGGAGTGAGACCCATCATTTCTGCAAATTCGTATTGTTTGTAACCTAATTTTCTTCTGTGGTTCTCTATCGATTCTATGATTTCATGTTGTTTCATTATCTATTACCTCATTTTCTCGCTTATCATAGCAAGAAATATAAAAGCTGAGTGTTCTCTTGCAGATATGGAAACTTTTAATAAAAAGTATGACAATTTTTAGGAATGAGAACATCATGCGCACAAATATAAAATGACCGCTTCTTCTAACTGAAGAAACGGTCGTTTTTATTATCATGATTAACTAATCTTAAATCTACCTTAAAAAGGCAGGAAATCTATTTACTATAATTTTGAAATATTCTACTGTTATAAAGTGAAGAGTGTGTGATTAGCTAATTAAAGAAATCGTATGTTATAAAAATGGAGGTATTGCTATGAAACGAAAAATACTTTGGCTGTTCTGCACATTGTTAAGTCTGTTTTTTTTAGTTAATACGGTCAGTTTTTGGTTGGAAAAGGAAGCAACAGAAAAAGTGATTCAAGAGGCACTCGACAAAAGAGGGTGGACAGATAGATATGAGGATCTCAGCTATAACATGAAATTTGGTGACTGGGAAATGTTTGTCCGTTATGATTCATTTCCTGGGGAACAGTATGTTTATCAAGTGAACGAAAAATTGTCATTCAAGGATAAGATACAGTCACTGTTCGGTAAGAAACTTAATTATGGCATATTTGGAGAGGGTCATTGTGATGAACATGTGAAGTGCGAAACAAAGCGTAAAGATCAGAGATATAAGAAACGACTTGAAGACGATGCAAAAGGTGGTATGGTACATAACCGTTCTACTGGACTTGGTTCTTATAGAGAAGGAGAGTGGTTAAAGCAAAAAAAATAAGCTGCTAGGATACAGTATATAAATAAATGACCGCTTCTTCACATTATGTTCTAATGACAAAGATATTAAGAATGCAGATAAAACTATCAGTGCTAGATTGAGTGTAGAGTATTCTCTTTATAAATTAGGGTGTTCAATAAATACATATAGAAATAAGGTAGGCATAGGTCATGGTAGACCTTTCATCCCTGAGATATCAAAAGAAGATTCTAAAATTGCTATAGAATCAATGGGTATGATTGTGGAGTTATTATTATCAAAATTAAAACAAGATAAAGGTACAGTTTAGATTGTACCTTCATCTTGTTGGAAAAATAAAGAAATTATTTCATGCTCTTTTGGATTTAAGTAAATTTTGATAGGCATAGAAGGTTATGAATTAGAAATAAAATTAATTTGTAGAGCAGAGAGTTGAAGATTCTCGTTCAAAAAATCATATATTCAGAAATGCTAGCAGTCTCTTAGTTTGTCATTTCTTTACGATTTATCAGGTTAAAAGATACATAATAGAAGTTAACAAATGAAAGGTATTTATTTTTTACTCTTCGTGCATACAGTTATAACAGTAGGAACCTTCTAAACTTCCGCTAGGATATAATTTTCCACATTTAGGACATCCTTCGTAATCTATAGAACAAATTTCGCATATAAAATCTGAATTCCCTGTCATATATGCTCCAATATTCTTATTACAAATCATACATCTTTCAAAATGGTAATCAAACTCTTTAGATAATTCTTTGTAATCTTTTATCTCAAAATTAAAAAGGGTGAGAACTTCGTCATGTTCTTCTATTTCTGTAGTGTCATCACTGACTGAAAATTTGAATTCAATAGAGAAATTTCCTTTTAACGTGATTTGAGCAACGACATCAGAAGTAAAATCATCATATTCATATATAACTTCATTAATTAATATATCACTATAAAAATTTCCCTCTATAATAATGTTGTCTTCATCGTAATCTGTATATATTTCATCAAAGTGTAAATTCAAATATTCTGATATTTCTACATCTTGAAGTAAATCACTTATATAAGTTTGCAGAATTCCGTTATTTGAAAGTTCATATTCTAGGCTACACTCATCAGATAATTTATTCTGCCAGTTTAATCTTTCAAATATATCTAAGACCGTATCTTCTGGCTGTAAATCTAAATTCATCAAATAATTTTCTTTACAATCGATTTCTTTTAAAGATGAAAGATTTTTAATTAGGTATGGTAAAGTCAACATAAAAAATTCACTTGAATCATTATCTGTAACCTCTTTGAACTCTGAAGTTAGTTCGGATCGTGCTTTTATAATTTTGGAACTAGGACCACCGCTTAGTTCCCACCAATCTTCTTTTTCATCATCTGTAATAAAAATGACAGAAACCTTATCATCATGTGCCTTTTTTAGAATCTCTTTCCAGATCAATAAGTCTCCGTATTTTTTTGTATTTGTAATATCTTTTTTATCCTTATCTATGTCTTTATAACCTGGTGGGATTAAATATTTGTAACGTATTTCTCCTTCTTTATAGACATCAATTTTTTCTTTCAAAGATAATGGTGTTCCTGATTGTCCTTTAGAGGTTAAATGTTCAATAAATGTCTCGATATTATTTTGCAAAAGCAGTTTTTTATTTTCATTTATTTCTTCACTAACTTTATCTGTAAATTGATTAGCAATAGAGCAAGCTTCAATTAATTTTCTTTTTAATTCTGTTTTCAATGAATGAATTTCTGGATATTCAAACTTGCCATATCGAACAAAGTTTGAATTTATTTTATCTTCAGTCATATTGATTAACTTTTTAGTATCTGAAATTACGTTTTTATATTTATTGTGAGATACTTGAATTACATTACTTTTATTATTTTCAAACTCAATTAACACATGAGAAGGTATCCAAATTTGTGATTCAATTTCTTCTAGCATAGATAGTATTTTTTTTGCAGGTCTGCTTGCATATCGGTATAAATCCAGTAATGAGCAACTGTCTATAACTACAATTGGATCTTTATCCCATAGTCTTTTAAATTCTTCGTTAGTTATTAGTTCGGACATATGAGTATACTCCTTTCACCTTTTTATATAGAACCCATTTAAAATGATTATATCAATAAATATAGACAAAAGGATTAATCAAAAATATGATATACAATTACTATACTATCTATTTAATAATATTTTTAATAATATTTTATTATAACGCTTTCATTTTTTATAATATTTATTATAAGAAAATCCTTTTATTTCATTTTCTAAATTGCAATTACAAGTTAGCCACCCTGACAAATCTAGTTCATATAGAATCCTAGGGATTCACTCAGTATGTTCTCCTTGATTAGCTCCTTCAAAAACACTTCCATCGCTGACTGTCCATTTAGTATCTTACGTGGATATCTGTTCATCCATTCCTGGATTTTATGGACGTTAGAAGCTGTTACAGTTGAAATGGGGATACCTTTAGGAATATGCCGGCGAATAAATTTGTGCTGATTTTCTTTCGTCCCTCTTTCCCAAGAGGCATAGGGGTGAGTGAAGTAGACTTCAGATAATCCCTTGAGGCATTCAGAAAGATCGCTGAATTCAGGTCCGTTATCTGCTGTAATAGACTTGAATATTTTAGGGAAAGCATCTCCTGTTTCCTTTATCAGACGACGTAGTGCATTGACTACATGGCAGCTTTGTTTACCATCAATCTTTAAGATAAGTTCATAGCGACTTTTTCTCTCAACCATCGTGAGGAGAACCTGATCCTCCCCAGACTTCTGGCCGACAACGGTATTTATCTCCCAATGTCCGAAGGTTGTGCGTGTATCCACTGCATGAGGACGTAGTTCGATAGACT
>NZ_SCWF01000008.1 GCF_004359575.1 Macrococcus bovicus | reverse complement strand
CGTCCGCCGCTGACTTCAGAGGTGCAAGCACCTCGTCTGTCCGCTCGACTTGCATGTATTAGGCACGCCGCCAGCGTTCATCCTGAGCCAGGATCAAACTCTCCATAAAAGTGTTTGATAAAGCTCTTTGATTAGTTAAGCCAATCACTCTTTAACATTGTACAAACTCGGCTACGCGAGTTTGCGAATGCGACTAGCGATTAAAATCGCAGTCTTATTTGGAATTAACGTTGACATATTGTCATTCAGTTTTCAATGTTCATTAATTTAATGGAGCGGGTGATCGGAATCGAACCGACAACATCAGCTTGGAAGGCTGAGGTTTTACCACTAAACTACACCCGCATATAAATTTTTAAAAAGTAGTGCGGTCGAGAGGAGTCGAACCTCCACGGGTATTACACCCACCAGATCCTTAGTCTGACGCGTCTGCCATTCCGCCACGACCGCTCGTTAGCAGATAACTTTTATATTGTCTTCTGTTTTAGCGACAAGATTTATTATATAACCTTCCTACTTTAAAGTCAACACTTTTGTTTAACTTTTTTTAAAAGATTATGACCCCTACGGGATTCGAACCCGTGTTACCGCCGTGAAAGGGCGGTGTCTTAACCGCTTGACCAAGGGGCCTGTTGTTTTAGCAACGAATACTATCATAAAACGTTTCACAGCGGATGTCAACACTAAAAAAAGAATTAGTCAGTTTTTTTATTCACTGACTAATTCCAGTTTTCCACGGCATTTGCCGCACCTGTATTTCTCGGTGTTTATCCGTCTTTTACGCTGATAGAGCATGGTACACTGAGCGCAGCGATAGATCAGGTAATGATCATTCGTAACAGGCGCACAGTATCTGGGAGCGCTTGTCTCATTGCAAAGTTTCCTGAAATCCTGGTCCCGATGTCTATACCCCTTTCCCTCCAGATGCAGATGATAGTGGCACAGTTCATGTTTGATGATATCTATTACCGCTTCTTCACCATGGACTGCTAACTGCTTAGGATTGATTTCGATATGATGACTGATAAGCATATAGCGTCCCCCTGTTGTTCTTAAGCGCCGGTTAAAATATGCCTGGTGTCTGAAAGGCCGGTGAAAAAATTCCTGTGATATTTTAATCACAAGCTCCTGCAGTTCGTTATCTGTCATTGAGGGTCTTTCATCGTCAGTCCTACTTTACCTTTTTCGACGTCTACTGTCTCCACCCAGACTTCCACTATATCGCCGACGCTGACGACATCTGTCGGATGCTTGACGAAGCGATCAGAAAGTTTGGAGATATGAACAAGACCGTCCTGTTTAACGCCGATATCTACAAAGGCACCGAAATCGACTACATTTCGGACTGTGCCGGATAGCTTCATGCCTTTCTTCAGGTCTTCCAGCGACAGGACGTCAGATTTCAGGAGTGGCACCTCATAATCGTCTCGCGGGTCGCGCCCGGGTGCAATCAGCGCTGTGATGATATCCTGCAATGTCATCTCCCCGATGCCGATAGCCCGCGCCATGTCAGCAGTATTGATTGTCTGCAGTTTAGCCTTAAGCGTATCGGTTCCGAGCTCATCAATATGACTATCCAACTGTTCAAGCAGCCGATAAGTGGCTTTGTAGCTCTCGGGGTGAATGGCAGTCTGGTCAAGCGGTTCTGAACCATCCATTATTCTCAGGAAACCGATGCTCTGCTCAAATGTCTTAGCACCTAAGCGAGGAATCCGGGCGATTTCCTTATGATGACGGATCGGCCCGTTCTCCTCCCGGTATTTGATAATATTGTTGGCGACTGCTGTCGAAAGACCTGAAACGCGCTGCAGGAGCGGCAGAGAAGCGGTGTTGACATTGACACCGACCTGATTGACAGCTGTCTCTACGATAAAGGACAGTGATTCTGTCAGCGACTTCTGGTTGACATCGTGCTGATACTGACCGACACCAATTGATTTCGGATCAATTTTTACGAGTTCACTGAGCGGATCCTGGACGCGACGGCCGATTGACACCGCGCTTCGTTCCTCAACTTTGAAGTCAGGGAATTCCTGACGCGCCAGTTCGCTCGCTGAATAGACAGAGGCGCCAGCCTCATTGACAATTATGAACGCTGCCTTCAGCTGATGCTTTTTGATCATCTCTGCGACAAACTGCTCTGTTTCCCTGCTCGCTGTCCCGTTACCAATGGCAATGAGCTCAACCTGATAGCGGCTCACCATGTCTACAAAGATTTTTTCAGCCTCTGCCTTCTTGTTGACCGGTGGATGTGGATACATGACTGACTTCGCTATAAATGTGCCGTACTCATTGATGACGGCGAGCTTGCAGCCCGTGCGGTAAGCGGGGTCAACACCAAGTATCACTCTCCCTTTCAGCGGAGGCTGCAGCAGTAAGTTTTTCAGGTTGACCGAGAATATCTCAATGGCCTGCGCTTCCGCTTTCGCTGTCAGTTCACTGCGGATTTCCCGTTCGATTGAAGGTAAAATCAGTCGTTTCAGACTATCAGTGATCACTTCGTCATACAGGGCATCATTCTGTGTCGTCTTTTTAACGAACTGTTTCTTGATATAACGCTCCTGACGCTCAAGGTCATGCTCGATAGAGACTTTGAGGATGCCTGATTCCTCCCCTCGATTGATGGCAAGGGTCCGATGAGGAACGACTTTACTGATACGTTCACTGTAATCATAGTACATCTCAAAGACCTGCTTCTCGTCTTCTGCATTTTTCTTTTTCTGTGAGTGGATTTCACCGTAATCCTGTACAGACTTCAAGATGGCTGCCCGGTATTTCGGATCATCTGCGATCACTTCCGCTACGATGTCCATCGCCCCTTTCACCGCCTCCTCCCACGTCTTCACTTCGTCGTTCAGATAACGTTCAGCTTCCGCGCGGCTGTCAAAGTCCTCAAACTTCAGCAGCTTATCAGCAAGCGGCCCTAGATTTTTACGCTTCGCTTCTGTCGCCCGGGTTTTCTTTTTCTGCTTGAACGGCCGGTATAGATCCTCTACACGCTGAAGTTTCGTCTGCTTCTGAATCTCTGTTCTCAGCTCTTCAGTCAGCAGTCCCTGTGCGTCAATGGATTTAATGACATCTTCTTTCCGTTTCTGCAGGGCTGCCATATAATTGTATTCGGTCTCAATCTCCTTGATCTCCACTTCATCAAGCCCGCCCGTCATCTCTTTTCTGTAACGGGCGATAAATGGGACGGTATTCTTCTCTTCCAGCAGATTAAGCACGGCTTCTATCTGTCCATTTTTATAAGGTAACTTCTCTATAATCAAATTGATGATTGCTTTCTCCATCTTCTCGCCTCCAGTCCCTATATTTTAACATAAAAAAAGACATATGCCTGTCCGGCATATGTCTAGTTCCCTTCCTGGGCAGCTTCTCTCAGCTTCTTGATAGCTGTGCGCTGAAGTCTTGATACGTGCATCTGACTGAGACCGACTTTCTCGCCTGTTTCCTTCTGGCTGAGACCTTCAATGAACGTGCATTGAATAATTTCTCTTTCACGGTCTGACAGAATCGGCAGGATTTTCGTTAGAATCATCCGCTTCTCAGTTAAATCGTAACCTTCCTCCTGCTGTCCCATCACATCAAGCAATGTGACAGTGGAGCCGTCCTTATCCGCTTCAATAGAATGATCGACACTGAGCGCGTTATAGCTCTGACCCATCTCCATGGCTTCCAGAACTTCCTCGTCCGTGACTTCAAGGTAATCAGCGATTTCCTTGATCTGGGGAGAACGCCCGAGCTGATTAGTCAGCTCATCCGTCGCTTTCTTGATTTTCGGTCCGATTTCCTTGATGCGACGCGGAACATGCACACTCCATGTCTTGTCACGTAAGTATCGTTTGATCTCACCGATGACAGTCGGCACAAGAAACGCCTCAAATTTCCTTTCAAAGGAAACATCAAAGCGATTGATGGCACCGAGTAACCCGACCATCCCTACTTGAACCAGGTCTTCGTGATGACTCTGTCCTTTAGAATAGCGATAGGCAAGTGATTCCACGAGCTTCTTATAGTGTTCAACGAGTGTGGTCTGTGCCATTTCGTCCTTTGTTTCCTGATAAAGCTTGATCCAGGCATTGATCTGCTCTGGAGAAATGTCATTAAATGATGTTGACTCTCTCGCCATCAGGTTGCACCTGCTCTCCCGCTATATACTTAGTCATGCTGATTGTGACACCGGCATCTTTCTTCACGTTCACTTCATCCATCAGAGATTCAATCAGGAACAGCCCAAGCCCTCCTTCGCGAATAAAATCAACGTTCTCATCTTCTTTATAAGGACCCAGTTCTGATTTCGTCTTCTCATAATCAAAGCTCTGCCCTGAATCTGATACAATGACTTCGACTTTCTCATCAAAGATGACATAACCGACTAATACATCACCTTTTACTTCACCTTTGTAAGCATGCTTGATAGCATTAGTGACGGCTTCAGAAACAGCGATTTTTGAATCTTCGATATCGTCATATGAAGCGCCTGCTCTGTTCAGGATACCTGATAATGTCAGACGGACAAGTCCCACATATTCAGCTGAAGCCGGAAAACGCATCTCTACATAATCATAGTTCGTCATATTAAACCTCCGTCTCCGCATTCACGTGCATGAGTTCTTTTAAGCCTGTAATATCGAATAATCGTTCGATACGGCTGTTAGCCCCTAACACATAAAGTTCATGATTATGTTTATTGAGCTCTTTTAATGTTCCGACGAATAAGCCGAGACCTGTTGAATCCATGTAGCTGACATCTGAAATATTCAGGTGGATGTCATGCGTCCCTTTCTGGTGTAAAGGCTGGAGAACAGCAAGCAGTTCAGGTGCTGTATAAACGTCCAGTTCTCCTGCGACTTTGATTTCATAAAATGTATCATGTTCGATGGTCTCAATATTCAAGTTCATTCCATACACTCCTAGTTACCCTATAATTTTGTCCCATTTATATACATAAAATTCAATTTAAAATACCCTTTATCTGAATCGCTAAACATTAATTCACTCTTTTGATAAGAAGAATCGTCAGATCGTCGCGCTTTTTAGGGTCCTGGATCTTGATCAGTTCCTCATAGACCACTTGCACGATATCCTGCGGATGCAGATGTTTGTATGTTCTGATCAGTTCAAGTAAATCGTCAGTACGAACAAACTCTCCTGACAGGCGCCGGATTTCTGACAGACCGTCTGTAAACACCAGGATCATATCACCCACATTGATATCATGTTCTTCCTGATCATAGCGCGTCGTTGGATTGACGCCTAAAACGATGCCGCGTGCACCCATCTCTTCAAAGCTGTCCGTCTTTTCGCGGTAGATATAGCCTGGTTCGTGCCCCGCGGAACTATAATAGAACTTGCTGCTGATTTCTTCATATAATCCGTAGAACATCGTCACGAACATATTCTGATTGACATTCTTCTCCACCACACGATTAAGCCGTTTTAATCCATCACTCGGCAGCTGTGAGTGTCCATATGAGTCCATACCGAATTTGATCATACTCATGGCAAGAGCAGCCGGAATTCCTTTACCGATGACGTCTGCGACAGCGAAACTCATAGTGCCGTCGTGATGATCGATCAAGTTGTAATAGTCGCCGTTTACGCGCTGGGCCGGCACACTGATCGCACCGATTTCAATGCTGTTCAGTTTAGGAATCTTCGTCTTCAGCATCATCGACTGCAGACTGGCTGCAATGTCCATCTCTTTATCATGTGCTTCCATCTTTTTGACCAGTGATTTGTAGTCGCGGTAAGAGAAGCCAAATCCGATAATCATCTCCAGTAATACATCCATTGACAGCTTCATCTCTTCAGCGGTCAGTTCTTTTTCAAGTGTTAAATCTTTATGTAAGGAAACAATTTCTTCCGGAGATATGTCGTTTTCAATCGCTTCAAAGCTCAGGTTCTGAAGGCCATCCAGATCCTGTTCATTTTTTGATTCGATATAACGATCCAATATTTTTTCGTAATTAACGATAAGTTCATCTATATGATTCATTCCATTTGCCTCCTTTCCAACTAAAAAGACTTTAGTCACCCTAAAGTCTATGCTAGCACTTTTAATTCATTGAGAGAGTCCAAGGCTGATGGCCAGCGCCTGATTCACTTCACTCATTTTTTCTTCAGAGAGAACAGTCAGCTTTTCAATCAGTCGATTTTTATCAATCGTTCTGATCTGTTCAAGCAATATCACCGAATCCTTATCCAGATGATGGTTGGTCTTGCCGATCTCCACATGGGTCGGGATCCGTGCTTTATTGATTTTCGCTGTGATTGCGGCCACGATGACTGTCGGACTGTATTTATTCCCGACATCATTCTGAATAATGACAACAGGACGCTTACCGCCTTGTTCCGAGCCTTTGACAGGTGACAGGTCAGCCAGAAAGACTTCGCCGCGCCTCATTTACTCACCATCATCAGCTAAATCGTACATTTCACTCTTTTCACACACTTCACTTTCAAGATCGAATTGCTCATAAGAAATGATTAAATTAAGTTCAGCCATGGATTCATAGCCTTCAGCTAATAATTGATCAAATTTCTTCATGATTAACCTCCTCAGTAAATCAACATTATCATATCAAACGCATATAAAAAAAACTACTTTTATTTTAACAATGTATTCTTCACTGTTGATTGTTCATCTGTATGATAAACACGCGGCAGCCTCTGTCCAAGATTACAGAGCACTTCATAGCTGATTGTTGACTGCTTCTCCTCTACTGTCTCCATCGATTGACGCGTCCCTGGCTGATGATCAATAATAATCACTTCATCTCCCAGTCTCACTCTATCCGATACACGGATCATCGTCTGATCCATACAGATACGGCCGACTATCGGTGCATCTTCCTCTCCCACTCTGACTGCATAGCCCGACATCGAGCGCAGAAGTCCGTCAGCATAGCCGATAGGAAGAGTCGCAATGCGCTCATCCTGTTCTGCTTCGTAATGACTGCCATACCCGATTTTTGTACCGGCCGGCACGTCTTTAATGAAGTTGATGGCACTCGTCAGCTGCATGACCGGCTTCAAGTTCACAGTTGTCACTGTCTTGATGAAAGCTGATGGATAATAGCCATACACCGCAATGCCTAATCTAACAGCTGTACAGTCAGTCATATCATACCGGAGGGCAGCAGCTGAATTCTGGCTATGAATATAGCGCGGCTTCTCAAAGTCATTCACTATATCCATAAATGCCTCATGCGCCTTTTCAGCAGAATCATCATCCATGTCCGCACAGCTGAAATGAGTATAAACACCTTCGAATTCGAGCAGTTCATTCTGCTTCAGGCGTGATAACACACGCCCATATTCTTCTTTGTCACGTATCCCAATACGATTCATGCCAGTATCTAATTTCACATGGACAGTCAGTACACTATCCAGATGATGAAGGACTTCTTCCAGCCAGACTTCATCCGGTACAGTGACCGTTATATCTGAAGCGGCAGCCCGCTTGACATCTTCCGGCCTGATGACACCTAAGACGAGTATCTGTCCGTTAATATGGTTTTGCCGCAGCTCAAGTGCTTCATCCAGTGTCGCTACCGCGAAGAAGTCAACACCTTGTTTGCTGAGATGTTCAGCAACAGTCACCGCACCCATGCCATAGGCATTGGCCTTGATGACCGCAATTGTTTTCTTATCCGGATGCAGACCGGCCACAGCCTGGTAGTTATCATATAAATCATCTAAATTGATGTGGAGCACACTTTGACGATAATAATTCATTATTATCCTCCTCTTACTTTTCCTCTATTATAACGAATGCAGTCGCCACTGTGTGAGAATGTGCGATTGAAACATGCACTTTATAATCCGCATCTATTATATAAGGCTTGCCCCGCTCATCATTGAGACAGCAAATATCGTTAAAACGAAAATGCTGACCGATACCGGTGCCATACGCTTTAGCATAAGCTTCTTTGACAGCAAAACGGCCCGCTATAAAAGAAATCTGTCTGTCCTCATGGCTGAATGCTTCAAATATCTTGATTTCTTCAGGGTGCAGGATACGTCTGATGAACTTGTCAGACATCAGTCTGCTGATCCGTTCAATTTCAATCACATCGGTTCCTATTCCTACTATCATCTGCCTGCCCCCTCTAAACGATTGACTGCTTCGTCAATCACTTTCTTAATCTGGTCTGCTTCCGTACTATTGATCAGTTCAATACGGGCCGCGCCGCCCGCTGTTGTGACCTCGACACTTTTCAGGTTGAAGCGCTTCATAATCGGACCCACTTGTGTTTCAACATTCTGGATACGGACAAACGGAATGATTGTCTCACGTTTGATGAAGATGCCTGCACGTGTGAGGAGCTCTGTTTGACCCACTTGATATTCATACGTCCGGTAGGCAATACGGGGCTCTATCAGGATGAACCAGACCATCTGAACAATAATCAATGCTCCTGACAGCAGCACAGCCATGAACGGTATCCAGTCAAAAAAGAAATATCTGACAGCTATCAACACAGCTAATAACATGAGCAGAAGCGCTGTCCATATGGCATTCGCTATACGCCATACTTTCACAGCAGAACTATCAGCTTTCTTCATATTGTCTGACCTCCTTCTCTATAAACCAGTCATAAATACGTTCTGCATCTGTTCTTTCCACTAGTTTAAGTGATGCATCCGTAAAAAGCGAACCTGCTGAGACACGCAGCACAATAGAAGCAAGTCGTGCATTGTCCAGGAAATAATGATCAGTAACGTGGATGCTGATCAGCCGGTCTTCTTTCAGATGGTAGATCGAACTGGCAAAGAGTCCAGTCTCACGGACGGTTATCTGGTCATCTTGAATCACATAACCTGAATAACGGTACCGCATCCAGCCGGCAATAAACGTCAGAATCAGCAGGGCGATTCCGACCATCCATGCCTGGTTGAAAAAATAATACTGCACAAGCGCTGTGGCAATGATAATCACTAACCAGTGCCACTGGATATAACGTCTTAACGAGCGCCTAGGGATGACGCGGTCCACTTCATTATAATAATAATCCGGAACAAGCTGCGCCATCACCGCCAGTCCTTCCTTACGTTTAATGAAAGGCAGGACTTCAATCTGCCCGAGGACATTCTCATCTTCTGATTCCAGTGCCGCATCACTCGTAATCGTTACCCGGAAGCTTGTATAACCGAGCCACTGTCTAAGAAAGGACTTCTTCTCCTCTACTGCCTGAATCTGTTTGACGATGACAATACGTTCCTTGACTTCAAAGAGACCATACCGGATTCTCAGACGTTCTCCGTCATAAGTCAGTTCGTAATTAAAGTATTTCAGTGCAGTGACAAAGATACCGGTGATATAGCTCAGCAGCAGAGCCATCATCACGAGGAGGGCTATTGAGGAAAAGCTCGAACCGATTTCCTGCTGTATCGGAGCCAACCGGTCACTGATATGGAGAATCTCATCGACTTGTGAGTACAGCCCGAAGACAACCGCGAGTACTGTCCCCATCGCCCCGCTCGTCACACTCATCAGCATGATATCTTTTAATTGCAGCCGGTAATAGGATTCAAAGGCTGGCGCCTGATGGACCTCCTCTACAGTATCACCCAGATTGTTTTTGCGAGTTTCAAGATAATGGGTCAGCTCATCTGCCGCCTGTTTCGAGATGCTGTCCAGTTTAACACCGTCACCCGGTGTCTTAATATCCAGGATCACCCCTCCGAATAGCTGATTGACGATGTTACGCGTCGTTTCAACTGACTGAATACGCGCGATATAGAGTTCCTTCGTAGAGACTGAAAGAATGCCGTTTTTAACAAATAATTTATCATCTGAGATCCAGTATGTGGTCGTCAGCGCTTCAATTATCCCCAGTACAATACTGACGACAGCGAAAATAAGCAGGATGCCCGGAAAAATCAGGTCACCGATATCATTCAGATTAAAGCCATTCTTCAAGAAAAGAAAACCGGCGAGAACGACTGTCAGGACATTATCTTTGACGGATTTGAATATCTTTGAAAGATAGGTGATAGGATGCAGGCGTTTAGGCTCAGACATAACTGCTCACCTCCTTGATCCGTTCTGTAATCAGTCTGGCGATATGAAGTGCCGTCTCTTCATCAACATAAGGCAGCGCAACAGATTCCCCGCTGGTGATGACATTGACTTTAGACAAGCGGAGGCGCTTTGCAATCGGTCCTGTACTGATCATGACGTACTGCACGCGGTCCATCGGAATAACCGAGCGCTTATGCCAGAATAGACCTTGTGACAGCTCAATCGAGACCTGATTGACTCTATAGGCTGAATAGCGATAACTGACAGCGGGCGCTATCAATGCGAAGAGAAACATCAGAACAGGACAGATATAAATAACAAGCAGCTGATCATACCAGTCCCAGTGAATAATAGCGTAGTGAATACCAGAGGCGATGAGTAAGAGCAGTGCTGACATCATCAGATAATGATACCTTTTGAGTTGTTTCACCTGTAAGGGCTGTTTAATCATTTCAGTTGTAGAACGCATGGCAAACCTCCTCTTTACAATCAATTATACCAAAAACAGGATATAGATGATGCCAAAAAAAGAGCCGCACTTATCAGTGCAGCTCTTCTTATTATTTCTTGTGGTCAGCAAATGTACGTCCTTTGAAATTCTTGGATTTACCTGCGGCCGGTTTACGACGACGGTTATCTTTAGAATCGCGGCTTTTGAAGTTACGGTTGCCACCGTTACCACCCCGACGGCCATATGATGATTTGCCACCTTTACGGCCAAGCGGTTTTTCAAATGTCAGCTGAACATCCACATCGTTATTAGATTGAATCAGCTCCTGCAGTAATGATGTCACTAACTTCACATCACCGTATTCTTCAATCAGACCTTGCGCGATTGTTTCAATACGTTCTTCTGATGGTTTAGCTACCCATTCCGCTACTTTTTTCTTAACTTCGCTCTCACGTGATTTCATCACTTCACCTGGTGTAGGTGGACGCAGTGCTTTCATCGTACGGTTTTTCTCTTTTTCGATCTGACGGATATAATCCATTTCAATCGGGTTGACGAATGAGATCGCCATACCATGCTTACCTGCACGGCCTGTACGTCCGATACGGTGTGTATAACTTTCGACGTCCTGAGGAATATCAAAGTTATAGACGTGTGAAACGCCTGAAATATCTAATCCACGTGCTGCAACGTCTGTTGCGACAAGGATATCGATGGAATCGTTCTTGAATTTCTTCAGAACTTCAAGACGTTTGGCCTGCGTGATATCACCATGCAGACCTTCTGCACGGTAACCTTTAGAAATAAGCGCGCTTGTCAGCTCATCTACACGGCGTTTTGTACGGCCGAAGACGATTGCAAGTTCCGGGCTGTGGACATCAAGGAAGTTCGTAAATGTATCAAACTTCTCTAGTTCTTTGACGATTGTGTAGAATTCGTCGATATCCGGATTAGAGTCAACGTTTGTCATCGTTTTAACTACGACCGGGTCATTCATGAACTTCTGAACAAGTTCCTGGATGGCTCTAGGCATCGTCGCTGAGAATAACAACGTCTGACGGTTCTCTTTCGGCAATTTATCCATGATAAAACGCATATCATCGATGAAGCCCATGTTCATCATTTCATCCGCTTCATCGAGAATCAATGTCGTTATCTGATCTGTCTTCAGTGTACGACGATTTAAGTGGTCAATCACGCGGCCGGGTGTGCCGACTACGATTTGAGGCTTTCTTTTCAGTTCGCGAATCTGACGGTCGATAGGCATACCACCGAAAATAGTGACAACCTGAACACCTTGTCCGCGGCCGAATGCTTTCAGCTGGTCTGCCACTTGGACAGCCAGCTCACGAGTAGGGGCGAGAATTAAACTCTGAATCCCTTCGTGATGCTTTACTTTCTCAATTAAAGGTATACCGAATGCACCTGTCTTACCTGTGCCGGTCTGCGCTTGTCCTAGTACATCTCTGCCAGCCAAAGTGTATGGAATACTTTCAGTCTGGATCGCTGTAGGTTCTGTAAAACCTAACTTCTCTAGCGATTGGATTGTAGGTTCGCTAATACCTAAGTCTCTAAATTTTTGCAAAATTATTTCTCCTTTTTCTGTTCGCTTGCTCTACGTGTGAATTTTCACTCTGCTCTCGCGTTAACTTCTCTATACTAACATCTAACTAAGTGAATAGCAAACGCATTTACCTGAAAATGAAAGGAAAAGAAAGGAAACTGTCTGTATTCAGACAATCTCCTTTCCGTTAAGCCAGTGCTTCTATAATTGTTTCAAGCTTCATACCACGACTCGCTTTGAAGAGTACTCTTGTCTCTGCATTCAATCGCGATCGCAGAAATTCTGTCACTTCTTCTTTCGTCCTGAAATAATGGGCCGGCACATATTTTTCTGCTTCTTCATAAATGTAGCGCGCTTCTTCCCCTGTCGCAACAAGCGTCATATCTTTTCCTGCAAAGTAACGGCCTACTTCCCGGTGATAATGTTCTGAGGCCGGACCGAGCTCCAGCACATCGCTGAGGACGATATACTTGCTGCCATCCATGGCATCCATTGTATCTATGGCCGCCTTCATGCTGGTCGGACTTGCATTATAAGCATCGTTAATCAAAGTGCTCCCTGCCGGTCCCGCTAATTTTTCCATACGCATACCGGTCATTTCAAGATGCGCGAGATTGCGGTTGATCTCTGCATCGCTTAACTTCATATAACGGCCGATGGTGACCGCAATCGCTGCATTTCTGACATTATGAAGGCCAAGCATCGGCAGTTCAAAGATTGATTCTGAGCTGCCTACCTTAAAGGAGATCACCTCATCCCGCTGCTGGATATCACGCAGCGGCAGATCATTATCAGCCTTGAAGCCGATAGACTGTTTTTCACCCTGGAATGTCTCAGCAAGCGGCTGCAGCAGTTCTTCGTCGCCATCATAGATGAAAAGTCCTGTCAGGCCTTCTGTAATCTCGAACTTAGCCTTCGCAATGCCTGCCCGGGAACCCAGATCACGCATATGACTTTCACCGATATTCGTGATAGCTGCAATATCAGGTTCGGCCAGCTGGGATAACAAAGCAATCTCTCTGAAGCCGGACATCCCCATCTCAAGGATGGACACTTCTGTGTCATCATCCAGCTGACAGATAGTCAGCGGCAGGCCGATTTCATTGTTATAGTTACCGATTGTCTTCTTCACCTTGAACTTAGACGAGAGCACACTCGCTACCATATCTTTAGTGGTCGTCTTGCCGTTTGAACCTGTAATACCGATCACAGTGGGCCGGACTTCTTTCAGATAGGACTGGCTGAGCTTCTGCAAGGCAATCAGACAGTCATCCACCTTGATCAACGGGACCTCCGGCGCATCTGCTACATCGTTCTGCCAGAAACTGACGGCTGCACCGCTTTCTATCGCCTGAGCGACATAGCGGTGACCATCTGTATTCCCGCCTTTAAAAGGGACAAAAAGAACGGCATCATCAATGAACCTTGAATCTATAGAAACGCCTTCCACTTTGATGTCTGCATATCTTTCGTCTATCGTTCCGCCGCACATGGCCGCAATTTGTTGTGCTGTTCTTTTAATCATCGTCATCAGTCCATCTTATATTTGATTTTCTTTTTCTCTGTATAACGTTCTTTCGCGAGTTCAATCAGTCGTGTGATCAGTTCGCTGTAAGAGACATTCATGTTCTCCCAGAGTAGCGGATACATACTGAACTTAGTGAAACCTGGCATTGCGTTTGTTTCATTGATATAGATGGTCTCATCTTCTGTGACGAAGAAGTCAGCGCGCACCAGTCCTGAACAGTCGGTTGCTTTAAATGCTTCGACAGCCATATTACGGAGTGTTTCAGCTGTTTCCTCGGAAATATCTGCCGGGATCGCCAGTTTGACTTTGCCGTCCTTATACTTCGCCTTGTAGTCATAGAATGCGACGTCCTTAACCACTTCACCAGGTAACGTCGTCTCAGGATGATCGTTACCGAGAACAGCTACCTCTATCTCACGAGCGTTGATGCCTTGTTCAACAACCAGTTTACGGTCGAACTGCAGTGCTTCCTCTATACCTTTAATGAGTTCTTCGCGGTCATTACACTTGGAGATGCCGACAGATGACCCTAAATTGGCCGGCTTGACGAAAACAGGGTATTCCAGCTTATTATCAACCAGTTCCAGAATATTCGTCCGGTATTTCTCATATTCACTTCTCAAGAAGCTGACGTAAGGAAGTTGTGGTAATCCTCTATTCGCGAATAACTGCTTCATGACCAGCTTGTCCATTGAGCTTGATGCCGCTAAAACACCGTTACCGACATAGGGTAAATCCAGCACTTCGAATAACCCCTGAATCGTGCCGTCCTCACCGTTCGGACCATGCAGCAGCGGAAAGAGGGCGTCATAAGGATGGCCTGTTGTCGACTGACTCAGCATCTCTGTCAGAGAAACAGAGCCTGAAGGTGCAAGTCGTAAAACTTCTGCATCATCAATTTTCTCTGTAATAGCTGGGCCTTTGACCCACTCTCCCTCATTCGTGATGTAGATCGTATCCACTGCATATTTCTCTTTATCCATCGCATTGATGACGGATTGGGCCGTTAAAATGGAGATATCATGTTCTGCACTTTTACCACCATAAATAATACAAATATTTTCTATTGTCATATTACGCCTCCATACAAATTGATAGTGCTATCTTATCATGATATGAAAGCATAGAACAAATCGCGATTGAAATTTCAAACATATTTCATTCTTTTTCTAACTTAAGTTATAATGGTTATTATTAATTCGCAGTAAGGAGAAGTGCTTACCTCTATGAAACAATGGCTAGAAAAGATTGACTGGTGGTTACTGGTACTGCTTATCGCTTTTGCAACAGTCAGTATTACAGTGATCACATCTGCAATGGCCGGACAGCAGTATGCAACCAACTTCGCAGAACGTCAGTTCCTATATTATATACTCGGTTTTATCATCGCGCTTTCTCTGATGTTTCTCTCGCCTAAGAAACTGCGCCAGTTTGTCTGGCCGATCTATCTAGTCGGCAACCTGGCTCTAGCAGGTCTTTTCATATTACCGGACTCCTCTTTCACGCCGATTATCAATGGTGCAAAGAGCTGGTATAGACTAGGACCGATCAGTCTGCAGCCGTCAGAATTTATGAAGGTCGTCCTGATGTTGGTGCTGGCAAATGTCATTTACCGTCATAACCGCTTCACCTTCAATAAGACGATCCAGACAGATTTCAATCTCATCCTGAAAGTGGCAGCGGTCGCACTGGTACCGATGATCTTGATTTTGCTGCAGAATGACCTCGGGACGACCCTTGTGTTACTCGCCATCATTCTAGGTATGATCATCGTCTCAGGTATCAGCTGGCAGATCCTCGTTCCATTCCTGCTCACAATCGGTGCAGCCGGGGCTACACTGATTCTCAGCATTCTCTATAAGCCCGTTCTGATCGAAAAAGGGCTAGGTATTCAGACTTATCAGCTGGGCCGTATCAATTCATGGCTCAATCCTGAAGCCTACAGTGAAGGTGATGGTTTCCACTTGATTGAATCCATGAAAGCGATCGGTTCCGGCGGGTTGTTCGGCAAAGGATTTAAGCACGGCGAGGTCTATATACCGGAAAACCATACCGATTTCATCTATTCGGTCATCGGCGAAGAATTCGGCTTTATCGGTTCAGTCCTTGTGCTGATTCTGTTTCTAGCTCTCTTCATCCATCTGATTCGCCTGGCACAGTATGCTGATCATCCGTTCAGCTCTCTCTTTCTGACAGGACTGATCAGCATGCTCATGTTCCACGTCTTCCAGAACGTCGGAATGACGATACAGCTCGTGCCCATCACAGGGATTCCCTTACCTCTCATCAGCTACGGCGGGAGTGCGCTATGGACAGTGATGAGCGGCATCGGGATTGCACTGAGTATCTTTTACCACAAGCAAAAAACCTCTGATTCGTAGGAATCAGAGGTTTTATTTTAATTTAACTGGGGCAACATGCGGTAATGTACGGATGACATCCAGTCGCGATTTTGTTCGAGTGATGTTGACGCCGAGAGTCGATAAAAGCGTAACGACATTTTTCATTTTATCCTGCTTATTCGTCATAGAGTTCTCTCCTGTCAATTGATTAACTTCATTCTAACTGAAACATTCCCTTTTTACCATAGGACTAAAGACTTATTTGTGTAAATTTTTTGAAAATATTATAGTTGTGAAGTAAAGTTTCAGAAAGGATTATAGTATAATAGGATTACTTAAAGGAGGGATCAGTCATTTGAATCATTTAATCATCAATGAGCTATCGAATATATATGCAATTGCTCTTTCTCTCGGCTTTATCATCAATATCTTCCTGGCCTTCGTCATTATTTTTCTGGAGCGGCGGACTGCGAGCTCTACATGGGCATGGCTTTTCGTTCTGTTCTTCTTACCGCTTCTCGGCTTTCTGCTCTATCTGTTTTTCGGCCGGAAAATCAGCCGGGAACAGCTCTTTTACTTTGATGAACGTGATAAAGCGGAGCTGGAGACCGTCATCAATGAACAGATTTACGCCCTAGACAATAACCTGCTCGTTTCACCGCCCAAAGAAGTCGTCAAACATAAAGATATGATTCGTATGCTGCTGATCAATCAGCCTGCCTTTCTGACGACCGATAACCGCGTCAGTGTGCTGACTGACGGTCACGACAAATTCGAGAATCTCATCGCTGATATCCTTGCAGCGAAAGAACATATCCATATCCAGTATTATATTTTCAAACAGGATGGCATCGGCAAGAGGATTATCGATGCACTTGAAGTGAAGCTGCGGGAAGGTGTGGAAGTGCGTATGCTTTACGATGATATGGGTTCGAGAACGCTTACCTTATCCAAATTCAAGGAATTCAAGGCGCTGGGCGGGCAGGTGGAAGCCTTCTTCCCTTCCTTCTTCCCTCTTATCAACTTCAGACTCAATAACCGCAACCACCGCAAGATTGTCGTGATAGATGGCCGTATCGGTTATATCGGCGGCTTTAATGTCGGGGACGAGTACCTGGGTCTGGACGATAAATTCGGGTACTGGCGGGACACACACCTCCGCATCGAAGGGGATGCAGTTAACGCGCTGCAGCTCCGCTTTATCCTGGACTGGAACTCCCAGGCGACCCGGAACTTTCTGCGCTATGAACCCCAGTATTTTCCGGATGTCAAAAGCGGCGGCGATGTCGGTATTCAGATTGCTTCAAGCGGCCCGGAAGAAGAACTTCATCAGATTAAATACGGCTACATCAAGATGATTTCAAGCGCCAAGGATTCCATTTATATCCAGAGTCCTTACTTCATTCCGGATGCCGCCTTTCTGGATGCCTTGAAAATAGCTATACTCTCCGGTGTTAAAGTGTATCTCATGATTCCTAATAAACCGGATCACCCGTTTGTCTACTGGGGGACAACCACTTTTGCAAGCGAACTCCTGAAAGTCGGCGGTAAAATCTTTCTCTATGAAGAAGGCTTCATCCACACGAAGATGATCGTTATCGATGACGAAGTGGCGAGCGTCGGTACCGCCAACATGGATGTCCGAAGTTTTGAACTGAACTTTGAAGTCAACGCCTTCATCTATGACGCCGGTGTCGCTTGTGAACTGCGTCATGCCTTTGAAGAAGACGTCAAACTCTCCAGTGAAATGACCATGGAACTCTACGAACAGCGTTCATTATGGATCAAGGTTAAAGAAGCGTTAGCGAGACTTATTGCGCCTATTCTTTAGGACAGGGAGCAGCACAACGTTAAGCAGAAACAGACTATGTGCAGCCAGTGTACCGTAGCTCCACATTTTTTCTTTTTTAGTCAATCCAGACATGTCTTCACCTCTTCTCATGGTTGTTACACTTTACCCATAAATAATATCAAAGGGGCATACTGATGATAAAAGAAACTGAACAATACGTGAAAGATTTTCATATGGGGGATTCATCCGGACATGATTATGCTCATATCGAACGCGTGAGAAAGATGGCACTCGCTATCGGCCGGGAAGAACAGGCTGACCTGCTGATTGTAGAAATGGCGGCCCTCTTACATGATACCGTTGACGATAAACTGACGGACGCTGTTACTGCCTGGACAAGGCTCGAGAACTTCTTCGATCAGATCGAGCTTAGCCCTGACAAACGGAATGCGATCAAGCATATCCTGAAATATATGAGCTTTAAAGGCGGTGTGAATGCCGGCAAGCTTGAAACGCTGGAAGGCAAAGTCGTGCAGGATGCTGACCGTCTCGATGCCATCGGTGCAATCGGCATCGCGCGGACATTCATGTATGCCGGCAAGTTCGGCGATATCATGTATGATCCCCTGATTCCTCCGCGAGACCTGGAAGAGGCCGACTACCGTGAAAAAACACATGCCATCAATCATTTTTACGAGAAACTCTTCAAATTAAAGGACTTGATGAACACTGAATCAGGCCGAAAGATGGCGGTAGAAAGACACGAATTTATGGAGACATTTATCACTCAATTCAAAAAAGAATGGCAATAACAAAGAGCTGACTTTGACAGTCAGCTCTTTGTTATTGGTTCCATAATTCTACCAGACTCTGAATGGACAGGAAGCCTGCACCTAGCGTGACAAGGACTGCAAGGATACCGAACACAAGCATCCATGTCGGGTGCTTATAGTCACCTACAATCGATTTTTTCCGCGATGCAATCAGAATCGCTGTCAAGGTGACCGGTAGTATCAATCCATTGAATGCCCCTGCTAAAATCAGCAGTTTGACCGGTTTTCCGATAAAGACAAATACAATCGTCGAGAAGACGATAAAGCAGATGATGACGATATTATTATATTTCGAGAAAATCGGATGGAAGCCATTCAGGAATGACGCACTCGTATAAGCTGCACCGATAACAGACGTCAGGGCCGCCGCCAGCAGGACAAGTCCGAAAACCTTCGGCCCGATATCTCCTAACGCGTACTGGAAAGCAGATGCCGGCGGGTTATCTGCATTCAGTTTAACCCCTGTTGAGACGACACCGAGTACTGCAAGAAACAAGAACAGACGCATAAATCCTGTTGTTAAAATCCCTAAGTTAGCTGCACGTGTAACAAACGGCAGATTTCTCTGGCCGACCATACCATCTTCAATTAAACGATGCGCACCGGCAAATGTGATATAACCACCGACTGTTCCTCCGACAATTGTAATAATCGGCATCACGAGGGCTGCCGGATTCTCAGGTGCAACCATGCGATAAGCTGCTTCAGCGTATGGCGGATTTACTTTAATCATCACGATGCCCACTACTAAGAGCATCAGCGCCCCCAGTATCTGTGTGATGACATCCATCACTTTCGCCCCGCCCTTAGAACTGAAGATTAAAATCGCGAGGAGGCCCGTGATCACCGCGCCCACTTTCACATCCAGTCCGAACAGTGCATTAAAGCCGAGACCAGCTCCTGCCACATTACCGATGTTGAAGGCCAGACCCCCCAGAACAATCAGAACAGAAATAAATGTCCCTAAGCCGTTCACCACTTCATTGGCTACATCCTGGCCACGTTTTCCTGTCACAGTCAGCACGCGCCAGATATTCAGCTGTGCACCGATATCAATGATAATACTGACCAGGATCGCAAAGGCAAAACTGGATAAGAACTTCTCTGTAAAGACGGTCGTCTGCGTCAAAAAGGCTGGTCCAATCGCTGACGTTGCCATCAGGAAGATGGCACCGAATAGCAGGCGTCTTTGTCCCGCTGTTAATTTTGTATTGTTTTCCACTCTTTCATCCCCTTTGTTCTGACTATATCATCAGCAATTTTATGTCCTGTTGCTGTAAAGCCGTTCTGATTGCATGGACGAATCTCAGCGCTTCAGGTCCATCACCGTGAACACAGATAGAATCTGCCTGGATCGGCACAAGCTTACCTGTTTTCGTTTTGACGACCTGGTCGTTTATCATGCGCAAGATATGAGACGTCGCTTCTTCTGCATCATGAATCAATGCGTCTGTCTCAGTCCGACTGACAAGTGTGCCGTCTTCTTCATAATTACGGTCTGCGAAGACTTCATGAATACCTGTCATCCCCTTGTCTTCTGCCGCCTGGACGAGATGACCGCCTGCAATGCCCATCACTTTCAGGTCAGGGTCCAGTCTGTAAAGTGCTGCAACAATATGATCAGCAAGTCTGCGGTCGTTAAAAGTTGCATTGTAGAGCGCACCATGCGGTTTAACATGATTTAACTTCACTGCATGACGCTTACAGAATGCTTGAATCGCCCCGACTTGATAAGTGACAAGGGCTTCAACCTCATCATAAGACATCTCTACTTTACGGCGTCCAAAGCCCATCAGGTCATGATAACCGGGATGTGCACCGATACCGATCCCGTGTTCTTTGCAGAGTTGAATGGTCTGATCCATCACGTTATAATCACCTGCATGCATCCCACATGCCACATTCGCGGAAGTGATGAGCGGAATGATTGCTGCGTCATTACCGATTGTGTAATTACCGAAACTTTCTCCTAGATCTGCGTTCAAATCAATTTTCATCTGTTATCCCTCCAGGAAGTGATTCTTCTCAAGAAATTTAATATCGAGTGTGTTGGCAACATAGTTCGGATGCTGAATGATGCGATACTGGAAATCCAGATTCGTTGCGAAGCCGGCAATCACTGTTTCATCCAGAATCGTCTGCATTTTCTGTATAGTGCGTTCACGTGTTAAGTCAAACGTGATGATTTTAGCAATCATCGAATCATAGTAAGGAGAGACTGTGCAGTTCTCATAAAGAAATGTATCGATTCTGACGCCGGGTCCGCCTGGTAAGTGCAGAGCTTGGACTTTACCTGGTGACGGTCTGAAGTTGTGTGCCGGGTCTTCCGCGTTAATCCGGCATTCCATGGCAAAGCCGTGAATTTTAATATCTTCCTGTTTGAAAGGGAAATGATCATCCAGTGCAATATCGAGCTGCGCTTCGATAATGTCGACACCGGTCACACGTTCTGTCACGGTATGCTCCACTTGTACTCTTGTATTCATTTCCAGGAAATAATAGTCGTTTGTCTCTTCAACGTAAAGAAATTCCAGCGTGCCGGCGCCGCGGTAATGGAGGTTCTTCGCTGCGCTGACTGCATCACTTGTCATCTTTTCTCGTATGTCTGCCGGTACAATAACAGCAGGTGCTTCTTCAATCAGCTTCTGATTGTTACGCTGTATCGAACAGTCACGGTCATACAGATGAATAGCATCTCCTTTACCGTCACCCAGCACCTGCACCTCAATATGACGTGCCGTTTTGATGAACTTTTCCATATAGACTCTGTCATCACCGAAAGCTTTCAGTGCTTCGTTCTTGGCAGAGTGATACAGTTTTTCAACATCAGCCATATCATTGACGATACGCATGCCTTTTCCGCCGCCCCCTGCGACTGCTTTAATGACAAGCGGTACACCGACTGTCTCTGCCATTTTGACCGCTTCTTCTGCTGTCGGGATGACATCCTTAGATCCAGGGATGACAGGGACACCCGCAGCGATCATCGTTTTTCTTGCCTCTGCCTTATCCCCCATCTTGTCAATCGTCTCAGGTGTAGGTCCGATGAAAATAATATCATGTTTCGCACATGCCCGGGCAAAGCTTGAGTTTTCAGCGAGAAAACCATAACCCGGATGGATGGCGTCTGCATTTGAGACGATGGCTGCGGAGATGATCTGATTCATATTCAGGTAACTTTTCTGAGCCTGCGCCGGACCGATGCAGTATGCTTCATCCGCCAGAGCCACATGTAGCGCATCTTTATCAGAAGTGGAATAGACAGCGACGGTCTGGATACCGAGCTTTTTGCACGTTCTGATAATGCGGATCGCGATTTCTCCTCTGTTGGCGATCAGTACTTTTTTCATTGTGACACCCCTATACTTCTTTAATTTTAACTAACGGCTCGTCATAGCTGACTGCTGTACCACTTTCCACTAATATTTCTTCGATGGTGCCTGATACTTCAGCCTGGATATCATTCATGACTTTCATCGCTTCAATGATACCGATGCGGTCCCCTTTTTCGACTTTCTGGCCGACTTTCACAAGCGGCTCAGTGCTGTCTTCATTCTCAGTATTATAGAAAGTGCCGACTAACTGTGACTTCTGAATATAGCCTTCAGAAGCCGCTTTTACTTCATTCTGTACAGGTGCCTCCAATGGTACTGCAGCTAATGCCGGCACTGCTTTTTCGATATGATACTCTGTTTCTTTATCTTTGTATGAAATGACTTTTAACTGATGATCATTCATCAGCTGGATTAATGTCTCTAAGTTTTCAGTATTCATATTATTTCACCCTTTTAATTAATTGTTGGATCTTGCTGCCTGATGAACGTCCTTTATACGCCAGCACATCAATATCTTCAATATATTTCAGCATCTTCTTTTTCTCTTGAATCGCTTCTTCCAAGGTCCCCGGCACGAGATGAATCTCTTCGCCTGGTTTCTTCTGGACGAGCTTTACCAGATCATAGAAATAGACCGTTCCTACTTTTGCGTAACCGCCTACTGTCTGACGGTCGTTGAGGAGTACAATCGGCTGACCTGACGCCGACACCTGTATCGAACCGAGCTGAACCGGTTCAGAGATAATATCATAGTTCTCTGCCTTGATGACGTCGCCTTCCAGTCTGATGCCCATACGGTCAGACATGCTGGATACTGTATAAGATTTCAGCTTGAACTTTTCAAAGCGCTCAAACTGCTGCCCAGGAATAAACCGGATTCTGTTGTCATCGAATGCCGGCGTATAAATGGTCTTCGCTGCTACTTTTTCCGGCTTTGAAAAGACGAGCTCATCTCCTGCTTTCAGTGCGCGTCCTTTTATACCTCCGAGCCTAATCTTAGTATGCGTCGCATAGCTATCATAGACAGGTTCTATATCAAACCCGTTTCTGACTGTCAGATAAGTGCGCATGCCAGTCACTGCAGCGCCAAATGCCAGCTGATCATTCATCTTGGCGTAGTGAATGGTGTTATGCTTCACCGGTCTACCATTTAGCGTCGCCAGCATATCTGCACCTGTGATAATAAAGGCATTACCACGTCCAAATTCGAATGTGCCCCCTTGCATCGTCATTTCAAGGCTGACAGGACGCTCATTAGCAAGCAGCTGATTGCAGACCATAAAACTGAAATAATCCATCGCCCCGCTCGGACTTAAGCCGAAATGCTGGACACCTTGACGTCCTGCATCCTGCAGCGTCGTAAACAGACCGGGCTGTATCACTTTTAAACTCATACTTCAGCCTCCTTTACTTCAATCTGATACTCGGAATCTTGCTCTATTGCCGTATATTCTTCTTTGCTGACGGCTTTAAACTGAATATAGTCCCCAGCTTCATAGAAAACAGCAGGTGTACGATCTGCATCAAATAAGGTGACAGGCGTTCGACCGATAATATTCCAGCCACCCGGTGATGCAAGTGGATACATGCCGGTCTGTTCATTGGCGATACCCACAGAGCCTGCCGGTATTTCTTTACGTGGTGTCTCTTTTCTCGATTTAGCGATGGACGCATCCAGTCCGCCGAGGAAAGGAAATCCTGGCATGAAGCCCAGCATATAGATTAAATACTGTCTGGAAGTATGACGTTCAATCACTTCCTGCGGAGTAAGTCCACAGTACTCTGCCAGTTCAGCCAAGTCCAGTCCATAGTCATAACATACAGGAATGGTATAGACCTTCGCAGTCCGCTCGGCCCGGTCACTTATATCCAGACGGTTAATCAATTCAGCTATTCCATCGTGCGTGATTGAATCCTTAAAGTAAATAACAAGCGTGTGGTAAGAAGTGATGATTTCTTCTATTCCCTCCACCTGCTGTCTTTCAAGTGCACGTTTGAGCGCCAGGACTTGCTGATTCACTTGCTCGCTGATTGTTTCTTCAAACACACATGCCATCGCATTTTCATTAATATATTTAATTTCCATCTATGAAACCCCTTTCAAATCCCATATAAATTTTAACATACTATTCAGATAATTCTATATATTTTTTTTGATATATGATCAAATGAATATCGTACAAGAAAAAAAACACCACCAAATCGGCGATGTTTTAAGTTACCTTTTTTTCTTTTTTGCTTTGACTTGTGTATTTCTTGCTCTTTTTTCCTGGTTCTCTTCATGCGCTTCGATAAGCGGCTTCATTTCTTCATGGACTTTCTGTTTGTAGAACTTATTTCCTAACCATGTCTGCAGAACAAGGAATGCCCCGCCGACTGCCCAGTATAATGGCAGTGCTGCTGGTGAGATATAAGACATCCAGATGATCATAATAGGCGAAATGAACATCATCATACGCATCTGTGCTTTCTGTTCATCAGGGATATTCTGCATAGAGACAAAAGCCTGCGCTGCATACACGATACCTGCGATGATCGTCATTAAAATATCCGGTTGTGTCAGTTTAAACCATAAGAAGTCCGGATATTGTGTGATGCCGCCCCCTGATGGATACTTCAGGACATAGAAAAGACCTGTAACAATCGGCAGCTGGATCAACAGCGGCAGACAGCCCATGTTGAGGGGATTGATATTATTCTCTTTGTATAGGGTCATCATTTCCTGATTGGCAGCCATTTTCTCTTCTTGTGTACGTGCATGTTTTGATTTTTCCTGGATTGCCTTTAATTGCGGCTGAATCAGATTCATTTTCTCTTTCATCACGCTCTGATTTTTGTACGTTCTCATCATGAATGGGAACAACGCCAGACGCACAATTAACGTGATCGCGATAATCGCAAGCCCATAGTTATGACCCATATTAGCACCCAGCCAGTGGATCAGCAGATCCAGTGGATGCACGAATGTATCATAAAAGAAACCTGTCCGATTAGACTCCTTGGAATAATCACAGCCCGCTAAAAATATAATAATACCGAACAATAATGGCATCAAAGCCTTTTTCTTCATTTCTTCACCTCATAATATTCTTCACATAGAGGTTATTTTAACACATTTTATGTGCTGATTAAACTAGAGAACTCGGTTATTTGTAATAATCCAGATAATTCTTCACATCTTGTTCAATGTTTGAACTGGCAGCGATGGAAGAAATGGTTGAGATACCGTCTGCACCTGCTTTTAATATCATCTCGCAGTTACGATTCGTGATACCGCCAATCGCGACAATCGGAATCTGTTCGTCATAAAGCCGCATCTTACGAATCAGTTCGATACCGCCAGGACGTTTGGCATCACTTTTTGAACTCGTTTCATACACGGGTCCTACACCAATATAATCCACATGTGTTAAATCAGACTGATCATATTCCTCAAAGTTGCTGACAGACAGGCCAATAATCTTGTCAGGGAACTTTTCAATGATATCTGCAATCTTGTCATCATCCTGACCTAAATGTATCCCGTCTGCATCGACATCCAGGGCGAGCTGCCAGTCATCATTTACAATGAAAGGGACGCCGTATTCTGTACAGAGCGCTTTCAATTTGAACGCCATCTGCTTTTTGTCTTCGCCCGTCAGTGCACCTTGCCCTTTTTCTCTGAACTGGAAGAGCGTAATGCCTGCTTTCAAGGCTTCCTCCAGCACCTTTTCAATATCTCGGGTATTGTTGGTCCCGCAGATAAAATACAGTTGTAACATCTCACGCTTAAATTCCAATTACCTCACTTCTTCCACTCGCATATTCTTCGCTACGTCATTTTCGTCTGTGCTGTTCAACATATCCAGCAGGTTAATCTGAAAATGCCCCGGCAAAGTGCCATTATCAAGTGATTCCGCCTTTTCAGCTGCAATATTGTAATAAGAGACAGCTTCGACTAAATCATCTAATGTCGGTTCAACCTCATTATATATAAAAGCGCTGACAATTGCCCCTAATAAACATCCACCGCCTGTGACTTTAGTCAGCATTGCCGTGCCGTTTGACAGCTGCTTCGTCTTGCCTTGAGCATAGATAGCGTCATGTTCGCCTGTCACGACGATGGCTGTCTTCAGCTGTTCGCCTGCTGCCTTGGCTATGGCGACTGTATCAAGCGATAAGTCACTATCTGTCCCTTTCATCGTCGTCTCTTCAATGAGCCCTTTTATTTCTGAGGCATTGCCGCGGATGACACTGATCTTATATTGCTCGATGAGTTTCAGACAGAAATTTTTTCTGAATGCTGTCGCACTGCAGGCCACAGGATCCAGGACGACCGGCACACCCCATTTATTCGCTGCTTCGGCCGCTTTTTCCATAGAGGGGATACTCTCTTTAGTAATCGAGCCGATATTGATCAGGACCGCCCCTGCATGTTTGATGAAGTCTTCCAGTTCTTCGACTTCTGTCGCCATAGCGGGGCTCGCACCGAGTGCCAGCAGACCATTAGCCGTGAAATTTTTGACGACATCATTGGTCAGGCAGATGATAAGCGGTTGGTCTTGTCTAATTTGATTGATTTTCATGTTCTTCCTCCTGATAGCTGAAATGGTTGACAGGGCCGTTACCATGACCGAGTCCCGGCGTGTTCAGAATCGCACTCGTGATATAAGCTTTCGCAGTTCGGACACTGTCTTCTATAGAGCGGCCTTTCGCAAGTTCTGCTGTAATCACTGCGCTGAAAGTGCACCCCGTGCCGTGTGTATGATAAGTTGCAATCCTTCTGGCGGGCAGTTCAATGACACCGTTCTTCGTAAAAAGGTAATCAATGGCATCCCCTTCCATATGACCGCCTTTTACAATGACAGCCTGACTGCCGATCTCATTCAGAAAAATGGAGCCGGCACGGTCGATATCACTTCTCGATTCCACTTTCATGTTCAGAATACGTTCGAGTTCCGGTAAGTTCGGTGTCGCTACTGTCGCTAAATCGAGCAGCTTATAGCGCACCGCGTTCTTGCCTGCATCATCCAGCAGATCATCGCCGCTTTTTGCGACCATGACCGGATCGATGACATAGGGGATCTGATGCTTTTCAATATAAGGTCTCACAACATCCATGACCTCACTTGACGCAAGCATACCGGTCTTGACTGCATCCGGTACAATATCACTGTAGATACTCTCAAGCTGAGCTTCCAGCACATGCACCGGTTGATCGAAGACCTGCTGCACGCCCCGCGTATTCTGTGCGACAATGCTTGTAATGGCGCTCATGCCGTATACGCCTCTGGACTGAAAGACTTTGACATCAACAATCGTACCGGCACCACCAGTCGGATCTGTGCCTGCAATAGATAACGCGGTTTTAAACATCCCATGTCTCCTGATGGTAGGACATCGCGAAAAATCTACGTTCATGAACGCAGCTCTCGAGGAAATTGCGTCTTAAAATGGCTTTATTCTGTTCTGTCGTCGTTTCAGCAAAACGATTGACCCAGCGGTTTAAATGACCCATCAATTCATCCATATTCACCGCGTAGAAATCTACCCAGTCTTTTAGAGGGTTGCCTGTTAAATCGTGATTTTCTTTTATTTTTAAAGCTAACTGCTGATACACATAAGGACAAGGCGCCATGGCACAGATAGTGAAGCTTGCATCATCATATTTGAAGGCATTGTAATATATATGCTTGATATAGTGGTCACTCGCCGGATACCATTCGCCGCCTGCAATAATCGATGTATAGTCCTCCCCTACATAATCTGCCATCGTATAATGGGCAGTCACTTCACCATTGACAACAAAGTCAATCTGCTCAAGCAGAAAACGTATATCTGCCTGGTCATCCAGTTTGGCAATTAACAGGCTGTAGATTTTGGCAAACTCATTTAGATAGAGATGATCCGCCTTTAAATAATGGCGGATTGCATCCTTTGAGATATCTCCCTTGATAATGCCTTGTATAAAAGCATCATGGTAAATCGCATTAATAATGGGTTCCGCTTCTCGTTGCAATTCATCAGTAAACATTATGATTCCTCCTTCAGCATACAAAAAAGACCTATTTCCGCAGAAAAAGGCCTTCAAATACGACCGCTTTCCTACGCTAGCATTATCTAGATCAGGTAAAGGGTTTGACATCGTCATCTCAGCCATCAGGCACCCCTAGCAGTAAATAGGTATTTTGTTATCTTAAGCATATAGAACCCGGAGATTGAATGCAAATAAAAAAAGACTATCCTCAGATAGTCTTGGCAGATTAATAAGCTGTACTCCAGTGCTGTGCACCATATTGTGTATAAAGGATACGAGCACGTTTCCATTGTTCTTCAACAGAAGCATCGGCAGGGTTACCTGTACCGCCGACAGCTGCCCAAGTGGAAGGTGAGAACTGGAATAAACCATAGTAACCAGCAGGGTTGACCGCGCGTGGGTTACCGCCTGATTCACGCTGCATGATTAATTTCAAGTGAGCATCTACGCTGGAATTTGTCGCGTATGAAGCAGCTGAAGTTTGAGTTGTTGCTGCTTTAGGCGCCTGTTGTGCCGGTGCCTGGTATGTTTTCACCGGTGCCTGTTGTGCGGGTGCCTGATAAGTTTTCACCGGCGCCTGTTGTGCTGGCGCCTGGTAGGTTTTCACCGGTGCCTGTTGTGCACTGACTTTTAAAGTTTTACCTGCGATAATCAAATCAGAGGATAAGTTATTCCAAGCTTTAAGGTCTGCTACTGTTACATTGAACTGAGCAGCAATTTTGCCTAAAGTATCGCCTGCAACGATATGATAGAGTGTTGTGTCGTGAGGAGCAGCTTTAACCGTTTTTTCGTTAATTTTTAAGACTTGTTTAGGTAAGATCAGATTGGAAGTTAAATTGTTTTCAGCCTTAATATTTGCAACTGATGTACCATATTGCTGGGAAATCGCCCAGAGTGTATCTCCAGATTTAACTGTATACTCTGCTGCATTTGCTGTTGCTGCGAACGAACCTGCTACTGCTACCACAGTCGATGCTGCTAATACTTTTTTCATCACTTTGTTCCTCCTAGGAATGAGCTTTTTCATTAATAAGAATATATCAGAATAAAATATTTCATAGGTTACAGGTATATAAAAGATAAAAGCGTAATATTACGCTGATATTACAAAATATCAAGCTTGGCTTATTTTTCCTAAAAAAAAGAAATTAACTAATGGCGTTAATTTCCTGCTGAATGCTAATTGACTAAAAGCGTCCGGCCTTCAGTCAATGTCTGTTCGCCGGTAATATGGTTCAAATGATGAATCTGCTTGACTGATACATCACATTTCTCTGCTATTTCTGATAGTGTGTCACCCTTAACTACCTTATACTTGCCATTTACAAGAACTTCAACTTTCGGATCAGGTGTAATTAAGGTGTTATCTACCGCATTAATCTTTTCTATACTTTCAATCGTTCTATCATATTTATCTGTAATTGACCAAACCGATTCATCCATCTGCAAATCTTGCATTTTTGCTTCAGCATTCGTTGTTGCTACAATGCCAGACAAAATGACAGCACCGATAATGACTGATAACCTATTCATTTCTGTGTTGTCCCCCGTCTTTGTTTCATCTTGATATTACTTTAGCACGCTTTATGATTTCTATGGTTACAGAAAAATGATAAGTCAGCTCCTTAAATTACGTAGATATTACAAAATGATATCAAAATAAAAAACCCTTCCAGACAGCACGTGTGAAAGGGTGAGTGGGGTGGGTGTGAGTAAGAAAGTTACTTATGAGAGAACGGCTGCTTCCTTCGGATCATCTTCCGCATTTTCCTGTGAAGTCTCATTTGTGAGTGTATCTAATGATTGCAGTAACTCATGACTTTCATCATCAGTGATGACCTTGACAGGTTCAGTTTTTATCGGCGTTGTATTCTGTTCAGCAATCATCTGCTTGACTGATGTTTCTTTCGCGAGCAAAATCGCATGTGTTTTTTCAGCATCTGATAGCTCACTCCAGATTTCATCAGGTGTCTGAGGCAGTATATCACCTGTTTTGATAGCACCGAAGTTCGGTAGAAACTTGATGCTCTCAATAAGAATCTCCGTGAAATACTGAGGTTTCTCTTCTCCTGGTTTCTGATAACGATTGCTGTGAATCTGGCCTGTCACACAAACCGTTGAGCCTTTACGACAATACTGCAAAATATTCGCTGCTGTTCTGTTGAAAGCTTTGCAGTGGAGGAAATCCACGGTCTGAGCCTGCTCATCGCGAGGTTTATATCCTCGTTCAATAGCAAGCGGAAATGTTACACACTGTACACTATTTTTATTAGATTGCTGATTCGATTTCGGTGCATTCGCCAGGCGTCCGACAAGTACGACTTTATTGATCATGTGTCACCTCCTTTCTATCCCCACTATAACCTGACCGAAATAAATTGAAAAATCACTGTTTTTATTATTCAGCGGCTGTAGTTATGCAGTTTCTGATAAATTACTTGTATTTGATGAAAAACTACGACTTATTTCTGACATTTCAGGAAAATTGATAACTTTTTGAATTACAGTCAAGCAAACTATATAATGGGTGAAAGGAGGATCAATCCATGAAAACATTTAAAGCACTCAGGTTTCAGATCGTAGAAAATGAGACCACCCATGAGTTCACTGTACATGATGGAGTCATCATTAATAAAGAGAACAGTGGCACAGGGTGGTTGCTGGAAATTCTGATTGACCGCATACATAAAGAAACCATGGAGGCTTATCAAGAAAATCAGACTGTCCTGGATACAAGAGTGGTCATTACACGCGCCTCCAATGATCCCGCTCTATTTGAAGCCACTATCAAAAACATCAAAGAATTAAATGATAAGATTTCAGTTATTTTTGAATGTCATATTTATACACCAAGGCAGGCTTACGCAGAACAGTTGCTCGAACAACTTGTTGAAGATAAACTGACAGGTGATGAACTGATCAGCACCTTTAATCGCATGATGGTCTCTAAACCGATTTTAAGAGAAAAAGACTAAGCAAAGTCCCGCAAACTACTTTTGCGGGACTTTATTTAGCCGTTTCATCCGAAAGAAACCCCCTACCACACTGTGTGATAGGGGGTTGCGCTTATTCTTGAGCATCCGTTAATGCAAATGTAATTTCACAGCTGCAAGCGACTGCGCCGTCCACTGTTGCGGTCGCCGTTCCTTTTCCGATGGGCCCTTTAATCTTAGAGATCTCTACCTCTAATCTCAGCGTGTCTCCAGGTGTCACCTGTTTCTTAAAGCGGCATTTATCAATGCCCGCAAACAAAGCGATCTTCCCTTTGTTCGCCTCCATGTCAAGCATCGCAACTGCACCTACTTGCGCGAGTGCCTCAACAATGAGAACGCCAGGCATTACAGCATAGTCCGGGAAATGTCCTTGAAAGAAAGGCTCATTCCCACTTACTTGTTTCATCCCTACACAACGTTTACCTTCTTCCAGTTCAACAACACGGTCAATCAGCAAAAATGGATAACGATGCGGAATAATTTTTTTGATTTCATCAAAAGTCAGAATAGTTTCCATCTAATTCAAGCTCCCTGTCAGTTCAAAAATATGTGTCCATGTATTCGGATTAAAGATGCCGAATGGTGAATGAAGAACGCCGTAGCCCATCATCAGGCCGGTTAAAAACAGAATAAGTGCCAGTGCGAGTATAATCATAATCGTCATAAACATCGGTATTTTGCGGTGAACAACTTCATTACCTGAATAATTAGCCATTTTTCTACCTCACCTCTACTTTATCTTCTGCCGTACGTTCAATATCTGCCCCCAGCTGCTTAAGTTTACCGTGGAAGTTAACGTACCCACGGTCAAGGTGCTTCAGCTCAGTCACACGCGTATAACCTTCTGCGACCAGTCCGGCAAGAATCAATGCAGCAGCTGCTCGTAAATCCGTTGATTTTACCGATGCACCGTGCAGCTCACTTTGCCGTATAAAAGCAGTGCGGTCACTGACTCTAGTGTTGCCGTTCATCTTCATGAATTCATCGATATGCATGAAACGATTTTCGAATACTGTTTCAGTCATGCGGCTCTCCGTCTCTGCTGTCATCATCAGTGCGGTCATCTGGGCCTGCATATCAGTCGGGAATCCTGGATGCGGCATTGTTTTAACTTCAACGCCTTTAAGAGGCTGGTTAACCGTCACTCGCAGACCCTGTTCTTCTTCAGAGATTGTAACGCCCATCTCCTGCAGTTTGGAGATCAGAGAGGTCATGTGTTCCGTACGGGCTCCTTCCACCACGACATCACCGCGCGTAATCGCTGCTGCAATCATATAAGTCCCTGCTTCTATACGATCCGGCACAATCGTATGCGCGGCGCCAGTTAAACGTTCGACGCCTTCAATGATCAATGTATCTGTACCTGCACCTGTAATGCGTGCACCCATCGCATTTAAATATTCGACGAGGTCAACAATTTCAGGTTCTCTTGCGACATTGGCAATCACTGTAGTTCCTTCAGCAAGTGTAGCTGCCATCACAATATTCTGTGTCGCGCCGACACTCGGGAAATCAAGATAAATATTAGCCCCCTGCAGACGGCCATCCACCCGGCCGACTAAATAACCATTTTCCTGTTCAATCACTGCGCCTAATGCGGATAACCCTTTTAAATGCTGTTCGATAGGACGTGACCCGATAGCACAGCCTCCTGGCTGAGCCACCCGTGCGTGACCCAATCTGGCAAGAAGAGGCCCCATCACTAAGATACTCGCTCTCATTTTACTGACATATTCATAACTCGCCGTCGACTTAAGCTCTGACGTTGCATCTACTTCATATGTATCGGCCGCTACCTGCTTCACGCTGACATTCAAACCATCAAGTACATGACTGATGGTATCAACATCTGATAACTGCGGTACATTGGTAAAAGTACTTACACCCTGATCCGCTAATATAGATGCCGTTAAAATAGGTAACACTGCATTCTTCGCGCCTTCTACTTTAACTGTTCCTGCTAGACGGTTGCCGCCCTTTACTAAAATCATATCCATCGTTTTTCCTCCACCACTCTACTTCTATAACCTCTACTATATCAAAAATATACATGGAACAGTAAGTTTAATTGTCGGCCGTTACATCCAGGTCATCTGCTGTGACAGATAGATGATATCCATGATAAAGTCACTGACTAATTTACCGAGCGCAAAGCTCATAAAAATCAGCAGTAACTGAATCTGTTGGGTATGATTCGCCTTAAACCATTGTTCTGTTCTCAATGATTTAAGTGCCCAAAAAGACAGACATGTAAACACGACGTGAAGTATCAGATGAATGATTGCATAGATTCCAGTATCCATATTCTCCTCCTCAACTAAAAAAAGACTTAGTTCTCACTAAGTCTTTTTAGGTTTTAACGATATTTGGCTACATCCAAACGATTAAGGGCACGATGAAGAGCATGCTCAGCGCGGTGATAGTCCACGCCTTCTTTTTTGTCCTGCTCCAGACGTTCCTGTGCACGTCTTAAAGATTGCTGCGCACGCTCAACGTTGATAGCATCTGATTGCTCAGCAGCCTGTACAAGTACTGTTACACCTGTCGCACGGATTTCAGCGAAACCTTCCGTTACAGCGATATAATGTACTTTTTTATCAACCGTCACACGTACTGCACCGATTTTAAGCGGCGCAACAGTCGGAATATGTCCGGCCATAATCCCCATCTCGCCGCCTTCAGTCTGTAGTACGACAAGTTCAGCCTGCTCAGTAGAATAAACTGAACCATTAGGAGTAACAATATTTAACGCTAACGTGTTCATATCTCATTCCTCCTAAGTTAGACTTGTACACCCATACCTTTAGCTTGTTCAAGTACTGCTTCAATGCCGCCGACTAAACGGAATGCATCTTCTGGGATGTGGTCATATTTACCTTCAAGAATAGCCTTGAAGTCCTGAACGGTCTGTGCAACCGGCACATAAGATCCTTTTTGACCTGTGAACTGTTCAGCGACGTGGAAGTTCTGTGATAAGAAGAACTGGATACGACGTGCGCGGTTAACAGTCTTTTTATCATCATCAGATAACTCATCCATACCCAGGATGGCAATGATATCTTGAAGTTCGCGGTATTTCTGAAGTGTAGCCTGTACACCACGAGCAACTGCATAGTGCTCTTCACCTACAACAGCAGGTGTTAATGCACGTGACGTCGATGCAAGTGGATCTACGGCTGGGTAGATACCCATCTCTGTTAATTTACGTTCTAAGTTTGTCGTTGCATCTAAGTGGGCGAAAGCAGTCGCTGGCGCCGGGTCAGTATAGTCATCGGCTGGTACGAATACGGCCTGGATTGACGTTACGGAACCGACGTTGGTAGACGTGATACGCTCCTGTAATTGACCCATCTCAGTTGCGAGTGTTGGCTGGTAACCAACGGCAGAAGGCATACGGCCTAAAAGAGCGGATACCTCAGAACCTGCCTGCGTGAAACGGAAGATATTGTCGATGAATAACAGTACATCCTGACCCTGTTCATCACGGAAATATTCTGCCATTGTCAAGCCTGATAAGGCAACACGCATACGTGCACCAGGTGGCTCGTTCATCTGTCCGAATACCATCGCTGTCTTCTTGATAACGCCTGAGTCACTCATCTCGTGGTATAAGTCATTACCTTCACGAGTCCGTTCACCGACCCCCGCGAATACTGAAATACCACCGTGCTCCTGTGCGATATTGTTGATTAATTCCTGAATTAATACTGTTTTACCTACACCGGCACCACCGAAGAGACCGATTTTTCCACCTTTGATATAAGGTGCTAATAAATCGACAACTTTGATACCTGTCTCAAGGATTTCAACTTTTGTTGATAAGTCCTCGAATTTAGGTGCAAGACGGTGAATCGGATCGCGACGAGTACTTGCTGGTATCTCTTCTCCTAAATCGATCTTTTCACCCAGAACATTGAATACACGTCCTAATGTTTCGTCCCCAACCGGAACAGAGATAGGTGATCCTGTATCTGTAACTTCAGCACCACGTTGTACGCCGTCTGTAGAGCTCATTGCGATAGTACGAACTGCATCGTCACCTAAGTGAAGGGCTACTTCCAGAGTTAACGTTGTAGTACCGTTTTCACGCTGGATATCTAAAGTTAAAGCGTTATTAAGTTCTGGTAACTGACCGTGTGCGAACTTAACATCAATAACTGGACCCATAACTTGAATTACGTGACCTACTGCCATTATTATTCCTCCCTAAAATTATTCGAGTGCCGCTGCGCCGCCGACAATCTCAGTAATCTGTTGTGTAATTGCCGCCTGACGAGCACGGTTATATTGTAATGATAAATCATCTATCAGTTCTTTAGCATTGTCTGTTGCATTCTTCATCGCTGTCATACGAGAAGCATGTTCACTCGCTTTAGCATCAAGTAAAGCGCCGTAAATCAAGCTTTCAGCATATTGTGGAAGAATGACATCTAAAATGGCTTCCTTGTCGGGTTCAAATTCATACATCGCAGTTGCCCCAGTCGCCTGAATATCATTCTGGCTGACCGGCAGAATACGACGTTCCTGAACTTCCTGCTCCAGGACACTGATAAAGTGGCTGAAGTGCAGGTAAAGTTCATCGAATTCACCCGTCTCGTATCGCTCAACAGCATTTTTAGTCAGTGCATTGATCGCCTTGAATGAAGGTTGTTCTGGCAGTCCCACCATCTCATTGATGATGTTATAACCACGGGCCTTCAAGAAATCTCGACCTACACGACCGATGACTAGAATGCCGTACTGACTTGCATCATTGTTATGACGTTCTTTGATGATATTCGTCACATTTTTCAGCACACTTGCATTATAAGGACCTGCAAGACCTTTATCACTCGTTACGACGAGATAGCCGGTTTTCTTGACGGGACGTTTTACAAGCATAGGGTGTGAACTCTCATTACCACCGATTGCTGAGATTGTTTCCTGCATCTTATCCATATATGGATAGAAGCTTTTCGCATTTTCTTCAGCACGTCTCAGTTTTGAGTTAGACACCATATGCATGGCTTTTGTAATCTGACTCGTTTTCTGTGTTGAAGTAATACGTGTTTTGATCTCTCTAAGTGAACTCATTTTGTCACCACCTTATTTACTTATCATTCTCTGATTAGACTGAACGTTTGAAGATTTTTTTGAAAGCATTGATTGCGTCAACGAACTTTTCGTCTGCCGGTAAAGCTTTAGTCTCACGAATCTCCTGGTATAGGTGTGGTGCATTATTGCCCACCCATCCTAAGAATTCATCTTCAAAACGAGTGATGTCCTGTACAGGAATGTCATCAAGGTGACCTTTAGTCAGTGCATAAAGAATCGTAACCTGTTTTTCAACAGTCAGCGGTTTATTTTCGTCTTGTTTCAGCACTTCTACTGTACGTTTACCACGCTCAAGTTTCGCTTTAGTGGCCGGATCTAAGTCAGAACCGAACTGCGCGAAGGATTCAAGCTCACGGTATGACGCTAAATCCAGACGTAGTGTACCTGCTACTTTTTTCATCGCTTTGATCTGGGCTGAACCCCCTACACGTGAAACAGATAAACCTGCGTTGATCGCTGGACGCACACCTGAGAAGAATAAATCTGACTGTAAGAAAATCTGACCATCTGTGATAGAGATAACGTTGGTCGGAACGTAAGCTGAGATATCCCCTGCCTGCGTTTCTACGAATGGAAGCGCTGTGATGGATCCGCCACCTAAATCATCGTTTAATTTAGCTGCACGCTCAAGTAAACGACTATGTAAGTAGAAGACATCCCCAGGATAAGCTTCACGACCTGGCGGACGACGAAGTAATAATGATAACTCACGGTAAGCTGCTGCCTGCTTCGTTAAATCATCATAAACGATTAAGACGTGCTTACCATTGAACATGAACTCTTCAGCCATTGCGACACCTGAGTAAGGTGCAAGGTAAAGAAGTGGCGCTGGTTGTGATGCTGAAGCTGATACGACGATAGTGTAATCTAATGCGCCGTGCTGACGTAAAGTTTCAACTGCTGTACGCACTGTTGATTCTTTTTGTCCGATAGCGACGTATACACAGATCATATCTTCATTTTTCTGGTTAAGAATCGTATCAATCGCAACGGTTGTTTTACCTGTCTGACGGTCACCGATGATCAACTCACGCTGACCACGACCGATAGGTACAAGTGCATCAATCGCTTTAATACCTGTCTGCAGAGGCTCGTCTACTGATTTACGGTCCATAACGCCTGTAGCAGGAGATTCGATAGGACGTGTTTTAGTAGTGTTAAGAGGGCCTTTACCGTCGATTGGCTGACCGAGAGGATCCACTACACGACCAATCAGTTCTTCACCTACAGGTACTGACATGATGCGACCTGTACGTTTCACTTCGTCTCCTTCTTTAATTCCTGTATAAGGTCCTAAAATAACGATACCTACATTGTTTTCTTCTAAGTTCTGCGCAAGTCCTAAGACACCGTTATGAAATTCTACAAGTTCCCCTGCCATAACGTTGTTAAGACCGTGAACTAAAGCGATACCGTCACCGACCTGAATTACTGTACCGACATCTGTTACTGTCACACCAGATTCATAGTTTGCAATCTGTGACTTTAACAGTGCACTGATTTCTTCAGCTTTGATGGCCATCTATGTCACTCCTTAATGATTAATGTTGTTGAACTGCTTTTGAGATTTCTTTAAGACTATTCTGAACTGAACCATCATAAACTGTTGTGCCGATTGTCGCTCTGATACCGCCAATCAAATCAGTGTTGATGATATTTTCAATCAGTAATCTTTTATAGCCTGTACGCTTGATGAAAGCTTTGCCGATGTCATTGATCTCTTCATCAGAGAGCGCATAGACAGATTCTACTTTCATATATTGCTGTTCATTCGCTTCGTTATAAAAATGCTCATATTCTGCACTGATTGCCGGAATCAGTTCCAGGTGTTTACGTTCAGCCAGAATTTTAAGTAAATTCATCAGCGGCTGATCGACGCCTTTGAACGTCTTTTCGACAAATTCGATGCGAGATTGTTTGGATACTTGTGGGTCTTCAGCGAAACGATGGAAAGACTGGTCTGCTGATACGACTGTCTTTAAAGTGTCCAGATCTTTCTTGATGCTGTCCGCTACCCCTTGCTCGTGACCGACTTCGAATAGACTTTCGGCATATTTCTTCGCGATAACCATTATTTATCGCCTGCCTCTTGAATAAACTGGCTCACAAGTTGTTTTTGATCCTGTTCATTGATTTCTTTGTTGATGACTTTAGATGCAATCAGAACAGAAAGTTCTGCAACACGGTCATTGATGTCCGCAATTGCACGTTTCTTTTCGTTCTCGATTTCAGCTTGTGCATCTTCTAATAATTTGTTGGCTCTTGCATTCGCAGTATGAAGAACCTCTTCATGCTCACGCTTTGCCTGTACTTTTGCGTTTTCAAGGATTGATTGTACTTCTCCTTGGGTACGTGTAAGTAAAGCTCTATTTTCTTCAGCATAACGTCTTGCTTCTTCGTTCTGAGCCGCTGCGTTGTCGATATCAGAATTAATCGCCTGCTGACGCTCATCCATGATATTTTTCAGCGGACCCCATGCGAATTTGCGTAACAGTGCGAGTAAAATGATGAATGTCAGAAGTGTTGCGAAGACAGTTCCCCATTCAACGCCGCCAGCATGTTCAGTTGCTCCTAAAATAAAGAAATTCAATATTAACGCTCCTTTCATCACAGTTAAAGTCATAAATGAATGGCGAAATCATAAAGACTTCGCCTTAACGAGTTATAGATTATAATTAGCGGTTCATGACCATGAATGCTACTACTACTGCGATGATAGGAAGGGCTTCGACTAAACCTACACCGATGAACATGATTGTCATTAATGGACCACGTGCTTCAGGTTGACGTGCAACCCCTTCAACTGTACGAGAAACAATAAGACCGTTACCGATACCTGCGCCAAGTGCTGCTAAACCAATTGCGATTGCTGCTGCTAATAAATTCATTAATAATTTCCTCCTAAAGAAATATAATTGTTTTTTATTTTATATTAATGATCTTCAGACACTTTATGTGACATGTAAACCATTGATAACATTACGAAGATGTAAGCCTGGATAGCGCCTACGAAAATTGAGAAACCTTGCCAGATGATAAGCGGGATTGCTGCACCGAACCAGCCGAGCATTCCAGCACCGCCGATACCTGCAAGTAAGCCGAGTAAAACCTCACCGGCAAAGATGTTACCGTAAAGACGAAGACCGAGTGTCAGCGTAGATGAAAACTCCTCGATGATCTTGAAAGGTACCATAAACCAGACTGGCTGAGCAAAACTCTTGAAATAATTGCCTGCACCGCGCATTTTAATACCATAGTAGTGTGTCAGCACAACCATTAAAGTTGAAAGCGTCAGCGTGACAGTCGCGTCTGCTGTCGGCGATTTCCACCATAAAGTATGTCCCGTCACAATCGAAAATGGTAAACCGAGCATGTTAGCAACAAAAATGAAGAGTAATAAAGTGACCGCTAAAAAGTGAAAGCGTGCCCCTCTTCCCCAGTCCATATTGCTATTGATGATACCGCGTGTGAAGTCGAATATCCATTCAATAAAGTTTTGTGCACCCGATGGTCTGTGACTTAAATTGCGAGTGCAAAGAATCGCAATCAGAAGAACGATGGCAGCTGTAACCAAGAGCATCATAATCGAGCTGAGATTAAAGATGATATCGTGCCCCATGAAGTTCCAGATATAGAGTGGTGATGCGTGTTCCATTTGTTCACCTCTTCCTATTATTTATTATTGTTTCAGACTGATAAATGTATGTATGAGAATCATAACATACGTTAAAGTGAGGCCAAGCGCGATGCCGTAGATGCTGATCGCTTCAGGAAATCTCACCCAGAAGAGGCAGGCCATTGTTGCAATGAGAAAACGAATGCCCATACCGCTAGAGATGTACAGCGACTCACTATTGATCGCGCGATACAGATAGTGATGCCATACAAAAGCACTGATTGCTGAAGCAACCGTACCGATGATTAATCCTAACGCGAAACTACTTCCTGTAAAAAAATAGATGACAAGAAGCACGAGGATTAGATAGAGAAAAAACTGCAGATAACGCTTAAAAAAGATTTTGAAACTTGACATAAAATATGTCTCCTTCGAACGCAATGAAAACCGTTACATTCCAAGGTTTATGATAATATAGCCCTAAATGTGTGTCAATGCCATGCCAAAAACTCAGAAAATAAAGTTTAACACAATGTTCACATTTCGGACACATTTAATCGTTTTATTTTCGCATTACCGCTGCTGTCTCTTTTTATTAATCTATAACCTTGAATGGCGCTGGCTTCTCCTCTGTCAAGCCGAAATAATGTTTAATATGCGCACAGATTCTTTCAGAAGTGTGACCATCACCGTATGGATTGCTGGCCTGACTCATCGCATTATAGACTGAGTCGTCTGTCAGCAGTTCTTTCGTTAAGCGGTAGATGTCTTCCTCTTCAATACCTGCCAGCTTAAGTGTCCCTGCCTTGACACCTTCCGGACGTTCTGTTGTGTCACGAAGGACGATGACCGGTTTGCCGAGCGACGGTGCTTCTTCCTGTACACCGCCTGAATCTGTCAGAATGAAATGACTTCTCGCCGCAAAGTTATGGAAATCAATTACATCGAGCGGTTCAATCAGCTTGATGCGCTCATGATCAGCCAGATACTGCGCAGCGATTTCACGTACTTTTGGATTTTTATGCATCGGGTAGACAACTGTCACATCTTCATGTTCATCGATGATCCGCTTGATGGCTTTGAAGATATTATGCATCGGCTCACCAATATTTTCACGACGATGAGCTGTCAGCAGAATGATTTTCTTATCGGCATATGCATCGATGATTTCGCTGTGGTAATCATCCTGGACAGTGGTGGATAATGCATCAATTGCTGTATTGCCTGTTACAACAATAGCATCATCCGGTTTATTCTCACGGCGCAGATTTTCAGCTGCTTCATCTGTCGGCGCAAAATGCAGGTCCGCCAGAACCCCTGTCATCTGTCTGTTCATTTCTTCCGGAAACGGAGAATATTTATTGAATGTTCGAAGACCTGCCTCTACATGGCCGATAGCGACTTCATTATAGAAGGCCGCAAGTCCACCTGCAAACGTCGTCGTCGTATCACCGTGAACAAGAATCATATCCGGCTTCGCTTCTTTAATGACGCCTTCAAGGCCTGTCAGTACACGGCCCGTCACTTCCGTCAGTGTCTGACCTGCCTTCATGATGTTAAGATCATAGTCAGGTGTGATATCAAAGATTTCCAGCACCTGATCAAGCATTTCTCTATGCTGCGCCGTCACAACAACAATCGGCTCCAGTCCTTCTTCTTTCTTCAACTGTAAAACGAGAGGTGCCATCTTGATAGCTTCCGGCCTCGTCCCAAATACGGTCATAATCTTCTTCATGTTTGTCTTCTCTCCTTATTTTGTACCGAATAAACGGTCGCCTGCATCGCCAAGTCCCGGCACGATATATCCATGATCATTCAGCTTCTCATCGAGGCCGGCAATATAGATATCAACGTCAGGATGCGCTTCTTTTAATAATTCTACACCTTCCGGCGCTGCAATTAAGCACATAAAACGGATTTTGAGTGCGCCACGCTTTTTAAGTGAGTTGATCGCTTCAATAGCAGAGCCGCCTGTTGCGAGCATCGGATCGACGACAATGAAATCACGTTCTTCTATGTCTTGCGGTAATTTCGCAAAATACTCAACCGGTTTCAGTGTCTCCGGGTCGCGGTAGAGGCCGATATGTCCGACACGTGCCGCCGGAATCAATTTCAGCACGCCATCAGTCATACCCAGTCCTGCTCTCAGGATAGGAACGACTGCAATCTTCTTGCCTGCTAAACGCTTAGCTGTCATCTGAGTGACAGGTGTCTGAATCTCGACATCCTGCAGTTCAAGGTCACGTGTGACTTCATAAGCCATCAGCATACCCACTTCATCGACAAGCTCTCGGAATTCCTTTGTACCTGTTTGCTCATCGCGAATATAACTTAATTTGTGTTGGATCAATGGGTGGTCAAATACATGTACTTTGCCCATTACTGCACCTCTCTTTTATTGATATAAAGGGAATCTTGCAACGAGTGTGCTGACACGTTCTTTCGCTCGTTCCAGTGTTTCCTCATCTTCATGATTATGCAGAACATCTGCGATAATCTCTGCAATTTCTTTCATTTCCTCTTCTTTGAAGCCGCGTGTCGTCACTGCGGGAGTGCCGATACGAATACCGCTTGTCACAAATGGGCTGTTCTCATCAAAAGGAATCGTATTTTTATTTGTGGTGATACCGACTTCATCAAGTGCCTTTTCAGCGATTTTTCCTGTCAGATTGAAAGTCGTGACATCTACTGCAAATACATGATTATCAGTACCGCCTGAGACGATACGCAGCCCTTTTTCTGTTAAAGCTTCGCTTAGAGCAGCAGCGTTTTTCAGGACCTGTTCCTGATATTCCTTAAACTCAGGCTGCAGGGCTTCACCGAATGCAACGGCCTTAGCAGCGATGACGTGCATGAGCGGTCCGCCTTGAATGCCCGGGAAGATCGCTTTATCGATCGCTTTGGCATATTCTTCTTTGCAGAGAATCATCCCGCCACGCGGTCCGCGGAGCGTCTTATGGGTGGTTGTCGTCACAAAATCAGCATGCGGCACCGGACTTGGATGAAGGCCAACTGCGACAAGACCCGCTATGTGCGCCATATCTACCATCAGCTTGGCACCGACTTCATCAGCGATTTCCTTGAAGCGGGCAAAATCAATTTGACGTGAGTATGAAGATGCGCCTGCTACAATCAGTTTTGGCCGATGTTCCTGTGCCAGTCGATGTACTTCATCGTAATCGATCATTTCTGTTTCCTTAGCCACTTCATAAGCAACGAACTTGTAATCGATACCGCTGAAATTGACTTTAGAGCCATGTGTCAAGTGACCGCCATGAGAGAGATCCATGCCCAGCACTGTATCCCCTGCTTCCAGTGCCACACGGTAAACCGCCATATTGGCCTGAGAACCTGAATGCGGTTGAACATTCACATGATCTGCTCCAAACAACGCCTTAGCACGGTCTCTCGCCAGATTTTCTGCGATATCCACGAATTCACAGCCGCCGTAATAGCGTTTTCCCGGATAGCCTTCAGCATATTTGTTAGTCAGCACAGAACCTTGTGCTTCCATCACCGCTTCAGATACAAAGTTCTCCGATGCGATCAACTCGATGTTGCTGTTCTGCCTTGCTCGTTCTTTTTCAATTGCCTGATAAAGCTCTGCATCCTGTTTCTTGATCATGATGAATCCCCCTTAGTTTAATTCATACTGTGCTCTTGGACCGCCAATCAGCTTCGGACGATGAGTGGCGATCGTCACCACTGCCTCGCCGACTTTTTGGGTTTTGACCCGCACTGGAATCTGCACATGCTTGATATGCATACCGATTAAAGTCTGGCCGATATCAATACCGCAATCCGCCTGAATATGTTCAACGACGACAGGTTCTGTGAAATGGCGATATGCGTATGCACTCATACTGCCGCCCGCTTTTCTGACAGGCACTACTGTTACAGTCTGCAGCCCCAGCTTGTCAGCCAGTCCCTTCTCCATAGTGAGCGCCCGGTTGATATGCTCGCAGCCCTGAAAGACGAAGTGGACACCTGTTCTCTCAGCAACCGCCATGAACGCCTCAAAGAAAGCCTCTGCAACTTCATCCGAACTATGGGTACCGATTTTCTCGCCGATGACTTCTGACGTGGAACAGCCGATGACGCAGACCTCGCCTTCTTTGAAGAAGTCAATCGCTGCCAGTTCCGCAAGCAATGTTTTAATGTCTGTCATAAGCATCTTCCAGTACTTTAATCTTATCGATTCTTGCCTGATGACGTCCGCCTTCAAACTCACCTTTCAGCCATGTCTCAACGATTAAAAGTGCAAGCCCTTCCCCGATGACGCGCTGGCCCATTGCGAGCACATTTGAGTCATTATGCTGTCTCGTGACTTGTGCTGTGAAGACATCATGTACAAGTGCACAGCGGATACCTTTCACTTTGTTCGCTGCGATAGACATCCCGATACCTGTGCCACAGATCAGAATCCCTCTGTCATATTCACCAGACGTCACTGCTTCACTGACCGGACGTGCATAATCCGGATAATCAACAGAATCCGGTGAATGAGTACCAAAATCCTTATATCCAATCCCTAATTCATCAAGATGGTTCTTGATGGCTTCTTTGTGCTGATAGCCACCATGGTCACTTGCAATTGCAACTTTCATTTTCAGACCTCCCTTACTCGAATAGGTTCATTATAGCTTATTTGTATTTTTTCCTCGAGTGTTTATTAAACAGGTGGCAGTTTTTTAGCTAAATTGTCAATATGCGCTCTCAATTCTGTAAAGACTTGTTCATAATGTGCAAAATGCCCCCCGTATGGATCGACAATATCAGCCGGGCTGCCTGATGCATATTCTGCAAGCGTGTAGACATTCGCCAAAGGATAGAGAGAGCGGATACTGTCTTTATGCTGCTGCGACATCGTCAGAATCAAATCTGCCTCAGCATCCTCATCAGAGAAAGGCGTTGCCGGACCGACTGCCGGCAGATGATGCCGCTCAATAAGTTCAGCTGAATACGTTGACACGGGTGCGCCAGGGAAGGCAGCAAGTCCTCTCGATCCAAAGTGATGTGCCGGTATAGCTGCCTGAGCGAGACTCTCGGCGAGCGGGCTGCGGCACGTATTACCTGTACAGACAAAAACAATCTTCATCTTCTTCCTACTTTCCGGCTGACGCCTTATCTATTCTATTCATCAGCGCCTGACTCGCTTCATCACGTTTAAAACCGCTAAGAATAATTCGGGATATTGCCTGATTGTGATCAATTGATCTCAGAACATCATAGAGATGTGCCGATGCCCCTGTAATATCCTGTTCATCCTGACAGAGCGGATAGAACGTACCACCTGTCACAAGCGTACGAATGCTTTCCGGCCCCACAACCGCTGTATGAGCATCAGCGTGAAGAGGTGCTGATATTCCACCTTCTATCAACTGAATCGGACTGTTCGGCGCATAGTGACGATATTTCATACCTGGGGCAATCGGCGCTTCATCACTCGTATAGTCAGCTTCTGTCACACATCCCGCTACCACACCTTCCAGCATGGAAGCTGTAATAGCACCCGGCCGCGCAATTCTAAATGGGTAGCTCGAACAGTCAAGCACCGTACTCTCAATGCCGATATGACTATCATCGCCGCGGACAATGCCATGGATACGTCCATTCAAGTCTTCATAGACATGTTCATAATTGGTCGGCGAAGGACGGCCACTCAAATTGGCACTCGGGGCTGCAAGAGGCAGTCCGACGATCTTCAGCAGCTGCTGTGCGATGCTATCTTCCGGCATCCTGACAGCCACTGTGTCTTTACCTGCAGTCACCTGTTCAGCCAGACTGTCCTTTTTGAGGGGCAGTATAAATGAAATAGGTCCCGGCCAGAAATGGTTCATCAATTGCTGGGCTGCCGGATGAATCTCTCTCACAAAATCCAGCTGCTCCTGCGAATGAATATGGACGATCAGCGGGTTGTCACTCGGTCTGCCTTTAGCGAGATACACCTTGGCTACAGCCGCCGCATTTCTAGCATTGGCAGCAAGTCCGTAAACCGTTTCAGTCGGTATTGCAATAAGTTCATTGTCTTCAAATCCTGCTCTGATTTCTTCTATCTGTGGATATGTGGATAAGTCATGCACATAGTTACGCACATCCCAAACATACGTTTCCATCTCATTATCGCCTCCATTATCAATAGTTTAATATAAAATAAAAAGTTATGCACAAATTGTGGATAACTTTTACGTTTTGTGCATAACTTATTGACACCATTTGAACCAGATGATGCGGTCCAGCTGATTAATATCTTTTTCTATGTGAACTTCGATGTGCGGATAAAGCTGATTGACATACTCTTTCAAGGCACGCCCCTGTGCATGGCCGATTTCAAACAGTACATAGCCCTCCGCCTTCATCACGGCAGGTAAATCCTCCAGCATCCTTTTGTAGAGGGCCAGTCCCTCATCTTCAGCGAACAGCGCCAGATGCGGGTCGAAATCCAGTACAGAATCAGACATCCACTCTTTTTCACTTTCAGCAATGTAAGGGGGATTGGAGACCAGTATATCCAGCAAAATCCCTTGTGTCTTAATAGGTTCGAGCAGATCGCCCTGCAAAAATCGGACAGATGCACCTAATAATTCTGCGTTGCGCTTCGCTACTTCTAGCGCTGCATGACTGATATCCACTGCGTAAACTTCGTAATCAGACTCCAGTGCAAGTGTTATAGCAATGCAGCCGCTGCCCGTCCCGATATCAGCCACAACACTGCCTTTATGTTTAAGTGTTCGTTCGACGAGTTCCTCTGTCTCCGGGCGTGGAATCAACACTTGGTCATTCACCTGGAATGAACGACCATAGAACATCTGAAAGCCTGTCAGATGCGCAAGAGGCACCCCGGCGGCCAGCTGCTCAACTTTAGCGGCATAGAGTTGCTGCATCTCATGAGTCAGCAGCGGCTGATCCATCATGATATCCATCTTGGATAAGTTGAATAAATCCATCAGCAGCCACTCAGCGCCGTTCACAGGAATATTCTGCGCGACCAGAAGCTGACGCGCAGGGACTAACAGCTCACTCGGCTTAAAGGACACCTTCGTTCAACTCTTCAAGCTTAGATGTCTGTTCAGCGACTGTCAGTGCCTCGATGATTTCCAGGACTTTACCTTCCACAATCTGGTCGAGCTTCTGAATCGTCAGACCGATACGATGATCTGTCACACGGTTCTGAGGATAGTTATAGGTACGGATACGTTCTGAACGGTCACCTGAACCGACGGCAGATTTACGCTGCTCCGCATATTTTGCTTGTTCTTCCTGCAGCATCATATCATAGACACGTGTTTTCAGAAGCTTCAATGCCTTCTCACGGTTCTGAATCTGTGATTTTTCTGATGAAGTGGCTACAATGCCGGTCGGAATGTGCGTGATACGTACGGCAGAATCAGTCGTGTTGACGTGCTGACCACCTGAGCCGCTTGAACGGTAAGTCTCAATTCTTAGATCTTCCTGCTTGATATCAATTTCAACATCTTCTACTTCAGGCAGCACGGCTACCGTTGCCGTTGAGGTGTGAATCCGTCCGCCACTTTCAGTAGCTGGGATACGCTGCACACGATGCGCGCCGTTCTCGAATTTCAGCTTACTGAAGGCGCCGGTGCCGTTGATCATAAAGATAATCTCTTTGTAGCCCCCATGATCCGCTTCGCTCGCTTCCATAATCTCAATCTTCCAGCCTTGATCTTCAGCGAACTTAGAATACATACGGAATAAGTCGCCGGCAAAAATAGCTGCCTCGTCTCCGCCCGCTGCACCGCGGATCTCCATTACAACGTTCTTATCATCGTTCGGGTCCTTTGGTATCAACAGCAGTTTCAGTTCTTCTTCCAGTGCCGGAATCTGTGGCTTCAGTTCTGCGATTTCTTCTTTAATCATCGCTTCTTCTTCGGCATCTTCAGCATCCGCCATCATTTCGAGGGCTTCTTCCAGCTGCTGCTTGACTTCCTTATAATTCCGGTAGACTTCTACTGTCTTTGATAAATCTGCCTGCTCTTTTGAATACTGACGCAATTTAGCCGGATCCGATACCACATCTGGATCACTCAGTAACTCATTCAGTTGTTCATAACGATCTTCTACGATTTCTAACTGATCTAACATATTATTCCTCCTTCGTACTTCTTACAACATGATGCGCTCGGCATCTTGGTTCGTAACTTTCATTTGCACCAATCAGAATAAGCGGGTCATCGCTACGCGCCGGCTGACCATCTATCAGGCGCTGCGTCCGTGATGCGGGCGAACCACATACCGCACAGACCGCCTGCAGCTTAGTGACGTGCTCACTGATAGCCATCAGTTCCGGCACCGGATCAAAAGGCACCCCCTTAAAATCCATATCCAGACCTGCAACGATGACGCGATGTCCCCGGTTGGCGAGTTCCGTCGCAATGTCAACGACACCTTTATCAAAAAACTGGACTTCATCTATCGCCACGATATCGATATCACTCGTCACGTGGTCCAGTATAGCTGCTGAACCCGACACATTGAATGCCTCTACTTTTGTACCGTTATGAGAGACGACTTCATCATCGCTGTAACGGTTATCAATCTGCGGTTTAAAGACCATGACTTTCTGCTTGGCATATAGACCGCGTCTGATGCGTCTGATTAACTCTTCACTTTTGCCACTGAACATACTGCCGGCAATACATTCTACCCAGCCTGCGTGATAACTTTCATACATTTGACCTGCCACCTTTTAACACATAATCGCTTCATTATATCATAAAACGGACCTTATAAACGTATAGTAGAAGCCGATTTTGTTGATACAAAAAAAGTTCCAGCATTCAGTTGAATGTGGAACTCGTAAGCTATTATTCGTTGCTTGATTTGAATCCGAATTTCTTGTTGAAACGCTCAACACGACCATCCGCAGATGCGAATTTCTGACGGCCAGTGTAGAATGGGTGAGAATCTGAAGAGATATCTAAACGGATAACCGGATATTCGTTACCGTCTTCCCATGTCATCGTTTCGTTTGAAGAACGAGTAGAACCGCTTAAGAATTTAAAGTCTGTAGTAGAATCTAAGAAGATTACTTTACGGTATTCTGGATGAATGCCTTGTTTCATTATTTTTCAGCTCCTTTGCCCTGAACCATCTGGAACAGAGTTATTCGTGTTATACACGTCAATACTTACATATTATATAGGCTCTCTCCTCAGAATGCAACCATTAAATAATCGGTTTGCCGCTCTTTGCACTCTCAGCCATGCGCTCACCTAACTGCTTGAAGAAATCAGCATTATTATCGCTCTGTTTCAGGCGTCTTAAGAAGCGTTCGGTGAAGTCAGGTGCTTCAGTGAATAAGTTGCGCAGCTGCCAGACCATATCAAGTTCTTTTTTATCCAGCAGCAGTTCTTCTTTACGTGTCGAGCTCCGGCGGATATCTATTGCCGGATAGACCCGTTTTTCAGCTAACTTACGGTCAAGTGTCAGTTCCATATTGCCGGTCCCCTTGAACTCCTCGTAAATCATGTCATCCATACGCGAACCTGTATCCACAAGTGCTGTCGCAAGAATCGTCAGGCTGCCGCCCGCTTCAATGTTACGCGCCGCACCGAAGAAGGCTTTCGGCTTATGCAGGCTCGCTGGATCGAGACCTCCTGATAGTGTGCGTCCGCTCGGCGGAATCACCAGATTGTAGGCACGAGCCAGTCTTGTGATGGAATCCATCAGGATGATGACATCTTCACCGAGCTCAACGAGGCGTTTTGCGCGTTCAAGCAAGAGTTCCGCCACTTTAACATGATGTTCAGGCGGCTCATCGAACGTCGAATGAACAACTTCCGCCTGTTCAACAGAACGCTCAAGATCAGTCACTTCTTCCGGTCGCTCACCCACCAGTAAAATAAAAAGCTTCGCATCCGGATGATTCGTGCAGATGGCATTCGCTATTTCTTTCAGGAGAGACGTCTTTCCCGCTTTCGGCGGTGCGACAATCATGCCCCGCTGGCCAAAACCAATAGGCGTCACAAGATCCATAATACGCGTTGAATAAGCTGTCTTCGTCGTTTCAAGCTTGATGCGTCTATCCGGATAAAGAGGCGTCAATGCTTGGAAATGAGGCCGCTTCTTCACTTCTTCAGCATTCTGATCGTTAACAAAATCCACCTGCAGCAGGCCATAATACTTCTCATTCTCTTTAGGCTTACGTACTTTCCCCGTTACTTTATCGCCCCGTTTGATCTCAAAGCGACGGATCTGACTGGCTGAAATATAGATATCTTTTTCGCCTTTTGAATAGTTGACCGTTCTTAAGAAGCCGTAGCCGTCCAACTGAATGTCATCCAGTACGCCTTCCATATAATAATTGCCGTCCTGTTCCATCTGTTTTTCCATGACAGCCAGAACCAGCTCTTTTTTATTCAGTTTACTATAGTTCACAAGTCCCAGTTCTTTTGCGCGTGCGGTCAGTTCTTTGGTCGTACTGTTCTTATAAAGCGCATCAAAAGATTCATACTGCGGGCTTGTTCGTTGTTTTTCAGTCATATGACACCTTCTATTTAATATATTCGTTTCTCTGATGATAGATGAGAGGGCATAATGCGGAGCTTTTGCGATGAGCTTTCATAGTTTATCATAAAATGAATCATGCCAAAAGAAAAATCAGCATGCCACGCATGCTGACTGTTCTATTAGATTGTATCTGACTCGTTGATGGTAAGACCCGGTTTTTTCTCAAGACTGTGACGCCCTTGAATAAAGCGCACCGTGCCTGATTTAGCACGCATGACAAGTGAGTGCGTCGTTGCAAATCCACCTTTGAACTGAACACCTTTCATCAGTTCGCCGTCAGTGACTGCAGACGCTGCAAAGATAGCATCATCACCTTTAACCATATCATCCAGCTGAAGCACTGTATTCGGTTCGATACCCATCTTGCGGCATCGTTCTTCCTGCTCAGCATCTTCAGGTAACAGAATGCCCTGGAAGTCGCCGCCAAGCGCTTTAATACCTACAGCCGCGATCACGCCTTCCGGTGCACCCCCTGAACCGAATAAAATATCAACACCTGTGAAATCAAATGCGGTGTTGATAGCCCCTGCTACGTCGCCGTGCTCAATGAGCTTGATACGTGCACCTGTCTCGCGGATTTCCTTGATGATGCCTTGATGACGTTCGCGGTTGAGAAGTGTCGCTGTTACTTCAGAAATATCTTTATTTTTCGCTTTTGCGACCGCATGCAAGTTTTCGCTGACACTCTTCGTGATGTCAACCACACCCTTACATTCAGGCCCCACCGCAATCTTCTCCATATACATGTCCGGCGCATGAAGGAGTGTCCCGCGGTCACCGACAGCAAGGACAGTCATCGCGTTCCAGCTACCTTCAGCAACAAGCGTCGTCCCTTCCAAGGGATCGACTGCGATATCGATGGCTGGACCTTCTTTAGTCCCGAGTTCCTCACCGATATATAACATCGGCGCCTCGTCCATCTCACCTTCACCGATGACAACGACACCGTCCATCGGGATGGTATCAAATACTGTACGCATCGCAGTTGTTGCTGCATCATCTGCTTCGTTCTTCAATCCTTTACCTACCCATTTTGCACTCTGCAGTGCCGCTGCTTCAGTCACACGAACTAATTCCATCGATAAACTACGTTCCATATTCCATTCTCCTTTATCTATCAGGTTTACATCCACAAATAGTATAGCACATTCAGGTTAATGGTATATTCTTTTCATCAAGATTCAATTCTTAAAAACCAAAAAAATCCTGCTAGGCAGGATCTTCATGGTTCAGCTCAAGATTCTTCTGAGCCCATTCTTCTATTGGAATCATCGCCTGGCTCAGTGCATAACCTTTCGGCGTCAGCACATATTCAATTGAAAGCGGCGTTGTCGTCGTTACCTTCTTCTCAATAAGTCCCCAGTCTGCAAGCTCCCCGAGTTTCAGACTCAGAGCGCGGGGTGTGATAGATTTCAGATCTCGTTTAATATCTGAGAAATGTGCACTACGATTGTCACATCTTGAAAGATAGTTGATCAATAACCCGTTCCAGCTTCTACCGAGGATTTTAAATGTCTCTTCTAAATAAGGACAAATTTCCATCTTCCTCACCTCTTACTTCTATCATACCAAAGTATAAAAAATATATCAAATATAATAAATATATAAAAAAACCTCATCATGAGGTGTTTTCATTGACTAGATTTGTTCACGCCAAATATCTGCACCCAGCGCTTTTAATTTTTCAACGATTCCACTGTAACCCCGGTCGATATGTTTAACATTATAGACCGTAGTCACACCTTCAGCAGTAAGACCTGCAATGACCAGGCATGCACCAGCGCGTAAGTCACTTGCTGCAACTTCCGCTCCTGTCAGTTTAGATGGCTTGATATAAGCAGTACCAGATTCCTCACTGATTTCTGCCGACATCCGTCTCAGTTCATCGACATGCTTAAAACGCGCAGGATAAATAGTATCTGTCACTGTACTAGCAGCATTCGCCATGAAAAGGAGCGGTGTAAAAGGCTGCTGTAAGTCTGTCGCAAACCCTGGATAAACATTCGTTGTAATATTAAGCGGTTTAAGAGATTCTGAACGTCGGATAATGGCACTATCCTCACCAATCTCAATATTGACACCCATTTCCTTCAGCTTAGCTGTTAATGGGTCCATATGCAGCGGAATGATATTCTCGATGATGACTTCCTCACCCATCGCAGCAGCGGCACACATATAGGTCCCCGCTTCAATCCGGTCAGGAATAATGGTATGACTCGTACCGTGCAGCATCTCGACACCTTCGATTTTCAGCGTATCTGTACCTGCACCCCGTATTTTCGCGCCCATATTATTCAGCAAAGTCGCCACATCTACAATCTCCGGCTCTTTCGCCGCATTTTCAATCACGGTCTTCCCTTCTGCCATAGAAGCGGCAAGCATAATATTGATGGTCGCCCCTACTGAAACAACATCCATGAAAATAGTTGCACCGCGCAGATTTTCCGCATGCAGATGCATGCCACCTTCGTCACTTGTCACAGTTGCACCTAATGCTTCGAAGCCTTTAATATGCTGATCAATCGGACGTGGTCCAAGAGGACAGCCGCCTGGTAAACCAATGGTACATTTCTTGAACCTAGCGAGCATCGCACCCATCATATAATAAGATGCCCTGAGAGATTGTACTTTATGATTAGGGAGCGGCAGGTTTACTGCTTCTGATGAATCCACAGTCAATGTGGCGCCATCAAGCTCTGTTTTAATATTTAAGTCGCCCAGCAGACTCATTAACGTCACCACATCGGAAATATCGGGAAGCCCGTCCAGCTTAACGATGTCATCTGCCATCAATGTTGCAGGGATAAGTGCTACTGCACTGTTTTTTGCACCACTGATCTGGACTCTCCCATTCAGTAGTCTGCCACCTCTTATCTTGATTACCTCTTCAGACATATATGTACTCCTTTTCACATTTCACATTTATATTTTAATCATCTGTTTGATAGTTCGTTATATTTATATATCAATAGCTATAAGATTTGCGATTTTAAATATAATGCAAAATGTGTTAAAAAGTCAAGAAAAGCACACTTCATTCAAGAAGTGTGCTTTATGTTTCAATAATAAATTAAGCTTTGTTTGAAGTGCCGAACTCACGAATTTTACCTTTTACAGTTTCTTTGATAGCTTCACGAGCTGGTCCAAGATATTTACGTGGATCGTAAACATTCGCATCATTGTTTAATGTGTCACGTACTGCTTTCGCAGAAGCGATCTGGTTTTCTGTATTGACATTGATTTTAGCTGTACCTAAAGAAATCGAACGTGTGATATCTTTAGTCGGGATGCCTGTACCACCATGTAAGACAAGAGGTAATCCAGTTGCCTGGCCGATTTCTTCCATCTCTTTAAAGCCTAAGTTAGGTTCACCTTTATAAGGACCGTGAACAGAACCAAGAGCTGGTGCTAAACAGTCGATACCTGTTTTTTCAACAAGTTCCTGACATTCCTTCGCATCTGCATAAACTACGCCGTCAGATACAACATCATCTTCCTGTCCACCTACGCGGCCAAGTTCAGCCTCAACAGAAACACCTTTAGAATGTGCATATTCAACTACTTTTTTAGTGATTTCTACGTTCTCTTCAAATGGGTGGTGAGATGCATCGATCATCACTGATGTGAAACCAGCGTCGATTGCTTCTTTACATTTTTCGAAGCTAGAACCGTGGTCTAAATGAATCGCTACAGGAACTGTGATGTTCATGTCTTTCATTAAACCTTCAACCATTTTCACCACTGTATAGAAACCGCCCATATATTTTCCTGCGCCTTCTGATACTCCAAGAATGACTGGCGCATTTTCTTCTTGAGAAGCACCTAAAATAGCTTGAGTGAACTCAAGGTTGTTTAAGTTATACTGACCTACCGCATAACCGCCTTCTTTTGCTTGGATTAACATTTCTTTCATAGAAACTAATGGCATGAAAATATCCTCCTTATGTGCTAAGCACAACTTTTATAAACTAAGTATAGCAAAGTCCAGAAATGATTGCATAATATTAAGCATCTGCAAATTGCTCAGCAATCTCGAGCACATCTTTCATGACAAACGGCTTCGTCAATATACCCGCCGCACCTAACTGATAGAGTCTGTCAATTTCTTCAGCTGACTGAAAGGCAGAAACGACGTAGACCGGTGTATCTGTCAGCTTCTTGATTTCACTGAGTGCCTCTTCTCCGTTCATCACCGGCATTCGTTTATCCATCAGTATCAGGTCGTACTGCTTCTCCTTTACCATCTTGAGTGCCACACAGCCATTTTCAGCTTCTTCCACAGCATATCCGCTTAATGAAAATATTTCTTTCAGCAGCAGGCGAATATTGGCTTCATCATCAATCACCAGAATCCTCATGATTGTAATCGTCCTCCTTTTTATACTAAGATTGTACTATATATGCGCGATATTATTCAGGAAAAGGAAGGATTCATCATGATTAAGATTTTCAACACACAGCTGAATGGGGTCTTTCAGAAGATCAATAACCAGGAGACAGAGATTGACATCGCAGCACGTTTACTTGCCCAAGCGATTCTAGGTGAAGGTAAAGTGTACGTGAAAGGGTTCGGGGACCTGAAGTATTTCGAGGAATTTGCGACCAGCAGTGCCGAGCCACTGCCCGATTCAGAAAAACTGATCACAGAATCAGTCATCGATAAAACAGACCGTGTCTTACTCATGGCTGACGTTTACGACGATGCAGTCATCGAATACATCGCAGATCTTGACCAGCAGGATATCGACTATGTTCTTATCTGCAATCAAGACGAGCGCATCAGCAGCATGAATTTCATCGATCTTTCGACACCGCGCGCCCTAGTGCCTACAGAAGACTTCAGTCGTATCATCACGCCTCATATGATGGCAATGAACTATATTTACTACATACTCTATGCCACTATCAAGGAAATGATAGATGACGAAAACGCATAAAAAGAGTGCTATCTATAGAGATAGCACTCTTTCTTATTATTTGATCGTCGCTTCAATGAAATCTCTGAATAACGGCTGTGGACGCGTCGGACGAGATAAGAATTCCGGATGGAACTGGCAGGCAACGAACCATTTATGCTCAGGAATTTCGATAATCTCGACTAAACGTCCGTCAGGTGAAGTACCTGAGAATACGAGACCTTTTTCCTCAAGGCGACCACGGAATTCATTATTAAACTCGTAACGGTGACGATGGCGTTCTTCTACCAGAGCTTCGCCATAAGCCGCGTGCGCTTTCGTCCCGTCAGTCAGCTGACAAGGATATAAGCCGAGACGGAGCGTACCACCTAAATCAACTACATCTTTCTGGTCAGGTAACAATGAGATGACTGGATAAGGGGTATTTGGATCCAGTTCTGATGAGTGAGCATCTTTCAGCCCGACCACATTACGTGCAAACTCAACCGTCGCAAGCTGCATCCCTAAACAGATACCGAAGAATGGAATATTATTTTCACGCGCGTACTGTGTCGCAAGAATCTTCCCTTCAATTCCACGTTCACCGAAACCACCCGGAACTAAGATGCCATCAACATCCTTTAATTCTTCCTTGAAGTTAGAGACATTCAGTTCCTCAGAGTTCAGCCATTTGATTTCAACCTCTTTACCGAACTGGTAGCCTGCATGTTTAAGAGCTTCTACAACGGAAAGGTAGGCATCCTGCAATGCGACATATTTACCGACAAGGGCGATTCTTGTTTTGCCTTCCAGATTACGGACTGTATCAAGGAGCTGTGTCCATTCTGTCAGTTCTGCTTCCTCGTCCGCCTGTAAGCCCAGGCGTTTGACAACGATGTCATCCATCTTCTGTTCTTTCAGTGCTAACGGAATCTGGTAAAGAGTATCTGCATCGCGGCATTCAATCACTGAGTTTTTATCGATATCACAGAACAGCGCAATCTTGTCACGCAGATCCTGGGTCATTTCATATTCTGTACGCACGACAATCATATCAGGCTGAATACCAAGACCACGCAGCTCTTTCACACTATGCTGAGTAGGTTTTGTTTTCATTTCACCTGCAGCCTTGATGTACGGCAGCAATGTACAGTGGATGTACATGACGTTCTCACGGCCCAGATCACTTTTGATCTGACGGATAGATTCAAGGAATGGTAATGATTCAATGTCCCCTGTTGTCCCGCCGATTTCTGTGATGACCACATCTGCATGCGTGCTCTCGCCCGCTTTAAGAAGGCGCGCCTTGATTTCATTCGTGATATGCGGGATAACCTGAACAGTGCCGCCTAAATAATCTCCGCGACGTTCTTTTTTCAGAACATGAGAATAAACTTTCCCCGCTGTGACGTTTGAATACTGATTCAAGTTGATATCGATAAAACGTTCATAGTGACCTAAGTCAAGATCTGTTTCAGCACCGTCATCCGTGACGAACACTTCCCCGTGCTGATAAGGACTCATCGTACCTGGATCGACGTTCAAATAAGGGTCAAACTTCTGAATAGTTACATTAAGTCCACGGTTTTTAAGTAAACGCCCCAAGCTCGCAGCAGTAATGCCTTTACCAAGTGAAGAGACGACGCCACCTGTTACAAAGATAAATTTAGTCATAACAACCTCCTGAAATTAAAAAATAAAAAACGCTCCTTTTGCAAGCGCAAAGGGAGCGTAAGTTTTATACGTTGTCCTATTTAAAGGAGCCCAAGTAAAATAATAATCATTTTTAGAAGATAAGTCAATCATCAAACAGAAATTAGAGCTCTTCCTCTTCTTCCTCTTCTTCCTCTTCTTCCTCTTCTTCAAAATCATCATCTTCTTCAAATTCATCTTCTTCAACGACCAGACCCGCTTGATTGAGTTCGTCTTCAACATCTTCATCTTCAGGGTCTTCAAGATTCTCTTCGTCGCTGCCGTCTTCTACCACCATATCGAGTTCATCATCGATTTCTTCTTCACCGAGGAGTGCGATATTCGCATCATCTTCATCGTCATCATCCAGTACTTCAAACTTCTGAACAGTCGGTGCGATTTTTTCTTCAATATCGTCGACTGAATACCAGTCACGAAGCCCCCAGATATTCTCACCCGTAGAGAGGAAACGACCATCTGTATTCAAATCTGTATAAAACTGAACCACCCGTGTTTCAATTTCTTCGTCTTTATAGCCACCAATTTTCTTGAATTCGTCAATGATGTCATATAAGCCTTGATCTTTTCCTTTTTCTGAAAGATAAAGATAAGCCATATCGATGAAAGAATGTTCGTTCATCATTTCTTTGGTATATTCACTGATTTTCATTATTAATTCGTCCTTTCACGTCAGGCAGTCGATTTTTATTCATCCTAAATCATAACAAGAATAATCATGATTTACCAGTAAATATTTCTCTTTAATACCTAATCAGCTTCATCAGCTGGTCAGGCACCTGTAAATCATCCTGTACGAAGTTGACATTCAGATAAGGACCCGGCTGATCCGTTTCTACTAATATGCGATCTGCTTCAGGGTAATGTTTCCTGACATAAGTAGCCAGTTGTCTGAGGGCACTTTCTCTCACTTCATCATCAGCAGATGTGAACGCTTCGATGCGTACCGCCTTACCGTCCACTGATAGCTTGATCTGCCCTACATCCGTGCCGTCTTTATCCAGCATGACCTTGTCATCCTGTTGGATTAATCTCAGTTTAGAGGCATATTGTCCTGATAGGTCAAGATAGTAGAGGCGCTCCTTACCGATCGGGCCTTCAGGATTGGTCGCTAAGTGGAGGAAACCTGCCCGCTCATAGAGATTCCATGCTGCCTGATTCTCTGCATCAACCACTAAATAAAGATGTTCGAAATCCGGGAAGACCTGCTGTACATATTCAGGGATATTCATCATAATTTCAGTACCATAGCCATGTCCCTGATATTTGGCATTAATCGACAAGCTTCTGACATAGACCGCATTAATCGGCGTCTCATAGCCTTCATGCTGATAATACTGATGCAGGACAAAGAAGCCCACCACCTGGTTTTCTTTATTTAACACTACACATGGCCTTCTATTGTGATCCATCAGTCCTTCTTCCAGCACTTGAATCGGGAGAGAAGAGTAAATCATCTGACGCTCCTCCAGTTCGAAAGCCTCTAACTGTTCTCTGTAATCTGCGCTATACTGCACGATATCAATCTGTGATCCATTGAATTCCATAGTCCATAACCTCCAGCGATATTCACCTTTTTTAAATTATACCCATTTTTGACTGCACTGCATCATTCTAAATCATGAACATAATTTACAAGACACGCCGTAAGCTGTATCATAGTAACCAAAAAAGAAGAGGTTTTAAAATGAAATTCGGTATAGATGCTGGCGGTACACTGATTAAAATCGTCAAAGAAGAAAATGGAGAGCGTGCATTCTCCAAATATTTATCAACAGAAGTCGAGAAAGTCGCAGAACTCCTTAAAGAATATCCGGATGCCGAAGTTGCACTGACAGGCGGGAAAGCGACGTACCTCCAGAGCCTGATTCCACAGAACGCTTTTCAGAGTATCGAATTTGATGCCACGTTCAAGGGGATACAGACATTTCTGCAACAGCTTAACCACCCGCTTGAAAATTATATTTTCACCAATGTCGGAACAGGAACTTCCATCCATCACGTCAAAGGTGAAGTACAGGTGCGTGCCGGTGGTACAGGGGCTGGCGGCGGCATGATTCAAGGCCTGGGCTTCCTGCTGACAGGTGAAGCGGATTATGAGACGTTGACTGCACTGGCTGCCCAAGGGGACCGGGATGATATTGACCTCAAAGTCAAACATATCTACAAAGGCGACAAGACGCCTATTCCAGGTGAACTGACTGCCGCAAACTTCGGCCGTGTGCTGCATACAAAAGATACTGTCCAGTATACTGCTGCCGATAAACTGGCAGCCGCTATCGGGGTCGTCGGTGAAACTGTGACCACTGTTTCCATTCATGCTGCCAGAGAATTCGGCGCTGAATATGTGGTCTACATCGGTTCATCATTCCTGCACAACGAACTCCTGCAGAAGGTCGTGATGAACTATACTGTTCTGCGTGGATTTAAACCTTTCTTCATTGAGAACGGGGAATATTCAGGCGCGCTTGGCACATTAAGATTAATGGAAGAAAAATAAGACAGACCGCTGAATCAGCGGTCTGTCTTTTATGGTCGGTTAAACTCTACAAAAGATTGGTCATGTTTCTCTACATCTTGCTTGTCACCGTGCCAGATGCCGACAAATCTTGACGGTACTGACTGTCCTTCATAATAATCACCATCGTAATAAGCAAGCGGGAATAGACGTCCTGCTGTTACTTCTTCCAGAATCCGTGCATAAAATGCTTCATTTGACACGTTCGCATAGGCACCGAAGAACTTCTCATAATCACCTTCCAACAACTCATCCATAATCAGCATAGAAGTCGAACCGTTCTGTCTGAAATTCAGATCAATCGCATACACCGCACCTTTATCATCGACGAGGAGATCGAATCCTGCAATACCACGGTAGCCTGCAGCAACGCCATTCTCCATGATTTCACGCCCAGCAGCAATCACCTGATCCGGTACATGATGGGCTGTTGTATTACCCCGGTATTTGCCATATTCATTGGTGTCCTGGATAGAAGCGCCGATATACTGAATCCCTGTTGCCTCACTATAAGCGTACTGCACACAATAGTTCTGTTCCGTCTTGATGTAGTCTTCAACAATGAAGTCGGAATCCGTTTCCGCTTCCTGTATACGGCTGAATGCTTTCTCACGGTCTTGATCATTATAACAGATCATGACACCATAGCCCCCCGCAGTCGGATGATCATCGCCCGGCTTGATGACGTATGGATAGTGCCAATCTTTCAATGTTGCTTCAAGCTTGCTGACATGAATCACATCACGCTTCGGCAGGAATTTACCTTTCGTCCAGTCGGCAAGCTTCATTTTATTATTAAGCGCTACAAATAGTTCTTTATTCACATAATAGGTCGACGGTTTAACGTACTCTTCGTTATGTGTATATTGAAAGAAAATCTTTTCCCCCGCTTCTTCTGCCTCTCTCAGGCGCTGATGATAACTATCTGCATCTTTGAACGTACGATAGTTGGACGGCAGCTCAATGCCTGCTGCTGTCATCAACGTTCTCGTCTTGTCACCAATCGTTGCTTCGTGCAGAATCACCGGTATATCAGCAATCAGTAACTCTCTTGCCGTCAGCATATTGGCCTGATGTTCTTCAGTGGTGAGCCAAGGATTTTTCTCGTATGAAGGACGAGATGTAAATACAACATGATCGCCATAAAGCTGATGCATGGTCAGCGGGCGCTTAGATAAAAAGTTAGTCATTCGTTACTCCTTATGTAGTTGCTTAATTTGATTTAATACTTCAGGCTTAGTAATCAGTTCAACAGCCATTGTCGCCATGATACGTGCACCCTGCAGGAGCGCATGGTCACCGCCCGGACTTGCTGCTGCTTCCCTGAATTCCGGTGTGTGTCCCACCAGTGTAGAAGGCCCCATTTTTAAATGAGGATGAATGGTCGGTATGACATGACTCACATTACCCGTATCAGTTGAACCGAAACCAAAATCATCATGTTCAATCGGTTCATTGTGTTTCTTCGCATGGCGTTCAAATAAATCATCGAGACGGTCATTTAAGATGAATTCATCGACACCATTCTGAATACGGTTCAGTTTAGCCGTTCCGCCTGCCATGCGAGCAGCACCGTGTGCGATTTCTTCTACTTTATCAGTCAGACTATTCAGCTGTTTGCGTGATAAGGCCCGGGTATAGAGCCGAGCTTTCGTGTAATCCGGGATGATGTTCGCACTTGCACCGCCATCCAGAATAACACCATGGACCTTATCACGTGGTTTGATATGCTGTCTCAGCTGAGCGATACCGTTGAAGAAACTGATCATCATATCGAGCGCATTGATGCCGTTGAACGCACTTTCAGAAGCATGTGCACTCTTGCCGAAGAATTCCACTTCAAAGACATCAACTGCGAGTGTAGGGACGGTGCGGTATGATTCATGTCCCGGATGAATCATCAGTGCGACATCACTATCGTCAAAGAGTCCCGCTTTGACATAGCTTGCCTTCGCGCTACCATTGACGCCCCCTTCTTCTGCAGGTGATCCGAATACTTTGATAGTACCCCCTATCTCATCAATCACTGTCTGCAGACTAAGGGCAGCAAGCACACTACTTGTCCCGATAATATTATGGCCACATGCATGACCGAGTTCCGGCAATGCATCGTATTCCGCGAGAAAAGCAATAGTAGGACCTGGTTTTTCACTCTTGTATGTCGCAATGAAACCTGTCGCATGACCTGCAATATCCCGTTCCAGTTGAAAATCATTGTCCTGAAGAAGATTGGATAATTCCGCTGATGCGAAGAACTCTTCATTGCCGAGTTCAGGTCTTGCATGTATTGCATGACTCAGTTCAATTATACTTTCTTTATGCTGATTAATATATTCTAAAATACGCTTTTCATATTGTTCCATCAAAAGACTCCTTTATTTCCGTACACTTAACAAAAGAGACATTCCACGATAAGGAATGTCTCTGCAATCTTATCTGTCAGCTATGCTGGAGGACTTAGCACCTTGCCAAACGGTAGGTTGCTGGATGTCATCGGGCCTATCCCTCGATCCTTCTTGATAAGTATGGAATTATTTAATGATTACTATATAATTTTCTGATTGTTTAGTCAATCATTTAATTCGCGTGGCAGCCTGATCTGGAATTTTGTGCCTGCTATTGAGCTATGGACGCTGATCTGTCCTTGATGATTTTCAACAATCTGCTTAGCAACGGCGAGGCCGAGACCTGAACCTTCGTTATTAGTAGTCGTATTGGTCCCTCTATAATAACGATTGAAAATATAAGGAAGCTCTTCTTGCGGGATACCTTTACCATTGTCGCCGATTTCGATGACAATGTCAGGGTCATCAGCGAATGAATTGATCCACACTTCGATATCCTCGTTATAAGTGAAGGCATTAGACACGATATTCATCAGCACCCGATTCATCCGCTCTTTATCAAGTTTAACAGTCTGGTTCAGCCGGTTGACCGCATACAGGTTCGGATGATCGAAGGAATCAATAAACTGCTGAATATATTCACCTACATTGACCGTTTCTTTATTAAACTCAAGATGATGGTTCTTCAGCTGGTAGGTCATATTCAGGTCTTTTAACAGCGAATCGATATAAAGCGCCTTGTCTTCAATAATTTCAGCAAACTTCTTACGGTCCTCGCAACTGATTTCAAGATCACTGTTCAAGAGTTTACTGTAGCCATAGATCGAACTGAGCGGCGTCTTAAAGTCATGTGTGATACCTGACACCCATTCATCACGGAGCGTTGAAATGCGATTCTGGTAAGTCCGGTCATTATCCAGCTTCTCAGTCAATTCGCGGATGGATTCATCTACAGACGTATACATCCGGTATTTTCTACGCATGCGGTCCCGTCTATAGATATGATGATTATCAGGGACGCGGTAGATGCCTCTGCTCAACTGACTCAGCCAGTCAACAAAATGAATAAGCGGCCGTGCAAAATTCCGGCTCACATAATAGGCGTGTGCCAGTATCAGCCCGAAGATAAGCGATGAATAAATGAGATACCAGAGCAGGAAGTTCAAAGCAAAGGCCATGAGATCTTTATCCATAAAAATGCCGTTCTCTGCCAGAATAATTCGTTTGTCCCGGGCGTTCTGATTTTCTGCTACAAATAAGTAATAGTCATCATCATGCATTGTTTCCTGCAGCACATACTTATTGAAATTATCATTATTCAGATCTTTGAACCAGTTCTCTTCCACATCTTCGGTTTTAAAATTACCGTAGATTTTGACCAGTTGATCTTTTTCCATATTCTGCTTGAAAAGCGACAGATTATGTTCATCCATATAGCGATGAAGCGCCACAGTCTCTTCTAAATCAAATAACTCTGCCGCTTTAACCAAGGGCTGCCGATTGATGAGCACTGCCTGATACCGCTCAGTCAGTGACCACGTCGTGACCCCTTGCAGATAGTACCAGCTAAGCGTATGGATTTTTTCATGATTATTGAAGGACTTGATGATATCGCCGTGACTATTACGTATCAAAAGTATACTGTCCTGCTCTTTCAGCGCTTCAGAGAGCTTTTGATGAATCGTAATATTTTTCTCATCACTGACGTCAATCAGACTTTGGATCGTTTCCGTCGTCTGCGCCTGTAATGTGCCGCTATTCATATTATTGGACGAACGTATCATTAAAATCACAATCAATAGAAGCAGAAGTAAATTGATCAGCACATAGAACAATGAAAAGTAGCCAATGAATTTCCAGGTGAATTTGCGTGCAGTTGTCTTCACTTGTGTGCCACTTTCAAGATGTAACCGACGCTTCTGACAGTCAGAAGTCTGACGGGGTCGCTTGGTACCTCTTCAATTTTTTCACGTAATTTCCTTATATGGACCATCACTGTATTTTCATCGATGAACCGATTGTCCCAGACCGCCTCGTAGATCTCTTCTTTCGTCAGGACTTTATTCTGGTTCTCAAATAAATACTGCATGAGAAGATACTGTTTTCCTGATAAATGATAGACTTTATCCTTCACTGTCAGCTCAGCCGTGCGTTCGTCGAAAAAGAAATCAATCGGCTGCTTCGCTCTCAGATAACGATCGACATTCGCTTTCACCCTTGCAGCAAGAATCAACGGATTAAATGGTTTGGTGATATAATCATCTGCACCGGTGGCAAAACCGGTGAGTTTATCTTCATCTGTGACATTCGCCGATACATATAAAATCGGTGCATCTGACTGATGACGGATGCGCTCTGCCAGGTTGTACCCTTTCCCGTCCGGTAGATTGATATCCAGTATATAAGCATCGTAATGCAGAGACTGCTTATAGGCATCCTGAAGCGTATGCACGAGATCAATAGTCTCATAACCTTCCCGCTGCAGAATAAACTTGATCATCTCAGCAATCTCCACTTCATCTTCTACAATCAATATACTGACCATCCAACCACTCCTTTACGTCTTTATAGCATGTAAGCGCCTACTCTTCAAGGCTTACTCACAATTTTAAGGAAACTTTAAGATAAAGGGTAATGCCTATCATACCAATCCACGGCCTTCATCTCCATTACCTGGACAAAGATATCTTTGCCATTGATATAAGAGGTGATATCAGAAGGATAGAGCTTCGCGAGTTCTGATTTCAAATGACCGTATCGCTCTGCTTCTCCACTAAAAGCCCGGAGATAATCCCTGAAAGCAAGATGACGTTTAATATTCATGTCTCCTTCAGCATAGACATGGAGATGATGGCTACGCATATCCCCACCTTTTTGGAAGTAGCGGCGTCCTGTGATGCCATTTCCACCTTTCGTCTCATAACCGATGGCAATCAGTTGATTATTTAACTTATCCATCTGCTCAATATCCTCTACTACAATCATGATATCGATGACCGGCTTTGCAGCCAGACCAGGCACCGCTGTTGAACCGATATGATGAATCGCCATCAGCTGATTCTTAAAAATGGCTTCTAGTCTCTTTTTTTCTTCTAAATATAGATGCTGCCAGATACTATCATAGGGCATCACTTCCACTCTTCTCATCATTCATTCCCTCCCTCATTGTTCATGCATGTTCAGCTTTCCGTTATTATAATATTTTGTTCGCTTTTTCACAAAGCATTTCATTGTAATCAGTGTGACTTCATGATACTATTAATTCCGACTTAATTGATAGGTTTAATACACTATAGGAGTGAACTAAATGTCACCAGCTTTTATGGATATTTTTGAACAATGGGCGGACAAGTATGATCATGCAGTAGAAGGTCATGACCCTGAATATAGAGATGTATTTACGAACTACCCTTTTATGCTTAGTGAAGCAGCTAAACAAGCAAGAGGTAAAACGATTGAGTTCGGTCCGGGTACAGGCAACTTAACTTTACTGCTGCTGGCTAAAGGCTTGGACGTCACAGCTGTTGAGCCAAGTGAAGAGATGGCTGCTATCGGCCAGGCGAAGACTGGTCTGACATTTGAGCACGGTGATTTCCTTAATTACAAGACGCAGCAAGCAGATACCATCATCAGTTCTTTCGCCTTCCATCACCTGACGAATGAAGAAAAAGAACGTGCTATCAAGAACTATGCAGAGACCTTGACTGATAACGGACAGATTATTATCTTGGATACGGTGTTCAACAGTCCGGAAGAGAAGCAGGATATGATTCGCTATTACGCCGATCTCGGCTATGATAATCTCGTCGCAGACTTGAACCGTGAATACTATCCATTTAAAGATGTCATGAAAAATATCGCCAATAAGCTGGGCTTCACTTACTCAGCCACTCAGCTCAATAAGTTCGCCTATCTGCAAGTCCTCAGAAAAAAGCACTACAAGAAACCTGCTGACCTGATCGGGCAGACCCCCCTCGTTGAACTGACAAACTTTCAGTTACCGCCAGGCGTCCGATTATTCGCTAAACTCGAAATGTACAATTTAGGCGGCTCTGTTAAAGATCGTCTCGGCCAGAACATCATTGAGTCAGCTGTACGACGCGGAGAGGCAGCAGATGAAGTCGTCGAAGCTACAGCCGGCAACACAGGTATCGGGCTTGCCCTTGCCTGCCAGCAGTACGGCTTAAAATTAAAAGTCTTCGTTCCTGAGAAATTCAGTGTCGAGAAGCAGGAGATCATGCGTGCACTCGGAGCAGATATCGTGCATACAGATTCCGCTCTTGGTATGGTAGAAGCAAGAAGACAAGCTCAAGCATATGCTGAAAAAACGGGGGCTTATTATGCCAACCAGTTTGAAACAGAAGACAATCCGGCAAGTTACTCAGGCCTTTACAACGAACTGATTGATGAACTAGGGACAATTGATATGATGGTCGCAGGAGCTGGGAGTGCCGGTACTTTCACAGGACTTGCTGAACGCCTGAAGCCTTATACGCGTACCGTTATCGTTGAACCAGAAGGCTCCATCTTGAATGGCGGGCCAAGCGGTTCACATCGAACTGAAGGCATCGGGGTAGAAGTGTGGCCGGACTTCCTGAAACATGACTTGATTGACGCCATCGAAACCATTTCTGATGATGAGGCTTTCCAGATGGTCAAAGACCTCGCACAAAAAGAAGGCTTACTTGTCGGCAGCTCATCCGGTGCAGCAATGGTCGCCGCTCTTAATCAGGCAGAATACGTAAAAGGCAACATTGTCGTCATCTTCCCTGACGCAAGTGATCGCTATATTTCACAGCAAATCTTTAAAACAAAAGGAGAATTATAATGCAGAAAAAAACAATGATGATTCACGGCGGCAAAACGGTCGATGAATTTACAGGTTCAGTCAACACCCCTATCTATCAGACAAGCACCTATAAACAAGATGGTATCGGTAATCTCCGCCAGGGCTACGAATACTCACGTACAAAAAACCCGACACGTACAGCACTTGAAACGTTAATCGCTGATATTGAACACGGGACGCACGGTTTTGCTTTCGGCTCAGGCATGGCAGCTGTTTCTACTGCTATCATGCTGCTCAATGCAGGCGATCATATTGTTGTCGGTTCAGACGTTTACGGGGGTACATACCGTGTCTTCACTAAGGTGTTTGACCGCATTGGTATCGAATCTACTTTTGTTGATACAACTGACGCAGAAGCCGTTAAAGCTGCGATTACAGACAGAACAAAAATGCTGTATATTGAAACCCCGACAAATCCTCTGCTGAATGTCACTGATATCGCAGAGATGGCAGCAATCGCCAAAGAGAACAACTTAATCTCAGTTGTTGATAATACGTTCATGACACCTTACTTCCAGAATCCACTTGATCTAGGGGCAGATATCGTTCTCCACTCCGCAACTAAATATATCGGTGGTCACAGTGATGTGGTTGCAGGTTTACTCGTCACTAAAGACGATCAGATTGCCGAGGACTTAGGTTTCATCCAGAACTCTGTCGGCGGCATCTTAGGACCACAGGACAGCTTCCTTCTTGTCCGCGGCATTAAGACCCTGGCACTGCGAATGGAACAGACTGAAAAAACGACAATGCAGCTGGTTGACTATTTAGTGAATAACGATACAGTGACTAAAGTCTTCCATCCAAGCTTACTTGAAGGGAAACAACTGGAAGCACAGAAACGCCAGTCATCTGGTTTTGGCGGCATGATTTCATTTGATGTCGGTTCTAAAGAACGTGCTGAAGCCCTTGTGAAGTCACTGAAATACTTTACACTTGCTGAATCACTTGGCGCGGTTGAAAGCCTGATTTCTGTTCCGAGTCAGATGACACATGCTTCTATCCCACGTGAGCGACGTCTAGAACTAGGGATTACAGATGGCTTAGTTCGTATCTCAGTGGGTATTGAAGATAGTGCAGATTTACTTGAAGACTTGCAGAATGGCTTCAAAGCCATCGAATCCATCAAATAAGGAGAGAATCTCATGCAAAAAATGAACGTAGAAAGTTTCAACCTGGATCATACAAAAGTTGTAGCACCTTTTGTCCGTTTAGCAGGCATCAAAGAAGGCCAGAACGGGGATGTCATCCACAAATATGACATCCGCTTCAAACAACCGAATAAAGATCACATGGAAATGCCGGCACTCCACTCTCTGGAGCACTTAATGGCTGAAAATATCCGTAATCATACGGATAAAGTTGTTGATATTTCACCGATGGGCTGTCAGACAGGCTTCTACTTAAGCTTAATCAACCATGATAATTATGATGATGTACTCGCTATCCTTGAGAAAACATTGAATGATGTCAAAAATGCGACAGAAGTACCTGCCTGCAACGAAGTACAGTGCGGCTGGGCAGCCAGCCACTCATTAGAAGGTGCGCAGCAGTTAGCAGAAGAAATGCTCGCGAAAAAAGAAGAGTGGAAAGTGATCTACCAGAACGATGCCGAATAAATAGGAACAGCCTCTGAAAATTCAGAGGCTGTTTTTTTAATATCTGATTATATTCGCTGCATTATAGACATCAGGGAAGTCATTCAGCACATTGTCTTTGTCATCAAGAATGGTCATCTGTATTTTATCCGCTACATCAATCGCTTCGATTTCCTCAATAGTTGTTTCCGGTTTTGCTTCAAACTGGAAGGTCACTGTATAGTCTGCGCGGTCACTTCCAGCTGTTACCTCTTCCCCTTTAATGACTCTAGCAGATTCCTGGAAGAGTAACTGATATTTCTCAGGTAATATGAGTTTGAAATAGTAATGCGGACGATTGTTAATCAGGTAATCGATCAAGACTTGATTGATATGATAATCCACATGGACAGTTAAAGCGGTCTCAGCTGCATCCAGTCGTACATTTTTAATCATAAAGTGTGGCATATAGAATTCATGACCTATTGTTTTGTTGAATATCTTCACATCATCTGTTCCTTTTTGTTGTGATTTATTTTTTAATAATGCGTAGCCAACAGATACAGCACCGATTGCAAGTCCTGCAACCAGCGGTAGATTAGATTTCTTCTTAGGTTCATAGTGATAAGGACAGCCCATTATGATTCCTCTTTTCATTTTTCTTTTACTATACCCCTTTCTTCTCCATCCATTCATACATTCATTTACAAAACCTTCATATGCGTTTAATAATCAGATGCTATGATTGTGGCAATGGAGTTGATGATATGTTCAATCAGAATGAGCGAATGACTTTAATGAAAAAATATGGTAAGGACGAAGCTGTGGAGCTTTATAACAGCTATAAACAGATGATCAGCAGCGCTTCAATTCGTGACTATAAGCAATCATTAAAATCTTATCTGTCAGATGAATCTTCGCCGCTGGATGACGCAATCGCCTTTCTTGATTACTGCTACGCCTTTAAGAAGAGCAACTATGAGGTGATAGCAGACTGGCTCTATACCTTACGTGCCATCCAGATGCAGTTGGAAAAATAAAAAGTAGAAGCTGAAAATCAGTCTTCTACTTTTTGCGTTTATAGTTTATCCATTTCTTTGATTAACAGCCACTGCAGAGGCAGTCGCCCCCAAAGTGCGGCCGGAGAAAGCTGCTTATCTCCTATGCCTATCTTCTTCATCGCCATATATACATTGGCCGGGAAGACGGCAATGAGGAACAGTTTGAGGATGGCTTTAAATAATGACCCCGGCTTTCTTAAGATCATTCCTAGACCGAAGAAAATTTCCATCACACCTGTTAGATAAACAATCTCCTTTTTTAAGGGAATCTTCGGCGGCACTATTTTAGTGAATGATGGCTCATGCACAAAATGCAGAACCCCTGCTGTCGTATAGGCTAGTCCATAGATTAAGCGTCTAATCATGCAGTTCACCTAGGTAACTTTGGCCGAACTTCGGTAATGCGACCCCAAAATTATCAGCAACCGTTGCTCCAATTGAGGCAAATGTTGTATGGCCCTCCAGTTCATGTCCTTTCTTGAACTGCGGACTGTACATCAGGAGTGGAACATATTCACGTGTATGGTCTGTTCCCGGTGCTGTTGGGTCATTACCATGATCAGCAGTGATAATCAGTAGATCATCCTGACGAAGTTGAGGCAGCAGCTCGCCTAATCGCTCGTCGAATTCCTTAATGGCATTGGCATAGCCCTCTTTATTACGACGATGACCGAAAAGTGCATCGAAATCAACTAGATTAAGGAAACTGAGTCCTTCAAAGTCTTTTCTGACCACCTTCATCAGCTGATCCATGCCATCCATATTGTCTTTCGTCCGAATTGCTTCAGTCACCCCTTCACCATCGTAAATATCATTGATTTTACCGATGGCAATCACATCTTTGCCGGCATCTTTCAGCTCATTCATCACAGTGCGGTCAAATGGTTTAAGCGCATAGTCATGACGATTGGACGTACGGGTAAAATTGCCCGGCTCACCTACATATGGACGGGCGATGATACGACCGATCAAGTATTTAGGATCTTTTGTCAGTTCCCGTACTTTCTCACAAATATCGTACAGCTCTTCAAGCGGAATGATTTCTTCATGCGCTGCAATCTGCAGCACGGGATCAGCAGATGTATAGACGATTAAGTCGCCTGTCTTCATCTGATGTTCACCATACTCATCGATGATAGCTGTACCAGATGCCGGTTTATTCGCGACAACTTTACGGCCGGACAGCTTTTCGATTTCCTGTACTAATTCATCAGGAAATCCGTCCGGGTAGACTTTGAATGGTTGATCGATATTCAGACCCATAATCTCCCAGTGTCCCGTCATCGTATCTTTGCCGACAGATGCCTCGCTGAGTTTCGTGTAGAAAGCAGCCGGTTCATTTACTGGTTTGACAACAGGAAGCTCGGCAATATTACCCAGTCCCAGTTTCTCGAGATTCGGCAGTTCACCTTCAAATCCTTCAAGTGTATGAGATAATGTATGGCTGCCTGTATCGCCGAATTTATCGGCATCCGGTGCTTCCCCGATACCTACGGAATCCATAACGATTAAGTGGATACGTTTAAACATGTGATTCCTCCTATTCTGTGATGATTGTATGAATCAGCTTCGGTGCTTCAGCCTGTTCAGCAATCTCAATATTCGCATAGATTTTCTCTTTAACGTCTTCAACATCTTCACGGTTTGAGTAGATAGTTACGAGTGATTCGCCTTCTTCTACTTTGTCACCGACTTTTTTCCGGAGCATGAGACCGACAGCCAGATCAATTGTATCTTCTTTAGTTGCACGTCCTGCGCCAAGAAGCATGGAGGCAATCCCTATTTCATCCGCCACTATTCTGCTGACAAAACCTGATTGCTTCGCTGGTACTTCGATTTCATAGGCTGCTTGCGGCAATAATGACACATCGTCTACCACATCGCCATTACCGCCCTGATTTTCAAGGAAAGTACGGAACTTCTCAAGCGCCTTACCGTTATCAATGACTTCCTGCAGTTTGGCACGCGCTTCATCAAGTGTCTCTGCACCGCCCCCTAACACAACCATCTGACTGCCTAATGTCAGTACAAGTTCATTAAGATCGTCCGGACCTTGTCCTTTCAATGTTTCAATTGCTTCCTTGACTTCAAGCGCATTACCAATCCCATAACCAAGCGGCTGGCTCATATCAGAGATAATCGCCATCGTACGACGACCGACATTATTACCGATTTTAACCATGGCGTGTGCTAACTTTTCGGCAGCTTCATCTGTTTTCATGAATGCGCCTGCACCTGTCTTAACATCAAGAACGATGGCATCAGAACCCGCTGCTATCTTCTTGCTCATGATGCTGGAAGCAATAAGTGGGATGCTGTTGACTGTACCTGTTACATCACGGAGTGCGTAGAGTTTTTTATCGGCTGGTGTCAGATTGCCTGTTTGCCCGATAACTGCAATCTTATCTTCATTGACGAGACGGACGAACTCTTCATCAGAGATTTCAACATGGAAGCCTTCAACTGCTTCCAGCTTATCGATTGTGCCGCCTGTGTGACCAAGTCCACGGCCGCTCATCTTCGCAACAGGAATATCCAGCGCTGCGACTAATGGTGCGAGTACAAGCGTTGTCGTATCACCGACACCACCCGTTGAGTGCTTATCGACTTTGATACCTTCTATCTTGCTCAAGTTGATCTGATCACCACTTTCAACCATAGCCATCGTTAAATCCGCACGTTCCTGGTCATCCATGTCCTGGAAGTAAATGGCCATTGCAAGACTGGAGGCCTGGTAATCAGGAATGTCACCTGCGGTATAGCCCTTAATAAAGAAGTCGATTTCTTCAGTCGTCAATTTACCGCCATCACGTTTTTTCGCAATAATATCAACCATTCTCATGACTGAATCCCCCTTTTAGTAGTCTTGACTGGACTGCTGCCCATTCAGAATATCGACACCCGCACTTGCACCAATACGTGTTGCACCTGCTTCAATCATACCGTTCACATCTTCTAAAGAACGTACACCACCAGAAGCTTTGACACCCATATCAGGACCCACTGTTTCACGCATTAATCTGACATCTGCAACCGTTGCGCCGCCAGTAGAAAATCCTGTAGAAGTTTTGACGAATGTCGCTCCTGCTTTTTTTGCAAGTTCAGATGCACGTTGTTTTTCGTCGTCTGTTAGAAGACTTGTCTCAATAATCACTTTTGTTGTCACACCTGCCGCAGCGTCCACTACAGCTTTGATATCTTCATAGACTAAATCATCATTCCCATCCTTCAGGGCGCCGATATTAATAACCATGTCTACTTCGCCTGCACCATTTTCGATGGCATCCTTCGTTTCAAATGCTTTCACTGCTGAAGTTGTCGCGCCTAAAGGGAAACCGATGACTGTACAGACTAATACATCCGTCCCTTTCAGCTGTTCAGCACAATGTTTAACATGTGTGGGATTGACACATACACTCATAAAGTTGTATTCCTTTGCTTCTGCGACAAGTTTATTGATTTGATCAGTTGTTGCATCCGCCTTCAATAAAGTGTGATCGATGTATTTCGCTAATTCCATGTTAAATTCCTCCTATATATTAGTTAATTTCATTATAGCATTTCATCAGCTTTAAACAAAAAAAAGCATGCGGCTAAGCCGCATGCAATCTATTGTTAACCTAGATAAGATTTAAACATCCAGTTATGTTTTTCAAGTTCCGTAATCATGCTGAGGAACATGTCCGCAGTCATTTCATCACCTGCAGCTTCAGCCGTCTCCTGACCTTCTTTCAACTGCTCAATCAGTTTGTCAAAGTCTTTGGACAAATCAGCAACCATATCTTCAGCTGTTAAATCCTTCTTCGCTTCTTTGACGACAGATAATTCCAGAGATTCCTTTAAGGTTGCGACAGGGTTACCGCCAATAGCTAGAATGCGTTCTGCCAGCTCATCGATATAAGTGCCTGCTTGTGTATAAAGCTCTTCGAATTTGGTATGAAGCGCGAAAAAGTTAGGACCTTTCACATACCAGTGGTAATTATGAATCTTAGTATAAAGAACAGTCCAGTCAGCCACTTGCTGATTCAATGCTGCCACTACTTGATTATCTTGTGTCTGAGCTTTCTTAGCTTTAGCCATGTTTATCATCCTCCATATTTATCGTTATTATAACTTTACCCGTTTTTATTGGGTATAATACATAAAAAAAGGAGTATTCTATGACAAGAAAACTATTTTTCCCTATCATCTGCGTCATCAGTGCAGCTATTCTGATTTTTACGATGCATTTCTGGAAAATTCCGGCTAATGATGCGCTGCACTCTGATACATTTGTCATCGCTCTCATTGTGATGGCGGTCATAGCCGGGCTCATCGGTTATCTTTACAGTGTTGCTGCATATAAGGTGGATAATGACCCAACGCTTGAACATAACGAACAGGACCGTCAGTCATTCAAGAAGTTCTCATTGATGAACATTGCCATGATTATCTCATTCTATGTGGCACTTGCCTCACTTCTCATGGTTGCACTCAATCAAGTGTCATTATGGCTCAGCATTGTCAGCATCGTTGTATTCATCCTTATCAGCCTCCTGCGCTATTATGGCTACGGCCTGATCAATAAACTTTATCCGGAGCGTGAGCTGCCGAATAACTTTGACAGTGAATTTGATGACAAATTAATCGAAACATTGAATAAAGAAGAAATGATTGTGATTTTTACCGGTCTTTATAACGCATTCAAATTGACGAATATCCTGTTGCCTGCTTCCATGCTGCTTCTTACTTTATACGGTCTTGAAACAGGACAGCCGCAGCACTTCGCCATAATCATCATTCTTTTATGTGCCGTTGCTATTAATATTATCTACCAGCTGACCGTGCGTAAAATAATATAAAGAAGGGACTCGATATGAGTCCCTTCTTTATTTAAGATTCTCTTTATAAACATCTGAAATCTGCTGCTTTTTATTCTCATCGGCAAGGAAATACCAGAGGCCATCGTCCATAATCTGTCCTGTACCTTCAAGCTGATATTTCTCTACATTGTTTAACGTCTTAGAATAACCTGATTGCAGTGAAGTTAAATCAGAGAATGTCATATCAGTGATGACGTTTTTCGAAGCTGTTTTTAAGATGCCATCAAAATTAGTTACAGATTCTGCGGAGAGTAACTTATGTGCTAAACCTTGGATAACAATCTGCTGACGTTCCTGCCGTCCGAAATCATTCCCAGCACCATCTTCTTTACGGCTTCTGATGAAGACCATTGCCTTCTCTCCGTCCAGATGAACGGACTGACCTTTGACGAAATTCTGACCGTGCGCTGTGAATGTTGCATTGCTGACTACATCCACCCCACCCACTGTATCAATTAATTCCTGCAGACCATCCATATTGACAGCTGCATAGTAATCAATAGGTACATTCATCAATTTTTCAATAGAATCAACTGCCATTTTGGCACCGCCATATGCATAAGCATGCGCGATTTTCTCCCTTGTATTATGTCCGACTATCTCGCTATATGTATCACGAGGGATGGAGACCATAACGGTCTTCTTGTTATCAGGATTAATACTGAGAAGAATAATAGTATCTGTACGACCGTGATCTCCTTCAGCCAGACGTGTAGCGTTCGAATCTACACCAAATAACGCCACTGATACCGCATCTTTATTTTCAATATCGACAGCTTTATTCCTTAACTCAGATTTCTCACGCCCCGCAATCGGTTCATGAATTGAATCCGCCGTCCCTTTCACCTTAAAATACGCATACCCTAATAAGCCCCCCGCAACTAAAAGCACGACAAGCGCAATGCCCACCAGCCAGCTGAAACACCCTTTTTTCTTCATTTATCCACCTCTTCTAATTTCCACAACTTTTTCATTTATACTGTATCATAATACAATGAAAATTTATAGAACGGGTATAATTAGTGAAAAGGAGTGACTATTATGGAACATATGACTTCAGATGAAATTGCACATTTAACGCAAGCTACTTCTATGGTAAAAAAAGAGGAATGTCCTCATAAACGGATAGTCGATCAGCAGGGCATCTATATTTGCCTGGACTGCGGGATGGAATCCCGGCAATTACAAGATTTCAAATAAAAAAGATACGGCGAACCGTATCTATCCTAAAGATTTTTCACTATAGTAAACTTTTTCTGTATCTGTCATCTTCACTATTTTAAATCCGATAAAACCGAAGAAAATCGAAATAAATGGAATGACGTAATTCAGTACTGCGTATGGTCCATACTCATAAGCTTGTACACCTAATGTTGTGAGTATAAAGACCCCGCAAGTATTCCATGGGACAAAGACACTTGTCAGCGTCCCACCATCTTCCAGTGCGCGAGACAAGTTTTTAGGATGCAACCCTCTATCAATATAAGCTTTAATATACATTCGGCTTGGTACTACAATACTGATGTACTGTTCTGAACATGTCACATTTGTCGCAAAACAACTTGCTACTGTAGCTGCTACTAAACTGCCTGTGTTCCGGGCGAATCTAAGAATAATATTAATGATGACTGTCAGCATGCCGCTGTATTCCAAAATGCCGCCGAACGTCATGGCCACAATAGTCATCGATATCGTGAAGAACATCGATTCAAGTCCACCTTTATTGAATAGCCCAGTTAAGAATTTATCTTGAGAATCAATGACGTATCCAGACTGCAAAGTCGTAGCCGCCTGTAGAATCGAATCTCCCTGAACAAGAACCTGGGCCCCAAATCCTAACAGTATCCCTACCACTAAAGCAGGCACAGCCGGAACTTTGACTGCGACTAAAATAATAACAATTATCGGAATAAGTAACAGCCACGGTGATAAGACAAATTGATTTTCCATACCCGTATTAATTGAATTAATTTTTTCCACATCCAGATGAGCACCACTGAACTGTCGTCCAATAAAGTAATAGGCAATCAGCGCAATAACCAGTCCTGGAATCGTTGTATAAAACATATGTTTAATATGATCAAATAAATCCGTCCCCGTCAGACCTGCAGCTAGGTTTGTTGTATCAGATAACGGACTCATCTTATCCCCAAAATAAGAACCTGAAATAACAGCACCGGCAATCATGCCTGGCGGAATATCAATACTTAGTCCAATTCCCATACCTGCTACACCGACTGTCGCCATCGTTGACCAAGATGATCCGATAGCTAGAGCGACGATACCGCAGATAATACAGATGGTCATCAGAAACATAGAAGGCGAAATAACCTTAAGACCGTAATAAATCATTGTTGCCACAACGCCGCCACCAATCCAGGCCCCAATAACCAGACCGACCAAAATAATGATGATAATTGCAGGTAAAGCCAATTTAATCCCTTTATACATCATCTCTTCAACTTCTTCCCAGCTAAAACCATGATAATAGGCAACAAGTGCCGCAATAGTTGTACCTATCATGAGCGGTATATGCGGTGCAAGTTCTAGGAAATAAACTGCACCGAACATACTGACAATCATGAAGAGAAGTGGAAGTAACGCCCACCCAATAGTGATTTCTCTTCTTTGCTTGTTCTCCATTAAAACACCCCTTTATGTAATCGCTTTCAATTACATTTTAATGGAGTGTATCAGGAATTACTATACTAAAAATAACACTTTAATACTAAGTGCCTATATTAAAGATTGTAACCTAAATTAATTTTTTTTACTTTATCACTGAACTGCTCAATCACACGTTCTACTTGCTCTCGGCTCGACTCTCTGATTAAAAGTTGTACTGTACGTTCATCTTTGGGCAAACGTTTCTTATCTATAAGTTTAAGATTATATAGGTTCCTAACCGACTTATTAATTTGATTAGCTTTAATCAACTCATCATTGACAATCGTTCTAAGCTGTATTTTACGATGTTTATAGACGATAAGAAGAAGTTCAATATCGTATAAATTCAAATTATAGTTAGAAAGAAATTCATTTAATATTTCCCTCGTTTTATTAACTCCCTCAAAAAAATCAAATGCAATCTGTGTCGACTCTTTTACCGTCAAAAGACTTCCCTACTTTCATATATCATTGAACAAAGACATATATAAGTGTTACTCATATATTTTAAACTAAAAATGTATTTAAGGCGAATGTTTTTTTAATGGCAGGTTTTATAATCAAGTGAGCCACCTGAGGAGGAAATAAATCAAATGATTCCATAAAAAAATACGCTATAATGAATCCATGTTAATATTGTAGTTCTCACATAAACAATAAAGGATTGAATTCGCATGACGCATATCAATGGTATAACGAAAACGCCAAAGGGCAAACAGCTTTCCAGAGATGAACGAATCATTATCCAGTCTCTGCTTAATGAGAACTACTCCAACAGGCAGAACGCTAGAAAACTCGGCAGAGCGCCACAGACTATCAATAATGAGGTAAAACGGGGTTCTTACACGAGGAAGAATCAGCAGGTACAGAACAATAAGACCTATACCTACTATCAATCAGTCTACTCACCCGATCTGGCACTGGACAGATATTATGAAAATCGTATCAGATCAGGACGACGTCCTCTTGCCATCACAGGCAATCCTTTTGTTGAATGGGCAGATGAACTGATGATACATCAGGGTTTATCACCTGCCGCTGTCATTATGAAGGCTAAAGCGTCCAGACAATTCGCTGAGGAATTGATACCCTGTGTGAAGACGCTCTACAACTGGATCGATCAGAAACTGATAAGGACAAGGAATATCAATCTCCTGATGAAGCTCAGACTTAAACCCAGAAAGCCGAAAGGCTTTACCAGGATCAACAGGAAAGTGCTGGGCGAATCTATTGAATTCCGTCCTGAAGTCGTTGATGCACATACTACCTTCGGTCACTGAGAGATAGATACAGTGATCGGTCAAAAGACAGAGAAGGACCAAGTGCTTCTTATTCTGGTTGAAAGCAAGAGCCGTTACGAAATCGTCATGAAGATTGATGGCAAGCAAAGACAACACGTTGATAAAGCAGCAAGTGAGCTGATTGAAGAAATCGGAGCTTCCTTTCCTAGAGTATTTAAATCCATCACTTCAGACAACGGCTCTGAATTCAGCGGACTTTCTGAATGTCTTAAGGGAATCACTGATGTGTACTTCACACACCCTTATTCTTCCTGGGAACGAGGTACAAAAGAAAATCAGCACAGGTTTATCCGCCGTCATATATCTAAAGGTAAGCCTATTTCAACAGTGACTGATCATCTTGTCCATAAGATTCAGGAATGAATGAACAACTATCCAAGGAAAATATTAAACGGCCGGTCAGCCCTCGAAGTATTCCTGAAGGAATTAATTAAAGAGAACATACTCAGTGAATCCCTAGGATTCTATATGAACTAGATTTGTCAGAGTGGCTAACTTGTAATTTCAATTTGCGTGTGATTCCTGACCGTGACATTAAAGTCATATAAAAGATAGTCTTCATAGCATTTTATTTGGAGGGATTTAGTTAATTTCCACTTATTTAATCAGCCTAGGAGCCTTGCTTGTGCACATTGAATATTATTAATATTACATTATCCAGTATGTAATAGAATCATCATTACTATAACTTATTCATAGCTTACTTTAAGCTTGAACTCCAAATTTTATTGGGCCAAATTAAAACACCCCGAAAGCTAGACCTAATGTCTAGCTTTCGGCGTGCACTACACTAATAAGGATTCTTTATCAATATTATTTACTTATTTCTCAATTGATAGACCTTGATATACTGATGCATCTCCTTCGGAAAATGCTGCTCTATCTGCTCAATCGTCAAAGCAGTCAGTCCTACAAGTTTGAAACGATCAGTGACATGATAAGTGGCGTCTTCTCTGCCGATTGTCATTGTGCCGAGACCCAGCTCAATCGTCCGTCCCGCTACTGCATGCAGCAACGGCTTTAAATAACGTGGATCAAGCTGTTCGATATCTTCAATGATGAGCGACGACTGATTCTGTAGTGCACGTGTGATGACACCTTCTTTTATCACGGTATCTTCACCCTCTTTAACGTACTGTCCGTATAACATTCCTTGTGTCCAGCTGTCGTCCGCAACAACGTGGGGCGTTGACGCCTCTAATTCAGCGACTTCAAGCACTTTAGGTGTATAGTGATCCGTGATAAAAATATGCATCATTTTAGGAGTTATCTTCGGTTCCTTCTGCTTTTCTCCAGCTGTATAAGTGACGATGCTGTCCGCTTTCTTCGGTGCTGCTTTTGCCAGTTGTTCTGCATACGAAGTGATCGCCGGCGCTTCTTCCTGCTCAGAAGGATTGAGCATCGCCTCATACTGAATCTTCGTCAGCTCTGTCACCGATTCGTTCCAGTCTTCTCCCACGAAATATTGTGCGCGTAGCATCGGTTCGCGGTCAAGATCATAAATGGTCCGGTGCTTGATATCTCCCGTATATTTAATCGTGATAGCTGTTGTATCAGTCCGCCCCATCATGACCGGTTTTTTATGCATGGCTTCTTCAACAACTGCTGTGCCATAAATTCCACGCTCCGGTGCCGTTCGATAGATGATGATTTTATCGCCGCGCTGCATTTCCTTGTAGTGTTTGAAACCGTTGCGTTCAATTCCATTGACCGTCTTAGTGAAAATCGTATATTTCTCGTCAGGCTGGAAATCATCCATCTCTCTCATCAGGAAGTAGCGGTCAATCTTCTCTTCGCCGCGTCCTAATCCCATGATCAAGTCATAATCTTCTTTATTAATCTGATTGAGAAGTTGCTCTTTCATTCTAAAGAGTGAGAGCTTCAGCTGCTCATTACGCTCAAGATAATCTTTTGCGAGCGGCAGCAGATTCTCCTCGAACTTAAAATGAATTTTAATCTGTCCTCTTCGCGGCTCCTCGAATTTCACTACTGTACCCGCACCCAACAGGCCGATTTTATTCTGCACTTGATAAAAGATGACTTTATCCCCCACTTGCACCCGCTTGAATGCAGCGTAGCCTTCTGATGGATTGAAGTGAACAGATGAGTCAAATATTGAAACTTGTCCTACTAGATTTTCAAAATGGTTAAAGCGGTTATATCCGCAGTTCAACCAGAAATAATTCATTCTGCGTACCCCCTTAGTTATTCTGCCTTATTTTTCTGAAAGAACACCGCGATAAATGCGAGTAATGTGGTCAATATGAGTTTTTTCATTAATTTCACCTACTTAGAAAGTATCATAAGACTGACAGCTGTGACAATAAACCAAAGTACTGCACCTAATAACACAGGTTGATAACCCAGCTTTCTAAACTGTTTCAGATCTACTGATAGTCCGATTGCGCTCATTGCGATTGCAATCAGAAACAAGGACAACTGCTTAATGGCTGCAGACAAAGCAACCGGTATCGGTACTACTGTCGCAATCATACTTGCGATAATGAAATAAAGGATGAACCATGGAAAGATGCGTCTTACAGAGACACTCTTACGGTTTATGAAGACGATACCGAGACAAAGCGGCACTATCATTAATGCCCTCAGTAGCTTGACGATTGTCGCAGTCGAACCCGCTTCCGGACCATATGTATAGGCGGCAGCCACTACACTGCTTGTATCATTGATAGCCGAACCTGCAAAGTAGCCAAACGTTTCCTGTGACATAGTCAGCATATGACCTATGGCAGGAAAAAGAAAGACTGCCAGAATATTAAAGAGAAAAATAGTTGAAATAGCATAGGCGATTTCTTCGTCTTCCGCTTCAATAACCGGGCTCACCGCCGCAATTGCAGATCCACCGCATATCGCTGTACCGACCGCAATCAGCGTTCTCAGCTTGCTCTTCACCTGCAGCATTTTACCCAAAATTAAACCTGCGATAAGCGCCGCTGCTATAGTAGACAGGCTGAGCGGCAGGGAAGACCATCCATGTGACGCCACTACTTTAAAGTTAAGCGTCAGCCCCATCAATACGATAGAGGCCTGCAGCACTTTCTTCGAACAGAATTTCACGCCTGTATTTATTTTATCCATTTGTATAAAGGGTCTGACACATATTCCCATGATAATACTGAACACTGCTGCACCGATCAGCGGTATCAACTGCCCGGCCAAAGTCGCCATCACTGCAATACCGGTACAGAGCAAAATCCCACGCCATTTCATAACGTCACCTCGCTGTTATTCTAACATAATGCTATAATATAAAAATATCTAATTAAGGAGGAAGACGTGAAACATTTCATTATTATTTGTCTGCTGACTCTATTGGGCGCCCATCCTGTTCAAGCAGCTGAGCGTATTCCCGTCACACTTGACCGGGTGATAGATGGTGATACATTATCCGTTAAACAGCATGGTCATAAGAAAACAGTACGTCTCTTACTGGTTGATACCCCTGAATCCAAGAAACCGAATACACCTGTCCAGCCTTATAGTCTGGAGGCAGCAGATTATACGAAATCGCTCGTCTCACGCTGTGACCTGAGTATTGAGCATGATTCTAAAGGTCGTTATGACCGTTATAAACGTGAGCTTGTCTACCTGTATTGCGGCGATAAGATGGTCAATGAAATGCTTGTGCGTGAAGGCTATGCGCGTGTCGGTTATATCTACCAGCAGAAAGACCATTTAACTGAACTGCAGGAAGCGGAGCGACAGGCCAAAAGCAAAAAACTCAAAATATGGTCTATGGATGGATTCGTCAATGAAGACGGTGAAGGCTTCAATGCCACAGAACAAGAACGTCAGCAGGAAACTGATGTAATAGAAGAACTGCGACAGTTTCTCTACGATCTTATCGATGAGCTGCTGAATATGCTTCTCAAAAAATTGGGTCTATAAAAAAAGCATTGTTTCTTGACGAAACAATGCTTTTTACTATTGGATGAAGACGTAGCGGCTACGTTCAGCAAGGCTTATTGTGCGGTAACCGACGATTGTCGGTGGGGTATAATAGTTCATTTCCGACACAAGGATACTACCGTCAGGATTAACACGTTCAACAAATGCCACGTGTCCTAATGGACCTTCTGATGATTGTGCAATAGAACCAACAGTCGGAGTATAACTAACCACATAACCGTCCTGACGCGCACCATTTGCCCAGTTATTCGCATTCCACCAGTATGTAGAAATTCCTTTACCAATAGCAGCACGACGATTGAAGACATGCCAAGTACATTGACCATAATCATACAGATTACGATGGTTGAAGACAGGTCCCGTAGTTGGTGCATGCTGCACTGTAGTTGATGTTGTATAAGTTGTTGTTGTCTGTGGCTTCGTTGTTGTCACAGTTGAACTGGCATTACCTGACACAACAAGCTGCTGATTCGGCAAGATGAGGTATGAGCTCAGATTGTTCCAGCGCTGAATATCTGAAATAGAGACATTGAACTTATTCGCAATCAGCCATAAGCTATCTCCTGCCTGCACCGTATACTTGCCAGGAGGTGCTGAAGAGACCACAGGTGTAGTTACAGTGGTTGCTGGCGCCGGCGTAACTTGAGTGGTCACTGTTCCTGTCACTTTAAGTCTCTGACCAGGAAAAATTAAATAAGAGTTCAGGTTATTCAGACTCATGATCTTAGAATAAGAAGTCCCATATTTAGCTGCAATGACTGATAAACTTTCACCTGCCTGTACAGTATGAACAGTTGCTGAAGTAGTTTGAGTCGTCTGAACAGCACGCGCAGTTGTCGTAGGACGAGTATAAGAAGAGCCGTCTGGCACCTGCAGTTTCTGATTAACAAATATTAAGTTGGACGTTAAGTTATTCAGACTTTTTAGTTCTGCTACAGATGTATTATACTGAGTTGCGATTGTCCATAATGAATCATTTGCTTTCACTGTATATTCACTAGCATCTGCTGTATATGAATAAAGTGCACAAGCACCTGCAGTAGCCGTTAATGCGTAAACCTTCTTTCTCATCGATTGATTCCTCCACTTTCTTTTAATAGTTTCATTATGACATATGCAAATTACTTTGGATGTTACAGTTTTCTTTCATGTTTACTGATTTTATGGATACATTGTCAAACAAATTTAATAAAAGCAGGTTTCTTCAAAACAAAGAAGGGTAAAAGCTAATAACTTTTAATTTCAAAGAGGAGTGGGATGAATGGCTGACGAACAATATGATGTTCTGGATACAGAGAAAGAATACTTAGACCAGCAAGGCGCACAGGATGATGCGGCTTTAGTTAACGATTCATTAAATGTGGCGCCAGATGCAGGGGTTCAGGAACTGGATCAAAATCCACCGACTGATAAGAAGATGATAGAAGAAGATGACAAGTAATGGCTGACTGGCTGCACATCAGCGGTTTGAGTCTTTTTCTGCTGATGTCGCCCTTCCTAGTCATCATCGTTCTTCTGCTCAGCATCGTCGGTTTTCTTGCTCGAATGGCAAGACAGCAGAAGCTCATTATACAGCAGCAACAAGAACTGATACGTTTAACAGTGAAAGCACAAGTTCAAAGGAGGACTTTATAATGACTGAGAATAAACAATATGATAGCAGTATAGATGGTGTAGATAAAAAAGAAACACAGCAACCAGATACTAAAGCGAAAAATTACGATGCCAGTATCGACGGAGTAGATAAGAAAGACGATACTTTATCAGATATCCAGAAAGAACAGCTCAATCATCCTGCTCAAGAATCAGACGGTCGAGGAGAATAAAAAGCGTTCGCTCAAACTTGAGCGAACGCTTTTTATTCAACTACCATCTGTCCTGATTTTTGATAGTATTTATATGAATGAACGAGGCGGTTCTGCGCATCGACTGCTTTAAAACGGTAATACGTACCACTGACATCCTGTTCCACTGCAGGATCTGCTTTTTCAAAACGAACCGCGCTCCCCGCTTCCTGTTCTGCTGCAATTCTATATTTGTCACTGATAGCCTTGAGTGCTTTATCCTGGGCATTATCCACTGAATAGATGACCTGATCATTAAAGTCATAGATCTGCATTGATTTTGTAGCGGGATTATAGACTAAATCATAAACCGTCACGACTTTCTTCCACTGTCCGCCTGTGGCATTTGAAGTCATCACGCGTGTTGTGACAACATGCTGTTTTAATCCTTCATTTTTAACTTGATCAATCGTGAAACGAGCGATTTGATAGTTGTCAAAATAACCAGCCGGCAGTTTATTTCTTAAGTAACGGGCTGCTTCAGAATCTTGTTTGATATAAGTATTTAACGCCGATAAATCGCGGCTGTTAAATGCAGAAGGCATCTGGTTCATGTAGTTTGTGACTTGTCGTTTGGCAAGCGCTGAATAATTAACGGTTCGTGCAAGTTCCTGTGTGACAGGTACGTTTTCTCCAGAGGAATCATTGTGTTTCTCTGCATTTTCCGTGCTCGGTGTGTCTGTCTGCGGGTCTTCTGTCTCTGCTTTTGCCTTCTCTGTTGCCGGAGATTCTGTTTGAGGTGCATCCGTCTTCGGCTGATCAGTCTCTGGTTGCTCTGTTGCAGGTTGCTCTGTTGTCATTTGGTCAGTTGATTCTTTTTCAGTGCCGGCTTGTTCTGTTGTCACATGGTCAGTCGTTTTTTCTGTTGCCTGCTTAGTGTCATCATTTGCTGCACAGCCTGCAAGGAGTAACGCCATTAAACTTGCACTTAAGAGTTTTTTCATATCAGCTCATCCTTTTATGTGTCTTTACGGAAGACATCCAGATTAATAACCTTTTTTTCCTTTTCCTCTTCTTCAGCTTGTTCCTGTTCTTCAATCTCCTGTCTGATTTCTGATAATTTTTTGCCGCCATAAACCCACAGTCGTGTCTCTTCTAAAGCGGTGATGAACAACTGTTCGAACATCTTGAATTCAGGTTCAGATAAATCCTTGGCAAACAGATTAATCAGTTCTTCCATGGTCAAGTTCGCATCGTTGCTTGCGACCATCAGAAAACGGATAGTATCAATCAGCTCTGTCGATTCTTTGCCATCCTGAGATGCATGAGTCTGAATGAATTCGAGGAAGTGATTAAGTGATTCTTCGTGCTGGTGATGATGACTGCCTGCATACAGTTTGAGTTCCTCAAAAGTCTTCGGTGTATAGTAATGTTCCGCATGATAGTCTGGTAATTTCTGTCCGACAAAGCCTTCTCTGATGACCGGCAGAATCATCATATCCTCTACCTGCTCTATACCTAACAGTTCCAGCATATGATTAAGACGCTCTTCTGTCAGCTCTTCATCGAAATATTGTCTATATAGCTGTTCCACATGCTGTCTGTGAACGTAGCCATACAAAAATAACACGCCTGTTATAAAATCCAGATCCTGCTCAAGCTGCTGACGTTTCTCATCAAGGTCACGTTTATTCAGCTGATTGATCTCATCTCTCAGATCAAATGGCAGCACCATACCTTGTTTTGTTTCAAACATCAGAAGGGATTGCAGCGCAAAGAAGACACGCTCAGCGGGAACAGGGACAAATTCGTGCTTCTCTTCAACTGCATGCATTAACAGTGCATACTCATCTGATGGCATCAACAGCAGAATCCGGTTCAGATATTCTGAGGTGAAGACTTCTTTTCGGATAGACTCTATTAACTCAATCTGATGAAGTTCTGCTGCACTTTCCTGAAAAAGTTGTTCGTAAATATATTTCAAATCACTATCATTTAAATTAAGCAGTGCTTCTCTATAATCCACATTCATCATCCTAAATCTCTTTTTCTTTATTATAAAGTGCGTACGCACAGAACACAAAGGTGAATATTAAGAATGTACACTGAAATGATAGATCGTCGCCGTCTGGAAAGTTTCCGTTTCTTTCAACCTGATATCATCTAATTCAGGATGGTGAATCGCATCCGGCATCGATTGCGTTTCAAGCGCGATACCTGCGCCGCTGCCAAAATGATGTCCCGTACTATCAGTAAAATCCATTCCTTCTGCTGAATATACAACGACATAGGGTGCATCTGTCTGAACCTTAATCTGACGTCCGGACGCCTCATGAAGAAGTTTGATGCGTTTCTTGCAAGGGTCTCCAGTTAAACGGTAAGCCGTATCAAGCCCTAGCCGGACTGGCTTAAGCTGCCTATAATCCATGTTATCTTGCACGGCTATTAATTCACCTGTCGGAATCTGGTCATCGTCTGTCTGGAGGTGACTCGCGCTCTCTAGCGCAAGTAAGTGATCCGTGACATCTGCCGCCCCGCCGTTTAGATTAAAATATGTGTGATTAGTGGGGTTGAAGAGCGTTTCCTGATCGGTCACTGCAAAATAGTGAATCGTCCAGCTATTATCGCTTTTGATAGTATGCGTAATCTGGACTTTCATATTGCCCGGATAATGGTCGTCTTCTGATTTCAGTTCTGTCGTCATCTTCAGCGCAATCTCTTTCTTGTTATGATTTTCGATGATCTCCGTTTCGAATATATGATGACTTAAACCATTCGCACCGCCATGCATATGATGATTCCCCATATTTTTCTCAAGATGATACAACTGGTCAGCTAATCTGAATGAAGCATTCGCTATTCTGCCACCAACTCGGCCTATACATAATCCTGCATAAGTGCTATTGTTAATATAATCTTCCAGGACATCGAAGCCGATAATAACATTATCCAGATGCCCCTGACGGTCAGGCATTACAATTTTCTGAAGGGCTGCACCGTAATCAATAAAAGAAAAACGCATATCATCCGTCTTGATGATGTAACGGTTGACTGTCCGGCCGTTTAAATGACCGAATACTTCTTTTTTAATTTCCATTCTTATCACCCCATCTTTTAATTAACTTTACATTACCCTCTAAGCCATCATTACACACGTTAAATATGGCTTGTCATGACCGCACAAAATAATTAAATAATATATTTCATTCTAATAATTATTTTACCTAAAAGTATAAAGGGGGCTGCCTATGGATTCAATTGAACGCAAATATGAAATTTTCGATCGTTTTGGTCAGAGATGGACATGCAGTATTTTTAAAAACAAAGACTACCGAAATGCGCCTTCATTTATGAGAATCCGCTGCCGCTCAGCTGGTTTTGATAAAATACTGGATAGTCTGAATAACGAGCATACTCTGCTCAAGGTTCTGCATTTTATTACTGTGTATAATGCAGCTGAGCAAATGGATTCCATTCATATGCAGTCTGATTATGTCATGAATATTGATCGTCAGATAGATGAACATTAAAAAGAACTTTACCTGTCGCACAGGTAAAGTTCTTTTTAAATATAAGTCAGAAATGTATAGAGCACTAAAATCACCGCATCAAATAGATGACGTCCTTGATTCTGTCTGAAACGTTGATGATCCAGGCTATCAAGCAGTCCTGTAATTAAAAGTGCAGCAAGCGTCAAGATAATAAAGAGTGATACATCTCTTTCTATCGTAAACTGCAGAATGACTAAAATAATCACCCAGAAATTCAGCAGGCGATACAGTGTGCTCCATTTAACATCTATTTTGTTTTTTTCCATTTATTACTCCTTCATCCCTGATTGGAATGATGTACTCTAAAGATATTTCTCAATATCTTTCGCTATTTTTTCAGGTTCTTTTTGTGGACTGAATCGTTCAACTACATTCCCTTCACGGTCAATAAGGAATTTAGTGAAGTTCCATTTGACTGCACTGCCTAAAAGACCGCTTGTTTCTTTCTTAAGATGTGTGAATAATGGATCTGCATTTTCTCCGTTAACATCAACCTTCTCATGCATCGGGAAAGTGACGCCATAGTTCAGACGACATGCACTTGTAGCCTCTTCAGCCGTATCTGGTTCCTGATTTCCAAACTGATTGCAAGGAAAACCTAAGACAACAAAACCTTGGTCTTTATAGGATTGGTATAATTTTTCTAAACCATCAAATTGCTTGGTAAATCCACATTTACTTGCTGTATTAACGACAAGAATAACTTGACCTTTATAGCGATTCAGTTCATACGTCTCACCACTGCTCAGTTGTACCTTGTAATCATAGATTGTCATAGTAATTGCTCCTTTAGGTTGTTAAGTCTATTATAGCAAGAACTAGAAGCACTTCCTATAATATTGCCCAAGATTGAAACCTCTCTATCTTTATGTCTAAAAACATCAAATATATATTTTAAACGTATATTTAATTCTCCTGATAAATGCTATAATTTGAATAATCAGAATGGTGAGAGGTGTCAAGATTGAGTATCGGACAGAAAATACGAGAAATACGTTTATTAAAGAAGATGACTTTAAAACAAATCGCAGAAAAAACAGAACTCTCTATTCCTTTTTTATCTCAGCTGGAGAGAGATAAGTGCAGCGCGACTATGGGATCATTGCGTAATATAGCGGATGTTTTAGGCGTCCACCCAAGTGCTTTCTTCGATTATAATGAACTGACAGAGACTGCAGTCGTCAATCAAAACAATTTTGACTATCGTGATCTCAGTAATCATGTCAACAGTATTTTCAAACCCTTAAAGATTACGATTCAGCCTAATTCTCAGATTTCAAAACATATTTCCCATAAAGGGACGGAATTTGTTTATTGCCTCGAGGGGACATTGACACTCGTTGTCGGAGATGAAAGCTATAATCTGTCCCCTCATCAATCCTATATGTATAAAGCAACTGAGCCACATTACTGGTATAATCATACTCAGGAGATCGTCACGTTCCTTGTCGTCAATGAAACTTAAATAAGCTGCCACTGGCAGCTTATTTTTTAATTCGGCTAATATTTTTCTTTTTCTTTTTTTTGCTTTTTTTCTCTACACGTTTGTTGATCACGCGTGGCACGGGTTGTTTCATCTCTATCATCTTATAGCCACCAAGATGCCAGTTACGAACGGTCTGATAAGCATTCAGCATCAGCACGGAGGCCTGGTTCATGTCGAGCGCCCTCAACACGTTCTGGTCAATCATATCCTGCAGAATAGCCGTTAAATTCGCCGGATTATCAATCATTTTCATCATCACGATAATGGTATCCTGAACATCTTTCTGCTGTTCGGTATCGATGATATAAGAATCAAGGAAGCGCAAGAGTGCCTGAATTTCAGGTGAATCTTCATAGTATTCGAACGCAAAGTAATGCTGGAACTGTTCCCAGGTATCTGGTATATAATACTGGCGTTTAGATTCTATGCCCATACCGCTGAAATGGGCTGCTTCAATTAACGGGTTCAGCACAAAGCCATCCTTTACGGTAGCAATCCCCTGCAGTTCTTCAGCCAGTTGTTCTTCTGTCTGCTGACTCCCCGTAAAGCGTTCAGCGAGCAATCTATAATGAGCAAGCGAGAAATAACCGTACAAGTTAACGGCACTGACAAGCAGCTTGACTTCATCACTTTGCTGCTGTGACTGACTTTTTTCAACCACATAGCGCCGTAAATATTCTTTGATATCCGCCGGAATAAATACCCGGCCTTCCTTAACAAACATGAAGTTCTGCGCAGGCATTTCCCTCTCTGCTTCTGTAGAGAATGTATCTGCAATCAGTAAATGGTTCAACACATTATAGTCTTCTACAGACATGTTCTCAAACATACGGTCAGCTGCCGTAAAATCCTTAAATACATGGGAAACAATTAAGTCAATCTGCTCGTCCTTCTTTTTATTGGAATAGCCTTTAATCTGATAGTATTTGCAGATGTTTTTTAATGTCTCTATTTTTTCATGCTGAAGATAAAAAGCAAGCGGCTGCTCATAATGCTTGATTTCCTCTTCTGTCATGTGCTTCAAACTAAACTTGCTCATAATACACCTCAACAATCTTTTTCACTTATGTGTATTATAGCGGACTCCTCTTACATCTGTATAGGTCATCTGAAAATAACTTCGACATCAGTCGAAGTTATTTTCTTCTGGCAGATATAATTAACATCATCGGTCTTCTCAGTTCCTCTTTCATATGAGGACTTTCTTCAAGCATTTTTTCAGAAGGTACTGGCTCTGCAAGCCCATCGATAACAAAGTGATGATCTATCAGGACATTCAGATAATGACTGAGTGTCCGGTGATACTTGGTCACTCTCGTTTCCAGAAATTCGACCTGTCTTTCACCTTCATACTGATAATCATCCACCGGCCAGTGAGCCGGCTTCCCTGCTGCATCATAAACCCAATCCTGTGAATGATGAGCGGTGTAGATAGGATGTTCAATACTAAAAATAAAAGTCCCGTTGAAAGTCAGAACTTCTTTTACTTGTTCTACGACCGTTTCAAAGTCAGGCAGATAATGAAAGGCTAATGAACTCATCACTACATCAAACTCATGCGATTCAAAGCCCATCTCTTCAAGGTCATCTACCGAGCCTTTTATAAAAGTAATCTGATCAGCATGGGGCTGCTGCCGCGCTCTCTGCAGCATTTTCTCTGATATATCTATACCTACCACCTTTGCTGCATGCTGCGCCACTGCATATTCACAGTGCCAGCCATAACCGCAGCCCAGATCCAGGACATTCGTATTCTCAAGCGATGGCAGCATATCACGGAATGTTGCCCATTCGCCTGCCGCGTCCAATCCTTTTAATGAACGTGGTATCTGACTGTATTGCTCAAAGAAAAATCTGTCATCATAAAAGTTATGAGCCATCAATCATCCCTCTATTCTATTGTTTCAAAAATGATTGTACTTCCTCGACAAATCGCTCAGGTTCCTCTGCGAGAGGAGCATGACCAGAATACTTGAATTTCACGAGTTGACTGTTCGGTATATAACGCGCAATCAGTTCACTCTCTTCTGACGGATTCAGCCGGTCGTATTCACCGGTGATCAAGAGTGTTGTATTGGGCACCTTATGTAATTCTTTACGATAATCAAAACCGCTGATGCTTCTGGAAGCGACGGCTTCTTCATTTGCATCCAACGTACTATATTGATTAACCGCATTCTGCCAGGCCTTCACTTTTTCTTTATTATAAAACATGTAATCATTCAGAATTTCGAGCGCTTCTTTTTTAGATTTATTTTTGATTTCACTGCGATGTTCCATCATGAGACGTGCGAACGAACTGACGGCCGCATTCGATTTCGCGCCTACTAAAATCAGCTTATCTACTTTTCGCGGATAACGCGTCACTAAGCCGAGCGCAATATAGGCGCCCATTGAATAGCCTAAAATATGCGCCTTCTTGATATCTAAATGTGTGAAAAGCTCCAAACAATCATCGATATGATCATCCAGTGCATAATCTTGAGGCCGATCAGAATGGCCATGGCCTCTGACATCATATGTAATAACGCGATAATTTTCTCCGAGAGCTTCTTTAATTCCTTCAAACATCTTCAGGTTACCATTTAACCCATGGATCATAATAAGGGGGTCCCCGGAGCCTGTTGTTTCATAATTAATCATTGTACCGTCCATCGATTTAAATTCACTCATAATCAAGCTCCTCCTTTCTAGTGTATTACCCGATTTTTAAGGTTGTAAAGAATTATAGATAAAATAAAAAGAGTCTGGGACATAAATAACTAAATCTACGATTTATATAATGACTCGAAAGAAAAACGGAAATTCCATTGAGGAATTTCCGTTTTTAAGTGCAAAAAAAGAAGCTCTCTTATATAATGTAGTCACCA
>NZ_SCWF01000007.1 GCF_004359575.1 Macrococcus bovicus | reverse complement strand
TCAGGAAAATGGCTACCGTAGGTAGTCAGCTTATCTGTAAAAACAATAAAAAGACGAAGAAAAATGTTAAACATACATTTTTCTTCGTCTTTTTTTATAAGCTAGAACTCCTTATGTCCCAGACTCTTATTTTAATTGAAGCTTGCAATCTGGGAAGTCTGGTCGACTAATATACCATCATCCAGCATCAAGAGACGGTCTGCCTTAGAGAAGAGGCGCTGATCGTGGGTGATCATGATGCAGACGGTATTCGATGATTTGACACGTTGTTTCAGCATATCCACCACTTCCAGTGCCCGCTCCTTGTCAAGGCTCGCTGTCGGTTCATCAGCTAAAATCATCTTAGGCGCATTCATGAACGCCCGGGCAATCGCTGTCCGCTGTTTCTCTCCGCCTGACAGCCGGTTCGGATAGGCTGTCGCGCGGTGCGTCAGACCGAAGTCCTGCAGCAGGGTAGCGGCTCTTTCTGATGCTGCCTGAGCTGACATCCCGTTTTCCTTTGCGACTGCAGTCAGCTGATCTTTGACGTTCAAGTAGGGCAGTAGGTGAGAAGCCTGGAAGATGAAGCCGATATCGCTGAGCCGCATGGCCGTCATCTGCTGGTCGCTTAATGACTGCCATGAACGGCCGTCCAGCACGATTTCTCCGGAAGTAGGGGTCAAGAGCCCGCCGATAATGGTGAGTAGCGTGCTTTTTCCTGAACCGGATGGGCCGTAGAGGATGACAATTTCACCGTCCTGCACATTGAGATTGATACCTTTCAGCACTTCTGTAGCTTGCTCGCCTGTGCCGTAAGTTTTAGTGATTTCTTTGATTTCGAGCATCTTATTCGCCTCCTAAAGCAAGTTGCGGGTCTATACGAATGACCTTGATGAGTGACAGTAATGCGCCGACAAGACCGACGACGAAGAATAACGCAGCAAGTAGAGCGATGAGCTGATTATTTAAGAAGAACGGCATGGTAACAGGTAGCTGGCTGGCAATAACAAAAGTCAGACCGATCGCCACAGCGACACCGATAGTCGTAATGATCAGGATTTCCAGCAGTATCATACCGGCAATCTTAGCATTCCTGAAACCAATCGCCTTCAAGATGCCATACTCAGTTGTTTTCTGGATGGTGATGACATAGAAGAAGGCGGCGATGACTATCGCGGAGATCACGAACAGAAAGATGACCATCAAGTTCAGTGGCAGCTGTTCCGCCTCGTAACTTGCGATGCCTTTCTTCAGATCATCAGCTGAAATGACCTTTGCGTCCCTCAGGTTACTGACAGCATCCTGATTGACAAGACCGATATTCGGCTTGATAGCAGGGTTGATTCTTTTGATACCGTCTTCTGTCATGTAGCCGACAGCCGTATGCGCATACATATTGTCTTGAACATAACCGGTGACTTTATAGTGAATATCTTTATTTTTGACCTTGATCGTATCGCCGATTTTGATGTCCTTCTGCAGATAATCATCGATAGCAACCTCATTTTTATTCGCGGGCATTCTTCCTTCGGCGATTTCAGGTTTGGCATCTTTCATATAGACAGCTGCAAGCCCGGTATTGTTCTCAAATGTGGCAAGCTGCATGGACAGAAGGGGGATATCCTGATCCTTCAGTTCTTTGATGTCCTGGTCGGATAACTGGGAAGCAGTCAGTGAGTGATTGGCGTCATCACTGATAACGTAGTGGCTGCTGTTCAGCTCTTCAATCAGTGAGATATTATCTTTTCCGAGTCCTTGTGCTAAACTTGAGACAAAGAGAACAAGAAAAGCGAGTAGGAATAAAATAGCGGTAATCATGGCATATTTAAATTTATAGTATTTAAGTTCCTGCAGTGCGAGTTTCATGGGTCAACATCCTTTCATTGTTTGAATATACACTGATTATAGAAGGGTTATATGAACGGAATATGAACGGGAGGTAAAAGATGAAAAAAATATTGGTAGTGGATGACGAACGTGCCATCCGTGAGATGGTAGCACGCGGATTGCAGCAGTACGAAGTGCTGCTTGCGGCAGACGGTGACGCCGCGATCCAGCTACTTGATCATGAGAAAGTGGATCTCTGTATAGTGGATGTCATGATGCCCGGTATGGATGGTTTTGAGTTATGTGACCATATTAAGAGGTACTACGAGAAGCCGGTCATCATGCTGACAGCGAGAAGTGAGCTGAGTGATAAACGCTCTGCCTTTGAAGCAGGAACAGATGACTATGTGACGAAGCCGTTTTTAGTGGAGGAACTGGCGTTCAGAGTGAATGCGATACTTAATCGCTATCAGGCGCAGTCTGTGCTGACGTTCGGTCGTATGCAGCTTGATGTCGACAGCTATGAAGTGACTGTCGGAGAGGATACGCTCTATCTGCCGCGAAAAGAGTTTGAGCTGCTGGCGGAACTCGTCAGATTAGCGCCGAAAGTCGGCAGCCGTGAACAGCTGATTGAACATGTCTGGGGATTTGATTTTGACGGTGATGAACGCACGATTGACGTCCATATCAAGCGGCTGCGCAAAAGGCTTGCCGCCTATCCTGACTTTGAGATACTGACTGTCAGAGGGGTCGGCTATAAGGTGCAGCATGTTTAAGAGGCTGTCGACCCATTTTGTTGTGTCCACCCTCTTCACTTTCTGTCTGAGTGCGCTTCTCAGCTTTATCATCGCCAACGTCTACTATCATCTGTTCCTTAAGCCGGCGAATGATGAGCGCATCACTCAGATCGTCAGAGAACAGAAACATTTTATCGAATCACATCCTGAGATTGAAGCGACGACTTTCTTCTCACAGATGGCGTCGCTGAATTTTCAGGTGATGACAGTGCAGGACCATACAGTGCGTTACTACGGCACACCATTTCGGGTCAGGAATCTGGAGGACAGTCACAAGGGTATCTATCACGGAATTAAAGACCGGCCGTTCAACTTATTCATCACCGGCTTTTTTGACAATGAAACGCGCAACACAGTCGGGATGGATATGAGAGTTGCGGGTGAGGACTACCGCGTATATATCAGGCCGGACGTCGGTCAGAGCATGGGCGAGTTCCGCATATTTCTTGCCATCTTGCTGGTCTATATCTTCATTTTCACGGTGTTTTTCATTATACTGAGCGCAGGTTATTTCGTGAATCCGGTGAAGAAACTGCAGCTCTATGCGAAACGGATACGGTCGGGTGATTATAGTGACCAGTCGTCTATTACTAGACGCGATGAGATCGGGGAACTGGCCCGGGAGATGGAGGAGATGTCCATCGCCATTCGTCATCATCAGGCGGTCAACGAACGGTTTGTGGCCAATGTCAGTCATGAAATACAGTCCCCCATCACTAATCTGATCGGCCTCACTGATCAGCTGGCAGAGCGTTACAACAGCGAGACCATAGCAGCGATCCAGCATCAGTCGAGACGCCTCAGCGGGCTGACGAAACAGCTGCTGACCCTGGCGGCCATTGAGAATGAAGGCAATGAACTGCAGCTGGAAACATTTAGCGGCAGAGAGATGATGAAAGAAGTCATCAACACCTTCATGTTTCAGCTGGACGAAAAAGAGCTGCTGCTGACGACACATTTTGATGACAGCGAGCTGACCGCACATAGAGCGCTCTTTATGCAGCTGGTGACGAATCTTTTGTCCAATGCGATTAAATATTCGAAGCAGGAAGGTGCGATACTGATCACCTTGAAGGAACGGGTCATCACGATTACAGATGAAGGTGAAGGCATGGATGATAAGACGCAGCAACACTTGTTCGAACGTTTCTTCAAAGCGAAAAGTAACGAGGATCATGTACCGTCGAATGGACTCGGCATGGCTATCGTCAAAGAGATTGCTGATCTGCATGGTTTCAGAATAGAGGTTCAAAGTTCAGTGAATCAGGGGACGACCATAACGGTTATATGTTAAAATAGGACTAATTTAATGAAGAGGTGACTTAGTGAGAGAAGGATTAATCTATAAAGCGTTAAGTGGATTTTATTATGTCGAAAGCGAAGGAGAAAGCTTCCAGTGCCGGGCGAGAGGCGTCTTCAGGAAGAAAGGTCTTTCCCCGCTGGTCGGAGATAGAGTGAAATTTCAGATTGAAAATGAAGTGGAAGGCTATATCACAGAACTTCTGCCGCGACAAAATGAGCTTGTCCGGCCACCGGTAGCAAATATCGACCAGGTCCTGGTTGTCATGAGCGCAAAGGAACCGGCATTCAGTCTTAATCTGATTGATAAATTTCTGGTCATTGTTGAAAGCTACGATATTACACCGAGCCTGATAGTGACGAAGCAAGATCTGCTGTCATCAGCCGAGGAAGCCTTTATTCAGAGCAGGCTGGATTACTATCAGTCTATCGGCTATAAGACCTATCTGATTTCGAACCTGGAGGATCAGTCAGCGATGCTTCACATGCTGGTGCCGGGTATCAATGTGCTGAGTGGACAGTCAGGCGTCGGTAAATCATCTCTGATCAATGCGGTGCGGCCGGAATCCAATCTGGAGACGGGTGTGATCTCGAACGCGCTGAACCGCGGTAAGCATACGACGCGTCATGTCGAGCTCATCAAGACCAGTCAGGGCTATATTGCGGATACACCGGGCTTCAGCTCCCTTGATTATGCCCATATCGACAAGTATATGCTCAAGAACTGCTTTCCTGAGTTTGTGGCTGCGGCTGACGACTGCAAGTACCGCGAATGTCTGCATGTCAATGAACCTAAATGTGCGGTGAAGGCCCAAGTAGGTGAGTCTATCCTTCAGTCCCGCTATGACCATTATCTGCAGATGATGAATGAAATTGAAACGAGAAAGGTGAGATACTGATGAAAATAGCACCTAGTTTACTGTCCTGTGACTTCACTGAACTGAAAGAGGAAGTCAGACGGCTGGAAGAAGCAGGTGTCGACTACCTGCATTTTGATGTCATGGATGGCCGTTTTGTCCCCAATATCTCCTTCGGTCTGCCTATTTTAGCGCAGCTGAGGGAAATAACGGAGCTGACGATTGACAGCCACCTGATGATAGAAGAGCCGGAACGCTATATAGAAGCTTTTGCTGAAGCGGGCAGTGATATCATCACGGTTCATATTGAAGCGACTTGTCATATCCACCGGGCGATTCAGCAGATTAAACAGACGGGTAAAAAAGCGGGGGTTACGCTGAATCCAGGTACGAGTGTCGAGCAGCTGCTGCCGGTGCTGCAGGAGGTCGACCTTGTGCTGGTGATGACGGTCAACCCGGGATTCGGCGGCCAGTCATTTATCGGCAGTATGGCCGATAAAATCCAGTTTCTCGCAGACTACCGGATGCAGCATCGGCTGGACTTTGAAATAGAAGTGGATGGCGGGGTCAATGAACAGACGGCAGCAGTCTGCCGGCAGGCTGGGGCGGATGTGCTGGTAGCCGGCTCGTATTTCTTCGGCCATGAAGATTATCAGACACCGACATCTATTTTAAGAGGTGAATAATATTGGACTTACATCTATTATGTACAGCACACAACTTCAACAGGCGCACACTGGAGAAGCTGAAAAATGAAGACTGGATCGGCATTGATTACGGCGCAGTGATGCTGGTTCAAGCAGGCATCAGACCGATTGCGGCATTCGGGGATTTCGATTCACTGACAGACGATGAGCTCAGCACTTTGCAGGCCGAGCTGGATATAGATGTGCTGCCGTCTGAAAAGAATGAGACCGATCTTGAGGTGGGGATTCAGTATACGCTTACGCTCGACTATGACCGCGTCTTTATCCACGGCGCGACAGGCGGCAGAATGGATCATTTTCTCGGCAACCTGCAGACACTGTTGAACAAGGAAGTGATGTTATCTGCCAGCGAATTCTTTATGGTCGATGATGTCAATGTGATTCAGGTGCTGCCGACAGGGACTCATATTATCCAGCGTTACCAGGATATGACCTATATCTCCTTTATTCCGGTTGAAGCAGGTGTCTTTCTGACGATTGAGGATCTGAAGTACACTTTACCGCGTACACAGCTGAAAATGGGGACCACTCGGACGGTGTCCAATGAATTTGTGACGGACCGGGCACAAGTGATAGTGGAGAATGGCATGGTTTATATGATTCAGAGTAAAGATGCATAAAAAAAGACCTTCCACACAAAGGTCTTTTTTTGTATCTATATATGCATTAAACGCGAGTGACTTTACCTGATTTAAGTGCACGAGCTGAGACCCATACACGTTTAGGTTTACCATCGACAAGGATTCTAACTTTTTGTAAGTTAGCGTTCCAGCGACGTTTGTTCGCATTCATAGCGTGTGAACGGTTATTACCCGTCACAGCTTTACGACCTGTAACGTGACATACTTTAGCCATGTTATTTCCTCCTTTAATGACATATAGAAATACACTTATCTTTCCACACCATAGTAATTTAACACAATATTTATTGCATTGCAATGATTTTAACGTCAGTTTTCTCCGCTACGTGTTCATTTTTGCCACAATACTTGTATATGAAGCCGTTTATTGCTTATAATAACATGATGAATCAATTAAATGAGGAGGTTCCTTATGACTTTAGAAATCAACAATGAATACGGCAGTATTGATATTTCAAATGATGTCATCGCAACGATTGCTGGCGGTGCTGCTGTTGAATGTTACGGAATCATCGGGATGGCCAGTAAGCATCAAGTAAGAGATAATATCGCTGACATCCTAAGACGGGATAATTATTCTAAAGGCGTCATCGTCACGCAGCATGAAGGTACACTCGCTGTAGATATGTACATTATTGTCGCATATGGTACGAAGATTTCTGAGATTGCCAATAATGTACAATCAGTCGTCAAATATACGCTAGAAAAAACACTCAATCTCAAAGTGAACTCAGTGAACATATATATCCAGGGCGTACGTGTCATTCAACTGGATGAGGAAGAATAGGGAGGATCTTATTAATGAACAAAATCGATGGCAAGCTATTTGCTGAAATGATTGCTGCAGGGGCAAATAACTTATCACAAAATGCAGAGTATGTGGATTCTCTGAATGTTTTTCCGGTACCGGATGGTGACACAGGAACCAATATGAATCTGTCAATGTCTTCAGGTGCAAAAGAGACAAAAGAACATATCGAGGCCCATATCGGCAATGTAGGGAAAGCCTTCTCTAAAGGATTACTGATGGGTGCACGCGGTAATTCAGGCGTTATTTTATCTCAGCTGTTCCGCGGCTTCTCAAAATCCATCGAATCATGTGAGGATATCGATGCGAAAAAGTTTGCGAAGGCCTTCGATTCCGGTGTTAAGACAGCATATAAGGCAGTGATGAAGCCGGTTGAAGGGACGATTCTGACAGTCGCGAGAGAGGCAAGTGAACACGCCACTGAAATCGCTAAATCGACAGACGACGTCATCGTGGTAATGGAGGCGATTGTGGAAGCGGGGAATGCCTCACTCAAACGGACACCTGACCTGTTGCCTGTCCTGAAGGAAGTAGGCGTTGTCGATAGCGGCGGACAGGGTCTTGTTTATGTTTACGAAGGGTTCTTAGCAGTCATGAAAGGTGAAAAAATCGCTGAACCTGTCAACGTGAAAATGGATGAGAATTTCATCAATGACGATCACGATTTCGGTGATGTGGTTAAAACTGAAGATATCGTCCCTGGCTTCTGTACGGAATTCATGGTGCGTTTTAAGTCAGGTATGAAGCCATTTGACGAAGATGAGTTCAGAAATGATATGGCGCAGTTCGGCGATTCACTACTCGTTATCTCTGATGATGAGATCGTTAAGACACACGTCCACTCTGAAACACCGGGTGAAGCGCTGACTTATGGTAGTCAGTACGGCGAGATCATTAAGATCAAAGTTGAAAATATGCGTGAACAGCATCGTGAAGTACTGCGTAAACGCGGCATCAAGCAGCAGGCGAAGGTCGTAGACAAGGCCGTGATCACGATCTCCATGGGTGAGGGGATCACGCAGCTCTTTGAATCGATCGGTGCGACACATGTCATCAGCGGCGGCCAGACGATGAATCCTTCAACAGAGGATATTGTCAAAGTCATTGAATCATCTCAATGTAAAGAAGCGATTATTCTGCCGAACAATAAAAACATCATTATGGCGGCTGAACAGGCTGCGAGTGTCGTGGATATTCCGGTGATCGTGATTCCGACTAAAACCATCCCGCAAGGCCTGTCCGCATTGCTCAGCTATACACCGGAAGCTGAACTGGAAGAGAACAAGGCAGCGATGGGAGAGGCGATCAGTCATGTGAAATCAGGTTCAGTCACATATGCTGTCCGTGACACTTCAATCGAAGGCGTGGATATCGCAAAAGGTGCCTATATGGGTCTCTTTGAAAGTAAGATAACAGTGTCGGACTTTGACCAGACCAAAGTCTGCGAGGAGCTTCTTAAGACGATGATTGATGAGGACAGTGAAATTGTCACCATTATCGCCGGAGAAGAAACAGACGAGGCACAGGTCAATGCCTTAACTGATTACATTGAAGCGCAGTATGAAGATGTGGAAGTAGAAGTTCATCAAGGTCAGCAACCTATCTATAGTTTTATCTTTGCTGTTGAATAATGAAATATCGAAAAGCTGTTTCCTCGGAAACAGCTTTTTACTTTTTTTACAAAAAATACATGTTGCCATTTAATTATACATTAAATGGGAGGTGCATCATGCAGGAGGATAAGAGTACTTACTATGCTTTGATTGCGGCCACTCTCACCACTATCATCGTACTTTTCATCATCAGCCAGAACTGGCTAGGCTGAACCATCAGTGGGTCCCTTTAGACTGTTCACGCTGATTATGTCATAATGGACTTAATATAAAGACTATGTTAAGGATTAGGTTGTATAAAGAGGGATGGCATGACTAAACAACATCTGATTGAAACAGAACGACCGCTGACAGATCTTAAAGGGGTCGGTCCGCAGACAGTCCTAAAGCTCAATGACTTAGGACTTTTTACGATGAGTGATATTATTATGCATCTGCCTTACCGCTATGAAGATGAAACGGTTATCAATATCAATGAGGCAGCAGACGGAGAAAAAATCACGGTGACAGGTGAAATCTATAGTACGCCGCGTGTCAGCTATTTTGGGCGCAGTAAGTCTAAAATCATGTTTCATATGCTGGTGGACGGGGTGGCGATCCGAGTAGAATATTTTAATCAGCCGTATATTAAACATCAGATCAATATAGGGGACACTGCGACAGTGACAGGGAAATGGCAGCGGACGAAGCAGATAATCCAAGGGACGAAGTTCAGCAAGGCGGTCGCATCAAGTGAGAACGCACTTGTCCCGCAGTACAGCCTGAAAGGGCTGGTGAAACCTAAGCAGTTTCAGAAGTTTGTCGGCCAGGCTTTTCAGGCGACGGACATCACACCGATGATACCGGCCTATCTGATGGAGAAGTATAAGCTCTGGGACTTGAAAGAATCTCTTCTGACCCTGCATTTTCCTGAGGATTATCAGGCGCTGAAGCAGGCGAAGCGGACATTTGCGTTCTGTGAGCTGTTCCTCTTTCAGCTGAAAATGCGTATGCTGAATCAGACAGAACATGCGGCGGGGCTAGCTGTCAGCATTGATTATGATATTCAGGCTGTCAGAGCCTTTATTGAAACGCTGCCCTTTGAATTGACAGAGGCCCAGAAAAAAGTGGTCAATGAAATTTTTCGCGACATTAAACTGCCGATGCGTATGAACCGGCTGCTGCAGGGAGATGTGGGCTCGGGTAAGACGGTTGTCGCAGCCATCGCCATGTATGCACTGCTGACAGCTGGTTATCAGAGTGCGCTCATGGTACCGACTGAGATTCTGGCGGAGCAGCATGCAGAAAGTCTCGCTGGTCTTTACGGTGACCGGGCACGCGTGGCGCTTCTGACGAGTTCCGTCAAAGGGAAAAGACGACGGATCCTGCTCGAACAGTTGGCAGCGGGTGAAATAGATGTCATTGTCGGGACCCACGCCTTAATACAGGACGAAGTCATTTTCCATCGTCTGGGGCTGGTCATTACGGATGAGCAGCATCGCTTCGGGGTCAATCAGCGTAAGCGGCTGCGGGAGAAAGGCGACGACGCCAACGTCCTTTTCATGACAGCGACACCTATCCCGCGGACGCTGGCTATCTCTGTATTCGGGGAGATGGATGTCTCAACGATCAAGGAGCTGCCGAAAGGCCGGAAACCGATTGAGACATCCTGGGCCCGTCATGAGGAGATGGAGACGGTCCTTGCCCAAACGAAGCAGGAGATTGCCAAGGGACGTCAGGCGTATGTCATCTGTCCGTTGATTGAAGCATCTGAGAAACTGGACGTGCAGAATGCGGTTGAAATTTATGAGACCTTCAAAGGACATTTCGGCGAGCGAGTCGGCCTCCTTCATGGTCGGATGTCTTCAGAAGAAAAAGATGCTGTCATGGCTCAGTTCAGCCGTCATGAACTGGATGTCCTGGTGTCAACGACCGTCGTTGAAGTAGGGGTGAACGTCCCCAATGCGACGATGATGATCATAATAGATGCAGAAAGGTTCGGTCTGTCAACGCTGCATCAGCTGCGCGGACGTGTCGGACGGAGCTCGCACCAGAGTTACTGCATCTTGATCAGTAATCCCTCTACTGAAACAGGAATAGAGCGGATGCAGATCATGTGTCAGACAACAGATGGTTTCCTGTTGTCAGAGAAAGACCTCGAAATGCGGGGTCCAGGCGACTTCTTCGGTGTAAAACAAAGTGGTCTGCCGGACTTCAAAGTCGCGAATATTGTGGAAGATTATCGGATGCTCGAAGTGGCTCGTGACGAGGCAAGTGAAATAATATTAAGTGGTAAGATTGATGACCCTGAGAATGTCTGGCTGAAGAAAAGAATGCTGCTCGAAGTCACTACACTTGAAATGGACTAGGAGATGAATGATGAGAATTTTTTACAGGGTTTTAGGATTGCTGTTGATCGCGGCAGCTGTTGTCATGTTTTTCTGGCAGGATATACGTGCGGTGGTCACGGACCAGGTCAACGACAAGATCATCCAGGCCTATGAAAAGAATGAAGCCTCTCCGGAAGTCAATGACCTGGAGAAATGGATCACAAAAACAGAGCCGGAGAAACTGAAGCTGACAGAAGATATGCTCGGCTATCTGAAGATCCCCGCTGCAGATATCAATGAGCCCTTATTAAAAGGGCCGGCCACACAAGTGAATTTGAAAAACGGTGTCACGCTCGTCGAGAAAGGCGAGCAGCTCAGTGAGCAGAATGTCGCGATCGCAGGTCACCGCGTTGAGGGTGCCGGTATCCGATTCAACTATCTGGATCGAGCGAAGAAAGGGGATATCGTGACGATTCTGACTCGTGACGGTGAGAAGAACTATAAGATCTATGATATTTTTGATGTTAATCCTGCGCAAGTCGACGTGCTGAAAGAGCATAAAGGCAAACCGCAGGAGCTCACGCTCATCACCTGCGACAGCTATAATCCGGATACCTTACTATTTGAAAAGCGCATGATCGTGAAAGCACGCATCGTGACATCAGCTTAAGCTCCTTTTCAGGAGCTTTCTTCAGTTATTGTTTAACAAAATAGCGCAAGTTATGATAAACTAATTAAGACCAACTACTAAAAGGATGTCCTAGTATGAAAAGAATGACTAAAATAGAGCGTCAGAATCAGCTTGTGTCAAAACTTCGAGACAATCCATTTTTGACAGATGAAGATTTAAGTGAAGCATTTGGAGTCAGTATTCAGACCATTCGTCTGGACAGGCTCGAACAGAACATTCCGGAACTGCGTGAACGAATCAGAGGTGTCGCAGTGCAGCATCATGATGAAGTCAAGGCACTGCCACTGGATGAAGTCATCGGTGAGATTATTGAGCTGCAGCTGGATAAAGTAGCGATTTCAATCCTTGATATTCAGGAGGAACACGTCTTCCACCGTAATCAGATCGCCAGAGGGCATATTCTTTTTGCCCAGGCCAATTCACTGTGTGTGGCGTTAATTGATGATGAACTGGCATTGACCGCCTCAAGTGAGGTCAAGTTCATCAAGCCGGTTAAACTCGGTGACCGTGTTGTCACCAAAGCGGTACTGAAGGAAAAACGTAAAAAACGTGCAACCATTGAAGTGGAGAGCTCGGTGCAGCAGCAGCGGATATTCACAGGCAAGTTTGTCATGTATTACTTTGGTAAAGGAGAAGAGTGATGATTAAAATAGCGGTAGACTTGATGGGCGGCGACAATGCCCCTGATATAGTAATAGAAGGCGTCAAGCAGATGCTTGACAAAGAACCGGATGTAGAAATTCTGTTGTTCGGTGATGAGAAATATGCATTTCAACATGAGCGTGTCACTTTTCAGCACTGCACAGAAGTGATCACGATGGAGGATGAACCGGTTCGCTCCATCCGCCGCAAGAAAGATGCTTCGATGGTCCGTATGGCTGAAGCCGTGAAATACGGTGAGGCTGATGCCTGTGTGTCGGCGGGTAACACCGGCGCACTGATGTCTGCCGGACTCTTTATCGTCGGCCGATTGCCAGGCGTGGAACGGCCGGCACTTGCGCTGACGCTGCCCACTATCGATGATAAGGGATTTATTCTGCTGGATATGGGCGCAAATGCTGATGCGAAACCCGAACATCTGTCGCAATATGCGCAGATGGGCTCCATCTATGCCAAGTCGATTCGTAAAATTGCGAACCCGACTGTCGGCCTGCTGAATATCGGAACGGAAGATAAGAAAGGAAACGCACTGACACGCGAGACCTTCAAATTGCTATCAGAGCAGGACACCATCAACTTCACAGGGAATGTGGAGTCTAAGACGCTTCTTCTCTCTGCCGCTGATGTGGTGGTGACAGATGGCTTTACCGGCAATATGGTCCTGAAGACACTGGAAGGGACAGCGACCGGTATCTTCAAGATGCTGAAGCAGGAGCTGACGAAGAACGTGAAGAATAAGCTGGCTGCAGGCGTCCTGAATAAAGACCTGCAAAACCTTAAGGGCAAGATGGATTATGCAGAGTACGGCGGCGCTGTCCTGTTCGGACTGAACGGTATCGTGATCAAGGCACATGGTTCTTCAGACGGCCGTGCATTTTATAACGCACTGCGTCAGGCAAAAGATTCTGTGCAAGAAGGCGTCGTCGAGGCGATGAGAAAAGAGGTCTCACATGACTAAACGTGTACTGATGTTTCCTGGGCAGGGTTCACAGAAGTTAGGGATGGCGAGCGACCTGAAAGATGCCGTGAACGCATTGACAGGACAGCTGGATTTCGACATGGTGGCTATCATGGCCCGCGATGAAGAGAAGCTTGGTTTAACCGAGTATACTCAGCCGGCCATCGTCAGTCATAGTGCTGCCCTGCTTGAACGTTTTAACGCTGATTTCGATTATACGATCGGCCATAGTCTCGGTGAATACGCTGCCCTTGTAGCAAGCGGCGTCATCCGTGCAGAAGACGCAGTCCGGATTGTGGCCAAACGCGGTCAGTTGATGGCATCGGCTTTTCCGAACGGTGTCGGTGCAATGGCGGCTGTTCTCGGCCTGCAGATCGCAGAGGTTGAAGCACTCTGTCAGGAGCTGTCGACAGAAGAGGCCGTCATCGAGCCTGCGAACATCAATTGCCCGGGGCAGATCGTGGTTTCCGGTCATCAGTCTAAAATTGATGAACTCGTCAAGAACGGGAAGGCACTCGGCGCAAAAAGAGTGTTGCCGCTTAACGTCTCAGGCCCCTTTCATTCCTCTATGATGAAAGTCATCGCAGCGGAGTTCAGTGAATTTATTGAAGGATTTGAATTCCGGGATGCTGAAGTGCCTGTCGTCCAGAATGTGTCTGCTGCGCCTGAGACAGATGCAGCGACCATTAAACGTCAGCTGATAGAGCAGCTCTATTCACCTGTCCGCTTTGAACAGTCGGTGCAGAATCTCATCGAATTAGGGGTCACTGAATTCGTTGAGATAGGGCCGGGCAAAGTATTAGGCGGCCTCGTGAAGAAAATCAGCCGTGATGTCACAATCACATCGATTGAAACTTTAGAAGATTTAGAAGGGTGGAATGATGAATGGCAACAGCACTCGTAACAGGCGCATCTCGCGGTATCGGCCGTGCGATTGCCCTGCAGCTGGCTGAAGACGGTTTTGACATTGTGGTCAACTATGCCGGCAGTCAGGATAAGGCAGAAGAAGTAGTGAAAGAAATTGAGCGGCGCGGACAGAAAGCGGTGGCCATACAGGCCAATATCGCGCAGAAGTCGGAAGTACAGGACATGATCAAGTCCGCCATCGAGACATTCGGTTCTATTGATGTCATCGTCAATAATGCCGGGATTACGCGTGACAATCTGATGATGCGTATGAAAGAAGAGGAGTGGCAGGATGTCATCGATACGAACCTGACAGGTGTCTTCAACGTGGTGCAGAGTGTAACACGTCAACTGCTGAAGCAGCGCGCAGGCACGATCATCAATGTCTCGAGCATTGTCGGTTCAATCGGTAATGCCGGACAGGCCAATTATGTCGCAGCTAAAGCCGGTGTTGAAGGGCTGACCAAGACATTCGCCAGAGAACTCGCCTCACGCAATATCACGGTCAACGCGATTGCGCCAGGCTTTATCGTCTCTGATATGACCGATCAGCTGAGTGAGGAACTGCAGAACGGTATGAAAGCACAGATTCCCCTCGGCAGATTCGGTGACGTGGTAGATGTTGCGCACGCGGCTAGCTTTTTGGCGTCTGATAAGGCAAAATATATTACAGGCCAGACCATTCACGTCAATGGCGGCATGTTCATGAACTAACATTTCAAGGAGGTGAAAACAATGGCAAATTTCGACAAAGTAAAAGATATCATCGTCGACCGTTTAGGCGTAGACGCTGACAAAGTGACACCGGAAGCATCTTTTAAAGATGATTTAGGTGCTGACTCTTTAGACATCGCGGAACTCGTGATGGAACTTGAAGATGAATTCGGTATGGAGATTCCTGATGAAGAAGCTGAAAAAATCAACACAGTTGGTGACGCAGTGAACTACATCGAATCTTTAGAAAAATAAGAGAAGTGGTCTCAGAAGAGGCCACTTTTCCTTTTTTTTCGTCCATATATAACGTAAAATAGGAGAGATAACGTTAAGGAGGCAATCAATGAACCGCAAACAGACAATCTTAAATCAGTTTCACCAGAAATTAGATCGTAAAATGGAAGAGCTTTCTATTCAGCCTGTCAACAGACAGCTTTATGAACAGGCTTTCTCACATTCAAGTTTTATCAATGACTTCAAGCTTAACAAAATCATGGATAATGAGCGCCTGGAGTTTCTAGGGGACGCGGTGTTAGAATTGGTGGTTTCTCAGTATCTCTACCGAGAACATAGCGACATGTCTGAAGGACAGCTGACTAAATTACGGGCGGCCATCGTCTGTGAACCATCACTTGTGACATTTGCCTCGCACCAGCAGTTTGCCGACTTGATTCTGCTTGGTAAAGGTGAAGAGAAGACAGGCGGCAGAACACGCCCTTCACTGATCGCGGATGTATTTGAAGCCTTTATCGGGGCACTGTATCTTGACCTTGGATTTGATGCGGCTGTCCGCTTCGCTGAAAAAGCCATCTTCCCTTATATCGTGGACGAACTGCTGACAGGCACCATCGACTTCAAGACGTATCTGCAGGAGTATATGCACAAAAGAGGCCGGGGACAGATCACCTACCGTCTTGTCAATGAGACAGGGCCTGCACATTTCAAGGAATTCACGTCCGAAGTGCTGTCAGATACCGATGTCATCGGTGTCGGTACAGGGCGGACGAAGAAAGAATCAGAGCAGCAGGCGGCGAGAATCGCGCTGGAGTCCGTGCAGTTAGGAGAATAGAATGGTTTATTTAAAGGCAGTCGAAGCATATGGTTTTAAATCATTTGCCGATAAGACGAAAGTAGAGTTTGATCAGGGCCTGACCGCTATTATCGGTCCGAACGGCTCAGGGAAGAGCAATATCACAGACGCTATCCGCTGGGTGCTCGGTGAACAGTCGGCGAAGAGTCTGCGCGGTGCCCGGATGGAGGATGTCATCTTCTCCGGCACAGAGAAACGTCAGGCGCTGAACTATGCAGAGGTGACACTTAAGCTGGACAATAGCGAGCACATAATCGATGCAGCTGACCAGCTGAACATCACAAGAAGACTCTATCGTTCCGGTGAGAGTGAGTATTTCATCAATCAGACCAAAAGCAGGCTGAAAGATATTACCGAACTGTTTCTTGATACCGGCCTCGGGAAGGAATCCTTCAGTATGATATCCCAGGGGAAAGTCGATGAGATATTGAATGCGAAACCAGAAGAGAGACGCCATATGATAGAAGAAGCGGCGGGCGTCCTCAAATATAAGAAACGTAAGAAAGAGACAGCCTCTAAGCTCGATGAGACGATGCTCAATCTGTCACGTGTCAGCGATATCATCTTCGACCTCGAGGCCCGGGTAGAACCACTGGCCATTGAGTCAGCTGCGGCAGAGGAACACCAGGCACTGACACAGGAGATGACTGAAGCGGATATTCAGGTGACCGTGACTGATATCAAGGCGCTGAAATCAGACTATGCCCGTCTGGAAACCGAGATCAAAGAATTCAAGGATATGATTCTGATCAAAAAAGAGCGGGCTGACAAGCTTGAGATAGCACTCGGCCATCTGAGTGAGAGACAGGCTGCACTCGCTGATAATCAGGAGCGCCTTAATCGGGAGCGGCTGGAACTGTCCACCCGACTGGAACGTCAGCAGGGCCGGCTCTCTGTCCTGTACGAAAAACAGGACAACCAGTCACAAGCAGAAGCCAGACAGCAGAAAGAGCTGCAGAAGCTGGAGGCAGAACTGAAAACCCTGCAGCAGCTGGCAGAAGAACAAGCGGACGTGACAGCTGCCCTGAAAGAAGAGCTGACAGAAGTGCGGCAGGAAGAACGGGATGCTTTGAAGAAGCTGTCTGAACTGGACGGTGATATTGCCGCGCTGATTGAATCAGCCCGCGACCAGTATTATCAGGTGCTGAGTGACCAGACAGCTGCGAGAAATGAGCTGAAGTATATTGAAAAGGAACTGGCAGCTTTAGAGCGCTATTTCACTGAGAATCAAGCAGATCATCAGGACTATCAGGACATAGTGAGAGATCAGGCAGCTTTTGAAGATAAACTCGGCAAACTGGAAACAGAACTGACAGCCAAGCGGACCGCTTATAAGGAATGTCTGGCTGATATCCAGAGGAAGCAGACGCGTTACCGTGAACTGGATGAGCAGCTGCGTCAGGGTCATCGTTATCTCGACCAGCTGAAGTCCAAACAGCAGAGTCTGACAGCGATGCAGTCTGAATACCAGGGCTACTACCACGGTGTAAGAGTGGTGCTGCGAGAAAAGCTCGACGGCATCCACGGGGCGGTCGCTGAACTGATTGATATCGACTCAAAATATCAGACCGCACTGGATATCGCGCTCGGCGGCCAGCTTCAGAGTATTGTGGCTGAAGACGAAAAAAGCGCACGCGCAGCTATCCAGTTCCTGAAGAAACGAAAAGGCGGGCGTGCGACTTTCCTGCCCCTCTCAACCATTCAGCCGAAAGTAATGGCAGAGAGTATACGTCTCAGCATGCAGCAGATAGACGGCTACATCGGTCAGCTTGCTGATCTGATTACCGCTGCACCGCAATATACCTCGATCGTGCGTAATCTGACGGGACTGGTGGCTGTGGCTGAGAATCTTGATGCAGCCAACACGATCGCCAGACAGACGAACTATAAGTTCCGTATCGTGACGCTGGACGGTGATATCGTCAATCCAGGCGGCTCGATGACAGGCGGAAGTGTGAATCAGCCGTCAGTTCTTCTCAGACAGAAAGAAGAACTGGAGCAGGTGACTGCCCAGCTCACCACTTACCAGCAGCAGCTGTCAGCACTTGAGGATGAGTATAACGGCCTGAAAACAGAGATCACTGACGCTGACTTTGAAGCTCAGAAGCTGCAGCGTGCAGGTGAAGACCTGGCAGAAGAGGAACGTACGCTTAAGATGCAGCGCGATGAACTTCAATCGCGTCTCTATACCTTAAAAGCTATCCATCAGCAGCATGATGAACGGCTCAGACAGAAGAACGAATACGACCAAAATTATGAGCGTCTAAACGCCTCGATGGCAGAAAGTGATGATCAGTTGAAAAGAATAGAGCAGCAGATTGCTGATTATCAGCTGCTGCAGACAGACGCACGTTCCATCGAAAAAGAGGTCAGTCAGGCACTCAGTGATATCCGGCAAAGAAAAGTCATGCTGGAAGAGCGGCTGAAGTATCAGCAGGATAAGCAGCTGACGAATGATGAGCGGCTGCAGCAGGTGAAATCTGCCCTGTCAGACTTAGAAGCAGTAGAAGAGATTGAGGATATCGAGGAGCAAATAGCTGCGCTCAAGTCAGACATCAAGCAGAGTGAAGAAAGATTATCAGCAGTGACACAGCAGTTTGAGCAGGATAAGGCAGTCGCGGAAGAAGTGACAGCCGATATGAAAGAACAGCAGGAGAACTATCATGAACTGATGCGTCAGCTGAATAATCTGGAGAATGGCATCGGTGAGATGAAAGGACAGTATTCACGGATTGATGTCCAGCTGGAATCGCTGATCTATCACCTGATGGAAGACTATCATATGACCTTTGAAGCAGCAGAGAGCCTCTATGCTGAGCCGGCAGATATCGATGCCGCGCGGAAGCGGGTCAAACTGACGAAACTGGCCATTGAGGAGCTTGGACCTGTCAATCCGCATGCCATCCAGCAGTACAAGGATGTCAAGGCACGTTATGACTTCCTGTCCGAACAGCAGACAGACCTGCTGTCAGCGAAAGCGACACTGGAGACGATTATGACAGAGATGGATGAAGAAGTGACGGCCAGATTCAATGACACTTTCACCCAGGTTCAGTCAAATTTTGCCCAAGTTTTCAGTGAACTGTTTGGCGGTGGAAACGGTGAAATTAAACTGAATTCTGCTGATGTCCTGACAGCGGGGCTGGACATCATAGTGGAGCCGCCAGGTAAGAAGCGTCAGCATCTGACTCTCTTATCTGGCGGTGAGCGTGCGCTGACTGCCGTCGCACTGCTCTTTGCCATACTGAAGGTCAGAACGGCACCGTTTGTGATACTGGACGAAGTCGAAGCGGCACTGGACGAGGCGAATGTCCTGCGCTTCGGCCGTTACGTGAAATCGCTGAGCCGCGATACACAATTCATTGTGATTACGCACAGAAAAGGTACAATGGAAGCAGCAGACAGACTTTACGGTGTGACCATGCAGAATTCAGGCATTACGCAGATGGTCAGTGTAGATTTAAATGAATTAAACCATAATGAGATAAAGGAGCTTACAAAATGAGTTTTTTCAAACGACTAAGAGATAGATTTGCGCCGACAGAAGAACCGCGCGAGGAACTGCCGTTAGAACCGCTGGAAGATGAACAGGCGCCTCCTCTTACTGAAAGACAAGTGGAGCCACCGGTAAAGAAAAACAGCGACTGGACATTCGATTTTGATGATGATGACCTGATGTCCATCGAAGAGTTTGAGGAACTTGAAGCACAGCAGATCGGTGCGAAGTTCCGTCAGGGGCTCGAGAAATCGCGTGAAAACTTCCAGAACAGACTGAATGATCTGCTCGCACATTACCGTACAGTTGACGAGGATTTCTTCGAAGCATTGGAAGAGATGCTGATTCAGGCCGATGTCGGCTTCAATACGGTGATGGAGCTGGTTGAATCTTTAAGATTCGAAGCGAAGCGTCGCAATATCACTGAGACTGCCGACCTGAGAGAAGTGATTGTCGAGAAAATCGTCGAAATCTATGAGCAGGAAGACGATGAACTGCAGGCGATGAACATTCAGGAAGGTGAACTGACGGTCATCCTGATGGTCGGTGTCAACGGGGTCGGCAAAACGACCACAATCGGTAAACTCGCGCATCGCTACCGCCAGCAAGGCAAGACAGTGATGCTCGCTGCCGGGGATACATTCCGTGCAGGGGCGATTGAACAGCTGCAGATCTGGGGAGACCGTGTCGGTGTGGAAGTGGTCAAGCAATCTGAAGGCTCAGATCCTGCTGCCGTCATGTATGATGCCATCAATGCGGCCAAGAACAAAGGCGTCGACATCCTGATCTGTGATACAGCCGGCCGTCTGCAGAATAAAGCAAATCTGATGAATGAGCTTGAGAAAGTGAAGAAAGTATTGTCAAAAGCAGTAGCAGGTGCGCCGCATGAAGTGCTCCTGGCACTGGATGCGACAACAGGACAGAACGCACTCGTCCAGGCCAAAGCCTTCAAAGAAGTGACAGATGTCACAGGTATCGTCCTGACCAAACTGGATGGTACAGCTAAAGGGGGCATCGTTCTCGCCATCCGCAATGAACTGCATATCCCGGTTAAATTCGTCGGACTCGGTGAGAAGCTGGATGACCTGCAGCCGTTTGATGCGGAAAGCTATGTCTACGGTCTTTTTGCAGATATGATTGAGAACAGTGAGGTCGAAACAACGGAAGATCATCATGCAGGCTAATATAGATAAAACAATGCGTATGAATTATCTCTTTGATTTCTATCAGGGCCTCCTGACAGATAAACAGCGCAATTATCTGGAACGCTATTATCTGGATGACGAGTCACTATCTGAAATCGCAGAGACTTTTGAGGTGTCGAGACAGGCAGTTTATGATAATATTAAACGGACTGACGAACTGCTGGAGGATTATGAGGTGAAGCTCGGGCTTTACCGGAAATTTGAGGAAAGACAGCAGCTGATAACAGAGATGAAGGCAATGACTGAAGATAAAGCCTTGATAGCTAAATTAGAACAGTTAGAAATGATTGAATAGGGGGTCATCGCATGGCATTTGAAGGATTATCAGACAGACTCCAGGCGACCATGCAAAAAATTAGAGGTAAAGGGAAGGTAACAGAAGCAGACATCAAAGTGATGATGCGAGAAGTGCGTCTGGCACTTCTTGAAGCCGATGTTAACTTCAAAGTTGTCAAACAATTCGTAACGACAGTATCAGAACGCGCGCTCGGCAGTGATGTCATGACTTCACTGACACCAGGACAGCAGGTCATCAAGATTGTACAGGATGAACTGACGCAGCTGATGGGCGGCGAGAATACACAGATCAACATGAGCAAGAAGCCACCGACAGTTGTCATGATGGTCGGTCTGCAGGGGGCAGGTAAAACAACGACTGCCGGCAAACTGGCACTCTTGATGCGCAAGAAATACAACAAGAAGCCCTTACTGGTTGCGTGTGATATTTACCGTCCCGCTGCGATTCAGCAGCTGCAGACAGTCGGCAAGCAGATTGATATTCCTGTTTTCACACTAGGGGACCAGGTCAAGCCTGAGGAAATCACCCGTCAGGCGCTGCAATATGCCAAGGAAGAGCATCTGGACTTTGTCATTATCGATACAGCCGGCCGACTTCATATCGATGAAGCGCTGATGAACGAACTGGTCGACGTTAAAGAAGTGTCCAAGCCGGATGAAATCATGCTCGTCGTTGATGCGATGACCGGTCAGGATGCTGTCAACGTCGCAGAAAGCTTTGATCAGCAGCTGGATGTCACAGGGGTGACACTGACAAAATTAGATGGTGACACACGTGGTGGTGCAGCGCTGTCTATTCGAAGCGTGACGCAGAAACCGATCAAATTTGTCGGTATGAGTGAGAAGATGGACGGCCTTGAGCCTTTCCATCCGGAACGAATGGCGTCCCGTATCCTCGGTATGGGTGACGTCCTGAGCCTGATCGAAAAAGCCCAGGCATCTGTCGATGAGACAAAAGCGAAGGAACTTGAACAGAAGATGAAGACCTCATCCTTCACGTTCGATGACTTCCTGGAACAGCTGGATCAGGTCCGGAACTTAGGACCGCTGGATGATTTACTGAAGATGATTCCAGGTGCAAGCAAAATGAAGAATGTTCAGTCATTGAACATGAATCCGAAACAGATTGACCACGTTGAAGCAATCATTCGTTCCATGACGGCTAAAGAGAGAAAAGATCCGTCAGTCATCAATGTATCGCGTAAAAAACGGATAGCAGCAGGATCAGGACGCAGCATGGCGGAAGTCAACAGACTGATCAAGCAGTTTGAGGAAATGAAGAAAATGATGAAACAGTTCTCTGGCATGAAAAAAGGCAAAAAAGGCCGCAATCCATTCCAGGGCATGAACTTACCGTTTTAAATTTTAAACCGGCTACTGATGTAGCCGGTTTTTTGTTTTTATTAAATGACAAGTTTCAGCTTCTACACGAGATATATTAACAGAATATTCAAGCATTTTATTTGCTATTATTTTCCTTTATTCATTATAATTAACTTATATCTAAATTGAGGAGGCAATATGAATGACTAATGAAGTGATCAAAGAGACATACGGGTTATTTATCAACGGTGAGTTTGTAGCGGCAGAAGGTAATGAGACACTTGAAGTGTCCAATCCGGCAACAAGCGAAGTGTTAGGCCGGGTTGCTAAGGCATCTGAAAGCGATGTGGATAAAGCGGTCCAGGCAGCGAAAGAAGCATTCAAGACTTGGCGTTACACATCTCCTGTGGAACGTGCTGACTATTTAACTCAGATTGCGGATGCTATTATGGCACATAAAGATGAAATCGCTCAGATCGAATCTCTGAATACCGGGAAGGCCATCCGTGAATCTTCTATGATTGATATCCCGACAGCAGCAGATCACTATCGCTACTTCGCAAGTGTGATTCGTCTGGATGAGGGTTCTGTCCAGGATATGGATGCTAAGACCATGAACATCATTCGCCATGAGCCGATCGGTGTCGTCGGTGCAGTTGTAGCATGGAACTTCCCGTTCCTGCTTGCAGCATGGAAATTAGCGCCTGCACTGGCAGCAGGGAATACCATTGTGATACAGCCTTCATCTTCAACACCTTACAGTGTTCTGAAACTAGCAGAAATCATTAAAGACATCCTGCCTGCAGGTGTCGTCAATATCCTTACAGGTAAAGGTTCAGAATCCGGTAATGCTATCTTCAACCACAAAGATGTAGCGAAACTGTCATTTACAGGTTCCACTGAAGTCGGTTATACTGTCGCGCAGGCGGGTGCAGAACGGTTAGTGCCTGCCACACTTGAACTGGGCGGTAAGAGTGCCAATATTATTTTCAGTGATGCCAATATTGAGCAGGCGGTTGAAGGGGTGCAGCTGGGGATCCTGTTCAATCAAGGGGAAGTATGCAGTGCAGGCTCAAGGCTCTTTGTTGAAGACAAGTTCTATGATGAGTTTATCGGCAGACTGAAGACTGCCTTTGAAAATGTTAAAGTCGGTGATCCTATGGATATGGAGACTCAGATGGGTTCGCAGACAGGTCAGGCACAGATTGATAAGATTGAAAGCTATATTCAGATCGCCAAAGAAGAAGGACAGCATATCGTGACAGGCGGCGCTCGGATCACAGACAATGGACTGGATAAAGGACACTTCTTCCAGCCGACTATCATTGAGATCAATTCTAATGACAGCCGTCTTGCCCAGGAAGAGATCTTCGGGCCTGTACTTGTTGTTCAGAAGTTCAGCGATGTAGAAGAAGTGATTGAACTTGCCAATGATTCGGAATACGGTCTTGGTGGAGGTATCTTCACGAAAGATATTAATCGTGCGCTTAATATCGCGAACCGTATTGATACAGGACGTGTCTGGATCAACACTTATAACCAGATCCCAGCTGGTTCGCCGTTCGGTGGCTACAAAAAGTCGGGTATCGGTCGTGAGACATACCGTGAGACCATCCGTAACTATCAGCAGGTCAAAGGTATCTATATTGATCTGACAGATGAACCTAAAGGCTTATATTAAATGAAAGGCCCTGCTTCGGCAGGGTTTTTTCAGTTGAAGCAACATTCAGGACGTGATTGTTCTCTCACTGCTCAAAATTTCCGGGTAAGGCTGTGGCGCTAGAAATATTGTCTGAAATAGATTAAGATGACAGAAGATAGAGAAAAGCGGATGAGGAGCTAAGGGCATGATAAGTCATAAAAAAAGGATTTTAGTGGCCGGCGGGATTGAGGGTATGGGACGACAGGTTGCTCTGGATCTTGCTGCACATCCGATTGAGCTTATTATTGTGGGAGATAACGAACAACAAGGACAGGCGCTCTGCCAGGAAATAATTGCGAACAGTTCATTGACGCATGACGATTTATTTTACTATCCGGCTGATTTATCTTCCGAAGCAAATGTCAGGGAACTGGCCCGCGAGCTGAAAAGGGATTTCAGTCATATCGACGCAATGATTATTACAGAAGGCCATATTTATCCGAAGAAGACGGTGACCGAGGCAGGGCTTGACAGGAACATGGTGGCTAATTATTTCTCTCATTACTGGCTTATTCAGCAGTGCCGGCCCCTGCTTGAAGGAGGGAGGATCCTGCTCCCTGCCAGTCATCCGCGTATCGTCAACCGTTCAAAGGTCAATCTGCCGACCGAACAGAAAAAAGGACGTTATCGTGCTATGGATATGGCGAGACAGGCGCTTGTTGCCCGAGTTCTGCTGATGCGCTACTTGAATCAACCTCTCAAGAAGCAGAACATTACCATCAACGTTTTTAATCCGAGGATGAGCAACCGCTTGAGTCTCTTTTTGACCAGTCAGGCGGGAGAGCATATCAATACAGCCTCCCATCTAGCGCTGGGCGATGACGTTGAAGGTCTATCCGGCCAGTTCTTTGATGAAATGAAGACAGTCAAGCTCTCAAAAAATTATTCATTATTAAAGGCAGATGAATTTTATCAATGGTCTAAAGAGCAAAACCGCAGAAGATGACTCTGTGGTTTTTTTCGTGAGGCAGGACACTAGATTTAAATATGATTTATGATATAATTAGTATATCGAATATAATAATTATAGTAGGAGGTTCTCTTATGAAAGTGGAACTGGGATTAACTTCATTTGGCGACAATTCAGAAATATATACTGAGGGCGGTGTTCTACCGAAAATTCCGGCGGCTGAGCGTATACGCAATATAGTCGAGGAGATAAAACTGGCTGATGAAGTCGGTCTTGATGTCTACGGTCTAGGTGAGCATCATCGTCCGGATTATGCTGTGTCTGACCCCGTCACGGTACTGGCAGCTGCGGCTATGGAGACGAAAAATATTCGTCTGTCATCTGCTGTAACAGTGCTGTCGTCAGATGATCCGGTGCGCGTCTATCAGCGCTTTGCGACACTTGATGCGCTGACGAACGGACGTGCGGAAATTATGGCCGGTCGCGGCTCATTCATTGAGTCTTTTCCACTCTTTGGTTATGACCTGAATGACTACGATCTGTTATATGAAGAAAAACTTGAGCTGCTGATGCAGATTAATCAGCATGAAAAAGTGACCTGGCAAGGGCAGACACGTGAAGCGATTCATGACCGCGGTGTTTATCCACGTGCCGTCCAGAAAGAACTGCCGATTTATCTGGCAACAGGGGGCACACCGGAATCATCTGCTCGAGCGGGACATCTTGGACTGCCGATCACCTATGCTATCATCGGAGGGAATCCCGGTCGCTTCCGTTATAATGTGGAAGTGTATAAAGCAGCAGCAAGAGAAGCGGGACATGATTTAAGTCAGCTGTCCATCGCTAACCATTCATGGGGCTATATTGCAGATACAGATGAGCAGGCCTTCAGAGAGTATTATCCTTCAACGCTGGCGCACCATAACGTTATCGCGAAAGAACGGAACTGGGGTTCTTATGATGAGAGAACCTATATGACTGAAATCGAGCACGGTGTCTTATTTGTCGGAGGTCCGGAAAGAGTAGCAGAGAAAATCATCAAGACTGTCGAGACACTCGGACTTGACCGCTTCCTGATCCATCTGCCGGTAGGATCAATGCCGCACGAAAAAATCATACATGCCATTCGTTTATACGGCGAGAAGGTCAAACCGATAGTTGATGATTACTTTAAGGATAAATAAGAGTAAGGCGTCCGTCATTTTAAAGATGACGGACTTTTTGTATGACCATATATTTAATGCGGGGAAGAGTCCGGTAAACACTGAATAGCGGACACAACACCGAAAACAAGTCGCAAAATCAATAAGAAGAGTCCGCCATTACCCGAATGACGGACTCGTTCAGACTTACTCACTCACAGGAAATCAATCTTCCATTGTACTTAGATCACCTGTCGGCAGATCCAGTTCCCATGCTTTCAGCACACGGCGCATAATCTTACCTGAGCGGGTTTTAGGCAGTTTATCTTTAAATTCAATTTCTCTAGGCGCCGCATGAGCTGCGAGTCCATTCTTGACAAAGACTCGTATCTCTTCTTTCAGCGCATCACTTGGTTCATATCCCTCACGCAGTGCGATGAAGGCTTTGATGATTTCTCCGCGAATTGGATCGGGCTTACCGATGACACCCGCTTCAGCAACCGCTGGATGTTCTACGAGCTTAGACTCCACTTCGAATGGGCCGACACGTTCACCCGCAGTCATAATGACATCATCAACGCGTCCCTGGAACCAGAAATAGCCGTCTTCATCCATGTAAGCAGAGTCACCGGAAATGTACCAGCCGCTCGGCAGGAAATATGACTCATATTTTGCTTCATTGTTCCAGATGGTCCGCATCATAGAGGGCCAGCCTTTCTTCATGGCCAGGTTACCCATGCGGTTAGGCGGCAGGATATTACCCTCATTATCGACAATCGCTGCTTTTACACCGGGCAGGGGTTTACCCATAGAGCCCGATTTAATCGGCATACTCGGGAAGTTGACGATCATATGAGCGCCGGTTTCCGTCATCCACCACGTATCATGGATGCGTTTGCCGAATACTTTATAGCCCCATTTGATGACTTCTGGATTCAGCGGTTCTCCGACTGATAATATGTGACGCAGGTGTGAGAGGTCATAGTTTTTAATCATCTCATCACCGGCACCCATCAGCATACGGAATGCAGTCGGTGCAGAATACCAGATGGTCACTTTAAAATCCTCAAGAATCTGATACCAGCCTTCAGGTGAGAAGCGGCCGCCTGCAATCACGTTTGTTGCGCCGTTCAGCCATGGCGCGAAGATACCGTAGCTTGTGCCTGTCACCCAGCCCGGATCCGCTGTACACCAGTAGATATCGTCCTCTTTTAAGTCGAGCACGTAATGACCTGAAATATAGTGCTGGATCATCGCGTTCTGTACATGTAGGACCCCTTTAGGCTGACCCGTCGAGCCTGATGTATAGTGGAGAATCAGGCCGTCCTCACGCTCCAGCCATTCTATGTCAAATGTCTCGTCCGCTTCCTGATACAGGGCATTGAAATCGATGTGATCTGCACTGACATCTTCGTCGACAATGAAGATATGCTTTAAGTGGGGCAGTTCGTCGACAGGAATGCGGTCCACCAGACTGTTAGTGGTGATAATGACGCTTGCCTCGCTATTTTCCAGACGATCCTTCACAGCCTTTTCCATAAATGCCTCGAATAACGGGCCGACGATGGCGCCTATTTTTAAGGCACCCAGCAACACAAAATACAGTTCAGGAGAGCGGGGCATAAAAATGAAGACCCGGTCACCTTTTTTAACATCAGCCGCCTTTTTCAGGACATTCGCTGCTTTATTGGAGTTGACTTTCATATCACTGAATGTGTATTTTTCATTGTGGTCCTTATCCTTGTAATACAATGCGACCTTGTCCCCTTTACCAAGATCAACATGACGGTCAATACATTCATAGGCCATATTCACACGGCCGGTCGTATGCCATGAAAAAGCCTTCTCTACCTCTGACCAATCAAAGTCGGCACAGACCTGGTCATAGTCAGTCAGATGATAATGGCCCTGTTCTACCTCATAGATTTCACTTTTCATTATAACATCCCCTTTGTATGCGTTTTCATATGTACTATACTATTATATAATAAGTTTAAGCAAATTTTCAAAATAATTCGAATTTTATTGAGGAGGGTGACATGAATCATAGAAAGACTTATTACAGGCGCGATGTTCAAGGACATGACCGGCTGTTGACAGTAGAGGGACCCGTCTCAGGGAAGGGACTGTCTCAATATACATTTGATGACGGACTCAGCGCCTTCAGACAGCCTGCAGAACAGTTTGAAGCGATCAAGGAAATTGCGGATCTTCCGGAGGGGCGTATCATCATCTGCCGGGACCGTGCACATATCATTGCGTATGTGACCTTCCTTTACCCGGATCCTCTGGAGCGCTGGAGTGAGGGGAATCTACCTTTTCTGATGGAACTCGGGGCGATTGAGGTGGCCCTGCCGTACAGGAGCCTCGGCATCGGTAAAGAGCTGCTGCGACTTGCTATGCTGGATGACCAGATGGAGGACTACATCATCATCACGACTGAATACTACTGGCACTGGGACCTGAAAAACAGCGGGCTGAATGTCTATGAGTATAAGGACGTCATGAAAAAAATGATGGAAGCAGGGGGAATGGAAGTATTTGCGACGAATGATCCTGAAATCACCAGTCATCCGGCGAATAGTCTGATGGCAAGGATTGGCAGCAGAATCAGCAATGAACAGATTGAGCAGTTTGATAAAATCCGGTTTATGAACCGATTCTTTCTTTAGGGGTGAAAAGATGTTAGTCGAACGAATTATGACAAGTCCATGTATCACTATCAATGAAGAGTGTACAATTGATGAAGCAATCCAGCTGATGCGGAACAAAGATATCAGACATTTACCGGTCGTCGATGAGTTAATGCGAGTAAAGGGTATCATCACTGACCGCGATGTAAATCTTGCGCTTCCTTCCATACTCGGGGAGACAGAAGTGAAATTAGATGCGCCGGTCGCAAATATGATGAACCGAGACGTCATGACGTGCCATCCGCTTGATTTTGTGGAGGATATCGCCGTCGATTTCTATGAACTCTCCATCGGCTCCATACCAGTCGTCAAAAAGGGACGGTGTATTGGCATTGTGACGCAGAAAGATATGCTGAATACTTTCCTTGAGCTGACGGGGGTAATGACGCCGGGCTCAGCTGTCGAAGTATCTGTGCCTGATGTGCCGGGCATTATGCATGAGGTCACCAAAGTATTTCATGCGCACCGCACGAGCATCGAAAGCATTCTTGTCTACCGTGATAAAGAGAACCCGGGACAGAAGCTCGTCCTGATTCGTATGCAGTCCATGAATCCGCGGCCTATTATCGATGCTCTGAATGAAGCAGGTTTCACAGTGCGGACGCCGCTAGGTATGGGCCGATGAGCAGATATGTCTATACAGAAGGATTGCTGCATTACCGGTTCTCTGATCAGCATCCTTTTAATCAGATGCGTCTCGTTCTGACAACAGATCTGCTTAAGAAAATGGCTGTCCTATCAGATGAGGAAATGGTCTCCGGCAGGAAAGCGACCGATGAAGAACTTGCACTTATCCACCATCAAGACTATATCGAAGCCGTCAAACGGGCCTCTATAGACCAGCTGGATGATCAGACATGCGAGAGCTATGGTCTTAATACTCAGGACACGCCCAATTTCAGTGATATGCATGAGAGTGCAGCCTGGCTGGTGGGGAGCACACTGACCGCCTGTGATATCGTGATGCAGGGCATTGATCAGACTGCCTGCAGTTTAGGCGGCGGTCTGCATCATGGTTTCCAGGGCCGGGCATCCGGTTTCTGCATATATAATGACAGTGCTGTTGCCATCCAGTATATGAAAGAGAAGTACAGTGCACGTGTGCTGTACATCGATACAGATGCCCACCACGGGGATGGTGTCCAGTTTACCTTCTATCATACGCCTGATGTATTCACCTATTCCATTCATGAGACAGGCCGTTATTTGTTCCCGGGGACCGGCAATTATAATGAGAGAGGTGAAGGGGAGGGCTATCTATATAGTATGAATCTGCCCATCGATGCCTATACGGAGGATGAGTCTTTTCTGAGCTGTTTTAAGGAAAGTGTGCAGGCCGCCTGCGCCTTTTTCAAGCCTGACGTCATCTTAAGTCAGAACGGCGCGGATGCACATTTTCTGGATCCGCTGACCCATCTGCACTGTACGCTACGTATCTTTGAAGAGATACCGCGCTTCGTCAAGCAGCTGGCAGATACTTATTGCGGCGGCAGATGGATTGCTGTCGGGGGTGGGGGTTATAATCTATTTCAGGTGGCACCACTGGCCTGGAGTCAGATCTGGCTGGCGATGAAAGGGCTGCCGGCACCAACCGGACAACTGCCGCCAGCATGGCTCGCTAAATGGCAGCCCGAAACTGAACTGGCGCTGCCGAAGACATGGCATGATGAACTGCAGGCCTATCAGGAGATTCCACGTCGTGCAGAGATAAGTGAGAAGAATCAGCTGATGCTTGAGCGTGTGCTTCAGCACTACCAGTAATGAACTGACACACAGCATTAAGATAAATTTACAAATTTAATATTAGTTTTACACAAAGGCTTTTCTTTTTGCGAAATACTGTTATAATTAATTTATTGCTTGAGAGCGGTCGTGGCGGAATGGCAGACGCGCTAGCTTCAGGCGCTAGTGCCCGCAAGGGCGTGGAGGTTCAACTCCTCTCGGCCGCATATGAGAGCTTCTGAAATTTCAGAAGCTCTTTTTTTATTTGCTTAAATTCTGATTCTATAGTAGATTGTAACTAATATATGGAAGGAGGCATCTATATAGATGATGATTCGATAACATGACCAACGTGAAGAAAAGATCATGTGAGATGTTATCGGGATCAGACTGTCTATTTTTGAATGCCTTGACGGGTCTCTTTATGCCGATTGCTCTCACATGGTAGGTGAGAGCTTTTTTAAGGAGGGATTCGATGAGAACGATCAACAAACAACTCATGATAGACGATAAAGTGCTCAGCAACCATGTTCATTTCACGGTTTCTGAAGGAGAGCATATCGCGCTTATCGGCCATAATGGAGTGGGTAAGTCCACACTTTTAAAGCTGCTGAGCGATGAATATGATGCGATTCTGCTGGAACAGGAGCTGGAGTCAGTGGATTTGGTGATGGATTACATTCTTAGCAGCCGACCTGACATTTATGCAGTGAAACAGAGGCTGGCAGATGACGTTGAGGCTATCAGTGATTATATAGAGCTGAATGGCTATGAACTGGAAAATAAGATTATGACCTATCTGAAAAAATTCGGTCTGAATGCCGTAGTGGCAGAGAGAGCGGTAAATACTTTATCAGGAGGAGAACAGACAAAGGTCTCTTTAATCCGGCTGCTGATCAGTGATAAAGACTGGTTTCTCTTCGATGAACCGACTAACCATATCGACCAGGAAACAAAAACCTGGCTCATGGAATGGATGCAGGCAGCCGGACAGACAATCCTTTATGCATCGCATGACCGGGAATTCATTAATCAGACCGCAACGAAGATCATAGAGATGACAGCTGATGCAACGCATATGTATCAGATGAATTACGATGACTATGCCGCTGAAAAAGCTCGTCAGGAACGGGAGAACGCCGCACTGCTTCATAAGGAAAATAAGGAAAAACAGAAGATGCGGCGCATGATCCAGGAGATGAAAGAATGGCATCACGAGGCTAATGCCAAAGCGGGTGCCAGAGACCCGGGAGCGCAGAAGAAGGTGGCGAAACTAGCGAAGCGGTATAAAACAAAGGAACATCAGCTGGAACAGAAGCTGTCAGGGTTCGCTGCACGACGTGATAAGCAGCAACGGACGGAATATGATTTAAAGCACAGCGACTTCAGAGGCAAATACTTGGTGAAAGCAGAAGATCTTTCGCTCAGGTTTGATGACCGTCAGCTTTTTACATCAGCTTCCTTTCAGATCAGACCGGGAGACAAGATTGCATTGACAGGCAGAAATGGCAGCGGCAAGACCAGCCTGCTAAAAGTGCTGATGAATGAACTGGAACCGAGTGCAGGTTCTTTCCGGCTGAATCCGAATGTTAAAGTGGGTTATTTCTCTCAGCAGCTCGATAACCTGAACGCTGGCCATACTGTGCTGGAGGAAGTGCAGTCATTGAATAGGGCGGCGGACAGTAAACTGCGTACCATACTCGCTGCCTTCAGATTCGGGGCAGAACGCATGGGCGATCAAGTGGCACAGCTGTCAATGGGTGAAAAATGTCGTCTGTCGTTCATCAAGCTGTATTTCTCAGAGGCAAATCTGCTGCTGCTGGATGAACCGACCAATTATTTCGACCTCGAGATGCAGCAGGTGATCGAAGCGATGCTGCAGAAATTTGAGGGTGCCATGCTGTTTATCAGCCATGACCCTTACTTCTGTGAAGCGGTGAGTACGAGACAATGGAAGATTGAAAATCACCAATTAGTGGATCTTAATCTTGTCGGATTACATGAGGATACTGAAGAAATGCTGAATGACCTTCATCAGTTTTATAATATTTCAGAATAATAATATGACTTATCATGGTTTTTTATTATTTGTTCATAAAATATTTTTATTCAATAACAAATTATAGTGGTATAAAATTGAGTGGCTGTTTCCTTGTCAATAAGACTTGAATAAAGTAAAATGTTAGAATCCAAAAAACGGGAGGACAACTATGAAAAAGGTTTTCAGCTTATTTATCAAGGATGTACAGCATGCGCTCAAGACGCCTATGGTACTCATCGTCATCCTTGGGCTCTGCATTCTTCCCTCTTTTTATGCATGGTTCAATTTGAAATCGTCGTGGGACCCTTATTCCAATACGAAAGGAATCAAAGTAGCGGTCGTCAATTTTGATGAGGGGGCTACGGTTCAAGGTAAACATGTCAATGTCGGCAAGTCCCTCGTCAGCGAACTGAAGACGAATGATCAGTTCGGCTGGGTCTTTGTCGATTCGCTGAAGGAGGCGAAGCAGGGTGTCCGACTGGGGAAATACTATGCCATGATTCATATCCCTGAACATTTTTCGGAGGATATGACGAGTATTTTCGACAAGAAACCTAGACGGGCCCATATCGATTATCAGGTCAACCAGAAAATCAATGCCATTGCACCGAAGATGACGACAGCAGGTGCAACAGCCATCACCAAGACACTGAACGACAAATTTGTTGAAGTAGCGACCCAGGCTTTCCTGAAGGAGAGTAATTCGCTCGGTATCGATTTAGAGAAAAAGCTGCCGCTTTATCACAAGATTGAAAATGCTGTATTTGAAGCCGAAGCGGCTATTCCGAAGATGGAGGAGTTCAGTGCTGCCGTACAGAAAATTGATGCCCATCAAGGGGATATCAATCGATATGCCGAAGAGTTTTATGCCCTTGAATCTTATAAGGATGAAATCAATAGTGGCGCTGCGAAGCTGATTAAAGCCAATCAGCACGCCGGAGAAATCAATGAAGCGGGTCAGATGATAGTAGGGCTGAACAGTAAGATGAGCAATATAGAAGCAGCACTCAACAAGGCCCAGCAGTTCGAGGAACGTTTCCCGGAGATTAATGCGGCGGTCGCGAAGGGCATAGATGCGACGAACAAAGCAAGTGCAGTCCTTGCCACTGCGCAGAGCAGAATGCCCGAAGTCCATGCGCGGCTTAATCAGGCACAGGACGTGACCGATAAGGCGGATACTAAAGTTGAGTCAGCTGAAGAAAAAGTGTCATCTGAGGATAAGGTGACCACAGAAGGCGAGGCATCAGAAGGAGACGGGACGACTTCTTCTGAAGAGAAGGTGACGATTCCAGCAACCACTGAAGCCGCAACCACTGAAACAGCGTCAACTGAAGCGCCAAGTGCCGAAGCTAAACAGACAGCTACGATGCAGACGGTTGCTGAAGTTAAAAATGAGCCGTTGACCAAAACGGACCTTGAACCTGCCAAACAGGCATTAGGGGAGGCGCTTCAAGCCTTGGCTGATTTAGTGAAGGACAATGCAGCGGCGCAGAAGGATACCCTGTCTACACTGAAAGACCACCAGCCGTCAAGTGATAATATGAAGGTGATCGCACAGAATATCGGACAGACGATTCAGCTGCAGAATGAAATCATTGACGTGCTAAGTCGTTCTTCTATTGACACGAGTCAGATAGTGAATGCGCTAAAGGAAAGTAACGATACTTTAGCAGTTGTGCAGAAACAGCTGGAAAATGGCAAAGCAGATGCAGCAAGCATCAGCCGTGCTGTAGAAGCGCTCAGCGTCATTCAGAACATGGATATGCAGTCTATCTTACTGCAAGGACTTGAAACTATAGATGCAGGTCTTGATACCGCAGCACTCATGCTTGCAGATGCAGAAGAATTTGCGAATAAAGTTGACGGTATCCTGACAGAAGCGCAGCAAGTCACTTCCGCTGCAAACGAAAGACTGGTGGCGATTAACAATGAACTGCCTGCCCTTGAAGAGCGCTTCAAGGAAGTCAATGCGAATGTGCAGTCCAATTTCCCTGCATTTAAAGCACGAGTCGCAGAAGCGAGCCAGTTTGTACAGAATGATCTACCCGGTGTTCTGAATGATTTAAATCGGATCAGTCGTTTTGCCCAGAATGATCTGCCGGGTGTCATGTCCAAATACGATCAGACAGCTGATCTGCTGCGTAACAATCTGCCGGGTGCGGAAAAAGGCATACATGACCTGGCGGAATTTACGCGCAATGACTTACCAGGTATCGAAAGAGATATCAAGCAAGCAGCGGATAAGTTCAGGGAACTGGATGAAAAAGATGTGATGAACAAGCTGATTAAGTTACTACGCAACGATCTACAGGGGGAAGCGGATTATTTCTCTGACCCGATACAGCTAGACGAGAAACAGATGTTCCCGATACCGAACTACGGTTCTGCCAGTGCCCCGTTCTATACTGCACTTGCACTCTGGGTGGGCGCACTGTTATCAAGCAATCTGTTAACGACCGAACTGAAGGATCAGTCACTTAAAGGTGTCTATTCGCTGAGGGAGCTCTTTGCAGGCAGGCTGCTCCTATTCTTAAGTATCGGTATCATCCAGTCGATTATTGTTGTCCTCGGTAATTTCTTTATCCTGGATGCCTATGCCAAGCATCCTGTTATGAATCTCTTGTTTGCAGTACTGGTCTCTATAGTCTTTACCTCAATTGTCTACACGATGGTCAGTTTACTCGGTAACGTCGGTAAAGCACTGGCTATCATACTGATGGTGCTCCAGATTTCTGGTGGAGGCGGTACGTTCCCTGTGCAGGTGACGCCGCATTTCTTCCAGATGATCCATCCGTTTCTGCCGTTTACTTATGCAGTAGACCTTCTGAGGGAGGCAGTAGGCGGAATAGTGCCTGAACTGGTTCAAAAGAATATCAGCCGTCTGTTGATATTCTGCCTCGGCATTCTAGGCCTGGGCTACGGCTTTAAGCCGAAATTCGAACCTATCAAAAATCGGATGATTAAAACCTCACAGGAAAGTACCATTGTCGAATAGAGCATCGTGCTGGAATGTTTCTTAAGTATAATATATTATAAATATGTAATGCAAAGGAGGTCGTCATGCATAAAGTAGATCCTATTAAAGACATCAAAATGATTAAAGAGCTTGAAAATTACGTGCGGTATAAAAGTTTGGCCTATTATTTTATCTTTAAAATAGGCATCAATGCGCCTCTTAAAGCAGAGGAGCTGGTTCAGTTGACTGTCTCAGCTGTTAAGTCGCCGGTATTTCTTGAGATAAATGGCTACCAGATTCTCCTCTCTGAAGAACTGATGACTGAACTGGACGACTATATCGCTAATTATCAGCTGACGTCAGAAGACTGTCTGTTCTGTTCAAAGCGGACAGCCAGACCCTATACCCGTCAGCAGCTGCACCGCGTATTAGCTGAGGCAGCGGACACATTGTCTTTGGATTGTCATATCGGCGTACAGTCATTGAAAAAAACATTTGCGTATCACGCTTATCAGCAAGGTATGGAAATAGCTGACTTGCAACATCTGCTGGGTCATCAGTCCAAGAAGATGACCTTCAATTTTATTGATGTACCGCCTCAAGCTGCTGCTTCGATTCAATTAAATTTATAAGGATGTGAACTATGCTCATCTCATTTCTATTGTTCGGACTCATCATGATGGGTCTCATCTTTTTCCAGGATTCTTTCACCCGGCGGTTGCCACTGGGGATGACCGTTCTGCTTTATCCGCTGGCTGGCAGTGCTCTCACTTTATATGCACTGTTATCCCGCCGGAATTTCAGCCAGACTATTCCATGGATTCCCGCTTTTGATATCAGCTTCTCCTTCAGGCTTGATGCCTTAAGTCTCATCTTTTTTGCACTGATTTCATTTATAGGCGTTCTTGTTGTGCTCTATTCTATTTTCTACCTTGCGCCCTCTGAGAACTTACCGAAGTTTTACAGTTACCTGCTGCTCTTTATGATTGCGATGTACGGCGTGGTCCTAGCTGCCAATACAATCGTCCTCTATCTTTTCTGGGAACTGACCAGTATTGCGTCTTTCCTGCTGATCAGTTTCTGGTATCAGAAATCTGCTGCCCTGCAAGGGGCGCTGAAATCATTTCTGATCACTGTATTCGGCGGCATGATGATGCTGCTGGGCTTTATCGCACTCTATGTCATGACAGGAACTAATGATCTGAGTGCTTTGGCAGAACACATGAAAGACGCCGATAAAAATCTTCTCTACTACTTCGCTCTCGCTGCCATATTACTAGGTGCATTGACTAAATCAGCACAATTTCCGTTTCATATCTGGCTGCCGGATGCCATGGAAGCACCGACGCCAGTCAGTGCCTTCCTCCATTCAGCGACAATGGTGAAAGCAGGTATTTATCTGCTGCTGAGAATGCTGCCGGTCTTCAGCGGGGATGCTGTTTTTCAGTGGGTTCTTATAATTGATGGCTTGATTACCATGCTGGTCGGCAGCCTATTCGCAGTGCGGCAGTCCGACTTAAAAGGGCTGCTCGCCTATTCCACCATCAGTCAGCTGGGGATGATTGTGACACTGATCGGGCTCGCTGCCTTTGATCAGCTGAACCCGCTTTATCAGCCCTTTATCGTGACGGCCCTTATCGCGGCACTTCTGCACATCATTACGCACGGGATATTCAAGGCAACGCTCTTTATGGGTGCAGGAATCGTCGATCATGCAGCCCATACGCGTGATATGAATCGGTTAGGCGGCTTAAGAAAAGCCCTGCCCGTTACTTTTATCGTCATGTCTATTGCAGCATTGTCTATGGCAGGGATTCCGTTTCTCAGTGGCTTCTTGACGAAAGAAATGTTCCTGACAGCGTTAGTCGACTTAAAGGAATTTAAGATTAACGGTGTCTATCTGCTTGTCGCAGCAGGCGTGATTGCAAGTATCGGGACATTTGTCTACAGCGTAATCGCCATCGTCCGGACCTTCTTCGGACAGCAGACCGTTGAAATTGACCACGGTGAATCAGGCGGCATTTTAATTTCACCGGTGATTCTGGCAGCACTGGTCATTCTGCTCTTCTTTATACCGAATATGCTGCTTGGCTACTTGATTGAACCTGCACTCTCCGTCATACTCGGCTTCAATCCTGCCGGCTATGTGAAGCCGATTCATGCCTGGCATGGTTTTAATGAGCCGCTAGTGCTTACGATTGTGATTATTCTGAGCGGACTCGCCATTATTCTTTCAGGGGCCTATCGTCAGCTGTTCCCGCAATATAAGGAGATGCCTCTGAACAGATTATATAAAAAGACATTGAAGGGACTGGATGATATCAGTCATCAAGTCATCAAGCGTATAATGACCGATCGGCTGAATCATTATCTGATGTTCTTGTTTGGTGTTGTACTGGTGCTGACGCTGCCAGTCAGCCTGCAAGTGCTGCTTGACGTCTATCCTGCATTTGAACTGACCGCAGTCCATATTTATCCAGCTATTTTGGTGGGGGTGATCAGCGTGGCCTGTCTGACTCTATTAAGAGTGAAGTCGAGAATGACGGCCACCATTTTGACAGGCGTCGTCGGGTACGGGACTTCCATGATCTATGTGCTCATGTTTGCGCCTGACCTTGCCCTGACTCAGTTTGTAATAGAGACCATTACAACAGTCCTGTTTTTAAGCTGTTTCTATCACTTGCCTAATCTCGAAAAAGAAAATAAGAGTCGATTAAATCGAACTGTCAGCTTAACAATTGCGTTCAGTATGTCTCTTCTGATGATGGCGATGATGATCATTTCTCAGTCTACTGAAAGTTTTGACTCTATTTCTGTATATTATGAACAGGCCTATGAACTTGCAGGCGGTAAAAATATCGTGAATGCGATTCTAGGAGATTTCCGTGCTTTTGATACTTTACTTGAAGGTCTTGTGCTGTTAATTACAGGTTTAGGTATCTTTGCACTTATTAGAAGGAAAGGAGAAGTCAGACATGAGAGAAAATGATGTACTGCTGCTGACGATTTCAAAAATCGTAATCGTCATCATATTGACGTTCGGCTTTTATATTTTTTTTAATGGTCATAATGGACCTGGCGGTGGATTTATTGGTGGCCTTGTCTTTACATCCGCCTTTATCCTGATGTTCCTGGCTTTTGACGCTGAGAGAATACGTCAGTTACTTCCTTTTGACTTCAGATACCTGGTTGTTGGCGGAAATATCATTTCGTTGTCCACTTTGTTCCTGCCGCTCTTTCTGGGGGATGAATGGCTGACACAGTATGATGAATATTTCCAGCTGCCGGTAGTCGGTGAAATGCACATTACGACAGTGACAGTTTTCGAATTTGGCATCTTGCTGACAGTGCTGGGTGTAGTGATGACGATACTTCTGACGATTAGTGGTGATCAAACATGAATTTAATGATGATATTAATAACAGGTATCCTGACGTTCACAGGTGTTTATCTGGTTCTTTCCAAGAATTTAATCCGGATTGTTCTGGGTACGAGTATCCTGAGTCATGCCTCGAATATCTTCCTCTTGTCCATGAGTCAGGCAGGTAAAAATGTGCCGATCATCGGTAATGGAGAAGAGTATGTAGATGCTGTTCCGCAGGCGCTCATACTGACCGCTATTGTCATCAGTTTTGCGATTACGGCATTCCTTCTCGTCATTGTCTACCGCACATATCGCTATACCCAGCATAACCATATCGATGCGTTAGGAGGTCATGATGAATAATTTGATTCTACTGCCTCTGTTAATACCGCTATTAGCCGGTCTGGTTACAGTGTTATACAAGCCATATCGGCGTGAAATCGCCATAACAGCAAGTGCTGTTGCTGGTGTCCTTGCTTTAACGCTCTCTTATCATGCAGTTGACGACATGATGGTCATCAATTTTGGCGGCTGGCAGGCACCATATGGTATACAGTTTGCGGGCGATTTTATCAGCTTGGCGCTCTCAGGTATCAGTCTTGTGCTGACCTCGCTGATTCTGCTGTACGGCTTGAACCGGCCGGAGCATGAGAATGCTCAGCTGCCGTTTATCCTTTTCCTGCTGGTAGGTGTCAACGGTTCATTTCTGACGGCGGATATCTTTAATTTATTCGTGCAGTTTGAGGTCATGCTTCTGGCATCGTTCGTCCTGATGGCGATCGGTAATCGGGCGGTGCAGTTCAAAGCGAGCATTCCCTACGTTGTCATCAACATCATCGGCTCATGGCTCTTTCTTGCTGCTATAGCGATGACTTACCGCCTATATGGTACTCTGAATTATGCGCATCTATCAGTACGGGTGCAGGAGCACGGTATGTCGGAGCATGCTATCTTGATTGCACTGCTATATCTGCTGGTATTTGCCCTTAAGTCAGCCCTCATCCTCTTTATGTGGCTGCCAAAATCATATGCAGTGCTCTCTACTGAGAACTCGGCCATATTCAGTGCCTTGCTGACAAAAGTCGGAGTCTATGCCATGATCCGCTTCTTCACTGTTATATTCTCTGTGCATGCTGCTGTGACACACGAAGTATTACTGATCGGCAGCATCTTGACCATGGTCATCGGCTCGATCGGTGTGCTCGCCTATAGAAGTATCAAATATATGATCTGTTATCAGATTATCCTGTCCATCGGCATCATTTTATTTGGACTGTCAACCTATACCGATGCTGGACTGCAAGGTGCGCAGCTCTACCTGATGAACGATATGCTGACCAAAGGGCTGCTGTTCCTGATTACGGGCACTATTATCCGTGATCTTCATATCAGTACATTGCAAGGCCAGCATGGTCTCATTAAAAAGCATCCTCTACTGGGCGCCATCTTCCTGATGGTGACATTGACAATAGGAGGGGTCCCGCCGTTCGGTGGTTTTGCAGGAAAGCTGCTGATTATAGAGGGCGGCCTGCAGGACGAGTCTTATATAGGGACGCTCGTCGTGATTATAGCCAGTCTGATTGCACTATATGCGCTGATCAGAATGTTTCTTAAGGTCTTCTTCGGGGAGGACGGAAAGACGAGGGATTATGACATTCCTCAGCATCAGTACGGGGTGCTGATCACCCTTCTATGCTTATCAATTGGTATTACGCTGTTCGCGCAGCCGCTTATAGAGATGTTGAGTCACTTCGATGTCAGTCATTATAACCAGCTGTTATTGAAAGGAGGGGAGAAATAATGGCGCAGTTTCTGCTCAATATCCTCATTGCTATTTTATGGACGTTATTCGGCGACCAGGATCGCTTTTATTTCTCCACTTTCTTTAAAGGTTATCTTATAGGGCTGATTATCGTCTGGCTAATCCATCGGTTCTTCGGCGGCAAGTTTTATCTCTTTAAGTTCTGGGCTCTTTTCAAGTTGTTTATGGTTTTCAACTATGAGCTGCTGACATCCAGTCTCTCAACGAGTCGTTATATCTTATTTAAATCATCAGAGATAAATCCAGGGATGGTCCAGTATCAGACCAGACTCACGACCGACTGGCAGATCACTGTGCTGACGATGCTGATTATTCTGACCCCGGGCTCTGTTGTGCTTAGGATCTCCGATGATAATAGTACGCTGCTCATTCATGCCTTAAATCAGACGGACAGGGAAAATAAGAAGTTACTGAAATCGATCAAGAACTATGAACGGTTGATTAAGGAGGTCATTTATTCATGAGTGTGATCATCATAAAAGTGGCATTGATTATCTACGGCGCTGCGATGTGTCTGGCATTATTCAGGCTTACCAAAGGCCCGTCATTGCCGGATAGAGTCGTCGCCTTTGATACAATAGGGGTCATTGTGATGTCTTCTGTCGCTATCATCAGTGTGCTGTACAAGACACAAGTCTATTTAGAAGCGGTTCTTATCATCGGTGTACTTGCTTTCATCAGCACCATTGCGACGTCACGATTTATAGAAAGAGGTGTTATCTTTGAACGTAAACGACATAAGTAACCTGATTGCAGCGCTTATCATCCTGCTGGGCAGCATTATGACGTTGATCAGTACCATCGGTATCGTCAAGTTCAAGGATGTTTACACACGAAGTCATGCCGCTACCAAGAGTTCGACTTTAGGTGTCTTGCTGACGCTGTCAGGTGTCTTCATCTATTTCTGGGTGAATGATCATTACTTCAGTGTCAGGATTATTCTAGGCATCGTCTTTCTCTATATCACCAGCCCGGTAGCGGGCCACCTCATCACGCGTGCAGCATATCATTCTGGTGTTGAGATGTATACAGAGGAAAAAGGAAAAAAAGCAGAACGTCTGAACTGAAAAAGACATATAGAGCAGCTGCTCTATATGTCTTTTAATGTTGATGTCCCTTCTTGATTGTCATCTGCACCTGACAATCGTCGTCCAATATAACAAGATCTGCATCTTTACCTGGCGCGATACTGCCTTTATGGTCAGCTATACCCAGCGCCTTAGCCTGATTGAGACTCGTTACAGGCCAGAGCTCTGATAGAGGACGCCCAGTATATTCTTTTAACAGACGGAGTCCCTCATTCATCTTGAGGATGCTGCCGGCCAGTGTGCCGTCACTGAGACGCGCTGTCTGATTTTTGACGATCACATCCTGGCCGCCCAGGTCATAAGTGCCTTCAGACATTCCTTTTGCACGCATTGCATCCGTGATGAGATAAAAACGATCTCTGCCTTTCATGCGATACGCGATTGCTACAGCAGCAGGGTGAGAATGGACGCCGTCGACAATCACCTCAGCAGATAACTGGTCGTTCAGCCAGGCAGCACCGAAAGCACCTGGACTACGATGCTGAAACGGTGATGAAGCATTATAGAGATGGGTGATATGTTTTGCACCGTTATCTGCTGCTTGGTTTATCTGACCATAATCCGCTGTTGTGTGCCCCACTGAAAAAATGATGTCGTCCTTGAAATGTCTGAGGACTTCATCTGCACCTTCGATTTCAGGAGCGAATGTCATGATTTTAATGAGGCCGTCTGCTTTGTCCTGCAAGTCATTGATGGCTTGAATAGTCGGTCTTTGAACATAGGCCGGATTCTGAGCGCCTACTTTATCTGGAGAGATAAAGGGACCTTCAAGATGAATGCCCAGCATCTCTGCATCATGAGGGAGTTGTTGGGCATGATACGTTTTAAGCGTGTCAAGCGCAGTCCTAATGACTTCTGTGGACTGGGTCATCGTCGTCGCCAGATAACTTGTTGTACCTTCTGAAAGCAATGAGCGGGATAAGTGATGGAGTCCCAGTGCATTCGCATCCATGAAATCCTCTCCATATCCTCCGTGAATGTGAATATCAATGAAGCCGGGAAGGATATGTTTGCCTTCTAAATCAATCGTTTCAAGCGGACCTGAATAGGGGCCTTCCTGAACCGCTTTGATATGACTTTCTTCTATTATAATATGCCCATTTACGCTGCCTTTTTCTGTATGAATCGTGCCATTCGTCAGCACATAACTCATGTGATCACTTCCTTCTTAGATTGGTTACATTATAGCATAAATAGGCTATTGCTTTAGTTAATGAAAACGGTTAAAGTAATTAAGTGAAAAGTTTAACAAACGATAAAGGAGAAAAAACATGTTAAGTTTCTTTCAAAAGCTGGGACGCTCACTTATGCTCCCAGTCGCAATACTGCCGGCTGCGGCTATTATTATCGGCATTGCCAATACAATGATTGCCATTCAGGAAAAGCCGAATGCAGTATCTTCATTTATTCAGAATGCAGGTCTCAGCATACTGGGTCTGATGGGTGTTCTCTTTGCTGTAGGTACAGCCCTCGGGATGGCGAAGAAAAATGACGGGGCAGTCGCACTTGCTGCTGTTGTCGGATTTTTCATGGTTTCAACTATCCTTAAGCCTGTAAATGTAGCACTATATCTAGGCGTCGATGTCGCTAAAGTGAATCCAGGTTTCGAAAAACTTGATAATTCAAATGTCTTCGTCGGTATTATAGTCGGATTAATTGCTGCTTATATGTATAACCGATTTTCTGAAACCGAACTTCCTATGGCGCTCTCATTTTTCAGCGGTAAACGGCTTGTACCGATTATGACGGCATTCGCAAGTATGTTCCTCGCATTTATCCTGTTGTTTGTCTGGCCAGTTGTCTTTAGCGGACTCGTTAATTTTGGTGAGATGATCTTAGGTCTAGGACCAGTAGGGGCAGGTCTATATGGATTCTTCAACCGGCTGCTCATACCTGTAGGTCTTCATCATGCATTGAACTCAGTGTTCTGGTTTGATGTTGCCAATGTCAATGATATCGTCAACTTCCAGCAAGGCAAAGGGGTCGAAGGTATGACTGGCCGCTATATGGCGGGCTTCTTTCCGGTTATGATGTTCGGCATGCCGGCTGCTGCACTTGCAATGTATCATACAGCTAAAACTGAACAGAAAAAACGCGTTGCCGGCCTGTTACTTGCAGGTTCAGTCTCTGCGTTCTTTGTGGGTATTACAGAGCCGATTGAATTTGCATTTATGTTTGTTGCACCGGTCCTATTTGTTATTCATGCGATATTGACAGGACTGTCAATGTTTATAGCTGCATCGTTCCAGTGGACAGCAGGGTTTTCGTTCAGTGCGGGCTTAATTGATTTCTTACTGTCATTACTGAATCCGATGTCGAATCAACCATGGATGCTGATGATGCAAGGTATAGTATTCTTTGTTCTTTATTATGTTATTTTCAGAGCGGCTATTCAGTTCTTTGACTTGAAGACTTTAGGTCGTGAAGATGATATGGCTGAGCACATAGATGAGGGCGTTGCTGAAGGAGAAGGTAAGTATTCAGCAATGGCGCGTCATATTATCAAGGGATTAGGTGGAGAAGACAATATTGACACACTGACAAACTGCGCAACTCGCCTCAGATTAGAAGTGAAAGATAATTCAGTCATCAATGTGAATGAGATTAAGCAAGCAGGTGCAGCCGGTGTCATTAAGAGCGGACGCACACAAGCACAGATTATTATCGGCACACATGTTCAGCAAGTGGCCGATGAAGTAGAACGACAATTGGATCGTTAAGATGAATCTATCCAGGTGAGTACTGGGTAGATTTTTTGTTATGAGCGATATTTGGGATTTATCGCTCATAACGAGTAGGAAACGGATATGAATGCCGGGTTATGAGCGATATTTGGGATTTATCGCTCATAACGAGTAGGAAACGGATATGAGTGCCGGGTTATGAGCGATATTTGGGATTTATCGCTCATAACGAGTAGGAAACGGATATGAATGCCGGGTTATGAGCGATATTTGGGATTTATCGCTCATAACGAGTAGGAAACGGATATGAATGCCGGGTTATGAGCGATATTTAGTGTTTATCGCTCATAACCCTAAGAGCCCTTCAAACACTTCAAAAATTTTTTGAAACTGTAAAGAAAAAATACTTTACAGTAATTTTGTTATCTGTTATAGTAAGTACTTGAGAAAAGAACTAAAGGAGAGAATTAAATTATGGCAGTTAAAATTCGTTTAACACGTATGGGTTCTAAAAGAAACCCTTTCTACCGTATCGTTGTAGCTGACGCTCGTGCGCCACGTGACGGTCGTATCATCGAAGCAATCGGAACTTACAATCCAGTTGCTAAACCAGCAGCAGAAATCAAGGTTGACGAAGCGTTAGCTTTAAAATGGTTAGCTGATGGAGCGAAACCAACTGATACAGTACGTAATATCTTGTCTTCACAAGGTATCATGGAGAAATTCCATAACCAAAAAATCGCGAAGTAATTGCGATGGAACAATTATTACAAACGATTATTGAGCCACTCGTTGATTTTCCGGAAGATATTCAGATATCAAAAGAAGACCATCATTCAAGTGTCACTTATCATATAAGCGTCAACAAAGAAGATACTGGCAAAGTCATCGGTAAGCAGGGTCGTCTGATTAAGGCGATCCGTACACTGACGATGGCAGGTCAGCACGAGTCAGGTAAAAAAGTGTTTGTAGAAATTGATTAAGGGGTGCCTGTTGGTGCCCCTTTTTTTATAGGAGGCGATCACATGTCAGTCAATGTAGGTAAGATTGTGAATATGCACGGTATTAAAGGAGAGGTGCGTGTGCTGTCTGCTTCAGACTTTACACAGGAACGCTTCAAGCCGGGCAATGAAATCATCATCAGGCAGAATAATGAGGAGACACCTGTTAAGATTAAAAGTTACCGCACACACAAGAACTTTCATCTGCTGCAGTTCGAAGGCATGGAGAACATTAATGTTGTCGAGAAGTTCAAAGGTGCTGATATCTTTCAGGATATTGACGAGATTGATATCCCGCTGGCAGAAAATGAGTTCTATTATCATGATATCATCGGCTGTACGGTCTTTAATGCAGGTGAGGCGGTCGGCCGGGTGATTGATATCTTTGAAACGGGCGCAAATGATGTCTGGGTCGTCAAAGGTGACAAGGAGTATTTGATCCCTTATATCGAGGACGTCGTTAAAGAAGTGGATGTCGCGAATAAGACCATTGTCATAGAAGCGATGGACGGTCTGTTATCGTGAGAATTGACTATCTGACGCTCTTCCCCGAGATGTTTGAGACGCTCAATCACTCTATTATGAAGCGGTCACAGGATAAGGGCATCGTCACACTTAACCCGGTGAATTTCCGTGCGTTTTCGAATAATAAGCATCAGCAGGTCGATGACTATCCTTACGGCGGGGGTCAGGGAATGGTGCTGAAGCCTGAACCGGTCTTCAGTGCGGTCCAGTCGCTTGAAGTCACTGAGGAGACCCGGATCATTCTGATGTGCCCGCAAGGTGAACGTTTTGACCAGGCGAAAGCTGAAGAACTGGCACATGCTGAGCATCTGATTTTTATCTGCGGTCATTACGAAGGATATGATGAACGTATCCGCACCGAACTTGTGACTGATGAAATTTCACTTGGGGATTTCGTCCTGACAGGCGGTGAGCTGGCAGCTATGACGATGACAGATGCGATTGTGCGACTGATTCCCGATGTGCTCGGCAACGAAGTCTCACATGAAGATGATTCCTTTTCATCCGGCTTGCTGGAACACCCGCAGTATACGCGTCCTGCCGATTATAACGGCTTGCAGGTGCCTGCTGTCCTGCTCAGCGGCAATCATAAGCTGATAGAAGAATGGCGTCATCACGAAAGTCTGAAACGGACATATGAAAGACGGCCTGATCTCCTGGAAAGCTATCCGCTGACAGCAGCAGATATCCAGTATTTAGAGACCTTGGGCTATCAGGAATAAATTATTTTCAAACTGTCAAGATTTTTTCTTGTCAGAAGCGCTCAATTGTGATAATATTCTATGAGTGTGAAAACACATAATCACTATGGTCCGCTGAAATCCTTATTTTAAGAACATAGGAAGAAGGAGAAGGAAAAATGAACAACAAATTAATCGATGCAATTACTAAAGAACAACTCCGTACTGACATCCCGGCTTTCCGTCCTGGTGATACTTTAAAAGTACACGTACGTATCGTTGAGGGAACTCGCGAACGTATCCAGGTCTTTGAAGGTGTGGTAATCAAACGTCGTGGTGGCGGTATCTCTGAGACTTTCACGGTTCGTAAGATTTCTTACGGTGTGGGTGTAGAACGTACTTTCCCGTTACACACGCCAAAAATCGAGAAAATCGAAGTATTACGTCGTGGTAAAGTACGTCGTGCGAAACTTTACTACTTACGTAGCTTACGTGGTAAAGCTGCGCGTATTAAAGAAATTCGCTAATAAAAGCGTGAAGCATCCTGAGTATTCAGGATGCTTTTTTTGTTATCCGACATTTCCGGCAGGATTGTTCATTGACTCAACCAGACGTACACTATATGATTTACCAAGTAACGAAAAAGAAATGAAAAGGAGTGAAAAAATGCTATATATTTTCAGATATTTAAAAGCCTTCATGCTTCCGCTCTTACTGGCCGTCGTCCTTCTATTTGTACAGGCATTCAGTGATCTGAGTCTGCCGAACTATATGTCAGACATTGTTGATAATGGTATACAGCAGCATGGTGTGACGGATGAGGCACCAGAAGCCATCAGTCAGGCCGGCATGAAACTGATGCAGACCTTTATGACAGATAGTCAGAAAGAAAAGGTCAAAGCTTCGTACAAACTCGTCGACGCTGATCAGTACAAAGATACATACAAAAAAGCAGAAGGGCAGTTTTATCTCAGACAGGATGTATCAAGTAGTAAGCTGAAAGATTTAAATAGGACATTCCACAAATCAAGTCTTGGACTGTTCAATGCTCTCAGCGATGCTCCAAAATCCCAGAAACAATCTTCGCAACCGGCCGGGAAGAAGCTGGATGTGACTCAGCTCTACAAGATTCAGCCAGTTCTTGATCAATTGCCTGAAACGAAAAAAGAAGCATATCGCAACCAGCAAGCAGATAATGATATCATGACGAAACAGCTAGGTGTCAGTCTGACGCAGTCTTTTTATCATGAACTGGGTCTTGATCTTACCAAAATACAGACCGCTTACATCATTAAAATGGGTCTTGTAATGCTCGGGGTTGCGCTGATCGGGGGTCTCGCAACGATCCTTGTGAGCTTACTCTCGTCGCGAATTGCGGCCGGTCTTACGCGTGACCTGCGCCGTGACGTCTTCAGAAAAATCGAAAGTTTTTCATTCAAAGAGATTGATAACTTCTCAACGGCTTCGTTGATCACACGTTCTACAAATGATATGACACAGATTCAGCAGTTCTTTATGATAGGCATCCGTATGATCTGTTATGCACCGATCATGGGGGCAGGCGGTGTCATTATGGCGATCAACAAATCAAACGCTATGAGCTGGATTATCGTGATTGCCGTTGTCATTTTGCTGGCCTTTATCGGCATTATCATGGCGCTTGCCATTCCAAAGTTTAAAATCATTCAGCAACTGGTGGATAAGGTCAACCTCGTATCCCGTGAATTTTTAAGTGGTTTAATGGTGGTCCGGGCATTCGGGACAGGAGAGCACGAGAAAAAACGTTTTAATGTTGCCAACAAAGATCTGACAGACACTAACCTGTTTATCGGTAGAGTGATGTCACTTATGTCGCCTGTAATGACACTCATTATGAATGGTGTCTCGCTTGTTATTGTCTGGGTAGGTGCACACCGTATTGCCGATGCTTCTATGCAGGTCGGTGATATGATGGCTTTTATTCAGTATACGACACAGATCATCATGGCTTTTCTGATGTTATCATTTACCTTTATCCTGATTCCGCGTGCTGCTGTCTCAGCTGGTCGTATCAAGGAAATACTGGAGACAGATTTATCAATAGCAGACCACCAGAACACGAAAGAATTTATCAATCACTCTGGTCTGGTTGAATTCAGAAACGTCAGCTTTAAGCATGACGGCGCGAAGGAATATGCGCTGAAAGATATCGATATAGTGGCAAGACCAGGAGAGATGACTGCGGTCATCGGCTCAACAGGCGCTGGAAAATCGACCCTGATTAATCTGCTGCTCAGATTCTATGATACGACGCACGGGGAAGTGCTGTTAGACGGCGTCAATGTCAGGGATGTCAAGCTGCAGAGCCTGCGAGATCGTATTGCACTTGTTCCGCAGAAAGCAGCACTCCTGAAAGGCACTGTTCGTTCTAATCTACGGGTCGGTAAAGAAGACGCCACTGATGAAGAGATGCTTGAAGCGCTTGATATCGCTCAGGCAACGGAATTTATTGCACAGATGGACGGACTTGATACAGAAATCTCACAGAACGGCAGTAACTTATCCGGTGGTCAGAAGCAGCGTCTCGCCATCGCACGTGCCGTACTCCGTGATGCTGAAGTTCTGATCTTTGATGACAGTTTCAGCGCACTGGACGCAAGAACAGAGAAACAGCTCAGACTGGCCCTCTTTAATCAGCAGAAAAGGAAGACGATTATTGTGATCGGCCAGCGTGTCACATCTATCATGGGGGCTGAACAGATTATTGTTCTGGATAAAGGCGAAGTGGTTGGCAGAGGGACACACGATGAACTGCTGAGAACAAACGAGGAATATTTTGAGATTGCATCATCACAATTATCTGAGGAGGAGCTGGCATGAAACAGGACAAACCGACTAATATGAAGCAAGCGCTTATGCGACTCTTCAGCTATATCGCCACCTATCGTCTGATGATTCTGCTGGTGATTGTTTTAGCGATGGTCTCAACAGTCTTTATGATTTTTGGACCGAAGATTCTCGGTAACGGAATTGATGTCCTCTTTAAAGGCGTCATCGCTCAGACAAACGGCACCGGCAGGATTGATTTCGGTGAGATAGAGCGCGTCTTACTTTTACTGACAGTATTTTACCTGGTCAGTGCACTCTTCAATTATCTGCAAGGATATGTCATGTCTGGTGTCACCGCTAAAATAACCTATTCTTTAAGAGAGGATCTCAATAAGAAACTCCATAAGCTGCCGCTGAGATTCTATGATAAAACTTCACAAGGTGATGTCTTGAGTCGTATTACCAATGACATCGATACCATCAGCCAGACGTTAAATCAAAGTCTAGCGCAGATTATTACGTCCATCACGATGCTGGTCGGCATCTCTATTATGATGTTCACCATCAGCTGGCAGCTGACTCTGGTTGCCCTGTTGACACTGCCGCTGTCGATGATTGCAGTTGTCATGATTATGAAGAATTCACAGATTCATTTTAAGAATCAGCAGGAGTCACTCGGACTGGTCAATGGGCATGTTGAGGAAATGCTTGGCAATCATACCGTGATTAAAGCATTCAACCGCGAGACAGAATCAGGCAGCACATTTGAGGCATACAATGATACGCTTTACAAATCAGCCTGGAAAGCGAACTTCCTGTCCAGTCTGATCATGCCGATTACGATGTTTATCGGAAATATCACTTATGTCGTCATCTGTATACTCGGCGGCTACTTTGCGGTCAAAGGGACGATGACTGTCGGCGGTATCCAGGCCTTTATCCAGTATATCCGTCAGTTCAATCAGCCGATCTCTCAGATTGCGAGTATCAGTAATACGCTGCAGCTGACTGCAGCTGCGACAGAACGGGTCTTTGCGATTATCGATGAGCCAGAAGAAGTGAAAGATGATGAGCATGCATTATCAGTCGTTGATAGCCGGACAGATGTAGACAGAGATCATGTCTATATCGAAGGGGCAGTGGACTTTGAAGGCGTGAACTTCGGTTATAACGCAGATAAGACAATCATCAATGATTTTTCAGCACACGTGAAACCGGGGCAGAAAGTCGCCATTGTCGGGCCGACAGGTGCAGGTAAATCAACCATCGTCAAGCTCTTGATGCGTTTTTATGATGTGAACAGCGGTGCGATTAAAATAGATGGCATCAATATCCAGGACTTTAAACGAGATGAGCTGCGTAAACTGTTCGGCATTGTCCTGCAGGATACATGGCTATTCAACGGCACGATTCGTGAAAACATCCGCTACGGGAAACTGGACGCCACAGATTTAGAAGTAGAGCAGGCAGCACGTGACGCGCAGGTCGATCACTTCATCAGGACATGGCCGCATGCGTACGACATGATCTTAAATGAGGAGACGAGCAATGTCTCACAAGGTCAGAAACAATTATTGACCATTGCCCGAGCGATTCTCTCGGACCCTAAGATTCTGATTCTCGACGAGGCAACAAGTAACGTCGACACCCGGACGGAAGTCCTGATCCAGAAAGCGATGGATAAGCTGATGGAAGGACGGACCAGCTTTGTCATCGCGCACCGTCTCTCAACTATCCGGAATGCGGACCTGATTCTCGTCATGAAGAACGGGGACATCATCGAGCAGGGTACACATGATGAACTGCTGAAGCAGGACGGCTTCTATAAAGGCTTATATGACAGCCAGTTTGACGAGGCAGTTTAAAAAATCCCGTTATATCTTTTGAGATATAACGGGATTTTTCTATTCAGCAGGCGGTGCAATGGTGTCGATTTCTTCTTGATTAGTGACGGTACTGCGTTTTCCGCGACTCACTTTTTGTATATACCAGATAGCGGTGGCTAAACCGATAAGGCTGATGAGCTGCATCAGATGGAAGTAGGGCGGTGTGTAAGTGAGTTCTATTTTTCTGGCATTTTTGTCTACTTTGACAGCGGTCATTAAGTAGTTGCCTTCAGAAACTTCAGCTTTCCTGCCGTCCACTTTAGCAGACATCCCGTTTAAATAAGGCGTCGGGATTACAGCGTAACCTGTATCATGCGGACTCAGTGTCGCGACGAGTTTACCACCTGCCTGAGTCAGCTGATGCTTCTGCTGCTGTGTAGCTGATTCCAGTGTCGTATAATCTTCACCGTAGATGCCGTTGATGTGATACGTATAAGTACCCGACATAAGCTTCAGCTGAATCAAATCACTCGCTTTGATCCGCAACGTGATAGTCGGATTGAAACGGCGGTAGTCATCATCGAGCGGTTTCCGGGACTGATAGATCTCATTGATCCAGACGTAATGATAGCGGCTCGGCGTTTTCAGTTCGATACTTAGATCCACATATAAATCTTTATAGCGGTCAGCCAGACGTTTAGGGAGACGATAGGTGATGCCGCCCTGATCCTGACTGACGATGAGCTGTTGACCGTCATATGTCGCATTATTCAGTGACATCGTAGTCTGAGGCAGGAGATTTTCAGCTGGAGTCACTTTTGAGTTGGAGGGACTGTCCAGCACAACACCCTCAAGCATCGCGTGCTCGCGGTCAATCGGTGTTTTCAGCTCTTGTGGATTGAACACTTTATCCGTGACTCTGACCAGCGGCAGTTCATGGGTATTGCGGTAGACAGAGTAGCGTTTCTCCTTGCCCTGTCTCTGATCGGTCAGTTCAAAACCATAGGGCAGTGTCGCGATATTATCGGTCCGGATGGAATGGTTGACATTAAAGAGACTATAGAGATTCGCCCGTTCACCCAGCCGGTAGTAGATGCTGTTGCTGTCTGTGTCCATCGTGATATTCAGTTCCTCATCATAGAACTGATAGATATCTTTGTCAAAGATACTTGAATAAAGCTTGATGCCGTTGAAATGCTGATAAAGCGGTGTGTTATGTGTGGCCGAAGTCTGCCAGTCAATCCGGGCTGCAGGTGATTCTGTTGTGATATTCTTGATGATTGACCGCTGCGTCTCACTGTTATATTTATCCGACTGGACAAATGCCAGGTCATGTTCATAGAAGGGATGGAGTGTATCCATCTGTTCACGGATGTAGTCATAGACAAAATAGAGGTTCATGATGACAACCGTCACAGTGAGGAACTGAAAAGTGATCACTTGTGGTCTGTATACATAAAGCATGATGATAACAGCTACAACCGGAATGAAGATCAGCCAGGTGAGCGATTTGCCACTGCCGATAACCGACAGGCTATAGATGAGTGAGACAGGTAGCAAGGAAATGATGATATCCTTCAAGGTCAGGTTCTTCAGATGATGCAGGTAGACCGCGACCAGACCGGCCGCGGAGAATGCAAGCATATAGACCCAGCGTCTCTGGTCAATTGAAAAGCCGTTGAAGAAACTATCAAATAAGGGGGACAATGAACCCGCCATGAAGAGCCAGGTAATGACGGCGAACAGTCTGAAGGTATAGTTTCTGTATAGCTTGAACGTAAAAAGTGCCATCACCGCAACAAATGGTATAACGATATAGTAGCCGTCATAGAAGAGGTTATAATGGCTGATAAAATCAATGAACGGCTTCAGCTTGATCGGCGGGAGTGTCCGGTCATTCAGCAGATAGCTCGTGACGCCCGTATAGAAGCCGACAGCACTGATCATGAGCGCGATAAGTGACGAGATAACAATCGTGATGAGCTTCGTCCGTCTCGATACGCTATCGCTCGCCTTCCTGTAGAGTGTCCGGTAGATGAAATAAAAGAGCACAAAGATAAACTGATAGTAACTGAAATAAAAATTGGAATGGAGCGTCAGTGCGATGCCTAAAAGATAGAGGCCGATTTTACGCTCGGCAAAGTACCGTTCCATACCGAGTATCGTCAGCGGCAGATAGAACATCACATCGCTGAAGAAACTCCAGGTAAAAGTGAAGAAGAAATAGACGGTCGAATAGCCGTAGAGAAATGCACTGGCCATGCTCGCATATTGATTGATACCGAGATACTTGAAAAGGCGGTAAGTGACATAGAGAATCGCTGTCAGCTTAAAGATGGAGACGATGATCTGATTGACAAACCAGAAGTCAGGGCTGCCGGTGTTCAGCGGCAGAAAGAGATCCAGCAGATAGACGGCTCCGAAATTGAGATAGGCGATCGGTGAAGTCGAATAATAATAGGCAAGGCTGCGAAAGAAATCGCCGCCTATGCCGAAGCCCATATCATAGAAAAAATTAAACTTTGAGAACTGCTCATATAAATAGAGCTGAAAAGGGATCATCTGCGCGATACTGTCGCCTTTACCTGAGAACAGGATGCCCTCAGTGACAAATCTGTAAATGATGACACTATGAGCCAGAAGCGACAGGACAAGACAGGTGATGAACGTTTTGTATTTCATGGTTTACGCTTCCTTTGTACCGGTTTTAGATAAAACAGGGCAGCAATGAGTGACAGCAGCGAAATAAGGACAGTCAGATAGAAATAGGGCGGTATATATTTGAACTCGACCACTCGAGCATCAGCGGGCACTTTGACGACTGCCTGCAGATAATTGCCGCGTTCAACAGGTGCCTTCTTGCCATCGATGCGCGCAGTCAGACCGTCACGGTAAATAATCGGTGTGACGAGGTAGCCTGCACGATGCTCTTTGAGGACAGCCTGCATATGATGACCGTCTTCAGTGAACTTGATTTCATTCGTCCGCTCAGCCTTTTCAAGAGCCTGATAGTCTTCACCGTAGATCCCCTGGATGTTAAAGCGGTAGGTCCCTTGCGTCATCCCGATTAAAATCTTGCCGTTCTTCGGCTTGACCCGGTACAGCAGATCGTCCTGATGAGTCCGGTATTTACTGGACTTGAAGAGACGGTTATTCGCATAGCCGTTGACATTGATCTGGATATTGCTTTCAGCAGAAGTCAGTTCGGCATGAAGTTCCACATAGAAATCCTTATACTTTTTCAGTGCGTCCTTCGGCAGTGTGATGATCACACCCCCGCTCGGCGGATTGACGCTCAATGTTTGATTGTACGTCTGCCATGTAGCACCTGATGCCTGAATGGTACTTGAGCTGAGCAGATTTTCAGCTGGTGATATTGAAGCGGTGGATTCTCCGTTGAGCACCACACCTTTTAACATCGCATGCTCACGGTCGATCGGTGTCTTTAGGGTATCAGCGTCAAATATAGTGTCTGTTACTTTAGCGACAGGCAGCGGCAGGGTGTTCTCATAAATATTATACTTGCCTTTTGTCTCGATCAGCTTGAAATTCTCAGGAACATCAGTCTGGTAATCTTTTCTGACGAGATAGCGCACATTAAAGAGCGACTCCAGATTGCTGCGTGACTGGAAAGTGGAGTAGCGGCTGATAGATTCTTCCTTCAGATTGATCTTCAGCTGATGATAATAGAAGTCTATCAGTGAACCGTCAAAGATGCTGGAATATAGACTGACCCCCGGGAAACGCTGATAGAGCGGGGTATTATCCTGTTCAAGCACTCGCCAGTCGATACGTTCGCCTGGCTTCAGTCTGGCCTTTAAGTCATTGATGATCTCCTGCTGCAGTCCTGAGTTGTAGACGCTCGATTCAATGTAGGACATCTTCGCCCTGCTGTCGATGCCCGGATTATAGTTGTCATACACGTTATGTTCTTTCACGACATGCCAGTTGAAGAGCATCAGGGCAGCGATCTGTGCGATATAAAGCACTTGCTGGGCACGTTTATTTTTAACCAGCAGGATGCATAGGCCGATTAACGCGATGACCGGCAAATACCAGAGCCATTCCACTTTCTTGTCGATATAGATGTAGCTCAGACCCACAATGATGAAGCCGGGCAGCAGTGAATAGAGATAATTCTGGACCGAAATATGACGGAACCGGGCGATATACATGGCGATCAGCCCGCTGGAGAAGAAGGTCAGTAAATAGTGCCACCGCTTCTGCGGTGCTGAGAAACCGTTGAAGACAGAATCGATAAAGGGCATGAAACTCAAGTAAATCAGGGCGATGGTCATCAGTGCAAAGAAACGATAGAAATAAGAGCGGTAGAACTTAAAAGTGAAGAGTGCCTGCAAGGTAATGTAGAGAACGATGACCAGATAGTTATCATAGAAGATATTAGCGTGCTGATCGAATGTATTGAAGAGTGTCATCGGGTCGGTATACGGTGCGCGGTCATTCTGCAGAAAGCCTTTGACGCCGTAGAAAAAGCTGAACATCGAGATGCCCGTTCCCAGTAAAGTCATCATCAGGAAGGCTTTCCACTGGTCGAGTCGCGCGGCACGGTCTCTTTCAGAGCGGAAAATCATGCGGATGATAAAGTAGATCACCCCGAAAAGCATCTGATAATAGGCGAAATAGAAATTATTGATAAGAGACAAGGCGACAGCAGTGATAAACCAGATCTTCTTCTTGTCCTGAATATACTTCTCTATGCCGAGCAGAAGCAGCGGCAGGAAAATAAAGACATCTGAAAAGAATGACCAGTAAAGCGTAAAGCGGAAATAAATCGCTGACGTCAGAAAGAGAAAAGCACCGAGCAGCGCACTTATACGGTCCACCTTCAGATAGGTGAAATAAAGATAGGTGAAATACATGGCCACAGCAGACTTGAAGATGGAAATATAGAATGCATTGACCGCCCAGAACTGGATGCTCTCCGTCTTAAAATGAAAGACCAGGTTCAGCCACCAGATGGCGACCATATTCACATAAAAGACAATCGAAGTCGAATAATAGTAGGCCAGATCAGTATAATAATCGCCACCGAGACCAAAATCCATATCATAGAAAAACTGACCATGCGACCATTTATCATAGAGAAACAGCTGGAAAGGCAGCATCTGCTCCAGCCCGTCGTTAGGCCCCGTGAAGATCGTACCGTCCTTCAAGAACCGGTAGATATAGAAACTGTGTCCGAAAACTGCGAGCAGCAGAAAAAGAAAAGGGAATAGATACTTTTTATTTTTCATGATTATTCTCGACGAAAATATATTTTGCGATCACATAAGTGACAGGTACTGTGATGATGAGCGCCGGGAACGGTGCGAGTCGTTCATCGAGTCCCATCTTGACGAAAAGCATGAGCAGCAACGTCTGTAATCCCATATTGATGACCTGCGTCAGCGGGAACTTCAGGAAGGTCGACCATTTCGGTCTGACATGATAGACGATATAACAGTTCAAGTAGTAGGAACAAATAAACGACCAGAGGAACGCGGTGATGTGACTGACCATATAAGGTGCGATGTGGAGCAGCAGTAAGTACATCACATAATAATTGACGGTATTGATGACACCGACAGCTACAAAACGAATGAATGCAGAGCTGAATAGTCTAGTCATGTTTCAGCTCCTCAGCGTTCGTGCGCTCAACAATAAAATGAGGCCGTCTTTTGCTCTCTGAATAAATACGGCCGATATATTCACCGATGACACCCAGACTGAACAGCTGGACACCCCCTAGAAAGAGGATGGCTGAAATGATGGTGAAGTAGCCCGGTTCATCTATGCCGGTGAAAATAATCTGGATCAGCGTAGTCAGAATATAGAGCAGACAGATGATCAAGGTCACTGTGCCGAAATAAAAGCATACTCTGAGCGGTTTATTGTTATAGCTGAGCACGCCGTCAATCGCATAATCCAGAAGGGACACGAAATTGAAAGAGGACTGACCTGCTTCCCGTCTGACATTCTTAAAAGGAATGGTTTTCTTGCTGAAGCCGACCCACTCAAATATGCCTTTTGAGAAGCGGTTGTACTCATCAAGTGACAGAATAGAGTCAATCACGACCCGGGAGATCAGTCTGAAGTCTCCTTCACCGTCCACGAGATCAACATCAACATTGAAGTTGATCAGTTTATAGAACAGCTGACTCGGAATCTTTCGCAGGATATGTTCACCGTCCCGGTCACGCCGTGCGACCACCTGATCGTATCCTTCCTGGTAGGCGGCGACAAACTGCGGAATCAGTTCCGGTGGATGCTGGAGGTCAGCATCCAGTATGATGGCAGCATCTCCGGTCGAACATTTTAAACCGGCAAGCATCGCAGACTCCTTGCCGAAGTTGCGTGAGAATGAGACATATTTGATATGAGCGTCCTGCTGACTGAGGGCTTCAATCATTTCAATCGAACGGTCGCTTGAACCGTCGTTGATCATAATCAGCTCATAATTATATTCATTTGCTGTCATGGTTTGTGTGATAGAATGATGAAGTCGACTGATATTTTTTTCTTCATTATAGATAGGGACGATTAATGATAATTTCATGATGACTCCTTTGTTAATGCTGATTATTAATATCAGACTATATCATAACATGAATTAACTTAAAGACTCATGAAAGAAGGTAATGACATTGACAATACAATGGTTTCCCGGCCATATGGCCAAAGCACGACGTGAAGTAACGGAACAGCTGAAGATGGTGGACTGTGTCTTTGAACTGCTGGATGCCCGCATTCCGTACGCTTCCAGCAACCCGATGATCAGTGAGATCATCAAAGATAAACCGCGTGTAGTCCTGCTGAATAAAATGGATATGGCAGATCCGAGAGAAACAGCGAAATGGATGAAACATTTTGAAGCACAGGGGGTCTATCCTGTCGCCCTCGATGCGAAGAACGGCAAGAACTTGAATATGGTCATTAAGGCGGCAGAAGCGGTGACGAAGGAGAAGTTTGACAGACTGGCGGCTAAAGGACTACGTCCACGTGCCATCCGTGCCATGATTGTCGGTATTCCGAATGTAGGGAAATCCACGCTCATCAACCGTCTCGCCAAAAAATCACTGGCAAAGACCGGCAATATGCCTGGGGTCACCAAGAAACAGCAGTGGATCAAGGTCGGTAAAACACTCGAACTGCTGGACACACCGGGTATTCTGTGGCCGAAATTCGAAGACCAGATTGTCGGTAAAAAACTCAGTCTGACAGGCGCCATCAAAGATAGTATCGTCCATCTCGATGAAGTGGCGATCTATGGCCTCGAATATATGCAGTCCCACGACCTCGCAACCCTCAATCACCATTATCATATTACTATAGAAGAAAATGATCCGTATCTGGAAATCTTCGATCAGATCGGTAGAAGCCGTGGCATGAAGAACAAGGGGAACGAAATTGACTACGAGTCTGTCATCGAGCTTGTGGTCCGCGATATTCGTAATGCGAAGGTCGGACGTTACACTTTTGACCGAGTAGAGGACTTAGGACATTCAGATGAAGCTGAGTGAACTGAAGACAGCACTTCAGAGCTACCATACAGCTGCAGAGATACACAATGATTTCGGCCAGGATACGCGTGCCGGCGCCAGAAAGCTGGTGGCCCAGAGGCTGAAACAGCTGGAGCAGGCAGAGCAGGTCAGAAAAAATTATAGGCAGGCGATGGAGTTTGAAAACCGCTATCCAGGTGAAATCATCTGCGGTATAGATGAAGTGGGCCGTGGACCGCTGGCCGGTCCTGTTGTGGCATGTGCAGTGATACTGGAAGAGAATCATTTCTATCCGGGGATGACCGATTCGAAGAAACTGTCTGCAAAGAAAAGGCGAAGTATTGAGGCCCTTCTTCTCAGCCAGGTGCGCGACTATGCGATAGGGATAGCGACGGTTGAAGAGATTGACGCCATCAATATATACGAGGCCTCTAAGCTTGCGATGCGGCGAGCTGTTGAAAGCCTCAAGGTTAAACCGACTGTCCTGCTGATAGATGCCATGACGCTGAACACCGGCTTGATTGAAGAAGCGATTATTAAAGGGGATATGCGCAGTGTCTCGATCAGTGCGGCCAGTATACTGGCGAAAGAGTATCGTGACCGGCTGATGGCAGAATACGACAAACTATACCCGGGCTATGATTTCAGTCAGAATGCAGGTTACGGAACAGCGAGGCATTTAGCGGGTATTCAGGAGCGCGGCATTACACCGATCCACCGGCGGACATTCGAACCGATCAAGTCGATTATCAGCACCGACTGACAATTATCGTTTACAATAACGCTTACATTTCCTATAATTGTACCGTAAGCTGAATTTAACCCGTATTTAGGAGGATGGAAGATGAATATCCATGAGTATCAAGGGAAAGAAATTTTTCGCTCAATGGGTGTAGCTGTACCGAACGGTTCAGTTGCTTATACACCTGACGAAGCAGTTGAAGTAGCAAAAGGATTAAAAGAGGGCGTTTACGTCGTTAAAGCTCAAATCCACGCAGGGGGCCGCGGTAAAGCGGGTGGCGTTAAAATTGCGAAAAGCTTGGATGAAGTGAAAGATTATGCTGAAGAACTGTTAGGGAAAGTACTGGTCACTCACCAGACAGGTCCTGAAGGTAAAGAAGTTAAACGTTTACTGATTGAAGAAGGATGCGATATCCGGAAAGAATATTATCTCGGTTTCGTCTTAGACCGCGCGACTGACTCTGTTGTATTGATGGGTTCAGAAGAAGGCGGCACGGAAATCGAAGAAGTAGCTGAGTCAAATCCTGAGAAAATCTTCAAGGAAGTCATCGATCCTGTTACCGGTTTAATGCCGTTTCAGGCACGTCGTTTAGCTTTTAACATTAATATCCCTAAAGAATCTGTCAATAAAGCAGTGAAGATCATGATGGGACTCTATGATGTCTTCATTCAGAAAGATGCGTCAATCATCGAAATCAATCCGCTCGTCACAACAGGTTCCGGTGATGTGCTTGCGCTCGATGCTAAGATCAACTTCGACTCTAACGCTCTGTTCCGCCATAAAGATATCGTTGAACTCCGCGACCTGGAAGAAGAGGATCCAAAAGAGATCGAAGCGTCTAAATATGATCTGGCCTATATCGCACTGGATGGCAACATCGGCTGTATGGTCAATGGTGCGGGACTTGCGATGGCAACGATGGACACCATCAACCATTTCGGCGGCAATCCGGCGAACTTCCTTGATGTAGGGGGCGGCGCAACGAAGGAGAAGGTAACAGAAGCATTCAAGATCATCTTAGGTGATGACAAAGTAGAAGGTATTTTTGTCAATATCTTCGGTGGTATCATGAAATGTGATGTTATCGCTGAAGGTGTCGTTGCGGCAGCTAAAGAACTTGAACTGACGATTCCTCTTGTCGTGCGCTTAGAAGGGACCAATGTTGACCAGGGCAAAGAAATTCTGGAGAACTCTGGTCTTGCGATCACACCTGCCGGCACAATGGCAGAAGGGGCACAGAAAATCGTTGAATTAGTTAAACAAGCTAAATAGGAAGCGGGGAGAAATTCGTGGGAGTATTTATTGATAAAAATACGAAAGTATTAGTACAAGGGATTACAGGAGCAACAGCTCTTTTCCATACTAAACAAATGATTGAATATGGGACACAGATTGTAGCCGGCGTCACACCTGGTAAAGGCGGCATGGAAGTTGAAGGCGTACCGGTCTTCAATACAGTAGAAGAAGCGGTGAAAGCAACAGGCGCTACAGTTTCTGTTATCTATGTGCCGGCACCATTTGCAGCCGATGCGATTGTAGAATGTGTCGATGCAGAACTTGAGCTGGCTATCTGTATCACTGAACATATTCCGGTTCTTGACATGGTCAAAGTCAAGCGTTATATGAAGGGCAAGAAAACACGTCTCGTCGGTCCGAACTGTCCAGGTGTGATCACAGCTGATGAATGTAAGATCGGTATTATGCCGGGCTACATCCACAAAAAAGGGCATGTCGGCGTCGTATCACGTTCTGGGACTCTTACTTACGAAGCAGTTCATCAGCTGACACAGCTCGGTATCGGTCAGACAACAGCTGTCGGTATCGGCGGCGACCCTGTTAACGGTACCAACTTCATCGATGTTCTGGAAGCGTTCAACAATGACCCAGAAACATATGCAGTGGTCATGATCGGTGAGATCGGTGGAACGGCTGAGGAAGAAGCAGCTGAATGGGTCAAAGCGAACATGACGAAGCCGGTTGTCGGCTTCATCGGTGGTCAGACAGCACCTCCAGGTAAACGTATGGGTCACGCCGGCGCGATCATTTCAGGCGGTAAAGGGACAGCGGCTGAAAAAATCAAAGCGATGAACGCAGCAGGCATTAAAACAGCGGCTACACCGTCAGATATCGGTTCTACTTTAGTGGAACGGATTAAAGAAGAAGACGGCCTGTACGAGAAATGTCTGACTGTTAAATAATGCATTGAGAGGCAGACTGAAGTCTGCCTTTTTCTGTTATTTCGATCTGCAATCGCTGCTTTTTTCTCGTGAAATTTTACATAATCCATATAGAACATACATGTCTCTGACACTGAATCTTTAAGAAGAAGTCCTAAGATGAAGATGAGGTGAAGAGATGAATGATCTGATACTGAAATTAATCTATGCCGGTTTTACCACGAAGCAGCTCCACCAGTATTATCGCCAGTTCGGTTGTTTTGACTTCATTTCTGAGAAATACGAGATGCTGCTGAGAGAAGGGAAGGATGAACGCCTGTCAAGCAAGCTGCGTGCTCTGCGGACGCTTGATAGCGGGCAGATCAGACAGAAGCTGAGTCGTGATCGTATTCAGACTGTGTTCTATAATGAGCCTGATTATCCCGCTCTACTGAAAGAGATCTACGACTTTCCTTTTGTTCTTTTTTACAGAGGCGATATTAAACTTGCCCAGCAGCAGGCCCTTGCTATTGTCGGCGGGCGTGAACGGACAGATTATACCAAGCAGGTCCTTAAGCGTATGATGCCGGAACTAAAGCCCCTGACCATTGTCAGCGGCCTGGCAAAGGGCACTGACGCTGACGCCCATCTTTCAGCTCTGGAACATGGCGGCCGGACAATCGGTGTCCTCGGATTCGGTCATCTGCATCATTATCCGAGCGAAACTGCCCTGCTCAGACGGCATATGGAAGAGCATCAGCTGGTCGTCAGTGAGTATCCGCCTTTTGCGGGACCGAAGACCTGGCAGTTTCCGGAACGCAACCGGCTGATCAGCGGGCTTGCTGACGGGGTATTGGTCATTGAAAGTAAAAAACGCTCAGGTAGTCTCATCACACTTGATCAGGCGCTGGATCAGAACCGGAATGTCTACTGTATACCGGGACCGGTCACAAGTCCGTATTCAGAAGGCAGCAATCTGAGAATCTGTGAAGGGGCCAAGATGTGTCTTGAAGCACGTGATATACTTGAAGATTTTATCGTCTGAAAATTTAATAATTGACAGTACTATCCTTGACCGTTATCATTTACACTTGAAAACGAGTTAAGAAGGGGAGATACAATTGGCAGAGAATCTTGTCATTGTTGAATCGCCTGCAAAAGCAAAAACCATTGAAAAGTATTTAGGAAAAAAATTTAAAGTCATTGCTTCTATGGGCCACGTCAGAGATTTACCACGTAGTCAGATGGGCATTGATGTTGATAACAATTTTGAACCTCGATATATCACAATCCGCGGTAAAGGTCCTGTCGTGCAGGACTTGAAGAAACATGCGAAAAAAGCGAAACATGTCTATCTCGCAAGTGACCCGGACCGTGAAGGTGAAGCGATTGCCTGGCATTTGGCACATATACTGGATATCGATCAGAAGGCAAAATCACGTGTGGTCTTCAACGAGATAACGAAGGACGCCGTGAAGGAGAGTTTTAAATCTCCGCGAGAAATCAAACATGAACTAGTGGATGCACAGCAGGCACGTCGGGCACTCGATCGTCTTGTCGGCTATAACATCTCACCTGTATTATGGAAGAAAGTCAAAAAAGGTCTGTCGGCGGGGCGCGTGCAGTCTGTAGCGCTCAAGATGATTATAGACCGTGAGGAAGAGATCAATGCGTTCAAGCCTGAAGAATACTGGACCATTGATGGCACATTCAAACATAAAGGTATCACGTTCAAAGCGAAATTCCTGCATGAGAATGGCAAGCCGAAGAAACTGAAGACCAGTCAAGACGTCAAAGCGATTGTCAGTCAGCTCTCAGGCGACCAGTTTGATGTCACAGACGTAGCTAAGAAAGAAAAATTACGTTATCCGGCTCATCCATTTACAACATCCTCTCTTCAGCAGGAAGCGGCAAGAAAACTGAACTTTAAAGCGCGTAAGACAATGATGCTTGCTCAACAGCTGTATGAAGGGATCGATCTTAAGAAACAAGGGACAGTCGGTTTGATCACTTATATGAGAACAGACTCCACACGTATTTCTGAGACAGCAAAAAGTGAAGCAGCCGGTTACATTAAAGAGCAGTATGGTGACAACTATCTGTCACAGCGTAAAGCAGGAAAACAGAAGGAAGGTGCACAGGATGCGCATGAAGCGATCCGCCCGACTTCTGCCCTGCGGACGCCGAATGCGATGAAAGATTATTTATCACGTGATCAGCTCCGGCTGTATAAACTGATCTGGGAACGTTTTATGGCGAGCCAGATGGCACCTGCTGTCATCGATACGGTAGCCGTTGATTTAACACAAGGTGCTATCAAGTTCCGTGCCAATGGCCAGACGATTAAATTCAAAGGATTTATGAGCGTCTATATTGAAGGTCAGGACGATGTGGAAGAAGAAGGAGAGAACCGTCTGCCGGAACTCGTGGTCGGTGACAGTGTGCAGGCGACAGCTATCGCTGAGAACCAGCACTTTACTCAGCCGCCGCCGCGCTATACTGAAGCGCGTCTTGTCAAGACACTGGAAGAGAAAGGTATCGGCCGCCCATCGACCTATGCGCCGACACTTGATACAATCCAGAAACGTAACTATGTGAAAGTGGACCAGAAGAAGTTCTATCCGACTGAACTCGGGATCATTGTCAATGACAGTGTCAAAGAATACTTCCCGGAGATTGTTGAAGTTGATTTCACCGCTAACATGGAATCCCTGCTGGACCGCGTTGCGAACGGTGAAGTGGAATGGAAGAAAGTCATTTCTACTTTCTATGACAATTTTAAGATAGATTTAGAACGCGCAGAAGCAGAGATGGAGAAGATTGAGATCAAGGATGAGCCTGCAGGTGAAGACTGTGAGAAATGTGGCTCTCCGATGGTGATCAAGATGGGACGCTACGGCAAATTCATGGCCTGCTCTAATTTCCCGGACTGCCGCAATACGAAAGCCATCGTCAAGACAATCGGCGTTCCTTGCCCGCAATGTGAGAGTGGTGAGGTTGTCGAACGTAAATCCAAGAAGAACCGGATTTTCTACGGCTGTACCAACTATCCTGAATGTGAGTATATCTCATGGGATAAGCCGGTTCCGAGAAAATGCCCGAAATGTGAAGCGCAGCTTATTGAACGCAAAAAAGGCAAGAACATTCAGGTGGTCTGTACGAACTGTGAATATGAAGAAAAACCGCAATAATCCGACGATGTGCATCAGCACATCGTTCTTTTAGTTTATTTAATTATCAGAATATATTACAATCATTAAGGATTAAGGAGGAGTAATAATGACAACAGTAAATGTAATCGGGGCTGGACTTGCCGGCTCAGAAGCGGCTTATCAGCTTGCAGAACGTGATGTGAAAGTCAATCTATATGAAATGCGGCCGGTGAAACAGACACCTGCTCACCATACCGATAAATTTGCCGAGCTCGTCTGCTCAAATTCATTGAGAGGAAACGCACTGACAAATGGTGTCGGTGTCCTGAAGGAAGAGATGCGCAGACTGAACTCGCTTATCATGAAAGCAGCAGACGCAGCCAGTGTTCCTGCAGGGGGCGCTTTAGCTGTAGACCGTCATGAGTTCAGCGGCTATATCACAGAGACACTGAAAAATCATCCGAACATCACCGTATATAATGAGGAAATCCATTCGATTCCTGAAGGACCTACTATCGTGGCCACGGGTCCTCTGACGACTGAAACGCTCTCTAAAAGCATTCAGGCGCTGACGGGTCAGGATCATCTCTATTTTTATGATGCAGCAGCGCCGATTATCGAGAAAGATTCTATTGACATGAATAAAGTCTATCTGAAATCCCGTTATGATAAAGGAGAAGCCGCTTACCTCAACTGTCCGATGACAGAAGAGGAGTTCGACCGCTTCTATCAGGCTATTCTTGATGCAGAAGTCGTACCGCTTAAGGAATTTGAGAAAGAGATTTATTTCGAAGGCTGCATGCCGTTTGAAGAAATGGCGAAACGCGGACGTAAAACATTATTGTTCGGACCGATGAAGCCGGTCGGCCTGGAAGACCCGAAAACAGGCAAGCGTCCTTTTGCAGTCGTACAGCTCCGTCAAGATGATGCAGCTGGCACTTTATACAATATTGTCGGTTTCCAGACGCATCTTAAATGGGGGGCGCAAAAAGAGATTCTGCAGTTGATCCCAGGTCTTGAGAATGTGGAGATTGTCCGCTACGGTGTGATGCACCGTAACACCTTCATCAATTCACCGACTAATCTTGAGCCGACTTATCAGTTCAAAGGAAAAGACGATTTATTCCTGGCAGGTCAGATGACGGGTGTAGAAGGCTACGTCGAGAGTGCTGCAAGCGGCCTGATTGCCGGCATCAACGCTGCGAAGATAGCGGCGGGTCTAAAGCCTGTTGTCTTCCCGCAGTCGACGATGATCGGTGCCATGGCCCATTACATCACCCATACGAACGCCAAGAACTTCCAGCCGATGAATGCGAACTTCGGTCTCTTGCCAAGTCTTGACAAGCGTATCAAAGATAAGAAAGAACGCTACGAGACACTGGCGCATAAAGCACTTGACAGCCTCGATCAATTTAAAGTCACATTATAAAGCTATAAATTGATTATAATTTCTGAATTGTGATACAATTCGGATAAATGAGGTGCTATAATGGACAAGGCTATCGAAGATTTCAGCCGTTATCTGCTTTATGAAAAAGGATTCTCGCCTCATACGCAGACGGCATATATACAGGACGTGCTGCAGTTTGAACAGTATCTTAAAGCACAGCATCTGCAAATAGATACCTTTCAGTATCGTGATGCAAGAGGGTACCTGGTACATTTATATAATCAGCAGCTGACCCGTTCAACTGTTTCCAGGAAGATTTCCAGTCTGAAGACGTTTTATCGCTTTCTCAGACTGGACCAGGAAGAGATGAATCCTTTTGACAGTCTGATTCATCCGAAACAGGATAAATACCTGCCTCAGTTTTTCTACGAAGAGGAGATGGCGCGCTTGTTTGCTGAAGTCGATCAAGGCAAGCCGTTTCATAAAAGAGACCGCCTGATTCTTGAGCTGCTGTATGCGACCGGACTGCGAGTATCTGAACTGGTCAGCCTGAAGCTGACGGATATTGATGAAGAGATGATGGTGCTGAAAGTACTGGGTAAAGGGAATAAAGAGCGCATTGTACCTTTCGGTCAGTTTGCGCTTGAAAGTCTGAGGGATTACCTGCCACTTAGACGTCAATACGCCAAGGACCATGACGGACTGCTGATCAATCAGCAAGGCGGCATACTGACAGTTCGCGGGGTCCGCTATATTCTGACTGACATCATCAAGCGCACCGGCCAGGTGTCACATATCCATCCGCATATGCTGCGCCATACGTTTGCGACGCATCTGCTGAATGAAGGCGCCGACCTCAGAACAGTGCAGGATTTACTCGGTCATGTCAATTTATCAACGACAGGCCGCTATACCCATGTCACGAAAGAACATCTGAGACAAACCTATTTGAGTGCACATCCCCGTGCCTAAAGGAGAGAAACGAATTGACTACGATATTTGCAATCAGACACGATGGCCACACTGCGATGGCAGGTGATGGTCAGGTCACACTCGGTGAACAGGTCATCATGAAAGCAACCGCTAAAAAGGTCCGCCGATTATATGACGATAAAGTTGTGGCGGGCTTCGCCGGCAGTGTGGCAGATGCTTTCACTTTATTTGAGAAATTTGAAGCTAAACTTTATGAATATAACGGCAACTTATCACGTGCTGCTGTCGAACTGGCAAAAGAATGGCGTGGTGACAAGATGCTGCGCCAGCTTGAGGCCATGCTTATCGTGATGGACGAGAAGGAGCTGCTCCTTGTCAGCGGGACCGGTGAAGTCATTCAGCCTGATGATGATATCATTGCTATCGGTTCAGGCGGCAATTATGCACTGAGTGCCGGCCGCGCACTGAAAAAACATGCGCCGCATCTGTCTGCCAGTGCCATCGCACAGGCCAGTCTTGAGACGGCGGCCGATATTTGTGTATTTACCAATCATAATATTATTCTTGAGGAACTTTAGGGGGAGACCATGAATCAAAAACTGAAATTGACACCTAAGGAAATCGTGGCTGAACTGAATGCGCATATAGTTGGCCAGGAAGAGGCGAAGCGGAAAGTAGCCATCAGCCTGCGGAACCGTTATCGTCGCTCTCAGCTGGACGATCAGCTGCAGCAGGAAATCATTCCGAAAAACATACTGATGATAGGACCGACCGGTGTCGGTAAAACTGAGATTGCTCGGCGTATTGCCCGCCTGGTCGGTGCACCTTTCGTCAAAGTTGAGGCGACGAAGTACACCGAAGTGGGATACGTCGGCCGTGACGTTGAAAGCATGATCAGAGATTTAGTGGAAAACGGCATTCGTCTCGTCAAAGAGGAGAAAAAGAAAGAAGTGCTCGCTGAAGCATCTAAGCAGGCTGATGAACGGCTGGTTCAGTTACTGGTACCCGCTATCAAGAAGAAGAAACAGAATGGTTCGAATCCTTTTGAAGCGCTGTTCGGTGGTCATATGCCGATGATGGATCTGCCTGAAGAAGAAGAGGTGACACCTGAAGTTTCTACGAAGCGCCAGGATATCAGACGGCGTCTGTTAGCCGGGGAACTTGAAGATGAAGTCATCAAGATCAAGGTCGAACAGGAACAGAATCTGCCTTTCGGTATGGACATGCCCGGTAATCCGATGCAGGACATGCTCAGTCAGATGATGCCGAAGAAGAAAGTGGAACGCACACTTACCGTTGCGAAGGCACGCCCTATTCTGATTGATGAAGAAGCGGGCAAGCTGATCGACCAGGAGTCAGTCAATCAGGAAGCTGTACAGCTGACAGAACAGCTCGGTATCGTCTTTATTGATGAGATTGACAAGATCGCCGGCAGTTCTGAAAGAGGTCAGGATATTTCACGTCAAGGTGTGCAGCGGGACATCCTGCCGATTGTAGAGGGCAGTGTCGTGCAGACGAAATATGGTGCGGTCAATACAGAGCATATCCTCTTCATCGGTGCGGGTGCTTTCCATGTGTCAAAACCAAGCGACCTGATTCCGGAATTGCAGGGCCGTTTCCCGATCAGAGTCGAACTGAACAAATTATCAGTGGAAGACTTTGAAAAGATTCTTAGAGAACCTAAACTGTCGCTTCTACGTCAGTACGAAAGTCTTCTTGCCACTGAAGATGTAACGATATCGTTTACGGATGAGGCGATTACACGTCTTGCGGAGATTGCATTTGAAGTGAACCAGGAGACTGATAACATAGGTGCGAGAAGATTGCACACCATCATGGAAAAAATGCTTGAGGACTTATCATTCGAAGCACCGGACATGCCGAATGCCCATGTTGAAATAACAAAGCAGTATGTTGATTCGAAACTGGGTTCGATTGCCAAAAATAAAAATCTCAGCGAATTTATACTCTAAAGGAGAGCATAAAATGTCTTTATTAAAGAAAACACGTGATATCAATAAATTATTACAGGAACATGAAGGATTAGCAGTCGATTTCAAGGAAATGGCTGACCATCTGGGCAGCGTGATGCAGTCGAATGTGTTTATCATCTCGCGTCGGGGCAGAATCCTTGGCTTCGGTGTCAATGAGCTGCTGAAAAATGAGCGTATCATCAGAATGCTTGAGGAACGTCAGATTCCAAAAGAATATACCGACTATCTACTCAAAGTGGATGAGACGGAATCCAATATCCCGCTCACGAATAAACTGACGGTCTTCCCGCCGGAAAATGAAGAACTCTTCAAGGAGAGCATGACGACCATCATTCCGATTAAAGGGGGCGGCACTCGGCTGGGTACCCTTGTCCTCGGTCGCGTAGACAAGGACTTTGTCGAGAATGATCTCGTCTTAGGGGAATATGCAGCGACGGTGGTCGGCATGGAAATTCTGCGTGAGAAACATACAGAAATCGAACAAAAGGCACGTGACAAAGCGGCTATCACAATGGCCATCAATTCGCTTTCCTATTCAGAAAAAGAAGCGATTGAGCATATCTTTGAAGAACTGAATGCGAACGAAGGTCTATTAGTCGCATCAAAAGTCGCGGATAGAGTCGGGATCACCCGTTCCGTAATCGTCAATGCCCTGCGTAAACTTGAAAGTGCCGGTGTCATCGAATCCCGTTCACTCGGGATGAAAGGCACGTTCATCAAAATCAAGAAAGAGCAGTTTCTGAAAGAACTCGAAAACAGCCAGTAATATGGTTGTTTTTTTCTGTGCAATATGCTATATTAATAGACGGCTTTTGAAAAAGCTAATTCACACACTAGAGCTAAGTATTTCAGTGGTGCAGCATCAAGCTGTTCTGAAATTGCCTTTAGTGGCGGAATAAACCAATAGGAGGAAAATAAAATGGCAGTTATCTCAATGAAACAATTGTTAGAAGCTGGTGTACATTTCGGACACCAAACTCGTCGCTGGAACCCAAAAATGAAGAAATACATCTTCACAGAAAGAAACGGTATCTACATCATCGACCTTCAAAAAACAGTGAAGAAAGTTGAAGAAGCATACAACTTCATGAAATCTGTTGCTGAAGAAGGCGGTACTGTATTATTCGTAGGTACTAAAAAACAAGCACAGGAAGCGATCAAAGAAGAAGCTGAGCGTGCAGGTCAGTTCTACATCAACCAACGTTGGTTAGGTGGGACTTTAACAAACTACAAAACGATCAACAAACGTGTAAAACGTATTGCTGAAATCGAAAAAATGGAAGAAGACGGTACATTCGATGTTCTTCCTAAAAAAGAAGTTGTAGAACTTAAAAAAGAATACGATCGTCTGATCAAATTCTTAGGCGGTATCCGCGACATGAAATCAATGCCATCAGCGATCTTCGTTGTAGACCCTCGTAAAGAGCGTAACGCAATTGCTGAAGCGAAAAAATTACACATTCCAATCGTCGGTATCGTTGATACAAACTGTGACCCAGACGAAATCGATTACGTTATCCCTGCAAACGACGATGCGATCCGTGCCGTTAAACTTTTAACAGGTAAAATGGCAGATGCGATCCTTGAAGCGAAACAAGGCGTATCAGATGAGGAAGTTGCAGCTGAGCAGAACATCGACTTAACTGAAGCAGAAGCGCCGGCAACATCTGAAGAAACGACTGAAGCATAATAAACAAAGGTGATAAGTTTACTTATCACCTTTTTTAAAGAAATCATGTAAATATTTCGCCTTTTGGCTGACAATTTAGTATGATTAATCAGTGAAGAACATTACTTTTATCTGGAGGAATTATTCATGGCAATTACAGCACAATTAGTAAAACAACTTCGTGAAAGAACCGGCGCAGGTATGATGGACTGCAAAAAAGCATTGACTGAAACAAACGGTGACATTGATGCAGCAGTAGACTACTTACGTGAAAAAGGGATTGCTAAAGCAGCTAAAAAAGCGGATCGTATCGCAGCTGAAGGGACAACTTATGTCGCTTCTAAAGGTAACGACGCAGTTCTTTTAGAATTGAACTCTGAGACTGACTTCGTTGCACGTAATGAAGGTTTCCAAACATTAGTAAAAGAAATGGCAGATCACATCTTAACGGCTAAACCAGCAGACGTTGAAGCGTTAATGGCTTCAGAAATGTCAGATGGTAACACAGTTGAAAATAAAATGAATGAAGCAATCTCTACAATCGGTGAGAAATTAACGCTTCGTCGTTTCGTCTTAGCGACTAAAACAGATGCGGATACTTTCGGTGAGTACTTACACATGGGCGGCCGTATCGGCGTGCTTGCTGTAGTGGAAAACTCAACTGATGCTGAAGCAGCAAAAGACGTGGCAATGCATATCGCAGCCCTTAACCCTAAATTCGTTTCTCGTGAGCAGGTTTCACCAGAAGAACTTGAGCATGAAAAAGAAATCTTAAAGCAGCAGGCTTTAAACGAAGGTAAACCAGAAAATATCGTCGAGAAAATGGTTGAAGGTCGTCTTCGTAAATACCTTGAGGAAATCTGTGCAGTAGATCAGCCGTTCGTTAAGAACCCAGACCAGACTGTTGCTGAGTTCCTTAAATCAAAAGGTGGCTCTTTAAAATCATTCGTTCGTTATGAAGTGGGTGAAGGTATCGAGAAACGTCAAGATAACTTCGCTGATGAAGTAATGGGTCAAATCAATAAATAATAGAAGATAGACACGATGATTCATTAAGATGATTCGTGTCTTTTTCTAAGCATTAACAGATCAGTCATTAACTGATATAATACATATAGTTTGTGCGCTTCTTTCAAGAAAGAAGAGATAAAAATAAACGAGCGAAAGGGCGGAGTAACAATGGATACATCTAAATATAAACGAGTCGTACTGAAATTAAGTGGTGAAGCATTAGCAGGAGAGACGGGATTCGGTATCAACCCTGTCATCATCAAAAATATTGCGAAGCAAGTCGCTGAAGTGGCATCGATGGATTGTGAAGTCGCTGTTATTGTCGGTGGCGGTAACATCTGGCGAGGCAAGACGGGTAGTGACCTCGGTATGGACCGCGGGACTGCCGACTACATGGGGATGCTGGCGACAGTGATGAATTCGCTCGCGCTGCAGGATAGTCTGGAGCAGCTTGACTGTGACACGCGTGTCCTCACTTCAATCGCTATGCAGCAAGTAGCGGAACCGTATATCAGACGTCGCGCCATCCGCCACCTGGAAAAAGGACGTGTCGTTATTTTTGCGGCTGGCATCGGTAATCCTTACTTCTCAACTGATACTACTGCCGCTCTTCGCGCAGCAGAAATGGAAGCTGATGTCATTCTGATGGGTAAAAACAACGTGGACGGTGTCTACTCAGCAGATCCAAAACTGGATCCGACAGCGAAAAAATACGATAAGCTGACCTATATCCAGATGCTGCAGGAAGGTCTGCAGGTCATGGATTCTACAGCTAGCTCGTTCTGTATGGACAACGACATCCCGCTCGTGGTATTCTCAATTATGGAGGATGGCAATATTAAACGTGCCATCATGGGAGAAGAAATCGGTACAACGATTACTAAATAAGTGAGGAGTTATTTCTTATGACGAAAGAGATCATCAACGAAACAAAAGACAAAATGCAGAAGAGCATTGACAGCCTGACACGTGAGTTTGCAGGGATCCGTGCAGGCCATGCCAGCGCGAACTTACTTGACCGTGTGTCTGTCAACTACTACGGTGCAGACACTCCTGTCCAGCAGCTTGCAGGTATTTCAGTGCCTGAAGCAAGAATGCTTGTTGTGACACCTTATGATAAATCTTCTATTGATGACATCCTGAAGGCAATCAATATGGCTAACCTGGGTGTCAATCCGACGTCAGACGGTACGGTTATCCGTATTACGGTGCCGGCACTGACAGAAGAACGTCGTAAAGAGTTTGTGAAAGAAGCGAAGAAAGAAGCTGAAAACGCAAAAGTGGCTATCCGCAATATTCGCCGCGATGCCAACGATGACCTGAAAAAAGCTGAAAAATCTGGTGAACTGACTGAAGATGATCTTCGCAGCTACACTGAAGATGTTCAGGACTTGACGAATGACCACATCAAAAAAATTGATGATTTAACAGCAGCTAAAGAAAAGGACATTATGGCTGTTTAATCACGAGTTGCCGATGTTTCACTTATTGTGAGACATCGGCTCTTTTTTTGTGGTTAAATAGAGGAGTAGATATGTTAGAATGAAGTTTAGTATCAAAGTTGGAGGACCGCTATGTTTAATATATTTAAGAAGATCGCTTCTCAAACCATCGAACATGACGTTGTGCCGGAACATATCGCCATCATAATGGATGGAAACGGCAGATGGGCTAAAAATAGGAATATGCCTCGTGTCAAAGGTCATTATGAAGGGATGCAGACGGTCAAAAAAATTACGACGCATGCCAGTCAGATCGGGGTCAAATACTTGACGCTTTACGCGTTTTCGACTGAAAACTGGTCAAGACCGAAAGAAGAGGTCAATTACCTGATGAAATTACCGGTTGATTTTCTGGGCTCATTTCTGCCGGATCTGATGAAAAATAATGTCAAGGTCGAATCGATCGGCTTTACTGAGCAGCTGCCGGACCATACTAAAGAGGCACTCTATAAAGTGCAGAGAGAGACCGAGAACAACACAGGAATGAAGCTGATCTTCGCACTGAATTACGGCGGGCGAAAAGAAATAGTCGCCGCTGTCCAGCTCCTGGCAGCCGCCTATAAAAATAATGAGATCCAGCTGGACGATATTGATGAGGAGCGCGTCGGGCAGGCTCTCTTTACACATGATTATCCCGATCCGGAACTATTGATTCGGACATCTGGTGAAGAACGTCTCAGTAATTTTATGCTCTGGCAGACGTCATACAGTGAATTTGTCTTTGATGATAAACTGTGGCCGGACTATGCGCCTGCGGACCTCGATCGCGCGATTCATACATACTGCAAGAGACAGCGGAGATTCGGAGGGCTGAACGGATGAAGACAAGAACTATCACGGCCATCATCGCTATGGCTATCTTCCTGCCGATTGTTATCTACGGCGGCATACCTGTTCTGCTCCTTGCCTACTTGCTTGCTATCGTCGCGCTGAAGGAAGTGCTGAATATGCAGCACATTAAGCTCTATTCCTTGCCTGGTCTGATCAGTACAGCTGCACTCTGTCTAATCATGTCGCCCACGCGCAGTCGCATTGTAGAAAGTGACTATCAGGTCCCTTTTCTGATCATCATCAGCCTTATTCTACTCAGCTATACCGTGGTCTCTAAGAACCGATTCTCATTCGTCGATGCCGCATTCTGTATGCTGGCAGTCGCTTATGTCGGTATCGGGTTTATGTATTTCTACGAGACAAGGCATCAGGGGCTTCATTATCTCCTTTTTGCGTTGCTTGTGGTATGGTTAACAGATACCGGCGCATATATATTCGGTCGTCTGTTCGGCAGGCGTAAACTATGGCCGGAGATCAGCCCGAATAAGACGATAGAGGGCTTTATCGGCGGAATAGCGAGCAGCACGATTGTCGCTGTCATTTTTGCACTGAACTATGACATGCCGCTCGGACTCATACCGCTCATCCTCGTGACATGGTTGTTCAGTATTGCAGGCCAGTTAGGCGATTTGGTGGAGTCAGCATTGAAGCGTAACTTCGGCGTAAAGGACTCAGGGACACTGCTGCCTGGTCACGGCGGCATACTCGACCGTTTTGACAGCTTTATTTTTGTCCTGCCATTGATCAATATCTTTTTAATCAACTTTCAGAGTTAGGTGATGACATGAAAAAAATAGGAATTTTAGGTGCAAGTGGTTCGGTCGGCATGCAGGGACTGGATATCATCCGTCAGCATCCGGAAGAATACAAACTGGTTAGTTTTGCGGTAGGTCGCAGTATAGACCTCGCGAAGGAAATTATTGAGGAGTTCAGCCCGGCTATCGTCTCCGTCCAGAATGAAGCAGATAAGCGGGAACTGCAGGATTACGATATTGAAGTCGTGCATGGTGAGGCAGGTCTGATCGCAGTTGCCGGCTATCCTGACAATGATATGCTGCTGAACGCTATATTAGGGAGTGTGGGACTGCGACCCACACTGCATGCGATAGAGCAGGGCATTGATATTGCGCTCGCCAATAAAGAGACACTGGTGGTTGCAGGTGAGCTCGTGATGCAGCAGGCCAAGAAATACGGGGTCAATATTCTGCCGGTTGATTCTGAGCATTCAGCCATCTTCCAGTGCTTAAACGGTGAGAACCCGGACAATATTGAGAAAATCATCATTACGGCAAGCGGGGGTTCTTTCAGAGACAAGACCCGCAGCGAACTGGAGAATGTCACGCTCGAGGATGCGCTGAATCACCCGAACTGGTCGATGGGCCAGAAGATTACCATCGATTCAGCAACGATGATGAATAAAGGACTGGAAGTCATTGAAGCGAAATGGCTCTTTGACTTACCGATCGAGAAAATCGAGACCATCCTGCATCAAGAGAGTGTCATCCATTCGATGGTGGAATTTAATGATACAAGTGTCATCGCTCAGCTCGGGACACCGGACATGCGTATGCCGATACTGTACGCATTCAGCTATCCGGACAGACTGCCGCGTCAAGGCGAGCGCCTGGATCTGGCGAAGCTCGGGACGCTGAACTTCAAAGAGATGGACTTCGATCGCTTCAGATGCCTGAAGTTTGCCTATGAAGCCATCAAGATAGGCGGTACGATGCCTGTTGTCATGAATGCGGTCAACGAAGTCGCCGTCCAGATGTTCCTGAACGGAGAAATCAGCTTCCTCGATATTGAGCGGCTGATTGAGCGGGAGATGCAGCAGCATGAAGTCATCCAGCATCCCGACCTGGAAACAATATTGAAAGTCGATGCAGATTATAAATCGCGTCACTATGAGGTGTAAGATATGATAGGGATTATCGCATTTATATTTGTCTTCGGACTACTCGTGACCGTCCATGAGTTCGGACATTTATACTTCGCTAAAAGAGCGGGTATCATGTGTCCGGAGTTTGCGATTGGCATGGGACCTAAACTGTTTTCTTATAAACGGAACGAGACACTCTATACGATCAGAATGCTGCCGGTCGGCGGATACGTCCTGATGGCAGGAAGCGGCATGGAACCGAATCCGCTGACAGCGGGTCAGACGGTCAGCATTAAACGGAATGCTGCCGGTGAAGTGACCCATGTCATACTGGATGACCAGCATCAGTTCAGACAGATTGAACAGCTGGAAGTAGAGGACAGCGATTTTGAAGACGACCTGTTTATTGAAGGTATTGACAGTTATACGAATGAACGCGTGCATTATACACTAGCCGATGAAGCCTATTTCGTGCGCGAAGGCGATCTTGTGCAGATTGCACCGCGCCATCGCCAGTTCAAAAATAAGAAACCGTGGCCGAAATTTCTGACACTGTTTGCAGGACCACTCTTCAACTTCTTGCTGGCACTGGTCATCTTCATTGGTCTGACTTTTGTTTCAGGAACGCCGACTGATAAGGCCATCATCGGTACTATTATAAAAGACAGTCCGGCTGATGAGGCAGGGCTTGTCATGAAGGACAAGGTCCTGGAAATCGACGGCCATAAAATCGAGAAATTCGAAGACATGAGTCAGTATTTAAAAGACGGTAAAACACATCAATTTCTGATTGAACGTGAAGGTGAGAAGCTGACTAGAGCAGTCACACCTAAGCAGATGGAATTTCAGGATAAGACTAAGACGCTTAAGAAGTATGCCATCGGTGTTAACCCGATGATGACACATGATAATGTCCTTGCACCATTTAAATATGGTTTCCTCAAAACAATTGAGATGATGTCTCTGATCTTCATGCTGGTCGGTCAGCTCTTCTCGAGCATTTTTACCGGACATTTCAGCTTTGATATGCTGAACGGACCGGTCGGCATCTACAAGAACACAGAAAAAGTGGCATCGCTCGGCATCATCTCGCTCTTATCATGGGCAGGGATGTTGTCAGTCAATCTGGGTATCATGAATCTGCTGCCGATTCCGGCGCTTGATGGCGGGCGCATTCTTTTTGTGATCTATGAGGCGATTTTCAGAAAGCCTGTCAACAAAAAGGCAGAGGTCGTCATTATCGCAGCAGGTGCTGTCTTCTTATTCTTTGTCATGATTATGGTGACATGGAATGATATACAACGATATTTCTTTAATTAATAGGGGGCTAAGTTATGAAACAATCTAAAATGTTTATTCCGACATTACGGGAAGTGCCGAATGATGCGGAATCCAAGAGTCATCAGCTGTTACTGAAAGCAGGGATGATCAAGCAGATCGCAAGCGGTGTCTACAGCTACTTGCCGATCGCGAAACGGGTGCTGAATAATATTGAGGCGATTGTACGCGAGGAAATGGAGGCCATTGACGGCGTAGAGATTCTGATGCCGGCCCTGCAGCCGTCTGAGCTGTGGCAGGAAAGTGGTCGCTGGCCGAGTTACGGGGCTGAACTGATGCGCATGACTGACCGACATGGCCGTGAATTTGCACTCGGTCCGACACACGAAGAAATCATCACGTCTTTAGTCAGAGATGAGCTGAAATCATATAAGAAGCTGCCGGTGACATTGTTCCAGATCCAAAATAAATTCCGCGATGAAAAACGCCCTCGTTTCGGTCTGCTGCGCGGACGTGAGTTCATCATGAAGGATGCCTACAGCTTCCATGCGACAGAGGAATCATTGGATGCGACTTATCAGGATATGTATCAGGCCTACAGCAATATCTATAACCGCGTCGGTCTCAAGTTCCGTCCGGTCATTGCTGATAGCGGTGCAATCGGCGGCAGCCATACACATGAATTTATGGCGCTCGCTGAAATCGGTGAAGATACCATCGCTTATACGGACGGCAGTGACTACGCAGCGAACATTGAGAAGGCTGAAGTGCTCTATACGCCGAACGTCCAGCATACGGCGGAAGCGGCGCTTGAAAAAATTCATACACCAGGCGTCAAGACCGCGCAGCAGCTGGCAGACTTACTCGGTAAACGTCTGGATGAGATCGTCAAGTCGATGATTGTCAAGGTGGACGACCGATTTGTCATGTTCCTGATTCGGGGCCATCACGAATTGAACGACGTCAAAGTCAAATCCTTCTTCGGCACTGAAGTGGTAGAGATGGCGACTGAAGCAGAGATTGAAGGTATCATGAATGCAAAACCAGGCTCACTCGGTCCGGTCGGTGTCGATAAGATTGATATTTACGCCGATCATTCTGTGCAGGATATCAATAACCTTGCCGTCGGTGCCAATGAGACGGACTATCACTATATCAATGCGAACCTGGGTCGCGACTTCCAGATCAAGGCATTCGGTGATTTCCGTTTTATCCTGGAAGGGGAACAGGCGGCAGACGGCAGTGGTCCGGTCAAGTTCGCTGAAGGCATCGAAGTCGGTCAGGTCTTCAAGCTCGGCACCAAGTACTCTGAAGCCATGAAAGCGACATTCCTCGATGAACAAGGGAAAGCGCAGCCGATGATTATGGGCTGTTATGGTATTGGCGTCTCCCGTACGCTGAGTGCTGTCATCGAGCAGCATCATGATGACAACGGTATTATCTGGCCGAAAGCCATTACACCATTTGACATCCATATCATTTCTGTCAATCCGAAACAGGATGCACAGCGCACTCTGGCAGACCAGCTTTACACGGACTTCTCAAAGAACTATCAGGTTCTATATGACGACCGTCAGGAACGTGCCGGTGTTAAATTCAACGATGCAGACCTGATCGGTGTACCGCTTCGTATCGTCGTCGGCAAACAGGCGGCAGACGGTATTGTAGAAGTGAAACTGCGTGGGACGGGTGAATCATTTGAAGTCCCTGTCAATGAACTGACAGCTAAAATTGAAACATTATACCAGGACTTAGCTTAAAAATTTGCTATAATAGAACTAACTTAAGTAATGCGCTTTTTGGCGTATTACTTTTTCATTTTATAAAGGTGGTCTTGGCGTGAATAAAGAAGAAAAATTTAAGGTTCTGCTGTCGCAGCTGAAGATGACAGATGCCTTTCCAGCTGAACTGGAGGGATGCACGCTTGAACGTCTTGATATCTCTCAAAAAGAGCGCCAGTGGTTCTTTCATATCAAGAGTCCGGTGATATTCCCGGCAGACGTCTATATGCATTTTCAGAATGAGATGAAGCAAGCATTCGGTCATATTGCCACTGTTGACTTTCAGATTACAGCTGCTGACCAGTCGGACAAGCTGGACAAAGTGCAGGATTATCTGCATCACTGCGTCGAACAGACGGCACTGAGTCCCAATCTTAAAAGACAGCTTAAGCAGAAGAAATATACATTTTCAGGTGATGTCATCAGGTTTATCGTCAATAATGAAGTCGAACAGCAGCATCTTGAGAAATCCTGTAATGGTTCACTGCTGAAAGCCTTCAAGAAAGCGGGCTTTCATTTCGATAAAATCATCTTTGAGATAGATGACAGGGATCAGCAGCGTGAACTGGAATCACTGGAAGCGACGATACAGGCTGAAGATACAACCAGTGCTATCCAGACACGTGAACGGGTAGCAGAGATGCAGAAGCAACGTGAAGAGGAAAGTGACGAGGTAACAGAAGCGTCCATCGGCAAAGATATCCATATTGAATCCATCCGCCCGATCTCATCGATTATCGAGGAAGAGTATAAAGTGGCGATCGAAGGAGTCATCTTTGACGCTGAGATCAAGGAGCTGAAGAGCGGCCGCTATATTCTGCAGCTGAAGATCACGGATTACACGGATTCTCTGACGCTGAAGATGTTCAGCCGTAACCGCCAGACGAAAAATGACCTCGAGCATTTCAAAGCGCTGACGCCCGGGAAATGGGTTCGCGCGCAAGGTAAGATCGAAGAGGATACCTTTATCCGTGACCTGGTGATGATGATCAATGACATCCATGAAATCAAACGTTCTCCGCGCAAGGATAAATCTGAGGAGAAACGGGTGGAATTTCACCTCCATTCCAGTATGAGTCAGATGGATGGCATCACCCATATCGGCAAATACGTGGCCCAGGCTGCACAGTGGGGCCACAAGGCGATTGCAGTGACGGACCATAACGTGGTGCAGGCTTATCCGGATGCGCATGCTGCAGCCGAGAAAAATGGCATCAAAATGATCTATGGCCTGGAAGGCATGCTCGTCGATGAAGGCGTACCGATTACCTATCATCCGGCAGACAGGGACCTCAGTTCGAGCAGCTATGTCGTCTTTGACGTCGAGACGACGGGACTCAGCTCGCAGTACGATAAGATTATCGAACTCGCCGCAGTCAAAGTGCAGGACGGTGAGATCATCGATAAATTCGAAAGTTTCAGTAACCCCGGGGAACTGCTGAATGAAACCATTAAACAGCTGACAGGTATCACCGATGATATGCTCGCGGATGCACCGCCGATTGAAGAAGTGCTGCCCCGCTTTAAGGAGTGGGTGGGAGATGCGATTTATGTGGCCCATAATGCCAGCTTTGATATGGGATTCATTGACACAGGATATGAACGTCTCGGCCTGGGGGCCGGTGAGAATGGTGTGATTGACACGCTGGAACTGTCGCGGACCATCAACACAGAGCTCGGCAAGCACGGTCTGAATTTTCTCGCGAAGAAATACGGCGTCGAACTGACTCAGCATCATAGAGCCATCTATGACGCTGAGACGACCGCCCATATCTTCGTCAAAATGCTGAAGCAGATGGCTGAGCGCGGGGTGACGAATCACAGTGAAATTGACCAGAAACTGTCCAATCAGGACGCATATAAACGTGCACGGCCTGTCCACGTCACGCTGCTGGTCCAGAATCAGAAAGGCCTGAAAAATCTCTTCAAGATTGTGTCTGAGTCGCTGGTTCATTACTATTACCGGACACCGCGCATTACGCGCAGCTTGCTGGAGGAGAACCGCGAAGGCATTCTGGTCGGCAGTGCCTGCGACAACGGTGAGATCTTTACGGCGGTCATGAACAAGGACCAGTCAGAGGTTGAGAAAGTGGCTCAGTTCTATGACTATATCGAAGTTCAGCCGAAAGCGCTGTACCAGCACCTTCTAGCGCGTGACCTGATCCGTGACAATGAGACACTGGAGGAGATCTATCACCGCATTATTCAAGTCGCTGATAAATTAGGTAAACCGGTCATCGCGACGGGCAATGTCCATTATCTTCATCCCCATGACAAGATCGCACGTGAGATTCTCGTTGCGAGTATGCCGGGGAACCCGCTGAATAAGAGCGGTTTTCCGGATGCCCATTTCAGAACGACTGATGAAATGATGGATGACTTCATGTTCCTCGGTGAAGAGAAAGCATATGAGATTGTCATCAAGAATACGAATGAGCTTGCTGAACGTATTGAGCGGGTAGTGCCAATCCGTGATGAACTGTACACACCTTCTATTGAAGGGGCGAATGAAGAAATCCGCGAGATGTCCTATGCGAATGCGCGTAAACTATATGGTGACGATCTGCCTGAAATCGTGGTGGCACGACTTGAGAAGGAACTTGCCAGTATTATCGGCAACGGCTTCGCGGTCATCTATCTGATATCCCAGAAACTCGTTAAGAAGTCTCTCGATGACGGTTACCTGGTCGGCTCGCGGGGGTCGGTCGGCTCAAGTTTTGTCGCAACCATGACTGAAATCACGGAAGTCAATCCGCTGCCTCCGCATTATATCTGTCCGAAGTGTAAAGAAAGCCACTTCTTTGATGATGGTTCTGTATCGAGCGGTTATGACTTGCCCGATAAGAAATGTGAGAAATGTGATGTCCCTTTTATCAAGGAAGGACAGGATATCCCCTTCGAGACCTTCCTCGGCTTCAAGGGTGATAAAGTGCCTGATATCGACCTGAACTTCAGCGGAGAATATCAGCCTCAGGCCCATAATTACACGAAAGTATTATTCGGTGAGGATAAGGTTTTCCGCGCAGGTACAATCGGTACGGTTGCCGAGAAAACCGCATTCGGCTATGTCAAAGGCTATCTAAATGACAACAGCATGCACAAACGGGGCGCAGAAATTGACCGCCTGGTTCAGGCATGCACAGGTGTCAAGCGGACAACAGGACAGCACCCGGGCGGCATCATCGTCGTCCCTGAGAATATGGATATCTATGATTTCACGCCGATCCAGTTTCCGGCTGACGACCAGAACTCATCCTGGAAGACGACGCACTTCGACTTCCACTCCATTCATGATAATCTGCTGAAGCTTGATATACTGGGGCACGATGATCCGACGATGATCCGGATGCTGCAGGACCTGTCCGGCATAGATCCGAAGACCATTCCGATGGATGACAAAGAGACGATGAAGATCTTCTCCGGGCCGCAGAGTCTCGGCGTCACTGAGGAGGATATCATGTGCAAGACAGGTACATTCGGGGTACCGGAATTCGGGACCGGATTCGTACGCCAGATGCTGGAAGACACGAAGCCAAGCACGTTCTCCGAGCTCATTCAGATTTCAGGCCTGTCACACGGTACTGATGTCTGGCTCGGCAATGCACAGGAACTGATTCGTACAGGCACCTGTGACCTGTCTGGTGTCATTGGTTGTCGGGATGATATCATGGTCTACTTGATGTATGCCGGTCTGGAACCGTCACTTGCCTTCAAGATCATGGAATCGGTGCGTAAAGGTAAAGGACTGACCGAGGATTTTGAAGCGGCAATGAGGGAGAACAATGTGCCGGAATGGTATCTGGAGTCCTGCAAGAAAATCAAGTACATGTTCCCGAAAGCCCATGCCAGTGCCTACGTCATGATGGCGCTGCGCATCGCTTATTTCAAAGTGCATCATCCGCTGTATTACTACGCCGCCTATTTCACTGTCCGTGCCTCTGACTTTGATCTGCTCACGATGACAAAAGATAAGAACACGATCAAAGCGACAGTGAAGGATTACTACGCGCGCCACCACGACCTCTCGAAAAAAGAAAAGGATGTCCTCACCGTGCTGGAACTCTCCAATGAAATGGCGCAGCGAGGTTTTCGTATGCAGCCTGTCTCACTGGAGAAAAGTCAGGCATTCGATTTCATTATCGAGGGCGATACACTGATTCCGCCTTTCAATGCAGTACCCGGACTCGGTGATAACGTCGCTAACAGAATCGTTATGGCACGAGAAGAGGGGCCCTTCCTGTCCAAGGAAGAACTGAACAAAAAAGCAGGTGTCTCCCAGAAGATCATTGATTATCTGACGATGCTCGGCTCTCTTGATGATATGCCGGATAAAGCACAGCTCAGTATCTTTGACTTATAGAATTGAAGCATCTGACGACATGTGTTATAATAAGGATGCTTAACAAAATACTCTATTGACGAAAAGAGTGGGATATCCCGCTCTTTTCTTCTTGTCAGATTAAGGAGGCATATATGAGCAAAATAACAGAACGTGTTGAAGAGATTGTGACGCCCATCATTCAGGATTTAGGTTTTGAGCTTGTTGACGTTGAATACGTGAAAGAAGGCCCGGACTATTATCTCCGCATCGCCATTGATAAAGAAGGCGGCATTGATATTTCAGACTGTGCACTTGCCAGTGAGAAGATCAGTGAAGTGATGGATAAAGAAGACCCGATCACTGACGCCTATTTCATGGATGTATCATCACCAGGTGCTGAGCGTCCGCTGAAAAAAGAAGCGGATTACACAGCGGCAGTCGGTCATCCGGTCTATGTCAAGCTGTACGAGGAAATCGGCGGCGATAAGGAGTGGCTCGGTGAACTGGTGAAGTTTGATGCTGAAACGGTGACGATGTCTGTCAGAATTAAAACACGTACAAAGGAAATTGAACTGCCACGCAAAAAAATCGCAAAAATCAGACGTGCAGTCATTCTTTAAATAACGGAGGACAAAATGAAAAACAACGAATTATTAAACGCTATTGATTTTCTTGAAAAAGAAAAAAGTATCCCGCGTGAAGTACTGATCGAAACAATTGAAGCGGCACTTATCACGGCCTATAAAAAGAACTATAACTCTGCAAGCAATGTCCGTGTCGAGCTGAATATGGATAACGGCAGCTATGCGGTCTACTCCCGTAAAGATGTTGTGGAGGAAGTGGAAAATCCACGTGAACAGGTTTCACTTGAAAGAGCCCTTGAAACGAATCCGGCTTACGAGGTCGGTGATATTTTTGAAGAGAATGTCACACCTTCAGACTTCGGTCGCGTCAGTGCACAGGCAGCTAAACAGGCAGTGATGCAGCGCCTGCGCGATGCGGAGCGTGGCATCCTTTACAATGAATTCATCGACAAGGAAGATGACATTATGACAGGGATCATCGACCGTGTCGATCATCGTTATGTCTATGTCACGCTGGGTAAGACAGAAGCTGTGTTATCAGAAGCAGAACGTAGCCCGAATGATGTCTATCGTCCGACTGAACGCATCAAGGTCTATGTCAATAAAGTGGAACAGACGACGAAAGGACCGCAGATTTTCGTCTCAAGAAGTCATCCGGGCCTGTTGAAACGCCTCTTTGAACAAGAAGTACCGGAGATCTTTGATGGCACTGTCGTCGTGAAATCGGTGGCACGTGAAGCAGGCGACCGCTCCAAGATCAGTGTCCATTCTGAAAATCCTGATATCGATGCAGTCGGCGCTTGCGTCGGTGCCAAAGGGGCACGTGTCGGCGCTGTAGTGGATGAACTGGGCGGCGAGAAAATTGATATCGTTGAATGGAGTGCGGATCCGAAGACATTTGTCAAAAATGCACTCAGTCCGTCACAAGTCGTGGACGTACTGGTCAATGAAGAAAATCAGTCGACGACGGTTATCGTGCCGGATTATCAGCTGTCACTTGCAATCGGTAAGCGGGGTCAGAATGCACGGTTAGCAGCTAAACTGACAGGCTGGAAGATCGATATCAAGAGTGAGACAGATGCTAAAGAAGCGGGTATCTACCCAGTCGAATAAGGGGGAAGATGATGAAACAGAAGAAAATTCCCATGCGTAAATGCATTTTAAGCCAGGAGATGAAACCGAAGCGTGAGATGCTGCGGGTGGTCCGCTCTAAAGAGGGCGCTATCGCGGTAGATCCGACCGGTAAGGCGAATGGTCGCGGTGCATACGTATCTATGGACCTGTCAATAATCGAAGAAGCGCGCAAAAAGAAAAGGCTCGAACAATTCTTTGAGGCAGATACAGAAAGTCTGAATCCGATATACGATGAACTGATTCGTCTCGTCTATCGCTCAATGATACCGAAATGAGCCTGAAGGACAGAATACTGAACCTGCTCGGACTTGCCATGCGTGCGCGCAAACTCGTGACAGGGGAGGAACTGGTTATAAATGAAGTGAGAAGGGGTAAAGTCAGATTAGTGATTTTATCAGAAGACGCTTCACTCAACACAAAAAAAAATATCATGAATAAATGTCAGTCATACCAGGTGAAATGTCTGCAGTTCGGCTCGCGACATGAACTCGGATGGGCGATCGGTAAGGATGAACGTGTCATCATCGGTGTCCTTGACTCAGGTTTTGCGAAAAAGCTGAAAGATATGATTCATGAAAGTGATGAAGGAGAGAACCTATGAGTAAACAAAGAATATATGAATATGCCAAAGAAGTAGGTAAAAGAAGTAAGGATATTATCGACGAACTTCAGAAAATGGGTGTAGAAGTCACGACGCATATGAAGACGCTGGAAGATAAAGAAATCAGTGATTTAGATAAAATCTTCAAAAAAGATGCGCCGAAAGCGGAGCCTAAAAAAGAGCAGCCAAAAAAAGCGGAAACAACTCAAAGTAAACCGCAAACTCAGAATAAACCTGCTCAAAACAACCAGAACCGTAATCATAAACCGGGTCAGAACAAACAGGGTCAAAATCGTCCAGGACAGAATAGTAAACCGAATAACCGTCCAGGTCAAAAAAACAATAAAGGCAAAAAAGGAAAAAATCAAAAACCTCAGACGCCTCCACCGGCTCCAGTCGTGAAAGAAACGCCTTCTAAAATCACTTATACTGAAGGCATCACGGTCGGTGAACTTGCTGAAAAATTAAACAAGGATGCTTCAGAGATCGTGAAAAACTTATTCATGGTTGGAATCATGGCGAACATCAACCAACCACTGACTGAAGAAGCAATTGAACTGATCTGTGACGAATATGGTGTTGAAGCAGAACTTGAAGTCATCATTGACGCTACAGATCTTGAGACTTACTTTGAAGATGTTGATGCAGATGATGCAGATAAAGAAGAACGACCACCTGTTGTGACAATTATGGGACACGTTGACCATGGTAAAACGACTCTTCTTGACTCTATCCGTAATACACGTGTCACTGCTGGAGAAGCAGGCGGTATCACGCAACATATCGGTGCATACCAGATTGTCAATGAAGGCAAAAAAATCACCTTCCTGGATACACCAGGTCACGCGGCCTTCACTACAATGCGTGCGCGTGGTGCTCAAGTTACAGATATCACTATTTTAGTCGTAGCAGCAGATGATGGTGTAATGCCTCAGACGATTGAAGCAATCAACCACGCGAAGGCAGCTGAAGTACCTATTATCGTAGCTGTTAATAAAGTGGATAAACCGACAGCAAATCCAGACCGGGTGATGCAGGAGCTCGGTGAACATGGTCTTTATCCAGAAGACTGGGGCGGTGACACAATCTTCGTTCAACTGTCGGCTTTAACAGGCGACGGTATCGATGATTTACTTGAAATGATTCAGCTTGTAACTGAAGTTGAGGAACTGAAAGCTAATCCAAAACGTACTGCTTTAGGGACTGTTATTGAAGCAGAACTTGATAAATCTCGTGGACCAGCTGCATCTCTGTTAGTTCAGGATGGTACACTTGAAATTGGTGATTCTATCGTCGTTGGTAACACGTATGGTCGTGTGCGTGCGATGGTCAATGACTTAGGTAAACGAATCAAAACTGCTGGCCCATCAACTCCGATTGAAATCACAGGTCTACAGGACGTACCGCTTGCGGGTGACCGTTTTGTCGTCTTTAAAGATGAGAAAAAAGCACGTCGTATCGGTGAAGCCCGTCAACAGCAGAACATCATGGCTCAACGTCAGGAAAGCCAGAAGGTTTCACTTGATAATCTCTTTGAACAGATGAAGCAAGGTGAAATGAAAGACTTAAATGTGATCATTAAAGGTGATGTACAAGGTTCTGTTGAAGCACTTGCCGCATCACTTATGAAAATTGATGTAGAAGGTGTAAATGTTCGTATCATCCATACAGCAGTAGGGGCGATTAATGAGTCAGACGTTACATTAGCATCTGCTTCAAACGGTATCATCATCGGTTTCAATGTTCGTCCGGATGTCAATGCGAAACGTGCAGCTGAAGCTGAGAAAGTAGATATGCGTCTCCACCGCATCATCTATAAAGTAATCGAAGAAATCGAATTCGCGATGAAAGGTATGCTGGATCCTGAATTTGAAGAGAAAGTGATTGGTCAGGCGGAAGTACGTCAGACAATCAACATCTCTAAAGTAGGTACTGTAGCCGGTTCATACGTGACAGACGGTAAAATCACGCGTGATGCAAGCGTACGTATCATCCGTGATGGCATTGTGGTATACGAAGGCGCTGTCGATGCACTGCGTCGTTTCAAAGACGATGTCAAAGAAGTGACAGCGGGCTACGAATGTGGTATCACAATCGAGAACTTCAACGACATCAAAGAAGGCGACATCTTTGAGGCATTTGTCATGGAAGAGATTAAGAGAGTATAGAACCGCTTCATTAAGCCATTCTTGACTTGTGTAAGAAGCGGAAACTTAACCAACTAATATTTTCCAATTAATCATTTTAGCTACTTTTAACATTGCAGGAATCACAAGTCATTAAGTAATGAAAGAAAGCTAGAATGGTAAACTTCAAAAGCTGATATATTAACCCTCAATGTTTATTAAATTAAATGTTGGGGGTTTTATTATGTCTAGAATTAAAACAAAAAGGAATAAGGAAGTTCATTTAAACAATGATTTTGAGAAGTTTAAGGAGATTGTAGTCAATGAGAAGCAACTATTAAATTTGAGTAGGAATACTTTAAAGAACTATAACAAAGTATTTAACGCATTAAATGATTACTTTAATGATAAGGTCAGTCCCTTTGATTTAACAGATCGGCATGCTAAAGAATTTGTTATGTATCTTCAAAATGATAAAGTTCATTATCGTGATAAATTAAGAAATACTGGGGAAGTAAGAGGGTTAAAACCATCAACTATTAATACTTATATAAAGTTATGCAAAACATTTTATCAAACGTTATATGAATTGAATTATATTGAAAACAATCCTTTTAGAAATATTCGATGTGTTAAGCGTCAGAATGAAAGAATAAAAGTTATTGCTAAAGAAGATTTAACCAAACTTTTAAATAGTTTTGATACTCAATACTTTACCGATTATAGAATGTATGTAGCTATAAATGTTTTACTTGATACTTTTGGTAGAATAGGAGAAGTATTAAATATTAAAATAAGTGATATCGATTTTGAAAATAGAACAATATTCTTTCCGATTACAAAGAATAATGATTTTAGATATGTCCCTTTTAGCAAACAAACAAAACAATTAATTGCTAATTTTATTGATGAATGTAGAGAAATGAATTCAGAATATTTATTTGTAGATGTCAATGGAAATAGATGGCAAGAAGAAGCATTTAGAAATTCATTAAAGAAATATTGTAGAGAATTTAATATAACTACTCATATAACACCGCATATGTTTCGTCATACCGCTTCTATGTTGTTTCTTGAAAGTGGTGGCAATATTAGAGTGCTTCAAAAGATATTAGGACATCGAAAACTTGCAACAACAGAAATATATGCCCATGTATCAGATGATCTTATTAGATTGCAAAAAGAAAATTACAGCACAATAGAACAGCTGAATGACAGCAAGAAGTATCAACGGCCAAGAAGCAAACGATATAGATAAAAACAATAGCTATTCACGTTTAATTGTGAGTAGCTTCTTTATTATTTACATTATGAAATAAAGTATTAATTATGATTCTGACAAATAGAATTTTCATTTCTTTGAAATACGCTGATTTAATTCTATCAAAAATAGATGGTTTTATCGATTTAATGATTAACTATCAGATTAATTTAATTGTTCAAGATCATTGTATTCTATCAATGAAATTTAGTTTAGAATTGATTGTTAAAAACCATATATAAAAGTTAGATTTTATTATTTATTGCTTATAGATTAAACAATTAAGAGAATTACAGCTGTTATAATTCAATCTAAAATATTTGAATTTTCTGATATTTTGACGAATATTGAGTACTAGATATTCTAATGTTTTCTAATCATAATAAAACGTTGATTGATTAGTTCAATAATCAATTTTTTATAGTATTTATCTGATCTGCTAGACTAATTCAACTATTTAAATATCTTAGAATCAATTTTAAGACCATTCAGAGCCGTTTATAGAAACTTTATCACATTATATATAGAAAGAAATACTTATAAGACAATACTGCTTCTATGATAACTTATATGTAGTCTAGAAAAGTTAGGATAAGCTTATCTGTTTTGTCTGACGGAGGGGGGTTAGATAAAGATTAAGTACAAACAGTTAATTTTATATTGCTGACGTCTGATGAGTGCATACGTAAAGCATCTTCATTAAGAATACATCTCATAAAAAATTTTTTTATGGTTAGAAAACTCTAAACATACTAGCAAAAAATTGCGGATTTCACCACTAATAAAATATCAAGTCAATAAAAAATGTTGAGATTTTTCTTAAAACATTATATACTTTTGTTACAGCTAAAGAAGAACATATGTTCGTTAGACTGTAAGGCTCACGCCATCTACATATTAGCATTAGTTATCTCACGCACTAATGCACCCTTTAAGTTCTCAGCACCTTGACAATTGAATAGCTTCAAATCATTTCCGATAACTTAGCATACTATTATAGACGTGCTGATAATCTTAAAAGTGATTCATATTGTTTAGTAATGCTATTAGGCGATTATAGCAACATTTAGCCAATCAGTAGTATTTAATTCTCATACTATTAAATGTTTGTTGTACATTGTCTGACAGCTTTATAGATATACATATTTTTTAATAAAACTGTATAGGACATCCTATATTATTCTTATGAAAGGTATTAAGTTAAGTGAAAAAATCAGATGATGAGTTTAATTAGGTGGTAAGACAGAAGTTTATGAAATGGCATAAAGATAACTTTAAGCCTAATTTCTATCTTATTGCTAAAAGAGTTGGAATTAGTGAAAATTACTTTTTAGATTGGAAAGCTGAAAGGAGAATTGTATCAGATGAAATATTAAATAGAATCATAGAGATAATAGAAAAGTAGTTACACAAGTTTTTGAGGATTTTATACATATTAGAATTATAATTCATAATAATACATATTGAAATCTATCCATAGTATAACAAAGTATCGTTGAAGAAAACCGCTTCAACTCTTAAAGGTCAACAAGTTGACCCTTAGAAAGAATGCAAGTTTAAGTTGAGAATTATATAGTATGCCTGCTTACTAAGAATAGAGTATAGTATTTTTATTCTTAGTAAATAGGCGTACTATAATTACATTTTGAATCTACTATTAACAATAAAATTAATTATTATGAGGAGATTTACAAATTGAACAATAATGATTTAGTACATATCCAGTTGCAATCTAATAAAAAGGGTCATAGTGGTCGTAAAATACCCCTTAGCAGACAGCAAATAATTGAGAATGAGCATAATCAATTAGAACCACATGAATATTTTTTTCTTCTCGATCCAGAGTTAGCTGAAAAATATAATGGTAAAATTCCAAGTGGTAGCACACCTAAAACATTATTAAAGACAGCTAAACAATTTTACAAAGAAGTTACAAAGATTCAAAATGAAAATGACAAACGGAAAAATTATTATCTCTTAGGCTCTCTTCATAATTCAGATGGTAGCCCAGTAACTAGAGAAGATAATCGCCTGCCAGATGAAATAACATTCATATTTAGAGCCTTGTTATTAATAGGTCTGAAACATAGAACACTTGATAGAAAACCAAGAGCATATAATAGTTGGTTATCTTATTTTGGATTTATCAATTATCAATTATTAAAAGACCAGATTTTATATTATGATGATAAAAAAATTAAGATAAAGCAAGATGATAATAAAGAGATATTTGTTAATGAAATAAACTATATTCTTAATAAACTATTTAATTACAAAGTGACTAAACGGGATATTGCTTATAATCAAGAAGTTGAAACAGTTTTAACAAGTTCTGAATTGGTAAATAATTTTAATATATATATTAGTAGGATTCTAGATTTATTAAATTATCAGTTAAAGCAATCTCTTTTTAGACTTGAAAAGGATAAGATGATTGAGGTTAATGCTGTTAAAATAGGAATTGAAGTAAAGCCGTTTACTGTTAAGAATAAAGCTGGAATTGAAGTTACAAAATATAGAGAAGTTGGACATGTTGAATTATCTAATGATGAATGGCATGCACTTGCTGAATTGCAAATCAGACTTAAAGATGAATTAAATCTTCATGACTATAACAATTATCAGCTTTTTAAGAATAAGAGATACCGTAAACATTTAAAAAAAGTATTACAAAAAGAAGGTTTAAAGACTGATGCAACTCATAGATACTTTGATAAGGTTTATACAGCTTACAGTATAATCAGAATGTTTACCAATAAGGAATTGGAAAATTATTTAGATAACAATATTAAACTTAAAGAGTATTACTTGTTAGAACTTCATGAATTAATTTACAAGTTTAGAATTGAGCAAGATAGAAGCTTAGATAATAAATTGAGTAATTATAAAAAAAATAATATTAAACGCTTAGAAAATGAGTATCAAGAAATGATTAATGCACCTAAAGGAGAAGAACGTAGAATAGGTAAACCAATTGATATGAAAGCTTTTTATACTAATCAATATGAAGCCAAGATTTTTAATTCTAAATTGTATTCTGATTATATTTTTAAAATGAAAGATATTTTATTAACCGATAGACACAAAGATGAATTAGAACAAAAACTTATTCACGACCCTCAACATGTTAAGAAGCTTAAATAATAAATATCTATTCTTTTAAAATTTAGAAGTTGTTAATCAACAACAAAATATAATGCACATGCACGTTACTAATCAGCTAGATATGAAAGATCAGTCTATTAGTGCCTTTGATTTAATTGAGTATCTAAAGCATTACAATATAGTGTCAATAACGCCTTAAAAATCCTCAAAAACAACGGAATAAAATTCCTCATTTATTGCTAAAGTTGAACCGGGATAATACCCGCCTGTTTCTTCTCTTTCATTCTGAAAGATTCCCCCTTGATGTTG
>NZ_SCWF01000006.1 GCF_004359575.1 Macrococcus bovicus | reverse complement strand
TTCTCACCCTGTCTGGTGATGATGGCAGAGAGGTCACACCTGTTCCCATACCGAACACAGAAGTTAAGCTCTCTAGCGCCGATGGTAGTTGGACTTACGTTCCGCGAGAGTAGGACGTTGCCGGGCAAATAGAAAGAGACCTGTCAGGTCTCTTTTTTTTATATTCTTTTTTAGTATAATAGATAGGAATGATATAGAAGCGAAGGTGAAAGTATGCATATCGTAATAGATTCATTAGAAGACATGGAAAAGCTGGCTTCAAGTCTTGCGGCTCAGGCACAGGCAAACGATGTCTACTTGTTAAAGGGAGACCTCGGTGCGGGCAAAACGACCTTTAGTCAGTTCTTCGGTAAAGCACTGGGTGTGACTCGAACGATTAATTCTCCCACCTTTAATATTATCAAATCATATCAAGGGCGTCTGCCTTTTCATCATATGGACTGCTACCGTCTTGAAGAGTCGGAGGAAGACCTTGGGTTCGATGATTATTTTTATAACGAAGGTGTTACGCTGATTGAATGGCCGCAGATGATAGAAGAGTTTCTGCCTGAGAGCTATATGACGATTGAGATTAACAGAACATCTGATTTAAGCAGAGAAGTGATTCTGACAGCGACGGGGAAGCGCTATGAAACTATACTGGAGGTCTTATCGTGAGATTACTCAATATTGATACAGCGAATCAGCCTTTATCGGTCAGTGTGACAGACGGCATAGAGGTCCTGGCTGAATTCAACAGTGCCAGAAAAATCAATCATTCCGTTACTTTAATGCCGACGATTGAGATGGTCATGAAACATGCTGACCTGGAAATGAAAGACCTTGAAGGCATCATTGTCAGCGCAGGACCTGGCTCATATACCGGTCTGCGAATAGGGGTCACTACGGCTAAGACACTTGCCTATACGCTGGATATCCCACTGTACAGTGTGTCTTCCCTTAAAGCACTTGCAGCGACTGTCAGACTGCATGAATTCCTGCTGGTACCTGTGATTGATGCAAGAAGAGACGCAGTCTACAGTGGTATATATCGTTTTAAAGGAACGACAGTGGAACAGGTTGAAGAAGACCGTTACATGACGATTGAAGATCTTAATCTTTATTTAAAACAGCAGCACATGCCTTATCTCTTTATAGGAATGGATGCCATCAAGTTGAAGGAGAAGCTTAAAGGGCCGGTGTTCTATTGTATCCCGCGTAGTGCTGAGATGCGACGCATTGCGGATTTTGAAAATCCACAAGCTGTCCACGAGTTTGAGCCGACTTATTTAAGAATGACGGAGGCGGAACGCAATTGGCTGAACAACCAGGCATAACAATCAGAAAGATGACAGTAGAAGATGTTCCCGCTGTTCATGAAATAGAGCAACGCAGTTTTCCGTCCGGGACCTGGACCATCGATGCTTTTTATCATGAAGTGGAGAAAAATGAATTTGGTCACTATTTTGTGATGGAAGTAGAAGAGGAGATAATCGGTTATCTGGGTATGTGGATTGTCATAGACCAGGCACAGATTACGACCGTTGCCATACGTGAAGATAAGCGTGGCATAGGCTTATCCAAAATCTTATTAGAATACGTCATGAACTATGCTAGACTGACTTGTGAGATGATGAGTCTTGAAGTCAGAGAGGAAAATGCAGTGGCTAGAGCACTTTATGAGAAGATGGGCTTTTCATATGGCGGACTCCGCCGTGATTATTACGGTGCCGGCCAGGATGCAAAAGTGATGTGGGTGAGGTTAAGAAATGAATGATATGACAATATTAGCAATAGAAACAAGCTGTGATGAGACGGCTGTCAGTGTGGTCAGAAATGGCCGTGAAGTGTTGAGTAACAGTGTGAACAGTCAGATCGAGTCGCATAAGCGCTTTGGTGGGGTCGTACCTGAAGTTGCGAGCCGTCATCATGTCGAGAATATCACCACAGTGATAGCGGACGCTCTGCAGATCGCTGATATGACGATGGATGATATCGATGCAGTGGCAGTGACAGAAGGTCCTGGACTGATCGGGGCGCTTCTTGTCGGCATCAATGCGGCTAAAGCACTGGCATTGAGCCATCAGAAGCCGCTCATTCCGGTGCATCATATTGCCGGGCATATTTATGCGAATCATATAGAAGAACCGCTTAAGTTTCCGCTGCTGGCATTGATTGTTTCAGGTGGTCACACTGAGCTCGTCATCATGCGCGATCATCTGAACTTTGAAGTCATCGGTGAGACAAGGGACGATGCAGTAGGTGAAGCCTATGACAAAGTGGCACGTACTATCAACCTGCCTTATCCGGGAGGTCCGCATGTCGACCGGCTTGCAGCTGAAGGACAGGACACACTGAATTTCCCCCGTCCCGTGCTTGAGGGCTATGATTTTAGTTTCAGTGGTCTGAAGAGTGCCGTCATCAATACCCTGCACAATAAAGCACAGAAGGGGGAGACGGTACCGCCTGAAGATGTAGCTGCAAGCTTTCAGGCTAGTGTCATTGATGTACTGACAGAGAAGACGTTCCAAGCCTTAGAAGAATATCATATTGATGAGCTGATTGTCTGCGGCGGTGTGGCAGCGAACCGCGGTTTAAGATCAAGACTTGAGGAGCTGTCACAAGAGCGCAATGTTCATCTTCATATTCCGCCCTTACAGCTCTGTACAGATAATGCAGCGATGATCGGAGCTGCCGCCTACTATTATGCGCTCAACAATATCAGAGCAGAACTCAATTTAAACGGCAAAAGCACGCTTGATTTATAAAATCAGGCGTTTTTTGATGGATGCGAACATATGTACTTGTACACAAGTTGTTAACTGATTGTGGATAACATTTTGTCTATAGGCCATTTTACACAAAAATAAACAACATAAATCGCCTATATTCTGTGGATAAGTCTAATAACTTTGTGGATTATTGACATTATGCTGTTTCTGCTGTGTATAACTCTGTGAATAGAAAAAGAAGCAGATTTAATCTGCTTCTTCGAGTTCAGCCCATTCTTCCATAGCGGCTTCCAGTTTATCCTGCAGTGCCACCAGCTCCTGATGCAGTTCGTAACTGCGCTGTGAATCGTTGAATACATCAGGCTGAGTCAGCTCAAGTTCCACCGCCTGAATACGTGCTTCGTATACCTCTATATCCTTTTCCAGCTGCTGAAGTGCCCGCTCTATTTTGCGGCGTTCTTTTCTTTGCGCTTTATTTTCTGCATAGTCAGTCTGCTGCGGTTTCGTTGTTTCCTCTTCGACGGCCTGATAAGCTTCGTGTGCCAGACGCTCCTCTTCTTTTTCGATGAAGTAAGTATAATCACCCAGGAAGAGACTCGCACCTGCATGTGTGATATTCAGGACTTTTGTCGCGATCTGATTGATAAAGAAACGGTCATGTGACACAAAAAGAATCGTGCCGGGATAAGTCATCAGCGCCTGTTCCAGAATTTCCTTCGCATCAATATCCAGATGGTTGGTCGGCTCATCAAGAATCAGGACATTATTATTCTCAAGACTCAGTTTTGCGAGCTGCAGACGGGCTTTCTCGCCACCTGACAGATCATTGATGATTTTCTTGACATCATCCTGTACAAACAGGAAGCGGCCGAGTACAGCTCTGACATCTTTCTCCTGCATCTCAGGATAATACTGCCACAGTTCTTCCAGGACCGTGTTCGATGATTTGAATTCTGCCTGTTTCTGGTCATAGTAACCGATTGACACATTGGCCCCGTACTTAATATCGCCCCCCAGTTTTTCAAGTCTCTTGGCAATCGTCTTGATCAAGGTGGTCTTACCGATACCGTTAGGACCGATGACCGCGATGGCATCCTGTTTCTTGACATCGAAAGTGATAGGCGCGGTGATAGGACGCTCGTATCCTACTTCCAGCTCTTTTACTGCCAGCACATCGTTGCCTGATTCACGGTCGATATTAAACTGCAGGTTGACAGAATGGTCATCAAGTTTAGGTGCTTCAATGCGGGTCATCTTCTCCAGTATTTTGCGACGGCTTTTCGCCATCCCGCTGGTAGAGGCGCGGGTGATGTTCTTCTGGACGAAAGTCTCCAGACGTTCGATCTCCGCCTGCTGACGTTCATATTCAGCAGACATCTTCTCGTAGAAGGCATCTCTCTGAGCCAGGAATCTGGAATAGTTGCCTACATAACGCATGACGCGCCCGAGAGCCACATCGTAGACGATGTTGACAACTTTATCCAGGAAGTAGCGGTCGTGGGAGATGACGACGATTGCACCCTGATAGGTCGTCAAATAGTTTTCAAGCCAGGCTGTTGTTTCCATGTCCAGATGGTTGGTCGGCTCATCCAGCATCAGCAGATCCGGCTCGCGGATCAGCATCTCAGCAAGTGCAAGTCTGGTCTTCTGACCCCCTGAGAAATAATCAATCTTCTGGTCGAAATCAGCCGGACTGAAGTTCAGTCCCGTCAGAACCGTCTTGATTTTATGTTCATACTGATAGCCGCCCGCATTTTCGAACTGCAGCTGCAGTTTCTCAAGTTCAGCCAGCTTGTCAGCGTATCCCTCTGTACCAGCCTTATCACTCTCTTCAGCAAGATAAGTCGTGATACCTGTCAGTCTTCGTTCCATGTCCTGTAGATGACTGAAAGGCTTCAGCATCGCTTCGTAGACTGTCCCTTCAGCATCTAGCGTCATCTGCTGGGTCAGGTAACCGATATTGATGTTCTTGGCACGCATCAGATGACCGCTATCGTAACCTTCAGCGCCTGCCAGGATTTTCATCAGCGTCGTTTTCCCGGCACCGTTACGTCCGACAATAGCAATCCGGTCATTTGTTTTTATTTCTAGTTTGACATCGGTGAAGATATCTTCTCCGCCGAATGATTTATTCAGTTGGCTTGCCTGTAATAAGATCATGTTTTCACCTCATTTATATTCTACATGATTGCCGGATGACATGAAATAAAAGGACTGAATTTCACATAGTCAGTTACGGTCAGACATGGTATAATTTATGTACTGTGAAAAAGGTCACAATTATGATAAGAAGGTGAACAGTGTGCCAAAAGCTGAGGTTAAAATTCCGAAAGCGACATTAAAGCGCCTGCCCCTTTATTACCGGTTTGTCAATACACTGCATAGTGCGAAAGTGGATCGTGTCTCTTCAAAGGAACTGAGTGAAGGATTGAAGATCGACTCAGCCACCATCAGAAGAGATTTCTCTTATTTCGGTGAACTTGGTAAAAAAGGATATGGCTATAACGTAGAATATTTACTGAATTTCTTTAAAACCACCTTGCAGCAGGATACGATGACGAAAGTAGCGATCATCGGGATCGGCCATCTCGGTCATGCACTCGTCAATTATAATTTCTCGATCAGCGACCGTATGCAGATTGAAGCGGCATTTGATATCGCCCCGAACGTGGTCGGTGAGAAAATAGGGGAAATTTATGTTCAGCATATGGATGATTTTGAAGAAGTCATCGAGAAGCTGGGGATAGAAGTTGTCATTCTCACTGTGCCCGGGAAAATCGGTCAGGAGATAGCAAATAGAGTGACAAAAGCCGGAATAAAAGGTATATTAAACTTTACACCGGAGCGCTTAAATGTTCCATCAGATGTCCAGGTACACCATATCGATTTAGGTGTAGAACTCCAGTCTCTTATATTCTTTATGAAAAACCACTAGGAGGTACAGTATGCTGTATGCTAATACATTAGGTTTTGCATCACCTGCTATTTTATTATTTCTAGGCGTGGTTGCACTCATTATCTTCGGACCAAAGAAACTGCCTGAATTTGGCCGTGCAATGGGTTCTTCGCTCAAGGAATTCAAAGATGCGACAGACGGTATCATGAAAGATCATGATAAAGATGACGTACGTAAATAATGATTGAAAAAAGCGACAGTCACTGTCGCTTTTGTTATGAGGAGGGAAGACCTTCAGATGAATAAAGATGAATTAACGATAGTCGAGCATTTAGACGAGCTTAGAAGACGTCTGATGATTGTTGCTTACTTTCTGATGGGCGGCATTGTGGTCGGTTTTTATTTCGGCAAGCCGGTCATACGATTTTTAACGAAAGATGATGTACCTGCTGAAATCACGCTGCACTATTTTAAGGTGACGGATCCATTATCCATCTATATCAGCGTCATTATGCTGATAGCAGTGCTGCTGATATCGCCTGTCATCCTCTATCAGTTATGGGCATTTATCTCGCCCGGCCTGCATCCGCAGGAACGACGGGCGACGCTGAGTTATATTCCGGTCAGTTTTATTTTATTTGTAGCCGGTCTTACCTTCAGCTACTTTATCATATTCCCTTATATGATTCACTTTACCATCGGTCTGGCGAGTGAAATGGGCGTCAAGCAGATTATCGGGGTCAGAGAGTATTTTAATGAGCTGCTGAAGTTTACGATTCCGTTCGGTTTTGTTTTCCAGCTGCCCATCCTGCTGCTCTTTCTGACGCGGCTCGGGATTGTGACACCTGCTTTCCTGAAGAAGAACCGTAAATACGCCTACTTCTTCCTGATGGTCATCGCAGCGATTATCGCGCCACCTGATGTCATGACTTATGTCATCTTTGTATTGCCTATGGTCATCTTATATGAGATCAGTATTCAGATCAGTCACGTTGGCTACCGTATGTATCTAAGAGGTGAACAGAAATTAGTGGAAGAAGAACTGAAAGAAGATTAAACCATCTGATTATGAGATGGTTTTTTTTAGCTGTCGATGTTATATTTTAAAGTAATTGAACAAGCGATAAGGGAGTGCGTCAAGTGGAATGGTTGAGAGAAGAACGCTATGCAGAAGCAGATAAAAAGGGACGTCAGCATTTTCATATTCAGCCTTCAGCAGGCTCGTTGAAGAAACCTGCCGGCTTTGTTTATCATGACGGCTTCTATCATCTTTTCTATGAATGGCTGCCGGCACGTGGACTTAAATACTGGTATCATATTTCTTCCCCGGACCTCATCCGCTTTGTGACGCAAGGGCCGGTCGTGATAATGAGTGATTCGGATGAGCGTGACTGCAAGATGGAGGAGAAGTGGGATGATGGTTTTGATTTTGATGCCCCGCAGCTGACGCAAGGGCCCGAGGGTGAACAGATACTGGTCGGTTGGATAGGCGGCACTGAGCCATGTTTCACTGTGCCTCGTCTGATCTCAATTGAAGAAGGCAAGACTCGACAACGTCCGCATCCTCTGCTTGAGCGATTACGTGGTGAACCTGAAACAGCAGAAGGCTATGCGATGAAGCATGATATCCGTCTGCATCCCTATGAAGGTGACTGCTACGAACTGATTATCGATATTCTGGAGAATGAATCAACTGAATTTTATATCGAACTGCGTGTATCCAGACGGGAGGCGACCAGGCTGATTTATAATCACGCGGCCCGCAAATTCACATTGGATCGTTTTGACAGCGGTCTGCTGACCACGAACAGCCAGGATTTCACACGTTCAGTCATTCTAGAGACGCCTTTACAGAAGATTCATGCCTTTGTCGATCAGACGAGCATCGAGATTTTTCTGAACGACGGTGAGAAAGTGATGACTTCGCGCATCTTCCCTTCTGACAGCGCGACCGGCATCAGAACATCCACTGAATCCGGACAGGTCTATCTGAAATTTACGAAATATGATATCGAAAAACAGGATGTCTGACGATCCTGAAAGAGAAGAGTGAGAAGCATGCCGGTTGTTCTGAATCAGCTTCAGTCTATTGAACACCTGTTGTCGCCTGTCGAGAAAAGAATCGCTGCACTGATCAAAGAAAGCCCGCTGGATTTTGCGACGTTATCCGGACGAGCGCTTGCTGAGCAGGCCGGAGTCAGTGAATCTGCATTAGTGCGCTTCAGCCAGCGCATCGGTTTCAGTGGTCTCCGTGAAATGAAGCTTGCGCTGATGAGAGATGTGCACATGCTCGAGCAGGTGCAGGCCCTTCAAAGTACGGATTCAACTGCCATGCTGCTACATCAGACATTCAGCGCTCTGCATGAAGCATTGAAGCGGACGGCACGCCTACTTGATACCACGCAGATTGAACAGGCCGCTCAAATCATTCATGAGGCAAGGCGGCTGCTGATCATCTGTCGGGAAGACGAGCAGGCTCCCGCGCTCGACTTCAGCTTGAGGCTGGCAGAGTTAGGGATTGCATGTGACATCGTTCTGACCGATGAGCGCTATGTCAAGCTAGCTGATTATTACAACGTGACTGTCATCATAGGGGAACGTCAAGCAGGCGCACCTTTAGCTGAACATCAGATTATTCTGATTAGCCATCAGAGACCGGCCGGCACATATTGTCACCTGCAGATTTCCTATGAAGACATGAGGACGCGCCATCTCTTGTATCAGGCGGTTATGGATGTCCTGTATAGGAAGCTCTGTCATTTACAGGCTCAATAAAAAGCGAAACCTGACAAGGTTTCGCTTTTGTTATTCTATGATGAACGGCCGGGGTATCAGCCGCCAGTCGAACGCTGTGATTTATTTTGCGTACATGACACGAATGGCGATACCATTCGGATCACGCAAGATTTCTGAGCTGCCGTCTTTTTCTGTCTGCAGACCATTAGCGGCTAACTGCTGTCTGAAATAGTCAAAGTCTTCCGTATTCGGGATATTGATCTCAAATTTTCTCAGTCCCGGTGCATCGAGTGCAGGTGACAGCTGGGCATGCTGCCACGTGTTCAGACCTAAATGGTGATGGTAGCCTGCTGCGCTCATGAATGCGGCCTGCGGACCATATAACTGCATGACATCCATACCGAAGACATCTTCATAGAAAGCAATGGAAGAAGGGATATCTTTCACGGATAGATGGACATGCCCCATAATAGTATCAGGATGCAGACCCGTGAAGGGTTTGCCGTCATTCGCATCCAGGACACCCTGGTAATCCATTTCGGTTGTTCCCATGACGACATGACCGTTATCCTGAAAGGCCCATTCAGCAGCTGGACGATCGCGGTAGATTTCAATACCGTTGCCTTCCGGATCTTGAAGATAGATAGCTTCTGACACGTCGTGGTCACTTGCACCTGCCAGAGGATACTGCATCTTGATTAAATGATTGAAGACATTCCCGAGTTCTGTGCGAGAGGGGACAAGAAATGCCATGTGAAACAGCCCTGCCTGACCAGTTGTGCGAGGTGTCCGTGTTTCGTACAGATAGACGAGCGGGCGCCCGCCAAGACCTAATACTGTATAGGTCGCATTCTGTTCGAAGATAGCCAGCCCTAATATTTCATGATAGAAGCGGATGCTGTTATCCAGAAAGTTGACATTCAGATGAACAGCACCCATGTGGGTATCATAGCTGAAAAATTTTGATTCCATCGTGTACCTCCATATATTTTTTATATCTGATATAATTATTATATCTATTGCAAATCAATATGTAAATATTATTTTACATTGCAGAGAGATATATTTTATTAAGACTTGATAACATTCTGGAGCACTAATAGTTATTATACACTTCTTTCTATATAATAGGGGTTAACAGAAATATGGAGGAACACTCATGCGTAAACTCTTATTGACAACGACCATCATGTTGACATTGACTCATGTAGGACCAGATAACGCTGATGCAGCTGAACCCATAGGAGAAAATAGTGCTGATGAAACGAAGGAAATTTTTTCAGTAGAAATGCCGGCACAACCTGTTGCGACAGAGATGCCTGAGACAGAAGCTCAAAAGACAGAAGTCCCGTCAACAGAGGGGCCGTCAACTGAACTGCCAAGTACAGAGATGTCTAAGACAGAACAACCGGTGACAGAAAAACCTAGAACGGAACGCCCTATAGCAGAGATTGCTACAACTGAAACGCCAAGAACTGAAGCACCGGCTCCTGTGACGCGAGTGCCGCTGCCAGAGCGTCCGTCATCTGAAACCACGGTGACAGAACAACCGCTAACGAAACAGCCGCCGTTGACACCCGCACCTTCTAACTCTCAAAATCAATCTGAGACACCATCAGCTACCCGTAATCCGGAATTAGTGGATGCAGTTGAACCGCAGACAGATATTCAGCCGGAAGCAGATGATGAGCCTGCAAGAGCGGTTAAAGTCGGACGTTTTCACCCTGAATCAGCCGAGAAATTCTATCGTGTCCTGGATAAGCGGATCAATGATATCTTAAACCAAAAGCTTAAACCGCAAGAAGATAAAAAGCCGCTTCATCTTCTCCCTGAAACCGGTGAAGAAAAATCTTACTTTGCTGTGATTCTGCTGATGATGAGCGGCATATCACTTTTAGTGTTTTCACGTTTTAAAGCCTGATAAAAAGCCCTTATGTCATATCGACATAAGGGTTTTTCTATTAGAATTGTGACGTATCAATCTGGTCGATATAGTTTTCAAGATAAATCATAATATCTTTCAGTGTGCCAGTACCGAATGGTGACGCAAGATTGGCTTCTTTGACAAGTGTATTGAACGGTAATGAGCCGCCCAGCTGACATAGGTGGAGATAATCCTTCCAGGCAGAGGCGAAGTCCTCACGGCTGCGCTTGAAGAACTGGAACGCACACACTTGTGCCAGTGTGTAGTCAATGTAGTAGAAAGGCGAGTTGAAGATATGACCTTGACGGTGCCAGAGTGAACCTTCTGAAAGAGGCATAATGCCGTCATAATCACGATGCGGCAAATATTTTTCCTCAATTGATTGCCAGAGTGCTCTTCTTTCTGCCGGTGTCATCTCCGGGTTCTCGTATACACCGTGCTGGAATTCATCTACAGCGACGCCGTATGGCAGGAACTGAATGGCATCCGTCAAATGTTTATATTTGAATTTATCGGGGTTCTCGAAGAACAGATCCATCCAAGGATAGGTGAAGAACTCCATACTCATCGAATGAATCTCACACGCTTCATGGGTAGGCCACAAATAGTCGGGAACTGTTAGATCACGTGATGAATATACCTGGAATGCATGGCCTGCTTCATGGGTCAGCACTGTGATATCATGGTCTGTCGTGTTGAAGTTTGCGAAGATGAAAGGTGCGCGGTAGCGGTCGATATAAGTACAGTAGCCGCCTGCCTCTTTACCTTTTTTAGCAAGAACATCGAAAAGTTCATGTTCCATCATATATTGATAGAAAGCATCTGTTTCAGGGCTCAGTTCGCTGTACATTTTGCGGCCGTTCTCCAGGATGACCTCAGCATGATCCTTAGGATTTTCGTTGCCGTTCAGAAACAGAATAGATTCATCATAGAACTTCAACTTATCCACACCGATACGGTCGGCCTGCTGAGCGTATAGTTTCGTCGCAACAGGGACAACGAACTCTTCTACAGCACGACGGTAATCACGGACCATCTCCTGATTGTAGTCGATCCGCTGCATACGCATGTAACCGAGCTCTATAAAATTATCAAAACCTAGCTTCACTGCGATTTCATGACGCACTTTCACGAGCTGGTCGTAGAGATGATCGAAGTCAGCTAAATGTTCCCCCATGAAAGACTGGACAGCCTTCGTCGCTTCGAGGCGGGTCTCACGGTCCGGTGACTGCGTGTAAGGCGACATCTGAGACAGAGTGAGCTCCTGGCCGTCGAACTCAATGAGCGCACTGGCAATCAGTTTGGAATAGTCACTGCTCAGTTTGTTCTCCTGGTTGATCAGTTCTTCTACTTCCTCTGAATAAGAATTGACGACGTTCGCAGCGAGATCAAAGAGCTGCTGACCGAAGTGAGCTTCCAGTGCCGGCCGGAACGGACTGCTTAAGAGTGCCTCAAAATAAGCGGCCTCCAGTGCAACAATCTTGGCGCCATTCGCATCAAAATAATCTCTTTCGTCTGAATAAAAAGCATCATTTGTATCAATAGATGCACGGATATAGGCGATATTTGAATAGGTATCAATATCCCGTCTGATCTGGTTGAGCTTATCAATCAGCTGAATCTGCTCGTCAGCACTTGCTGCATGACTGAACTGGTTTAACAGCTGATCAGCCTCTTCTCTTGCTGCATTTAAATCAGGACGTTGATATTCAAAGTCTTTGAATGTTGTCATATGTCTCCTCCTTGTGTAAGCTTAATTTAATATTACAATATTCTGTCAAATTAAGATACATGAAGCGTCCGGAAAGAGGGAACAGAGATTGTAATAAGAAGGAGGAGAGAGATGACGAAAATTGATGAAGCATTAGAATTGAAAGTGGCAGAACTGGTCAGACAGACCCATGAAGCGAAAATTCCTGTCATGGTCCTATTCGAAGGTGTGGCAGCGGCCGGTAAATCAAGACTGGCCAATGAACTGTTGCTCGCGCTGGATGCTAAATACACACATTTCTACGCCACGAAGACACCCTCAGAAGAAGACTTGAGAATGCCGTTCCTATTTCCTTACTGGAAGAACTTACCGAAGCGCGGTGATTTGACACTGTTCTTCCGTAGCTGGTACGCCAACCTGATTGATTACAAACATCATAATCTGAAGCCTGAGATATTCAAGGATCATCATCTTCTGCTGACGGAAATTAAAGGATTTGAAAAGATGCTCCTTGACGATGGCTATCGAATGATTAAGTTCAATGTGGTCGTCGATGAGAAGAAACGGCAGGAACATATCCAGCAGACCAAGGAGAATCCTCTGACGCGCTGGAAGGCACAGGAATTTGAAAAAGCCATCCCGGCAGATATCTATCTGGATGAGATGACTGTGCTGATGGACGAAACAAAGGATATTGCACCGTGGCACACCATCAATTACACTGAGCGTGGTCAGGCGGTTAATGAGATGTATGAGACCCTCATCAAGGAACTGGAGCAAGCGCTGAAGGATAAGAAGAAAAAAGATGAGAAAAAAGAAGTGGATGGCCAGTTCTCAGAGCATTTTGAGACAGACTTATTCGAAGATACGGAAGATGAGATGTCGAAAGATGAGTACAAAAAATTACTGCCGGAACTGCAGCAGCGTATGCGTGAACTGCAGTATGCGTTATATGAACGCAAAATTCCGATGATCCTGGTTTATGAAGGGATGGATGCGGCAGGCAAGGGCGGCAATATTAAACGTGTCCGTGAGAGCCTGGATCCGACAGGGTATGAAGTCAATGCCATCTCTGCACCTACAGAGACAGAACTGAGCTATCACTATCTATGGCGCTTCGCTACACAGCTTCCGAGAACGGGCCATATCGAGATCTTTGACCGCAGCTGGTACGGCAGAGTGCTTGTTGAGCGTGTGGAAGGCTTCGCTTCAACAGAAGAATGGCAGCGCGCATACGAGGAAATCAATGACTTTGAAAAGAGTCTGACGCTGGAAGGGGCAATCGTCATCAAGTTCTTCCTCGTGCTGGATAAAGAAGAGCAGCTGGCGCGTTTTGAGGAACGTCAGAACACACCGGAGAAACAATGGAAGATTACGGATGAAGACTGGCGGAACCGCGAGAAATGGGATATTTATCTCGAAGCAAGTGAAGAGATGATCCACAAGACATCTAAAGAACATGCGCCGTGGGTCATTGTACCTGCCAATAACAAGAAGGCAGCACGTATCAAAGCGCTGCGCACGATTATTGAGCGCTGCGAGGAACGTTTATGGGGCGTCAAGCGCTACTAGCAGTCGCGCAGCGTTTTCAGCTCAAACCGGAGGACTTTGAAACGCTTGACCAGCGGCTCTACCGCACGGGTGACCTGGTGATCAAGCTGATTGATGTGACTGAAGCGGATATCTATCGCAAACTCGAGCCAGTGATTGAACTGCCGGTCGTCTGTTTAGAAAATGATGTGCTGGTCATGAAAGATCTGGGTACAGCGCTTACGGGGCAGCATCTGACGGCAGAGCAGATGAAGCGTATCATGGCAAAGATCATCCGCATCCAGCGCGCCGCAGTGGACCTTCCTCTTTACTCGCTGGATGAGATAGAGCGGGTATGGCTGCGCGACCTTTGCGGAGAACTGAATATTCATCTGATGGCAGCAATCGACCCCTATTATCATGCGCTGCGGGTCAGAAATTATCATCAGAAGCTGCCACTCGTCCTGACCCACGGCGACCTTCACCGCGGTAATATTTTTGATTGTACTGACATTCAGCTGATTGACTGGGAGCGGGCGGCCCTGTCTTCACCTGTCCGTGATATCACGATGCTGCTGCAGGATTATGCGACTGCAGAAGAGATCCGGTCTTATCGTGAAACGTTCTTTCAGCTGCTGCCATTTGAGATCAATTGTGCGGATTACAGGCAGGAGTTCAATATTTTCCTGCTGGTGAACACCGTCAAGATGCTGGTTTGGGAGCTGTCCAAGTATCAGCAGGGGATGCAGCAGCAAGATGAAACGATGCGTGAAGTAGCGAGAAAAATGGCTGTCCTTAAACTGCTGGAAGAATAAAAAAAGTCTCAGTCCGGAAATGAACTGAGACTTTTACTATATCAGTAGGTGCCAGATGATTTGCGCGGTGCTCTTCATCTGCTTGGCAGCTTCTTCAATCTTGTCACCCATCGTAAACTGCATGATGACAACGAATGAGTTCATCATCATATGGGCGAGAATCGGTACGATCAGGCGGCGGGTCGCCACGTAGAGACCGGCGAAGACGAAAGCCATACCCAGATAGATAAGTGTATGATCAAAATCCATATGTGCAGCAGCGAAAATCAGGCCGCTCAGCGTACCCGCGATCAGAAAGGCCGCCCAGCGTGGCAGACGGATGAATTCATACAGCTCACCGAAGATGACTTTACGGAAGACGAACTCCTCAAGAAACGGTCCGGCAAGAGAAATGATGATAATAAAGAGCGGATTCTGTTTTGCGACGGCCATGATATCTGTCGTATTCTGACTTTCAGCAGGCTGGTGCAGCACATAAATATTAATCATATTCATAAGGGCCTGTGCGACAAGCGCCATAAAGAATCCTGCGATGATCCACATCACGGTATACAGCCATCGCTCCTTAGGAAGACGTTCCAGCTGCGTTTCGTTCGTGATGCTCCTATTGATGAAATACACCAGAATACTAGCAAGAATAAAAGCACCGATCATATAAGGAATCACTTTCATCATCATTTCAGACGCTGAAAGATTCTGGCCTTTGTAAATAACAGCAGGGATAAGTGAAGAGATCTGTGCTCCCCCGTAAATAAGGACAATGAGGATATCTGCCCAGAGACGACTTAATTTCATAGCTAACTCCTTCAATTCAATATGCTTTCATTGTACATTAAAAATAGCGTGAGTAAAAATTTTATATAGCAAATCAATTGCAATTTTGACCTTCTTTGATTAATATAGAAGTATATTAGCACTTGAACCAATAGAGTGCTTATACATTCCACTAAGGAGGATTTCACATGTTAAGACCATTAGGGAACAACGTGATTTTAGAAGTCAAAGAACAGGAGCAGAAGACAGCAAGTGGTATCATCTTAACAGATTCAGCTAAAGAAAAATCAAATGAAGGTATCGTTGCTGCAGTAGGACCTGGTCGCCTGCTTGAGAACGGCGCACGCGCTGAGATGCAAGTCAAAGTAGGAGATAAAATCATCTATTCACCGTTCGGTGGTTCTGAAGTGAAAGTCGGCGAAGCTAAATATTTAGTGCTGTCTGAAGACGACGTGCTCGCAATCGTAGAATAATCAAACATTTAAAAATGGAGGCATTCACACATGGCTAAAGAAATTAAATTCTCTGAAGATGCAAGACGCTCAATGCTTGAAGGTGTTGATAAGCTTGCCAATGCAGTTAAAGTAACGCTTGGGCCAAAAGGTCGCAATGTCGTACTTGATAAAAAATTCGTCGCACCGCTTATCACAAATGACGGTGTTACCATCGCAAAAGAAATCGAATTAGAAGATCCATACGAAAACATGGGTGCAAAACTGGTCGCAGAAGTAGCGAACAAAACAAACGAGATCGCAGGTGACGGTACAACAACTGCAACAGTACTGGCGCAGGCGATGATTCAGGAAGGCCTGAAAAACGTCACAAGCGGTGCGAACCCTGTCGGTATCCGTCAAGGAATCGACAAAGCAGTCGCAGTGGCATTAGAGGAACTGGCAGCCATCTCTAAACAAGTATCAAGCAAAGAAGAAATCGCACAGGTCGGTGCTATTTCAGCAGCTGACGAGGAAATCGGTCAGTTCATCTCTGAGGCAATGGAGAAAGTCGGTAACGACGGTGTCATCACCATCGAGGAATCGAAAGGCTTCAAGACAGAACTGGAAGTCGTAGAAGGCATGCAGTTCGACCGTGGTTACGCATCACCTTACATGGTGACAGATTCAGATAAGATGGTCGCTGACCTTGAAAATCCATTCGTCCTGATCACAGACAAAAAAATCTCATCATTCCAGGACTTACTGCCATTACTTGAGCAAGTGGTACAGACATCACGTCCAATCTTAATCGTCGCTGAAGACGTAGAAGGTGATGCACTGACCAACATCGTCTTGAACCGCTTACGTGGTACATTCACAGCAGTCGCAGTCAAAGCACCAGGCTTCGGTGACCGCCGTAAAGCGATGCTTGAGGACCTGGCTATTCTGACAGGCGGACAAGTCATCACAGACGACTTAGGTCTGGAACTGAAAGAAACGACAGTCGATATGCTCGGTCAGGCAGCGAAAGTACACGTGACTAAAGACGATACAACCATCGTAGAAGGTAAAGGCGATGTGAACAACATCTCAGCGCGTGTCTCTCAATTAAAAGCACAGATCGAAGAAATAACATCTGAATTCGATAAAGAGAAATTACAGGAGCGCTTAGCGAAATTATCAGGCGGTGTGGCAGTCATTAAAGTCGGTGCTGCTACAGAAACAGAACTTAAAGAACGTAAACTCCGTATCGAAGACGCCCTGAACTCAACACGTGCGGCAGTAGAAGAAGGTATCGTCGCAGGTGGGGGAACAGCACTGGTGTCCATCTACAATAAAGTTGCAGAAATCGAAGCGACAGGTGACGTGGCAACAGGTGTCAAAATCGTCTTAAAAGCACTGGAAGCACCAATCCGTCAGATTGCTGAAAACGCAGGACTTGAAGGCTCAGTCATCGTTGAGAAAATCAAGCATGCAGAAACAGGCATCGGCTATAATGCAGCGACAGATGAATGGGTGAACATGATTGAAGCAGGTATCGTCGATCCGACTAAAGTCACACGTTCAGCATTACAGAACGCGGCATCAGTCGCAGCCATGTTCCTGACAACAGAAGCAGTCGTCGCAGACATTCCAGAAAAAGAAGCACCAATGGGTGACATGGGAATGGGCGGCATGCCAGGGATGATGTAAGCATTACGAAACCACTTTCCGAAATAATTCGGAAAGTGGTTTTTTTTGTTTAAAAATAAAAAAACCTCACTGACACAGTGAGGTGTTGATACAATTATCACTTTTACGCTTTAAGCTTATTTTAACTTAACTATGATCTTTTAGAATGAAGTGAAGTACTTCTAATTTTTATTATAACGAATTAAATTAAAATGTCTACAAAATATTTAAAATATTTAAAATAATATATATGCTATAAGAGTATATAATGGTATATTTACATTATTAGACAAAGGAGATGATAATGTGAAGAAATCAAATTTTTCTTATACTTTAAGTTTAGATATTGGTACAGCCTCAGTTGGCTATAGCGCAATGGATAAAGACTTCAATATTCTTAAATATCATGGTAAAGATGCGATTGGTGTATTAACATTCGAAGCAGCTAATACTGCTCTGGAACGTCGTCTTCAAAGAGGAACAAGAAGAAGATATAATCGTAGAATTAAAAGATTAGGCTTACTTCAAGAAATTCTAGCTCCTCTTGTTCAGAATCCAACATTCTATAAATACGAGCAGTTACATCAATGGAAAAATAATAATCAGGATTTTCAGGGGAAGTCTTTATCAGAGGTATTGAAATATCTCGGTATGAATGAGAAGACATATCCTACTATCTATCATTTACAGCAAGCTTTGCAGAATGAAAAGAAGAAGTTTGCCCCGGAGCTTATCTATATGGCTATCTATCATTTGGTCAAATATCGTGGTCACTTCTTATTTGATCAATTAGATCTAAGTAAGCGAACAGGCAATGAAGGTATTGCTGATTTTCAACAACTAATCAATTTGTTTGAAGAATTAAATGAAGTCAACCTAGTTATGGATGATGCTAATCTAAAAGAGATGTTTGATCTATTGAAACAGGAAGGTCTCACTCGAAATGACCGGTCTAAACAACTAAGTAAAATTCAAAAACCTTTAGCAGGTATGTTTAAGATGCTGCTGGGTATGAAATTTAAAGAATTTGAACTATTCCCTGGCATGGATAACTATGAAGAACTTAAGGAGCAGAAACAATCTTATTCTTTAGCGGATGATTACGAAGCGTCCATGAGTGAACAATTAACGCAAGAGCAACGTGATTTTATTGAACTAGGGAATAAAGTTTATATGTCATTAGTACTAGATTCTATTTTAAGAGATGCCAGCTGTGTGTCAGATTCTAAAGTGAATGACTATGAAACATTTAAAGAAGAATTAAAACGGTTAAAGATATTATTTATAAAAAAGATGATTCCAAAAAACTATTTACAGATATATTTGTTTCGTCTAAAGAGTCGATCAGAGACTATAATAAATTACCGAGTGAAGAAAATTATAAAAAGTTATGTTTGTTTGATCGCTATTTAAAGCATCCTAAAGATAAATACGACGAATTAAAGAAAGAGTTAAGCAAACATATCGACAAAGAACATCCTTATTCTCAACTGCTGGAAGAAGGTAAATTACTAAGAGTTATGAACACTGTTGATAATTCAAGTATTCCAATGCAGAATAATTTATTTGAAGCAGAGAATATACTTAGAAACCAGCAAACATTCCATAAAGAAATAACAGCTGAAATGATTGATCAAGTTCTAAGTATTATTCAATTTAGAATTCCATATTATGTTGGGCCGTTAGTTAAAGGTTCTGATAATCAGAAATATGGCTGGATGTCGCGTGAAAGTAACGAGCGCATTACACCTTGGAACTTTAATGAAGTAGTCAATCGTTCAAGCAGTGCAGAGAAGTTTATCCGGCGTATGACAAATAAATGTACATATTTAATGAATGAAGATGTTTTACCGAAACATAGCTTGCTCTATCAGGAAATGGAAGTATTGAATGAACTAAATAGTATTCAAATCCGTCCTGAAAATGCTCCGAAACATAAGAAATATAGATTAATGCCAGAAGTGAAAACTTATGTCTACAATGAAATATTCAAAAAAAATAAATCAGTGACGAATAAAGTATTGCTAGAAAAACTGAATAAATCAGAATATAAAGCTGAATTTTCTATACCTGGAGAAAAACTAAAAGTATTCGGCACACAAGATGAAAAGAAATTTGTTTCAAAATTATCAACTTATTATGATATGAAAAGAATATTTGAAAATGTTGATGAGAACTATGAAATGATTGAAGAACTCATTCTTTGGATTACCATCTTTGAAGATAAGCGTATTCTAGAGGATAAAATTAAAGAGAAATACCCTGAACTCACTGGAAAGCAAATGGATGAATTGAAAAAACTCAATTACTCTGGGTGGGGAAAAATAAGTAATAAGCTACTTACTGAAAATTACAAAGGTTATTCTGTGATTAATTTAATGAGAAGAACCGATCAGAATTTTATGGAAATTATTACGAGTAAAGATTATAACTTCAAAGAATTTATTGCTGAAGAGAATCAAATCGAGCATCAACAAGTCCGTTACAAGGATATTGCTGCACTGGCTACGTCACCCGCACTTAAAAAAGGTATATGGAATACCCTTGAGATCGTGCGTGAGATTACATCAATATTTGGTGAGCCCGAGAATATAGTGATGGAGTTTGCGACAGAAGATGGTGAAAAAGGCAGACGTCAGAAGTCCAGACAACAACAGTGGGATAGTTTAATCAAAGACAAAAAACTAAAATCAATAAATGAATATAAAGAAGTTATTGAAGAATCTCAAGAAGAAGATTTTGATTTTCGAAATGATAAACTATGGCTTTATCTATCACAAAACGGTAAATGCATGTACACACATGAAAGAATAGATTTAGACAAACTGCTAAAAGATCAAGCCAACAGCCTGTACGAAATAGATCACATCTATCCTCAAAGATTAATTAAAGATGACAGTATCAACAATAAGGTTCTAGTAGTTAAATCAGCAAATCAGAATAAGTCAGGTGATGCAATGCCGCTCGAAAAAATGACTGAAGACAAGCGCAGAATCATGATCAGTTTCTGGAAACGTCTGAACGACAACGGACTCATCAGTAGTAGCAAGCTGGCAAAATTAATGAAACCGACTCTTTCGGAATTAGATAAAGAAGGGTTTATTCAAAGACAACTCGTTGAAACAAGACAGATAGCCGTGCACGTAAGAGACTTTTTAAATGAAGAATATCCAAATGCGAAAGTAATCCCTATGAAATCAAGATTTGTAAGTGAATTGAGAAAGAAATTTAAAATACCCAAGATACGTGAATTAAATGATAGTCATCATGCTGTTGATGCGTACTTGAACGGCATCGTTTACCAAGCAGGCCGAGCAATTTATCCAGACGTTGATTTCTTTGAATTCAACTTTAAGAGAGAAAAAGTACGTCAGAAGTGGAAGGCAATGGGTGAAGATTTAAATCAGAATAGAAGAAGAGATGATTTCTTCTTCTTCAAAAAGATGGCAAACATGGATTTATCTCAAGGAGAGATGTTAATATCAAAAATTAAAATGGATATAGACAACTTCAAGATTAATTACACAAGAAAAACCGGCGGACAGGAAAGTGCATTCTATAAACAAACAGCATATTCACCTAAATTGAATCAAGCGAAATATCAATCCGGGAAAAATGACTTTGTGATCTACAAAGAAATGAAAGTACTGAAGTCTCATGCAGTTTACTATATTGAAAAGGGGAAGAATGGTAAAACTAAAGAAAAATATAGTATCTTTGATGAACTCGTTATCGAGAGCTATCAGAACCGAGATTTAACGAAAGATGAACTCGCTTTATATCTAGCAAAGAGAGAAAATAAATTAGACGTAGTAGAAGCTAAGCACCTATTCGAAATTCATAAAGGCGATATTATACACATTAATGGCCATCCCACTTATTTCGTTTCAAGTGGTGAAGTCATTAATGGACGCCAATTTGAAATGAGTATTGATGAACAGCTCAATTTAAAAAATACGATGGAAGGAAGAATTAATAAAACACCTGATGAGTTGAATGAAATTTATCAGTCACTAGCTAAAAAGCTAGTTGCGGAATATTCAATAATATTACCTAAGAAAGATAAAGAGAATAAAATTGAAAAAATTATCGGATACTTTGAAACAACAGATATGACTTTAGAAGATTTTAATAAATGTATTAAAGAAATATTTAAAGTTACCGGTGCAAACGCAGGACGATCTGAATATTTAGGTGGCAGGTTAAGTGGAATGTCGGATAAAACATTCTTTGGTAAAGAATTAAGTGCTAAAATTCAATATCAATCCATAACGGGTTTAAAGTCTACCAAGCCAAAATCACTGTTTAAGTTAGCGGAGTCAAAAAAATGAGTTTTAGAACGGTCATTATTACGAAAGAATCAAAGTTGTCACTGCGGATGAATCATTTGGTTATAAAATCAGATACATTAGTACAAGTTCCGATAAGTGAAATATGTTGTTTAATAATTGAGAATCCGAATATTACGATGACAGGACATTTGATGAATGTTCTAACAGAAAATAAAATAATGACAATAATTTGTGACAAGAAACACTTACCACAAACCTTCCTCCATTCTGTGTATGGTCATCATCGTCAATCTAGATTGATTGAGCAACAGATGAACTGGCAGAAATCTCATAAAGAGCGATTATGGCAACTTATAATACAAAAAAAGATTATGTATCAAAAACAAGTATTGAACCATTACTTTAGACAATTAGATTTAACGATGTTTGACCGATATGCAGAAGAAACTACTTCAGGAGATTCTACTAATAGAGAGGGCCACGCTGCAAAAGTATACTTCAATATCATTTTTGGCAATGAAATAACACGTGAAACTGAACACGTTAAAAATGCCGGGCTAGATTATGGTTATCAAATTCTACTTGCTATATTTGCTAGAACAATTGTAAGTAAAGGTTATCTAACTGAAATCGGAATCAAGCATCGGAATGAATTTAATTTATATAATTTAGCATCTGATTTAATGGAAGTCATGAGGCCATTGGTTGACTACATAGTGCTAAAAAATGTAGTCAACGAATTCGAAAAAGATGAGAAGCGTAAAATAGTAGATGTATTAAATTGTAAGGTAGTTATTAATAACAAATTATATTATCTAGTACACGCTATAGAAATTTATGTTGAAAGTGTGTTTAAATATTTATCCACTGGAAATGAGAAATATATTAAATTTCCGAGCTGGAAATATTAAAGGGGACATCTATGGGGGCGAAATATTTGAGGCTGTTTGTAATGTTCGATTTACCAGTTGAAACATCAAGGGAAAAAAGAGCATATCGTCAGTTTGTAAAATATTTGACGAATGAAGGTTATGTCAGAGTACAATATTCTATTTTCAGTAAATTGATTTTTAATAGAGGGACCCTTATTCATCAGATGAATAAATTACAAAGAGAAGTACCATTGAACGGAACGGTTCAGACATTAGTAGTGACTGAAAAACAATTCAGTGAAATGACTTATCTTGTAGGTGAACCTCCTCAAGGCATGATAGGCTTACGAACAGATCGTGTGATTGAACTATGAAGATTGCGAGTAATTTGTCTGCTGTTATTGATATACATGAAAAGAAGATAAATACTATTGCATTTGAAGATACATTTCAATGCAATGAATTTATACGTAACCTCTTAAATTATCTTAATTCCAAAGAAGACGGGGATGACTTGTTTAGTGAATTGATTGATGAAGATATCACCACAGTTAATGTCAAATCGTTTCATAGCATTGTCATTAACTGTGGAACTTTAGATTTAATATCTGAGAAACAAATGAAAGATGCGATTTTGAGACAATTCGAAAAAGATTGTTTAGGCAATGAAGATATTGGAATGATATATCAAAAGATTGAAAAAGAAATTAGTTCACTTGCTTCGAAGTTAAAAATTAAAGATGAACACTATCAAATCGAATTAGATGAAACGCAATTGAAATTTAAACAGTTTCTGAAGTTGTTTTGTATTGATATACATAACGATTTTAGTAATTTAAATGCGATACAAGCTCGAAAAGCTTGTATCGATTTGTTGAAAGATGAGAAAAAAGAAAATATCTTATTCTTATTGTTTCCGGAGGCAAATTTAGGTAGCAGTGATTTCAAAGCATTTATTGATTTAATAAGACGTTATGATATGACAACAATAGTCGTAACGAATCATCCTTATTTTATGATAGAAACGGATAACTTAGCACTGAGTAAACGTAATATGACATTATATGATTTAAATCAGGTAAGAGAAGAATTTAAATTAATGTTTCCAGCTGATGAACCAGACGAATGTATCATTCGACAAATTGCTATAAATGAATTTAGTAAGAACTACTTCATTAAAGATGAACGTTATATCAAATTTATTAATGAATATTAATTGTGTATAATTAAATTAACTATAAAAAAGTTTTGCTATCATTATAAAGAGTAGAATATAACCGATAGAATCGTTATTTGAGGTTTTAGAACTATGATCTTTTAGAATGAAGTGAAACTCTCGTGAGCTGTACGACATTCCTTTACCGTTTTAGAACTATGATCTTTTAGAATGAAGTGAAACACAACGGGGCGGAATGATTGCAACGGGTATGTTTTAGAACTATGATCTTTTAGAATGAAGTGAAACGAAATCGCAAAGAGAGTGAGCGCTGCTGCTGTTTTAGAACTATGATCTTTTAGAATGAAGTGAAACTCACAGTTCAACAGGTGCTACCACCAGAACGTTTTAGAACTATGATCTTTTAGAATGAAGTGAAACCTGACATTGTATCGCTCGACACGACCAACGTTTTAGAACTATGATCTTTTAGAATGAAGTGAAACCACCTTTACTTATACCTTACGCAAAACAGAGTTTTAGAACTATGATCTTTTAGAATGAAGTGAAACTTGTTCGTTGTTGTGATATCGTTTCCTGCGTTTTAGAACTATGATCTTTTAGAATGAAGTGAAACATGCTGTCCCACGCTTCGAACGCTTCGCGGGTTTTAGAACTATGATCTTTTAGAATGAAGTGAAACAATTGTGGAGAACTAGCTGATGAAAGAGCGTTTTAGAACTATGATCTTTTAGAATGAAGTGAAACAAGGTCAATACTATTACGAGAAACCGACTTGTTTTAGAACTATGATCTTTTAGAATGAAGTGAAACTGATAAGCCGTTGTTGATGACATACGGCGTGTTTTAGAACTATGATCTTTTAGAATGAAGTGAAACTAAGTATATTGCCTGAAGTAGTAGCGTGAGTTTTAGAACTATGATCTTTTAGAATGAAGTGAAACAGATGAACTACTGAGATTAAAACAAGTCAGGTTTTAGAACTATGATCTTTTAGAATGAAGTGAAACTCATTCGAGAATCAGAACGCACCAGCACAGTTTTAGAACTATGATCTTTTAGAATGAAGTGAAACTGAATGGAATCAATCTGCACCACATGGAGCGTTTTAGAACTATGATCTTTTAGAATGAAGTGAAACTACCACTCCAGCTTACTTGTTAGATCTTCGTTTTAGAACTATGATCTTTTAGAATGAAGTGAAACTGTTTTAGCACAAGTCGAGGACAGCAAACTGTTTTAGAACTATGATCTTTTAGAATGAAGTGAAACTGCCTTGCTCGTTCTTATAAGCACGGTTCGTTTTAGAACTATGATCTTTTAGAATGAAGTGAAACCGCCGAAGAGTCAGCAGACCTGAAAGAAGTGTTTTAGAACTATGATCTTTTAGAATGAAGTGAAACACTTTCACACTTACATCAACTTGTCCGCCGTTTTAGAACTATGATCTTTTAGAATGAAGTGAAACGAATTTATGGGAGAGTCAGGCAGCAATGTGTTTTAGAACTATGATCTTTTAGAATGAAGTGAAACGCGGCAGCTATTCAGAACGGCACTGACGTGTTTTAGAACTATGATCTTTTAGAATGAAGTGAAACGTAACAACCTGCAAGACTGCTGCGCCGATGTTTTAGAACTATGATCTTTTAGAATGAAGTGAAACAGTGGCCATACCATTATGAACTCGGTCGCCGTTTTAGAACTATGATCTTTTAGAATGAAGTGAAACGACAGAAGAAAACATCAGAGCGATGATGCGTTTTAGAACTATGATCTTTTAGAATGAAGTGAAACGAAGCTAGACGCTGCCGAGTACGGATATATGTTTTAGAACTATGATCTTTTAGAATGAAGTGAAACGTTTCATCTCAAACTATCACTTCCTATCAGTTTTAGAACTATGATCTTTTAGAATGAAGTGAAACAGGTTATGTAGGCTTCCTCACAGGGCGCAGGTTTTAGAACTATGATCTTTTAGAATGAAGTGAAACTGAATACCTGACCAGTATCAAGAATCAGGGGTTTTAGAACTATGATCTTTTAGAATGAAGTGAAACCCATCGGACAGATTTTCAGTTCGTGAAGGGTTTTAGAACTATGATCTTTTAGAATGAAGTGAAACACGTGGGCTGAACTGAAGAAGCGTGAGGTGTTTTAGAACTATGATCTTTTAGAATGAAGTGAAACCTTTCAACTGATTGGCTATGACGGCCGGCGTTTTAGAACTATGATCTTTTAGAATGAAGTGAAACTCCATTGATCACAGAAATCAATCATCACTTGTTTTAGAACTATGATCTTTTAGAATGAAGTGAAACTTTCATCTGTTAAATGTTTCTCAGAAAGTGTTTTAGAACTATGATCTTTTAGAATGAAGTGAAACAAGCAGATGAACTTAAAGAGCAGCATACGCGTTTTAGAACTATGATCTTTTAGAATGAAGTGAAACGAGGATATCAACTTCAATTTCATAAGGGACGTTTTAGAACTATGATCTTTTAGAATGAAGTGAAACGCTTTTATCTGGACTATGGCACAAGTACAGGTTTTAGAACTATGATCTTTTAGAATGAAGTGAAACGACATCCGCCACAATTCCTGCGCCTGTGAGTTTTAGAACTATGATCTTTTAGAATGAAGTGAAACCAGAAGAACGGATTGTTGATGCAGGAGCTCGTTTTAGAACTATGATCTTTTAGAATGAAGTGAAACGAATTACCGGATATCCCGACGGTGTCGCCGTTTTAGAACTATGATCTTTTAGAATGAAGTGAAACCTTAAGTTCTTTAGCTTGTCCTGGGAATACGTTTTAGAACTATGATCTTTTAGAATGAAGTGAAACTGAGTTTGGAGATGGTGATATCAGAGCAGCGTTTTAGAACTATGATCTTTTAGAATGAAGTGAAACGTTCCATAAAAAGAACATATATTCGCATGAGTTTTAGAACTATGATCTTTTAGAATGAAGTGAAACGTTGTAAGTTCAGCAAGCGTCGACTTAGACGTTTTAGAACTATGATCTTTTAGAATGAAGTGAAACTATCATATGATTGATTAAAAGTTTGTTCATGTTTTAGAACTATGATCTTTTAGAATGAAGTGAAACTGGGGATCTAACTGGTCAAGCGTCGCAACGTTTTAGAACTATGATCTTTTAGAATGAAGTGAAACTCAATGTGTGCTGCGATGGTTTGTACTTCGTTTTAGAACTATGATCTTTTAGAATGAAGTGAAACAATTAGCCAAACAAGCAGCAGAACGGTACTGTTTTAGAACTATGATCTTTTAGAATGAAGTGAAACCATTATTAATTTCATCAGATATTGCAAGAGTTTTAGAACTATGATCTTTTAGAATGAAGTGAAACGTCGACTGCGGTAAGGTGGACTCTGCTGATGTTTTAGAACTATGATCTTTTAGAATGAAGTGAAACTGTCCCAGCGACCGAGTGATGAGCAGTGTGTTTTAGAACTATGATCTTTTAGAATGAAGTGAAACGAAGAAGACATGTGTCAGGTGTGTTGATTTGTTTTAGAACTATGATCTTTTAGAATGAAGTGAAACGAATCTCTACCGGAGGATGCACGACTTGCGTTTTAGAACTATGATCTTTTAGAATGAAGTGAAACTGATGGCTCTTGGTATGTTTAATTACTTCCGTTTTAGAACTATGATCTTTTAGAATGAAGTGAAACAAAAAAGTTGAGGAAACTGCAAAAGACGCGTTTTAGAACTATGATCTTTTAGAATGAAGTGAAACACCGCCTTTGCCAAATCGTCAACATTGATAGTTTTAGAACTATGATCTTTTAGAATGAAGTGAAACTGTTGCACGCAGGAAGACTTGGAAGGCATCGTTTTAGAACTATGATCTTTTAGAATGAAGTGAAACTCCTTGCGTCCAAGCCTTGCAGCGTATTTCGTTTTAGAACTATGATCTTTTAGAATGAAGTGAAACTGTGAGAACACCATCAAGGAACAGCAGGAAGTTTTAGAACTATGATCTTTTAGAATGAAGTGAAACGATTATCCTATCGTGCTATATAGACACACCGTTTTAGAACTATGATCTTTTAGAATGAAGTGAAACAAAGGCTCGAACGAATGGGTGCATTTAGATGTTTTAGAACTATGATCTTTTAGAATGAAGTGAAACCTACTTCTTCATCTACCTGCTATGCATCACGTTTTAGAACTATGATCTTTTAGAATGAAGTGAAACTGCAGTGACATGCTTGACCATCAGTCTTGTGTTTTAGAACTATGATCTTTTAGAATGAAGTGAAACTATCCTGGTCACGAATATCCCTGGCACGTAGTTTTAGAACTATGATCTTTTAGAATGAAGTGAAACTCTCTACAAGTTTTTTATTTCGTTTTTCCGTTTTAGAACTATGATCTTTTAGAATGAAGTGAAACAAATAAAAGATTTTAGGTTTATGGATCAAGTTTTAGAACTATGATCTTTTAGAATGAAGTGAAACAAATAAAAGATTTTAGGTTTATGGATCAAGTTTTAGAACTATGATCTTTTAGAATGAAGTGAAACCCGCTTCTTTACCAACTAACTGTGACAAGTGTTTTAGAACTATGATCTTTTAGAATGAAGTGAAACTTCTATGTTACGGATTCTGGCATCTAAATAGTTTTAGAACTATGATCTTTTAGAATGAAGTGAAACAATTTAGGAAGTCAGCTTCTCGCTCGCCCGTTTTAGAACTATGATCTTTTAGAATGAAGTGAAACCGCAATATCAGATGACAACAGACTATGTGAGTTTTAGAACTATGATCTTTTAGAATGAAGTGAAACACCTGTGCAGTCATCCCATCTGATTTTTGCGTTTTAGAACTATGATCTTTTAGAATGAAGTGAAACGCAAACAGCAGAGAATACAATCACTTCAACGTTTTAGAACTATGATCTTTTAGAATGAAGTGAAACATAATGGTGAATTTGATGAAGTGACCAACGTTTTAGAACTATGATCTTTTAGAATGAAGTGAAACGTTGATGACCTCAACCATTCCAGTTGCACCGTTTTAGAACTATGATCTTTTAGAATGAAGTGAAACAATTGAAGTTGATACCCTCTATATCCAGTTGTTTTAGAACTATGATCTTTTAGAATGAAGTGAAACAAAGGCGTACAGGTAGAACTGGAATATATGTTTTAGAACTATGATCTTTTAGAATGAAGTGAAACAGTGACACATTGCGGATTACTATGTCAAATGTTTTAGAACTATGATCTTTTAGAATGAAGTGAAACTGTCGACAAATGAGGTCAACGGCGCCTTTGTTTTAGAACTATGATCTTTTAGAATGAAGTGAAACGGCGGATTCCCTGCGCGTCGTTGTTCTGCTGTTTTAGAACTATGATCTTTTAGAATGAAGTGAAACCTATCGCAAGCAGAAAAGGTGGTTAGACGAGTTTTAGAACTATGATCTTTTAGAATGAAGTGAAACACATTCAAAGGCTTGTAGCTTTCCTCTGTGTTTTAGAACTATGATCTTTTAGAATGAAGTGAAACATTTTCTACCGATAGGAACAAGACGCACAGTTTTAGAACTATGATCTTTTAGAATGAAGTGAAACCACGAAGCTATGAAAACAATGAGGGCCGTAGTTTTAGAACTATGATCTTTTAGAATGAAGTGAAACCACTCTCTCAGCTATGAAATCCGGATTACGGTTTTAGAACTATGATCTTTTAGAATGAAGTGAAACGTTACGGTACTTTGCACATTCCCCGCATGTGTTTTAGAACTATGATCTTTTAGAATGAAGTGAAACAAATTATACTGATTAATCGGTGCAACGTTAGTTTTAGAACTATGATCTTTTAGAATGAAGTGAAAGATTGGTTCAAACAGTCTGTTAGAATTTTTAGTAATGGGTGCGGATGAATACGTCAATTGAGTAAACAAGCACCCCTCCTTCAATCTTTATCAAACATAATAGTTAGGCTAGTATAAAGATATCTAGTAGTAACTTGTAATTGATTGAAATTCAAAAGGTGGTAGAAGCGGCATTTAAAGATGAAGAGATGAGTGATCATACGGAGCAAGAGCTGATTATGAAGATTAAAGAGTCGGATGCTTACATCCCGGCATTGTCTCTCGTTGCTGTAGATCATACGAAAATTGTCGGGCATATAATGATGTCTAAGATACAGGTTATGGATGGACAGGCGCATCATCATGCGCTTGCACTAGCACCTTTATCTGTTCTGCCTGCCTATCAGCATCAAGGGATTGGCAGTCAGCTTATCCGTCAGGCTGTTGACATGGCTGGAAGGGCAGACTATTCATCCATTATAGTGCTGGGGCATCATACTTATTATCCGAAGTTCGGCTTTAGAAAAGCGAGTGATTACGGGATTTACCCACCGTTTGATGTGCCGGAGGAATATTTTATGGTGCTGCCTTTAGATGAAAATCGGCTTGCGAATATGAAAGGCACTGTTAAGTATTCCTCGGCATTTGAATGACCTGCTTACAAAAAGGTCATGATATTCTTGATGATAATGCATGCGACAATTAAGATGATGATACTCGATACCTTGTTTAAAATCATGATAAATCTGCCGGATGAATCGACTTGTCCGAGTTTTTTACCAGCGAGTGCAAGTGCTGAAAACCATAGCCATGAAACAGTGATAGTAGCCAGCGTAAAAGCTGCTTTTTCTCCGCCGCTATATAACGTGGCACTCGTACCGATGACGCCAATTGTATCCATGATAGCATGAGGATTGAGGAGAGAGACAGACATTGCGAAGCTGATCTGTTTCGCTGCAGACATCGGCGGTGCATCAGATGTATTCGATGGTTGCTCATGCCATAACGACCACGCCATATAGAGCAGGAACGCGAGGCCGATTAAATAAATGGCCAGCTGCAGGGCGGGATATTGCGTGAGGATTAGAGAGACACCTAATACGGCAAGCAGCACGAGTAATGTATCGCAAAGTCCTGCTGTGATAACGACAGGCAGAGTCCTTATAAAACTTTTATGGTTTGCACCTTGATTAAAAACAAAAATATTCTGTGCACCGAGCGGGAGAATTAAGCCAAGTGCCAGCAAAAAGCCGTGAACAACAGCTTGCAACATGATTAAAACCTCTTTTTCCTAAAATAATGATTTAACAGTATTATACGGGCAATGACTGGGAAAAAGATAGACGTTCTCTTTTAGAATGAAAACATTTCAGGATGAATAATGCCATTTTGGAGAATATCAGCCGTCCCTTTTGGGGCGGTTTATTTTTATTGATGATTGACATTTAGTACTTTCTGGAATTAATATGAAATTAATGGTAGTAATTGTGAAAAGAGGGTTGAACTATGAAGCGAATCTTACTGGGATGCTTAATTATTTTTGTAGGTATAATGATCATCATGGATATAAGAGATTATGTGCTTGGCAATCATTTGGCAAGTGTTGACTCGTCTTTTGCGGAAGGTGAGTATACTGATTTTACAGATGCGAGCAATGAAATAAAATCTTTACTGCAGGATAAGCTTGGGTCCTCGGAACAGTATGCGAGTCCTCTTTATAAGTTGCCTGATCAGCATTATTTGAGGTTGGAGATGCATGGTGGGGATTACAGACGCTCTCATTATCTTCTGACCGGATTCATTGAAGAGCAGGATGATTCTATGGTCAAGCTGACATTTCCTGATAAGGATTTCCATCTCATCGGAGTAGGTGACCAGTTTCAGCAGAAATCGTGGGATATTGAGAGTAAGGCAGGAACGCATCATCTGAGCAGCGGGATATTCAGTAACAGCGATCGACTTGAGGATAGATTAATAACGAACGATGAAGATACAGCAGGTCTTCAGCTATCCACCACACTGAAGAAAGGTATGATATGGATGAATGAGCAAGGAATCTGGCTGGACCGTAGCAATAATAAGATAGGTATGAATGAGGAAATGAAATCTTATCAATCAGAGCGTGCAGCAGTCAAAGCGGTCAAGAAAGAAGATTTCGGTAAACTGTCCGGGGTGTTGAAGACGCCGGATATGCATTTCTATATTTTCAGCAGGCAGGTAAATATCTTCAACGAGTATACGGTGCTGCCAGTGCGGATTAAGGGACAAGAATTTATCGCGGGTCCATTTGAAAAGTTCACCTTTGAAGATGACAGTGGGGTCAACAGTGATGTGGAAGAGAAAGTAGGGGGTATTATCTACAAACTTCATTTTCAGCAGAATGCAGAAAAACTCCGGAAGTACCCGCACCACCTTCAAGTGGATGATATGGATATCGCGGTTGAAGTAGGGGGTGGCTACTAGTATGACAATGAAAGAAGCAGTCATTGCATTCTGGACAAAAGGTTTTGATTTTTCAGGGCGGGCTAGAAGAAGCGAAGTCTGGCTGAATATACTGGCGAACCTACTGATCGGTTTACTTCTCGGCATAGTGGCGCTGGTGATTGATGTAGCGACAAACTGGCAATTTAACTTTGTTGAGCATTGTCAATTTTTCGTGAATAAAATCTTCCCGTCAATTCTATTAATACCCGCCATGGCTCAAGCGAGTCGCCGTCTGCAGGATATCAATCTGAACGGCAGAATTGCTGTTGTCGTTACAATGGTCAGTGTGTTGATTGACTTCATTGTGACTCGTTTCCAGCTGACGATAGAAGCAAGTCCTCTCCTTATAGCGCTGGCTATTATCTCAGCGCTAAGCGGCTTATTTTTACTGATCATCAATTTTATTAAAGGGAACAGAGGGACTAACAAGTATGGACCTGACCCGAAAGCAGAAATCTGAAAACCTCTTACATAGCCATTGTAAGAGGTTTTTAACGCATTGGTATTGAATTGCTCACTTTTTAGTCTGACACCTGCTGTAGAAATCGAGAAGTATAGCAGTGATAAAGAATATGAATAAACCGAACATGAGATGCTGATACAAGACACCGACAATTAAACCGAGAATGATGGCGAAAACTAAATTGATCAGAAATTGATACATATGAATCCTCCCTCAAGATTAGATTCGTTTAGAGTTACTATAGCTTACATTCAGTGAAAAATGGCTGTTACTGGTAATTTTTAAGGAAACTTTAAGGTAATTTCTTTTCATCATTAGAGTAAAATGAATATTAATCTAATATGAAAAGGAGAGTTATAAATAGACCATCATATCGTTCGTTCTATCTTGCTGATAGTCATGATTTCACCGTTTCTAGCCTATGCAATTATTCAGGGAATAGCGGAACATCAGATGCCTGTGGTAACAGAACGATAACATAAAAGAACAGCCCTCCTAGGAAGGCCGTAGTTAGTAGATACCTATCATCTTCATCCATAATGAACCGACTCCGGCCCAGACGATGATGTAGAACAGGGCGAGAAGTGCATTCATCTTCCACCAGTCACTCTGTTCGATGTAACCAGATGAGAAGAGTATAGGGGCTGGGCCACTGCTGTAGTGAGTCGTTGATGCCATCAAGTTGCCGAAGAAGCCGAGGAGAAGGGCACTGAGTAGGGGCGGCGCACCTGCTGAAATCGCGACGGCGAGTAAGGCGGCATACATGGCGCTGACATGTGCAGTTGAACTTGCGAACAGGTAATGTGAATAGAAATAGAACAAAATAAGCAGAATTAAGACCACCGGCCAGCTGAAATGACCGAGACTGCTTGAGATGGTTTTACTGAGCCAGGGGATGAAGCCGAGCTTATTAAGCTGATCGGCCATCATGACGAGTACGGAGAACCAGATCAAGGTATCCCATGCCCCTTTTTCCTGCAGGACATCATTCCACTCAAGGACTTTCGTTATCAGCAGAATGGCGAGTGTGATAAAAGCCGCTGTCGTCGCATGAATATTGAGGGCAGAACCGAACATCCAGAGTGCAAGGGCGGTGATGAAAGCGACAGCCATATAGATTTCAGGGCGGGTTAACGGCCCCATCGTATTCAGTTCTTCTTCTGCCCAGTGACGTGCATTCGGTGTTTCCTTGATTTCAGGTGGATATATTTTATAGATGATATAAGGGACAGCAATAAGACAGATGATGCCCGGCACAATCGCTGCTGTGAACCAGTTCATCCATGTGATATGGACGTTCTGCGACTGAGCAAGTGACTGGGCAAGCGGATTGCCGGCCATGGCGGTCAGAAACATTGCTGATGTGATGATATTGGCGTGAAATTCAGTGAAGGTCAGATAACTGCCGACTTTTCGTTCGGTATGGTCCTCCGGCTTTGAGCCGAATGAACGTGAGAGTGCGTTGATAATCGGGAACATAATGCCGCCTGCCCGAGCTGTGTTACTAGGCGTGGCAGGTGCTAATAGCAGATCGACGCCAAGCAGGGAATAGGCAAGTCCCAATGTCTTTTTGCCGAAAAGTCGGACGAAAATCAGTGCGATGCGGCGTCCGAGACCTGTCTTGATAAAGCCCCGTGAGATGAAGAAGGCGATGGCAATCAGCCAGATGCTTGGATTACCGAAACCAGCGATGGTTGTCTCAATCCCGAGCGTGCCTGTAATGACTGCGGTTGTCAAACCAAGTATGCTGATGGCGCCGATCGGGAAAGGCTGAAGAATACAGCCGATAATCGTCGCGATGAAGATAGTCAGCATATGCCAGCCGGTGACAGACACAGCTTCCGGCCGCATAGGAGTCAAGAGCCAGAAGATGATGCCGATAATGATAGGTAGAAGGAATTTCCACATGCTCTTATTTATCATAAATAGACCTACTTTCTGTATAAACATTCATTACCATTATAGTGGCTTGAATGAACGATGATTACCAAATTTTTGACAATTATATGAGCGTTTAATCTTAAAATTAAATTTATAAGGTTAAACTATGTTTAAAATCTTTTGTCTATGATGAATATGAGGAGTGATAAAATGAAACTAGATGAACAACAGCGTAAACGTACAGCGATAGGTGCGATAGTATTGTTTCTGATGATGGCTTTTCTTTTCAGTCAGGCTGATAAAGGACCGCATACACCCATGCAGTGCGGTGTAGGTATAATCGGCAGTGCTGGAACGGGTGCTTTGATAGGTGCATATGCATTTCCGACCTTGATGCCTGTCGGGGCTACAGTCGGCGGTGTTGGCTTTGGAATGATGGCTGCTTCGAATTATTGTTTCGACTGAGGAGGAGAATAGATGATTAAAAAAATAGAGCGTCACCCATGGTTGTTTGTCAGTGCGTGGGTCATTCCGTATATCTTTTTTGGTCTGCCTGCTTACCAGTCGCAGCATGCCTGGCTGAAGATAGTCGTTCATGTAGCTCTGGCACTCGTGTTCACGTATTTCTATTTCAGCTGGACTGTCGATGAAGCGGAGCTGAATGAGGCGCTGAATAAAGAGATTGAGAAGACAGGATTAACTAAGCAGCAGCTCTGGTCTTACACCGGTTTAAATGCCTACACGCTGACGCCTGACGACAAAGAAGGCTATACCTTCTTTATGGATAAGGCTGACAAGAAGCAACTCTTAAAAAAGTTAAAAGCTTATAATCACTGATTCTTAGTTTCTTTAATTCTTGAAGTGGTAAAATAAAAGAACTACTTTAAAGGGTGATAAAACAATGGATTATTTTATTGTGGGTGATGTGCATGGCTGTTTCTATACACTGAAGAAATTGCTTCAGCACTGGGACAGCGATCATCAGAAGTTGATTTTTGTCGGCGACTATATCAATAAAGGGAAACATTCTCACAAGGTCGTAGAACTCATCAGGACGCTGCAAGCTAAGTATCCCGGTACAGTATGTATCAAAGGGAATCATGAATATGAAATGGTCCAGTATATCGAGAAGGATGTACCGCTGCAGGAGATTAAAGAAAATTTTCGCAATACGCTGGCGAAGTATGATCTGCGAGATCAATACCGGGATGACCTGAAATGGATGAAGCGTCTGCCGCTCCATTATGAAGATGAAGTCATCTACGTCACCCATGCAGGTGTCAACTGGCTCGGTCTGCGTAAATTCAATGAGAATTCGAGCTGGAGTGTCCTCAGATATCGGGGACGTCTGAAGAATATGAAGAAACTGCAGGTGTTCGGCCATACGCCGACTGAGTCGAAACATGCAGAATACAGCAAGAAATATCACGCGCTCAATATTGATAGCGGTGCGGGCAACTTCGATAATATGACAGCTGTACTGATCAGTGAATCCGGTGAAATCAAGAAACTCTATACAGAGAACGTGAAAAAAGAGGACTATCACTAGTCCTCTTTCTCTATGTCTGGATGTTTCTTTTTGTAAATATAGAAGTAAACAAAGAATATCACTGTAGTGGTCACGGCGCCTGTAAGGGTCAGCGTATAGGGCATATGTCTAGTGAAATAAGCGATGATGAAACTGATGATCAAAATAATCGGTATCACTATCCGGAGCGTGCGGTCACTCGTGAATTTCTCATGTGAATACTGAAGTGTTAAGAGCATGCCGGCATAAAAGAAGGCAAAGGCTGCATGCATCAACTGAATCTTAAATGAATCTTCAACAGGTTCCTCCGCATTTAAGACTAAAGAGGCATTGACCATACCCAGACCTAGAATGATAAGAAAGTGAGCGACGGTCATGGTCAGTCCTGACGAGTAGTTCTCTTTTTGAATCAATCGGTTGGATTTCAGCCAGTAGGTACCGAACAGTGAAATCAGCGTAATGAACAGAATAGGATAAGTGAAATGCAAGTGCTTGATATCAAAGATTTCTGTCAGACCGATAATCGCTTCACCGAACATGATAATGGTGAGCAGCGAATAGCGTTCTGCCATATGGGGGATGTTGACACCTGACAGCTGGATCCTCTTTCTGAAAGGCATCGGCAGCAGGGTGGCCGACAGAATAGCTGTGATGAATAGCCCGTACATAAATGGCCCTGTCGCAAAGATAGCGGCGGTGGCAAGACAGGCACTGATGAGCATGATGGTGCCGAATAGTTTGGCGGCGAAGCGGTCATGCGCTAAGATTTTATCCTTGAGAGATAGAAAGAACTGCAGGCTGGTACTGATGAACAGAATGGCGATACAGACATTGATGGAATCAAACACTGAACGAATATCACCTTTTAAGCTGATCGCTAAGAAGATAGCGATGAACATGTTGAAGAGCAGGAAAAAGAGATCCTTGGCCCGTATCAGTCCGAAACGGTTGGTATAAGTCGTCTGATAGGACCAGACTGTATAGAAAACGAGCGTCATGATAAAATATTTGATAAAATTTAGCAGAGGAATATCCCCATTCTCTGTATACAGAATGGTATGGGAAATCTGTGAGATGGCATAGACAAAGACCAGGTCATAGAAAAGTTCTGACAGATCGACTGCTTTTTTGTCCTGTTCATGTCTGTCTGTTAAATCTTCGAATAATTGTTCTTCCATTTAAGTCTCCTTTTGAAAATGATAAAAAAAAATCAGCCGCAGCTGATTTTTTACAGTTCTTCAATACCTTGTGGCGAAAGCTTGATGATTTTATTGACATTGATAGAAGAGAAATCATCTTGTTCTTTTATCGTCAGGAAGCCGTTCGCGTCGCGGCCTAGTTTAGCGATGAAATTATTGAATGTAATCGTTTCATTTGTTGTCACACGCTCAAAATGATGGATAACCACATGATCTTCCATCAGTACTTCAATCTTTAAATATTGATTGCTTTCAGACATGAGAAAAAAGCTCCTTTATCCATTGAATTTAGTAATCTTTACCCGTCTCACATCTTTTTACACATATTATCAGGAAGAAGGTCTATTATGCTGCATAACGGAAAATTATTCTGGCCCCATACTTTTGAAGGACACGATTATCCACAACTCGATACATCCATTCAGTGCGAGGTGCTGATTGTCGGCGGCGGTATGAGCGGTGCGCTCAGTGCCTATACATTTGCCCAGGCGGGTTATCAGACCGTGCTGATTGATAAGGGCAAGATTGCTGCGGAAAGTTCAGCTGCCAACACTGGGCTCTTGCAGTACATGAGCGACAAGGCACTGCATGAATGTATTGAGGATTTCGGTGCCGAGGCAGCCTATCATTTCTACCGTCAGTCATATGAAGGACTGTCACGTATTGAAGCACTATGCCATGAGCTGCCGGATGATGTGCGGTTCATCAAACGGGAAAGTGTGCTGTATGCATCCAAGAAGAAAGATGCCCGCTTTCTGAAAAAAGAATATGTCGCCCTCAGAAAATATGGTTTCCCCTGTCAGCTGCTGGATAAAAACGAACTGAAGAAACGCTATGACATTGAGGCGGCAGGCGCGCTCATCACTTATGAAGATGCAGAGATCAATCCTTATATCTTTATCCAGCGGCTGCTGGAGAAAGCGGTCAGCGACTATGATCTACAGATTTATGCAGACACTGAACTGGCCAGCTGGCGGACGAAGAAAGGACGAGTGGTCTGCCGGACAACAGGGGGTGCTGAGATAACAGCGAACCATACGATCTATGCAGGCGGTTATGCGGACAATCATTTTGTCAAGAAAATCAAGAAACGAAAACTCGTCAGATCCTACGCGATTGTCACGCAGCCGGTGACGGAATTATGGCCGAGAAACGCGATGCTCTGGGAGACAGCGCGACCTTACCTCTATATGCGGCATGCACAGGAAAATCGCATCGTCATCGGTGGGCTGGATGATAATCAGAAACGGGTGCCGGGTAAGTGGCGTATCGGCCGGAAGACTCAAAAGCTGAAGCGTGAATTTGCGCGGATGTTCCCGCATATTGAAATCGAGATCGATGCACGTTATGGGGCGCGATTCGGTGAAACAAAAGACGGTCTGCCGTTCATCGGTGAAGTGCCGGGCAAGAAGAACTGCTATATGCTGCTCGGCTACGGTGGAAATGGCACAGTCTATTCAGCATTCGGCAGCAAGATGCTGCTGGACATGGTACAAGGCAGACGGACACAGATGCAGCAGATTTTCAGGCTGGATAGATAATGATTTTCCAGACAGCTGCCCTTGATAAATTGAACTATTACTGATCTCTGAAAGAACGTTGTATGTTGGATGAAAGTCAGCACTCTGATTTTGTACGGACGGCACTTGGGTATAGTGGTGAGAAGACTTTTGTGGAGATGGTCAAAGACTATGGCGTCGTTTTATGGGACGTGACTTTGTCGGCACCCTTTTTAGGCAGCGCACAGTATGATGTTTTGCTGATCACAGCCGGCAAGCTCATCCATTATGACATCAAAAATTTTAAAGGACAGTTCAAGTTTGCAGAGGGGCGGCTAGTATCAAGCTATAACCGACACTATCATAATCCGCAGCATCAGTTGGAACGTGCACATGCCATTCTGGAAGCCCTGATGCAGCAGTCAGGGTATCATGATAAAGTAGAAAGTTATTTAGTATTTATCAATGAGCATTTTCATGTGAGTGGTGCAGTGGATTCCAGTGGGTTGATGCGGGGGCAGCTGCACGACCATCTTAAAAGATACAGAAAAAGCGTCATACAGGACACGCAGCTGGAAGTCGGAAGATTATTGATAGACTATCATTATCCGTTTGATCATCTTAATCAACCGCTCAGAGTCCCTTTTGCAGAAGTTCAGCCCGGAGTCAGATGCCCGGAGTGCAGAAAACTTGGACAGATCATCTACAAAGAGAAGATTAACCATGAATGCGTGCAGTGTCATAAAGTCATCAAGATAACAGAAATGCTGCGGGCGAGCTTGAATGAGCTATTTTATTTAAAAGGGGAACCTTTCACTTACAGGGAAGCGCTGGAGTGGTGCGGTCATCCTTCGAGATCTACGCTCCAACGTCTGCTTAATCAGCATTTTACTAAAGTGGGACATACCAAAGGAGCAACATATAGTCTAGGAGAAAAGAAATAGAAGTTGGTGCAAAAACGTCTAATTGCACCAGGTCTCGAAGGAAGCTGGTGCAAAAACATCTAATTGCACCAGGTCTACGCTATAACAAAGGAGTCATCGATTGTTATGCCGAACAAATTGCAGAAGGAAGTCAATCAGCTTTATTTCGGGGAAGGTCTGTCAGCAGCAGGTTTCATGCTGCTGTGGTTCGGCACGGCTTTCTTTAAGCCTGAGACGCGCGTTTTCCTTCTCAGTCCTGCGACATTTCTATCCGTTATCAATATCAGCCTCATACTACTGACAGGGAGTTATTTCTGGGGCATCATGAAACGACATGTGGATAACAGGAAAGCACTTGCTCTTACCGACCTTCAAATTCAAAGGTTCAGATACCTGCAGAGCATCATCATCCTGATACTCATTTCGGCTACTATAGCCATCGTCATGACTTTGCCTCATTCACAGGATATGTGGCTGTTGATTGCACTGACTTATATTTTTATGTGGCTCGAATACATCAATTACTTCCACATTCGCCTGTCTTATTTGACCCCGAGGGAATTCAGACAGCTCGTGACAAACCGTAAGCTGACAGCGTCTCACCTCCGCCGCGCCTTAAGAAACAAATAGGTTTACATTTCGTATAGATTCGCTAAACTTATCATACGCGAAAAAGGAGGACGTTATGGTCTCTAAAAAACAAGAAGCACGACATTTAGAAGGTGTCAAAAGCCTGATTGATATTATACACAATGAACTTTCCGGCGAACTTGAGAAAACGACAGGAGAACTCATTGAAGAACGTCGTTTTGCCCTCGAGGAACTCGGTACAGAAATTTCCGATGATGCACAGATTGAGTACTCACAGGTGCTGCCGTCGCTGAAGTTTCAGGAGGAACTGCAGGTCAGCAGACAGGACGTGAAGCATAGTCTGGGCAAGATGAAGGACAGACCCTACTTCGGTGCTGTGACCATTGCTGATGACGACGATGGAACAGAGAAACTCTACATCGGTCTCAACAGCCTGAAAGATCCGTCGACGCGCGATCTTATCATCTATGACTGGCGGACGCCCATTGCATCTGCTTATTATGCGAATCACCTGGGAAATGTGGACTACGAAGTACCGACCGTAGGCATGCAGTCGGTGGACGTCAAGGAACGTATTCAGCTGGTTATTGAAGACGGCAGACTGCTGGATGTCTTTGATTCGGAGCTTTATATCGGTGATGATGCCCTGCAGCATCTCCTGGTCGATACAGCGAAAGACAAGATGAAATCTATCGTCACCACCATCCAGGCAGATCAGAACCGCATTATCCGTCAGAATTCGGCGCAGGATGTTCTTGTGCTCGGCCCACCAGGAAGCGGTAAGACGTCGATTGCCATGCAGCGTATTGCTTACCTCCTGTACCTGCATCGCCATAAAATGAATGCAGAGCATATGCTGTTCATCACACCGAATGAAATGTTCGGCGATTATATTGCAGAAGTATTACCGGAGCTCGGCGAAGCTTCGATTAATGCGCTGCCTTTTTATCGTCTGCATGATAAGTTAAGACGGGGCTACGAATTTGAGACCTTGTTCCAGCATATTGAACGCATGCGTACAGCCAGCGACACGTCCGCATATCAACTGAAGTCTTCGCCGCGTCTCCTCGATGCAATCAACAGGCATGTCAGTCATCTGGCGGAGAGGGGGATCAAATTCCGGACCATCAAAATTAAAGATGAGTATTTTGCCACTTCAGAGGAACTGACGGAACTGTTCTATGGGAAGTTCAAAGACTCGCCGATTGACACCCGTCTGAAGAAGATGCAGGTGGAGCTCTGGCCGCGCTACGAAGCAGTGCTGCATAAGGCCATCAAAGAACGCGCAAAGGCACTGAAGAGAGTGCCTAGTTATATCGGGACAGACGAAGAACTTGAAAGACAGGCGAAAAATGAGAAGACGAAGCAGTTCCGTATCGTCAGAAATTATATTCAGCGTCTGGAATTCGTCAACGTCGAAAAGATCTATCTCGATATTCTGCAGAAGCTGGACAAAGCAGTACGGCAGACAACGCTTGAGTCACTGCGCGAAAGAAAACTGAACTATGAAGATATCGCGCCGCTTTTACTGCTGACGATCAAAGTCAAAGGGCTTCAGCGGGAACCGAAGATCCAGCATCTGATTATTGATGAAGTGCAGGACTATAGCCCGGTGCAGCTCGCTGCAATCTCCGCGGTATTTCCGAATGCAAGAAAGACCATGCTCGGTGACCGTCATCAGCTGGTGCATCCAGTCATCAGCAGTCAGTTGAAGGGAGAAGCCATTGAGCTCACTAAGTCATATCGCTCAACAGTTGAAATCACGGATTTCACGAAGTCGCTGATCGGCAATACGATTACCCAGTCTATTGGTGTACATGGTGATCCGGTTGTGCAGCTGTCTTATAGTGAGTTCAAGGAGAAACTCAGACAACTGGATTCAGACAGTGTCGCTATTATAGCGCGGGACGCAGCCCATGCAGCAGAAGTCGCAGAGGAGCTGCCAGACGTCACCTTACTGAGTCACGACCAATATACTTTTACAAAAGGGAAGATCCTGATGCCGAACTATATGTCAAAAGGCTTTGAGTTCACACACGTCTTCATCCTTGATTACGATCTTTACGATGCTGACAAGGACCGTTATCTTTTATATACAGTAGCATCACGTGCAACGAGACATCTTTATTTAGTGGAGGCAGAGCAATGAATGAAATCATGAATCAGATCAGCTGGCAGATCGAAAGTCTGAAGCAGTTGTTCCGCCGTGTCAGCTTTTTCTCTATGGAACAGGAGATCTATCCGGGCGGCCGCACGTGTCAGGAACTGCTGAACCATATTGTACTGTTACCTGAAGCGGACTACCGGCTCAGCCAAGGTGTCTCGAAGGAAGAGATAGACCAGTTCGCACACTACTGGCAGAAAGAACTGACGTCAACAGAGATGCTGGAAGCACGTCTTGATCTGAGCTTCAGCATTCTGAAAGATGCCTATAAGGAGCTGGAACCGGAAGACCTGATGGTGAAGACGGCCAGTTACTGGGGCACAACATATAACCAGAAAGAATGGCTTCTGGTGATACTGACGCATCTCAGTCATCACCGCAGTCAGCTCTATACGTTCCTTAAAATGGAAGGTGAGCAGGTTGACGTCAAACTATTCGAATAATGCTGTGTTTTTTGATACAGTGATCATCGCGCGCGGATGCTATAATCATCATGAGGTGGCGCTATGCTATGTGATAAGCTGCAGACAGAACGGCTGATAATCAGACCGTTAGACCAGAACTTAATCGATGAAATGGGTACAGAATACAATCAGCATCAACGTTTCTTCCAGCACCTGCAGAAACTGGCAATCGATCCGACGCTCAAAGGTTGGGATGCCTGGATTGTGCAGCTGAAGAACGGCACTTATATCGGCGACATCGGCTTTAAAGGGAAGCCGAATCAGTATCAGGAGATTGAAGTAGGATATGGATTTGAAGAGGCATATCGCGGGCAAGGCTATGCAACTGAAAGTGTGGGTGCACTCATCTCCTACGTACGTTCCATTAATCCTGAACTGACCATTAAAGCGGAATGTCTCAAGGAGAATAAAGCCTCAATAAGAGTGCTTGAGAAGCTGGGCTTCAGACAGATTCACCAGGATGAGGTCATGTATTACTGGACACAATAAAAACCTGACATAGTCAGGTTTTTATTGTGCGACTTTATTCAGGATTGAGGTATAGACATCGTTCCAGAATGCAGGTGTTGAAAGGAATGCCTCATGCGCCAGTTGATGTTTAGCTTTGCTTTTTTCTTCGAAAGTCGGATCATCTTTAGGCGGCAGGTCTTGCCTTGAATCTGTAATGAAGGCCTGTACGCCTTCTGCTCGTGGACCCCAGACCGCAACCTCTTCGAAATTCTCATCCATAAAGATGTAGATCGGAATAGAACGTGAAGTGCCGTTCGTTAAGTACTGGTCGATTAAATCTAAGTTGCTGTCGCGCAGCGCAAATCTGACCTCCATCTGAGCCTGCTCAGCCAGTCTGAGTAATACGGCGTTGTTCATCATGGCATCGCCGCACCAATCTTCACTGATCGCCAGCACTCTTAAATGTCTGTCTTTCAGTTCAGCCACACGTGCATCCTCCGGCGCTTCAAATTGCTCGTAAACCTGCTGCATCTCTGTCTGGTTGACTTTCATCTGTGCTTTATAAGCGTCTACTGATAAGGCATTTTCAAAATATTCTTTTAATGACATCTTGATTCATCCTCCTTTTTGGTTATTATATCAAAAATAAGCTATTTCCTTCAGCTGAAGACTATCTAAATACTTCGGTTTCCGATATGATTAATGTACTGAGACAAAGGAGGATGTATATGGATTACAATGAGAAACTCAAAAAATATGCTGAACTAGTCGTGAAAGTGGGACTCAATGTCCAGAAAGGCCAGAAAGTAGCCATCAGTTCAGACATTGATGCGATTGATTTTGTCAGAGCGGTGACGAAAGCTGCTTATGAAGCGGGAGCCGTAGAAGTCATCCAGGATCTGACCGATGGACCTTCTACACAGCTGAAGTATGACTATGCCCCGATAGAAACATTCAAAAAGACTTATGACTATCAGAAGCAACGGATTGATACCCATCTGGCAGAACGTGTCGCACATCTGCGCATCTATTCACAGACGCCCGAACTTCTGAAGGATGCCGATCCTGAAAAAATTGCAGCTAACGCGACAGCGCTCGGCGAACTGAATAAAGATTTCGCACGTGCAGTCGGTCGTTTTGACTTCTCGTGGTGTATTGTCGCCTTTCCGAACGTGGCCTGGGCAGAACTGGTCTTCCCGGATTTAACTGGAGAAGAAGCACGCACGAAGCTTCTGGACGCGATGATCGCAGCAGTGAGAGCGGATCAGCCGGATCCTGTACTCGCCTGGGAGGAACACAATCGTAACTTAAACGCACGCGCACGATTATTGACAGAGAAAGGCTATGACCGCCTGCATTACAAATCAGAACGAACAGATGTTGAAATCGGACTTAATCAGCATCATATCTGGATGGGGGCCAGTGCAGTCAATGCGGATGGTATTGAGATACAGGTCAATATGCCGACTGAAGAGGTCTTCACCTCACCAGACTTCAGACGCGTCAACGGGGTCATCGGCAATACACGACCTTTAAGTTACAACAGCGCGATCATCGATGATTTCACACTGACCTTCAAAGAGGGCTCTGTCACTGACTTCGAAGCCGCGACAGGTTACGATGTACTGAAGAATATGCTTGAAACAGATGAGGGTGCCAGAAGACTCGGGGAAATTGCATTGGTACCGGATGATTCGCCTATCTCAAATTCAGGCATCCTCTACTACAACACACTGTTTGATGAGAATGCATCTTGTCACGTCGCGCTGGGCCGCTCATTCCCAGGTGCGCTTGCAGGTGGTAAGGACCTCACTAAAGAAGAGCTGGAAGCACAGGGCCTTAACCAGTCACTGATTCATGTCGACTTCATGATAGGCGGTCCAGATCTCTCTATTGAAGGCGTCCACAAGGATGGCACAAAAGAGTTCATCTTTAAGGACGGGAACTGGGTCATTTAATAAGAAAATAAAAAAAGCGCCGAGGCGCTTTTTTTATTTATCTTCTGTCACTGCTCCGCTGAACGGATCAACATTATACTCATGTTCAGTCGTCCCGTCCAGTAATGTCGCTTTAAATACAGGGACATTGTCATCTGTTTCTAATGTCCATTCCTTCACTTTGGCATTAGGGCCGACTTTATCTTGAGCTTTCTTGATGATGTCATCATAATTCATCGCTTTATCTAAGTTGATGGCTGTTTTCTTTTCATTATCTTCTTCAGTACTCATTAACTTGCGGCTATCCATGCCGTAAGTATATTCTACATTTTGGTTGCCTTCATTCTGGCTGATTTTATAAACCCATTCATTGTTCTCTTTTTCAAACTTGATATCTGTGATTTCGCCTTTGTTCTTCTGCGATTCAAGCACTTTAATGATGTCGTCTGGTGTGGACTTGATATCATTGAGAGCTAGAGCTTGCTCACTGCTGGTATTACTATTTGAAGAAGACTGACCTTCATCATCTTTTTCTGCGTCATTCGAATCATCCATGTCATTATCATCGGAATCTTTCGCTACATTCGCATCTTCATTACTTTTAACATCTGCTGATTTGTTAGTTTCACCAGAATTCACTTCTGATTTCGCATTATCATCTGGATTTGTCTGTTTATCGTTACTGTTATCCGCATCACAGGCAGCAAGTGCAAGACCCGCTGACAGAATAAGACTGAGTGCTTTAAATTTCATCCTTAACATCCTCCAGTTCAATTGTTATGACCTATTTACCCTAAACTGGAAGTGATTAAACTTATGCATCTCAACGGACATAGGCAGTTAACGTATCCCTCGTTCATATTGTTTCGGCACTTCGATATCATCTCTGAGTGCTTTGACCGCATGAATCGCCCAGTAGGGGTCGTTCAGCATGCCGCGGCCGACAGCCACTAAGTCCGCACTGTTATCCTGCAGTGTCATCTCAGCGACAGCCGGTTCGTCCAGTATACCGACCGCGATTACAGGTGTCTCTAATTCTTCCTTGAAACGACGTGCAAAGCTGACCTGATACCCTGGATAGTTGCCGGGTTTGTCTTGCCCTGGAGGTGCCTCACCACCTGATGAGATATCAAATATATCTACACCTGCTTCTTGATAACGGCGACCCATCTCAAGTGCATGGTCAATATCGTAGCCGCCGTCCATATATTCACGTGCTGAAATGCGGAAGAGCAGCGGCATATCATCCGGCATGACCGCTTTAACCGCTTTGATGACTTCTACACCGAATAAGGCTGAATCCTGGCCGTATTTATCTTCTCTGTGATTGATGCCTGGTGAATGGAACTGATGGATTAAGTAACCATGTGCGCCGTGGATTTCAATTGTATCAAACCCGGCTTCGACTGCACGTCGTGCTGCTTCCTGATACTTAGTAACCATCTGTTCTGCTTCTTCTGTTGAAAGGGCGCGTGGATGACGGACCGGACCGAACTTTGTCGGTTCCTCAAGCGGTGTCTCGGAGGAACTGACCGGGGTCTCGATATGCGTCGCTTTACGGCCGGCATGGGCGATCTGGATGGCAGCCTTACTGCCATTCGCGTGAATGATATCAACTAATCGTCTGTAGGCCGGAATCTGCGCGTCATCCCATAAGCCGAGACAGTTGGCAGTGATACGACCGTCCGGTTCGACATTCGTCATCTCGACAATAATAAGACCTGTCCCTCCCACAGCACGGGATGCGTAGTGAACATAGTGCCAGTCAGTCGGTGTACCGTCTTCTTCTGTAACGGAATACTGACACATCGGGGGCATCACAATCCGGTTTTTCAGCTCAAGATTCTTCAATGAATAAGGTGTATTTAGAATAGTTTTCATGATTGTCATCTCCTCAAGGCTATTATAAAGGGAAGTAAATCGTGAAGGTAATCATAAGCATTTATTTACAAATAATCTCAGTATTGATATACTAATGATAGAACAAATATTTTTTTAGGTGAATTATTGTTATATATTATATAGAACAGAGGTGAGGACCATCTATATTGAGATTGATGAACAGTCCGAAATTCCGCTCTATTTGCAGCTGGCCAATCAGATTATCAGAGCGATTGCGACGGGTGAGGCGATGCCATATGAGCCATTGCCTTCCGGACGTGCATTAGCCGGTGATCTCGGTATCAACATGCATACCGTGAATAAGGCTTACCATTATCTTGAGGATAAACAATTTATTCAAGTGCTGCCGAAGTCCGGTGCCATCATTCATCCGGCTGCACGCCGTCAAGCGACGCAGGAAGAAAAAGAAGATATCAGCAACCGGCTTCAGCCTATTATTGATGAAGCAAAGTGCCTTCAATTAACGGATGACGAAATTTATCAACTGATAAAAGGAGAGAAAATCTGATGGAAACTCTAGTACTGAGTCTGATAGTTTTAATGACAGGATTGATGATGTTGTTTTCCGGGCGATGGATCAGACGAAACCTGCTCTTCAGTATTTATGTACCGGATGAGCAGCAACGTCGGGCTGAAGTAAAGGCGATGCAACAGAGCTACAGAAATAGCATCATCATCGTTTCTGTTGCTGCGGCCCTGTTAACGGCTCTGCTGCTGGCTCTATTATCTGCAGGATGGGGAATGGCAGCTTTTATCATTATCATCCATACATTGATCATAGCTGAGCTGCTGATCTATAGCCGAAGCTACCGGTCTCTAAAGCAGCTGAAAGAAGAGGAGGACTGGATGGCAGGCAAGCAGGTTGTCCGCGCCACTGATACAACCGTCAGAAAGGATCTGCATGTGCTGCCGTCTGTTATCTATCTGATACCAGCCGGCATACTCTTACTGGTCACACTTTATACGTTATTCCATTATCCGGAGATACCGGAACGAGTAGCCGTACACTGGGGTCTAGATAATCAACCTGACCGTTTTGAACAAAAAAGTCTGATGACGGTCTTTCTGCCGGCTGGAATGGGATTTTTTACTTTGTTTATTATGGCAGCTGTTTCCAATGCAACAGACATGATGCCACTCAAGCTGAATCCGGCAGCTAGAAAAGCATCTGCTGATTATGAGGTGAGGACGCGCAGAAATAACAGCTATGTGATTTTTATGATCAGTATGATCATGGCGCTGCTGTTCAGTTTTATCACCATCCAGCAGGTCGTGATGCCGAATGAGAACCTGCCAGCTGCTTTTATGCCGGTCGTCCTGATCGGCACTTTCTTGCCGGTGATTGCGGGCATGTACCTCCAGTGGCAGGCGGATAAAGACTACCGACATGCAGCAGCGGAAAATGATAAAGCACCTTATCATGATGATTCGAACTATGTATTAGGCCTATTCTATTACAACAAACAGGATCCGAACGTCTGGGTACCGAAAGTCTCGCAGTTTGGTATGACATTGAATATGGCCCGGACAGAAGCGAAACTGCTGGCGGTACTTTTTGTGATTGTGCTGTTAGGACCCGTTCTCATCATTGAATTATTGATGTAGCCATCCGTCTGCAAATATTAGCAAAATTCTGTTTTTTTACCTATAATGAAAGAAAGGGCAGTAAAGGTGTGAGAATATGTATCAGGTAAAGACAGAGATCAAAATCATTCCAGACGGCTTTAACGCTGTTAATGATTTTTTTCACGACCATGTATTTCGCAGCTACGTTGAACTCGGGGCGCGACTCGTCGGCCGCTGGGTAGATGAAGATTACACTCAGATTACGGAGATATGGGATTTTCAGGACCGTGAACATTATCAGCAGTTCTTTAATCTGAGAAAAAAAACGTCGCACTATAAGAACAGCCGCTTGCAGAAGATTGCTAATGACAAGTGGATCATCTCTAAGAAGGAAACACATATGATGCCGACGGGTAATTACTTTCAGCCGCGGCATAGTGTATCCGCCAGTGTCTATGTACAGAATGAAGCGGGTGAGACGCTCCTCGTCCGCAGTCTGCATCGCAGTGACACACTCGAGATGCCGGGCGGTGCGCTGGATAAGGAAGAGAGTCTTGTCGATTGTGCAGTGAGAGAAGTGAAGGAAGAGACAGGACTGGATGTCGAGATCAAGGGGCTCCTCTGCATCACGCAGAACTTATCAAGTGGTGTCATCAATTTCAGCTTCCATGGTGAAGTCATAGGGGGCGAGCTTGCAGATTGCGAGGGTGAGACACAGGATGTCGGCTTCTATGATCTGACGGATACGAAGCTGAATGTCCATGTGACGTATCCGCATTTCAAGGAGCGCATCCTTGAATGCAGCAAGCTGAACTATCTGCCATTAGATATGTATGAAGTCAGACCTTATCATCTGACGCAACGCTTAAAAGGCGCTCATCATTGAGCGCCTTTTATATTTATTCGCTGGCAAACGTGATAGTGGTGTCGATTTGACCGTGAATCGTCTGGATATCCAGCGCATGACCAGCTAGCCATTTCCCGAAGTCCAGTTCGACCGGTGACTGGTTGCCACCAAGTGCAAACAGAGCCTTCAACTCCTTGGGGAAATAGCAGCTGGTATGAATCGTGCCACTCCAGCTGGCATATTTGTCGCTGAAAATCCCTGCCTCCGTGTTATTCATGATTCGAAATGCCTGATCCGCAGTCAGGGCATCTGTCACCTGTTCCGTCATCGCCTGCATGCGCATCTTGGAATCAGTCAAGACCCGTCTATTCTCATGCGTCAGGACTTCAAAATGATTGGTACAGTAGTGATGGTTACGAACAACGACATCCCGCGGTGTAATCTCGATGATTTTTGTTGTACCGGAAGGGTCGAGAACGATATAGGAGAAGCTTGAACGGTGAGGGAGCTCATGCAGGAGATCGATGACATCCTGCACAGTCGCACAAGTCTCTAGAATCAGCCGGCCGACCATATAGCAGACAAAACCGTCACCTGGCTTCTTACGATGCATGAAATTATAACCCATCGTGAGGCCGAGCTCGTTGATACCATCCATGCGGCCGGTGATACGGGAGACCGGAGCCATCGTCGCCAGACCGCCGTCATTCGGCTGAAAGAAAGTGAGACGGCCATCATAAGTCGCAGGGTGATAATCATAGTTACGGACCAGATAGGAATCTGACGTAAAAACAGAACAGCCGCTTTCCTTAGCATAGACCCGGTAGTGACCGAAATTTAACAGCACCTGTTCAAGACTGAGCTGAAGGCCATCCTGAAGTCCCAGCAGTTCCTCCCAGATTTTCGGTGCAAACTGCTGATAGACCTTCTCCGTTTCAACAGGATCGATATCAAAGCGAGGACGGCGCAGACGCCACTCGCGTTCACGGTTCTCCATCATCAGTGTCGACTTCAGCCATTCAGCCTGCGTGAGCCCGAAATCATAATGACTCCCTCTGAATTCAGTTATCACACTCTTCACTTGTTGCATTCAATCACGTCCTTACTGGAATTAGATTTATTTTAACATAGAGGAAGCGTCATCCCCATGCAGGTCGACTCCCTTCTCATTTTAAGATTTATTAATCCAAAGAGATTAAAAGTGTAATAACCGTCTTCCCTTGACTTTTGCATATATATACCCTAAGGTGGGTACCGAGGAGTGATAAAATGAGAACGTTTGAACAGGAGAAGGATCTTTTTTTCATCGATAGTTCAACGTACGAACTTTTAACAGAACACTTAAAAACGACCGTGGTATGTCCTAAGGATGAGTTTAAAGGGCATATTCTTTATAAAAACTTTCATGTCAGCAATTGCCACCGCACCTGGCAGATTGCCGATTATGACTATGTCATTGTGGCGCGTCCTGGCTGGTATGAATCACTTTCAAGTGAGCTGCAGCAGCTGATTTATGAGGAGCAGCGCCGGACGGGTTCCCGGCTCGTCCTGGGCCATCTGCTGATTACTCAGCAGTTCTGGCGTAGCCTGGCACCAGCCACACAGCAGAGACTGATTCATTTTTATGATGAGAAGATTGAAGAGGTGGATATCAGTGGTCTGCCTGAACGTTTCCAGCAGCTGCATCATGTTTTTCCGGAGGAGCACGGCGGTAACTGTTTCGCGACAGCGCTGTACGGGGTGGTAGATGATCCGGCCTTATTGACAGAGTGGGTGCATAGTCAGACATTCCTTGATATGCTTGAAAGAAATCATTTCCAGCGTTTTGACCGTGCAACGAAAGACAGTGTTCTGGTCTTTGAGAAGGACGGTGTGGTCGTCCATGCCTGCTATGTCATTGATGATGAGTACTGCTTCAATAAATCCGGTCAGACTTTCTTCAATCCGTGGCATATCGCGCGTATAGACAAAGTGATGGCGGACTGGGATGACTGCAAAGTAATGTTCTTCTGTGACCCGTCCAAACTGGATCAATTAGTGAACTTAGGCATTGATGACAAAGTCGTCGCATAATAAAAAGGTGAGAGATTATGTTCTCTCACCTTTTTCTGTATTAATAAACGCCGACCTGATCCCAGGCACTACCTACGACTTGAGCATCTGCTGTACCATATAAGTCTGTTGCAGACTGAATGAGTGCTGCCCGTGCATCGCTGAATGTTGCATTTGATGTTAAATACTGCGTCAGTGCACGGTAATAAATCTGTTCTGATTTCACTTTGCCAAGCTGTGTGACTGTATTGTAGAATGCTTTATTCGGGATACCACTGTTATAATGGACGCCGCCGTAGTCACCTGCTTCTGTGTTAGGCAGGTAACGGTAGTTATTCATATGGGCTGGTTGGTTATAAAGAGTAGGGTTAGAGAGACTTCTTAAACCGTCTCCTGCCACATTTGGTGTATAGACATCTTCACCGATCAGGAAATCACCTGAGTCAACGAAATAGGCGAAGATATCAGAGAATGATTCGCTCAACGCACCTGACTGATTCTCGTAAGCAAAACCAACAGTGCTATCAGTCACGGCATGTGTCAGTTCATGCGCCACTACATCATTTGCGCCTGATAAAGCTTTGAAAGTAGAGCCATCGCCGTCACCATAGACCATGACTTGTCCGTTCCAGAATGCATTATTATAGTTCACACCGAAATGAACGATAGAATAAATCGGTGAACCGGCATTGTCATAAGAGTTGCGGTTGAAACGTGCTTTATAATAATCGTAAACGACATCAGCGTTGTAATGCGCATCCACACCTGCTCGCTGTGTCTGAGCAGTGAAGTATTTGTCACGGTCTGTCATCAGACTATAAGTGGAAGTGGTATTCTTTGCATCATATGTTTCAATCAGACCTGAATGCGTGAAATCCGTCAGTGAATAGATGCCTCTGTTAAAGTTCAGATTGATAGTTTTACTGGTCCCGCTGACGCCAGTTCCAGTCCCTGTTGTAGCCACGTCTTTAATTAAGTTCTGCTTGCTGATGACGGCGCCGGTCTCTGCATCAATCTGGATCAGCCAGTTGGCAGCTTCCGGTGTAAGATAGATCAGCTGGATATTGTAGACGATTTTATTCTTGTCTGGGTTGATGACAGTCTCCACTTTATTGACAACTTTACGGCCCATGTTGCTCACTGCTTCAGGTGAGACGCCAGCTGCTGCATAAGCTTTCTGAATGGCCTGAACTTGAGTCAGTTGTGGTGTATTAGTGGGCGCGAGTGTAGACTGGTCTAAGTCACCGTTGACCATTACGACGTTGCCATTAGCATCTACGTGAACTTTGACTTCTGAATGAATAGCAAATTTTCCTTTTGCTTTAGGTTTTAACGTATAGTGTGTAAAGCCAAGTGAGTCTTTATCAGCTGATACAATAACGTATTGCTTATAGCTTTTTTTCACTGCTTTGTAGCCCGGCAGGTCTCTAAGCACTTTCTTTATATCTTGAGAAACCTGTGTGTGTGGTTTGATAGATTGTGCAGAAGCATGAGGCGCGATAAGTGTTGCCATAATGCCGGCAGAAAGCAGGGCAGGTGTCAGTTTTTTCAAGTGTTTATCCTCCATTTAACGCTTTAATATAGCATAACTATACAGCAAAATAGTTAAAATACAATAGGTTTTCTGAAGGATTAAAATCAAATTTTTGTATCATAATACACATAAAAAAGAAGGGCTTCCTGATGTAAGAAGTCCTTCTTTTTTATGTTAATAAACGCCGACACTTGACCATGCATTTGCGATAGTGTTCGCTTCAGTGGAGCCATATAAATCCTGAGCGGAACGGATGAGTGCAGCACGTGCATCGGAGAATGAAGCGTTAGGTGTCAGATAATAAGTGAGGGCACGGTAATAGATTTTCTCAGCTTTTGCTTTACCGATGACGGTTACCGTATTATAGAACGCTTTGTTCGGGATACCACTATTGATATGAACGCCGCCGTAATCACCGTCTTTTGTATTCGGCAGATTGCGATATTGATTCATATGAGCAGGCTGGTTATACTGTTCAGGATTAGACATGCTGCGCAGGGCATCGCCCGCTACGCCTGGTGTGTACACATCTTCACCCATCAGGAAGTCAGGGTCTACGAAATAGCCGAATACATCAGAGAATGATTCATTTAATGCGCCTGGTTGATATTGATAGACAAGTCCAGCTGTATGTTCTGTCACAGCGTGTGTCAGTTCATGTGCAATGACGTCATTTGCGCCTGATAGCGGAGAGAAGGTGCGGCCATCGCCATCACCATAAAACATCGCTTCACCATTCCAGAATGCATTGTTGTAATTGTAGCCGAAGTGGACGACTGAATAGAGCGGTGCGCCTTTGCCGTCGTAGGAATTACGATTATGCGTATTCAGATAATAGTCATAGACTTGATCTGCGTAATAATGCGCGTCAACCCCTGGACGCTGTGACGTGCTTGTGAAGGCGTTATCGTAGTCAGACATCAATGTGAAGTTAGTTTCAGTATTACGAGCATCGTATGTCTCGATATTGCCTGTGTGCGTCTGGTCAACGAGGTAATATTTGCCGCTGTCTGACACGAGGTTAAGTGACTTGTAATCTCCTCTGTTGCCATAACCATAGCCGGTTGTTGCGACCTCTTCAAGCAAGTTTTTCTTTTGGATGACAGCTCCTGTCTCAGCATCGATCTGCACATGCCAGTTCGCAGGTTCTGGCGTAATATAGATAAGCTGGACATCGTAGACGTATTTATTGGATTCTGCGTTAATCGCAAGTTCCGCTTTTTTCACCACTTTACGGTCCATATTCTTGACTTCTGATTCCTTCACGCCAGCCGCTTCGAATGCCTTATCAACGGCAGTTTCACTTGAAATCTTCTGCGAGTTCGTCGGCGCAAGTGCTTTCTGGTCCAGATCACCATTGACAAAGACAATCTGTCCCTCTTGATTGACGTGAACTTTGACTTCTGAATGAAGTGCAGCTTTGCCATTCACTTTTGGCTTCAATGTGTAATGCGTGAAACCGAGGTTATCTGTTTCGGCACTGACCACTTCATATTGTTTATAGTTCTTTTTCACTTCTTTCGAGCCTGGAAGATTTTTCAGTGCTTTTTTAGCATCTTGCTTATCGTGCACTTTTTCCAGCTGAGCAAGAGATTTTGACGCATCTGACTTTGCTTCTGCGACATGGCCAGGTACTAGTGAAGCGAGCATTACGGATGAAAGAACTGCAGGTGCAATAAATTTTTTCATTTTGATGTCCCCTTAATTGAAGTATTTGTGAATCTTAAATTGATTATAATCAGAAAATTATAAAAATACAATACAAATATTAATAAAAAATATAAAAAATATGTATATAAATATAAAACGGACAAATGCACATAAAAAAAGCGCTTATCCTTTAGATAAGCGCACTGATGATCATATGTTATGATCCGGTGATTCCCAGTTCAAAATGAGCACGTTTCAGTTTATGGGTATTGCCTACTGCATGAAATGTAAGTAAGCATAATGAAGGCGCACTAAGACGATTGAAATCATCATCTTCTCGTGTGATCTTCATGATGACAAGCGTATCTTCCTGCCGGTCCGCTTTATAGATAACCTCAAAATTCCAATCCTGTACCATTGAAAAACGTTCTTCAAACACCTGGATCATATTGTTATAATCGCCATAAATCACATGCCCATCAGGGTAGACAAATTCTACCGCTATGTCAGGTTCAATAAGGGTTTTGATTTCTTCGAGATTCTGATGCTGCCAGGCAGCGAGGAGTTGTACATGTGACAAATGAGTCATTCCTTTTCTATCAAGACTTTAGAGTATTATACCATAGGTTGTTTTAAATATTTTATAACGGGAAATTAATATGGTAAAATAAAATCATTATGATGATAGAGGTGAAACACATGAAGGGATTTTTTAAAGCTTTATTCTTTATCGTATTTTTACTAGCGATTGTTGTAACAGGTGGAGCTGCTTTCTTATTCACTCGTTTTAAAGCAGATTTTGAAGATATCGAGCGTCGTACAAAGGATATCGTTGCACAAATTGAAGCGCAAAACCCATAAAAACTTGCCTGCGGGCAAGTTTTTTTATGTTCTGGATGAGCGGCGCGTGATCAGGAGCAGGCTGATACCACTGACAGCAAGAATAGAACTGAGCCATTTTGTAAAGTCATGTTCTCCTGTCTGAGGCAGTTGGACTGATTTTTTCTTCTGAGGCCGGCTGACTTTTAGAGGTATTATCTCCTCTGTGCTTACTTGCGGACGAGGGTCGACTCGAGGTGCTGTGACAGGTAGTTGTGGTGCCCCGTTTACCTTCCTGCTAGACGTTTTTCTGATTGCTTGATGTGTTGCTTCGTAGGGTGTTTTCGGATGTGGCAGTTTGAGTGTCTGAGCTGCTTTGACTGTCTTTTCTTTTTTAGCGGGGACTTTCACTGCTTTTTGTGGCACCGGCATGTGTTGATGGGGGTTAGTCTTCTGATTGATAGTTTTCTTAGCGGGCTGCTTCAATGTCTGTTGCTGGATCACAGGGTCATGAGATGACAGGTCTGAATGACGATGAAGGGCAGGTTTCTTCGGTGTCTTCGGTGTTTCTGGTGTCTTCGGTGTTTCTGGTGTCTTCGGTTTCTCGGTAGGTTTCTGGATGACAAGAGCAGCTGATATTCTTTCCGGGGCCCGCTGCTGTACAGACGCTTCCTCAGAACTGCCTGTTGATGAGTCAACCTCTGACCTTTCTTGTATCACGACATCATTTTGTTCATCAGGCTGAAATGTTGCCTGGGCTTTGACAAATGAGAGTTTGTGGTCGCCAGGGGTCAGGTGAAGAAGCAGGCAGCCTTCTTCATCTGTCATCACTTCTTCGCCGTCTAACAGCAAAGATTGTGAAGACAAGGGTTCATTATACTGATTGATGACTTGAATGAGTGTTTCAGCTGGCTGCTCAAGTGACTCATCAGGTATGTCAGACTCGACTGTCTTCTCTTCTGGCAAAGTGAAGTGTTTATCGTCCTCCTCTTCTTGCAGCAGCTGTCCGTCAGACCCTGTTTCTATCTGATCATCGACAATTACAGTGAGTGAGTAATGAGAGCCAGAGTCGACCGGGTTAATAAGAGGGTCAGGGGTGGGCTTGGTGGCCAGAGCGGTCATGAATAGAATACCGAAGTGTATCATGAGTCATCTCCTTCGTTTTCTTTTTATTGTGACAGGTCACTGGCATCGAATCTACCGTATTACTGTTTCTATAGAATCTCTACATAGCTGTTACAAATCAGTGGAAATAGGTCCATTATTAAAAAGTTGAAATCCATGTATTTACATTTAGGACATGATTAATAGGTTGATGTAAAAAATAAGCTTAATTAAATTTACAAAAAAACTATCTGAAGAATTCAGATAGTTTCAAGGGTGATATTGATGACATCCATGAATGAAATGAAGCACATCTGCTGATCTGCTTGATTGATTCCGATGATATGTAGAGCCCACCTATCAATTCTCTCGATAGTCATTACGAGATCATTGATGTAGCCCTCATGATAGAACTGAATCAGAACAGGGCACTGCTGCCGTTTCGCTTCTCGCAGTGCAATGTCCAGTTCCTCGAGACGGTCTTCTGATAGTTCAGGCCGGTCGATCTTGTTCTGATTCTCTATATGCTGTCTGACAATTTGGAACTGCTCAGGCATCGTCGCAAATGGCGCCCATTTAATCATGCCTCGCCCTTTTGGGATGTGCGGATTCAGCTGGCTCGGCTCAACTTGACGATAATCCAGCTCACCATAGACTGGATGCTCCATAACATCACTTCTTTCACTGATGTAGCTTTATTATACGAACATATGTTCGATATTGCAACAATATTTATGATTTTTCATGATACCGCATAAAAAACTGCTTTACTCGGGTATCGGTTGTTTGAAGATGCGAGTATGAACAGCGAGATAGAAGAGCAGCATACCGATAAGACCCATAATGATGACATAGAGTGACATCATTATGCTGTTTAACACGACGCCGATGATCAGCCCGGAACTCGCAACAAGGCCGGCCCCGCTGTAACCCAGAGAGCTGAATGCGATATAGCTTGCCCGTTTATCCTCAGGCATCAGCTTCGCCTGGAAGACTGAAATAATCGGTGTCTGCATCAGCTCACCGACTGTTGCGAGGAAGATGACAAGCATCAGTAAATACCAAGTCGTCAGATGATGAGCAAGACCATAACCTGCTGTGTAAAGAAAAGTGCCCATCAAGAGGACATAGACCTGATTGCGATGTTCTGTCAGCTTGGCAATCAGGAAAGTGATGGTGACGACAAGCAGTGTATTCTCAATCAGCAGGATACTCATCATACGTACCCCGTCAACATGGATACCGAACAGGTCAATGGGCTTAAAGACATTATGGAGTCGCACCCCGATATAATTGGTCAATGCGAACTCAGCTGAAAAAACAAAGATCATCGCTGACGTAAAGACGACAAAACGTGTGTCTTTCAGCGCGACCTTATAACTGCTCAGTAAATCACGTACCCAATGAGCTTCAACGACCTTACGTGCTTTATGGACGGTCGGATCGATAAGATAACGCTGGAAGATAGCCGTATTGACCAGCATGATGAGCACGATGAACATAAAGAGCAGAACCCGGTGGTCCTTGTAGAACAGACCGCCGATAGCTGTGCCGATAGCAGTCGCCAGATTGTTGGCCCAGTAGGACATCACATAGACAGACTTTCTCATCTCTTCAGCTGTAGAATCAATAATCAATGCTTCCAGGGCGGGGAATATCATAGCCCCGCTGATAGCAGTGAACATAAAGAGAAGTGACACGATCCAGGGCATATTGATGGCGGGATGAATAAAGAGAGTCATCAATATCATAATCATGGCAAATAGGAGCTGACCGGCAACGAGCTGTCCTTTACGACTGAAACGATCAGCGAAATAACCGCCGCACAAATTGCAGATGAGGCTGAATACGACGTTGACACTCAAAAGGATACCGGATGTCACTTTACCCAGTTCATCAGCAATATAGAGGACCATAAAGGGCATGACACTCATACTGGCTGCATGATCAAAGAAACCACAGATAATTCTGAGTTTGACGTTGGAGGGGAATTGTGAAAATTTCATAGCTGAATCCTCGTAGTTCTGTAGAATAACTCTATTATACCTATATTGAAGATGAAATAGTTGGATTTTTCTAACATTTTTCACTCGAAGAATGCGATGTGATAGCAAGAGTTATGAGCGATAAACAGCAAATATCGCTCATAACGCCAGTAAAAGAGCGGACCTTCTAGAGTTATGAGCGATAAACGACAAATATCGCTCATAACGCCAGTAAAAGAGCGGAACTTCTAGAGTTATGAGCGATAAACGACAAATATCGCTCATAACGCTGTGCCGCAATAAAAAAGGTCCTCATACATCAATATGTATGAGGACTTTCATCTATTTTGTGATGGCCAGCATAAGTTCGCGCGCGACTTTAGCTGCCACTGCATTTGATACACCTGATGCATCGTAAGGTGGTGACAGTTCCACGATGTCAGCTGCAACAACGTTCAGCTGCTCAAATATTTTGAAAGCAGGTTCCAGTTCCTTGTAAGTCAGGCCGCCTGGTTCCGGTGTGCCGGTGCCAGGGAAGATAGAAGGATCGAGGCAATCAAGGTCAATCGTGACATAGACAGGCGTATCTTTCAGGATGCCCGGCAGGTCTTTCAAAGTATCGATAGAGAATTTTTCAAGTGTCGTATGTTCATTACTCCAGTCGAATTCTTCTTTAGTGCCTGAGCGGATACCATATTGGAAGATACGGCCGTCACCTGTGATGTCATGAATGCGACGGACGACTGTCGCGTGACTTAAAGGCTCGCCCATATAGTCATCGCGTAAATCTGTATGAGCATCAAGCTGGACAAGAACAACATCAGGATATTTTTCGTGAACGGCACGGAAAGGACCGAGCGTCACCAGATGCTCGCCGCCGATCATGAAAGGCAGCTTGCCGGCCGCTAAGATTTCGCGGGCTGTATCTTCCAGTTCATCCAGCACCTTCACTTTGTTGCCGATTGTAATATCCACATCTCCCGAATCCATGATGCTGACGTCTTCCAGGTCTTTATCAAGGTAAGGACTGTAGGTCTCAAGCCCGTATGACTCTGAGCGGATGGCATCTGCCGCAAAACGTGTACCGGGACGGTTCGAGACTGTTCCGTCAAAAGGCGCACCGTAGATGACAGTGGATGCGTCTTCAAAGGTTGCCTCACAGGCCATATAGACATACTTATTCGGCTGCATCATTCAGCATCTCCTTGACGAATGTCGGCAGGGCGAACGCACCTGTATGGATATCTGTATTGTAGTATTTTGTTTTCAGGCCTAGTTTGTTCCATGCATCTAAATCGGCATCTTTTAATGGGTCGAATTTCTTAGACGCGAAACCGAAGAGCCAGTGGCCTGACGGGTACGTCGGCATATGGAACTGGTAGACACGTGTAATCGGGAAAAGACCTTTGATCTTAGAGTGTGCCCGTTTCATTTCATGGGCATAACTTGGATAGTACGGTGACTCATGCTGGTTGATCAGAATACCTTCGTCGGTCAGGACACGGAAACAGTTGTTGTAGAAGTCATGCGAGAAGAGCCCTTCACCAGGACCGATCGGATCTGTAGAGTCGACTAGAATAAGGTCATAATAACCTTCTTCTTTATTTTTGACATAAGCAAGGCCGTCTTCGAATAACAGCGTCACACGAGGGTCTTCCAATTTGCCTGCTGTAATAGGCAGATATTCCTGTGACAGACGGACGACGCGCTCGTCAATTTCGACCATGTCGATCTGTTCGATTGACTTGTAGCGTGTCAGTTCACGGACTGTACCCCCGTCACCGCCACCGATGACCAATACTTTCTTGATGTTAGGATTTGTTGCCATCGCTACATGTGTAATCATATCGTGATAGACGAATTCGTCTTTCTCGTTGACCATCATCAAGCCGTCTAATGTGAAGAACGTCCCGAATTCTTCAGATTCAAAGAAGTCGATCTGCTGAAAATCAGACTGCTCAGAGTGGATGTGTTTATTTGTCTTGATTGAGAAACGAACGTTATCTGTATGATTTTCTGTATACCAAAGATCTAACATGGAAAGTCCTCCTTATTTTACGTCGACTTCGACAGGTTTGAATGATTCGACTACGATTTCACCTTTAGAATATTTGTGGATTTTATCAGCCATACCGCGGCCGATTTCATATGAATCAGACAGTTCAGCTTTTAATGCTTTCTCCAGGTAATCTTCAGCTCTCCATGGGTCTACTGTATCACCACATGTAAAGACGTCAACAGATGCATAGCCATATTCCGGCCATGTATGGATGGTTAAATGAGATTCAGAGATGATAACAGCACCTGATACACCGTAAGGATTGAAAGTGTGGAAGCAGCTTTCAACGATAGTGGCACCTGATACACGTGCCGCCTCGTTCATGATCTCTTCAATTTTATCGTGGTCTTTTAAGATATCTTTATCACAGTTATAGTATTCGATTAAAACGTGTCTGCCTAAAGTTGTTAATTTCATGGTTAATGGTCCTCTTTTCTATTCATAATATAAACTTGATTTGAATTTTCAGTGCCAATCTTGATGATCGGCTGGTTATTGATGAACTGCCAGTAATCAATGACTTCCTGCGAAATGCGTTCACCGGCCATCAAGATAGGGATACCCGGTGGATAAATCATAAGAGATTCAGCACAGATTTCACCCAGTGCTTCTTCAATGGAGACGGGATGTTTCTCGCCGTACAGGACTTCACGCAGTCCCATCGCCTGCTCCGGAATGGAGAGCTGTTTCAGTACCGGCGCGTGGACTTCACGCGTGGCGTCGTGGTGCTTACGGCTGATATCCATGAGTGCATCGCGCAGGCGTTCAAGGACATAGGCATTATCTGCTGCTGTCACAATGCCCATGACGACATTGGGTTCAGCGAGTTCCATCTGAATATGGTAATCACTACGCAGAAGTTTATAGATCTCAAAACCTGACAGATTGATGGTTGAATCGATATAGATTGTCAGTTTTGTCTCGTCCAGGTCCTGATCATAAAGTCTGTTGAACTCATGTCCATCCAGCATATGGAAACCTGGAATGGCAGTGACGGCTTCCTTGAATTGATGCACATGGGGCATCAATGCCTGAATGCGTTCCCTGCCGTGCAGTGCCAGATGCTTACGAGCGATATCGAGCGATGACATCAGCAAGTAAGAAGCAGAAGTAGACGTCAGCATATTGATGACACTCTTGACCTTATGCTGATCCACGCGGTGGCCTTTGACGAGCAGTACACTCGACTGAGTGAACGAGCCGCCTGTCTTATGTAGACTCGTGGCAGCGAGGTCAGCACCTGCCTCCATACTGGAGATAGGCAGTTCAGGTGAGCATCTGAAATGTGCACCATGCGCTTCGTCGACGAGCACCGGCATATCATGGGCGTGAGCAAGCTCGACGATGGCTTTCAAGTCGCTGACCGCACCGAAGTAAGTCGGATTCATAATGAAGACGGCCCGGGCATCAGGATGAGCTGCGATAGTTTGTTCCACCGCTCTGACACTTAAGTTATGAGCGATACCGAACTCTGTATCAAATTCGGGCAGGACATAGATTGGTGTGACATCAGCCAGCGCCATCGCGTTCAGTACAGATTTATGGACATTGCGCGGCAGAATGAGCTTGTCACCCGGCTTACAGACAGAAAAAATCATGGCCTGAATGCCTTCAGTTGTACCGTTCACAAGGAAGTGGGCCTGGTCAGCAAGATAGAAGTCAGCCATTAACGCCTGCGCTTCTTTGATGACACCTTTCGGGTTATCATAGTTATCCAGCTGCGGCATAGAGTTGACGTCATGACGCAACGTTGAGCGGCTATAGTAATGAAGGTCAGTGTCATTATCAAGTCCCCGCTTATGGCCAGGCACGTCAAAACTGATGACATCCTGTTCTTCATATAATTTCAGTGCATCAAACAGAGGCGTCTGATTATGCAGTGTTTTATCGATAGGAATTAAAGTCTTAAGTTCATAGGGTCTGAGCAATCTCACACCTCCGAGATACAGAATTGTAAAATATAGTATGACTTAACTTGAGGTTTTATATGACTACTAATTTATTTTTACCAAACAAATTGTAATGTATTACTAAACTGTTGGCAAGAAAAAAATTTGAATTTGCATATGTTTTTTTGCAGCGGGAATAGTCTGTTAAAATAAAAGAAAAAAAGGGGGCAATAAGATGATCGGATACATTGGCTCATATACAAAAAATGAAGGTAAGGGCATCTATCGTTTTGTGCTGAATGCACAGGAGAAAACAATTGATACAGTCGAAACAGGATATGAAGTGCCCGCGTCAACCTATGTTGTACAGCACGGCGATTTCCTCTATGGCATTAAAAAAGAAAATGACAGAGCAGGCGTTGCTGCCTATAAAATTAAAGAAGAGGGCCGGCTTGAACTGATCAACGACTGTCTGGAATCAGCAGAGTCAGGCTGTCATATCTCCGTGAGTCAGGACGGAGCCTATCTCTTTGAAGCAGTTTACGGGGCGGGGGAAGCCCGTCTATATCAACTGGACACAGAAAGTGGTGCCATACAGAAACTGGTCAATTTAGTCGTCCAGGAAGGGCTCGGACCTAACGAAGATCGTCAGGATAAGGCGCATACGCATTTCATTACAGAGACACCGGATGGTAAAGCAGTGGCTGTTGATCTAGGTGCTGATGAGATTATTACCTTTACATTCGGTGAAGAAGGACTGAAGCGTGAGCAGGCATTGAAAGTTCCAGCAGGTACAGGCCCGAGACATCTAGTCTTCAACCAGAACGGAAAATACGCTTACGTCATGACGGAGCTCAGCAATGAAGTCTTTGTCCTCAAATATGACAGCGGTGAGTTTAAGCTGTTAGAGCAATATTTAGCCATTCCAGCTGCTTTCACAGAGAACACGCAAGGCGCAGCCATCCGCATGAGTCATGACAATCAGTTTGTCTATGCTTCTAATCGTGGCCACCAGAGTATCGCGGTCTTTAAAGTGGAAGAAGACGGCGCTGCACTGTCGCTGGTAGAAATCGTTGACTGCGGGGGTGACTGGCCACGTGACTTCAATATTTCCAATGATGACCAGTTCTTAGTCTGTGCCCATGAAGTAAGCGGCAATGTGGCGTTATTTGAACGTGATACTGAGACAGGTAGACTGACACTTCTTGAGAAGGAGCAACAGGCAGCTGAAGGTGTCTGTGTCCAGTTCCTGTCATGAGAATCGCGCTCTATCAGATGGCAGTAGTGCCGGGCCGGCCGGACCGCGCAATGGAGAAGGTAGCGAGCTGGCTACGCGGACTGGAAGGGATTGATATTGCAGTCCTGCCTGAAATGTGGAATACATCTTACGAACTAGAGCGATTGGATGAACTCGCTGATGAAAAAGGTAAGCGTGAAATGGACTTCTTAAAGACACTTGCTATGGAAAAGAAGATTCATATTGTCGGTGGCTCGATTGCAGTATCAGAAGAAAGCAAACATTTTAATAGAAGTGTAATTATTGATCAGCGCGGTGAGGTGGTCTATCAGTACGACAAAGTGCACTTAGTGCCGATGCTGGATGAACCCCGTTACTTATCAGCAGGGGAACAGTTTGAGCCGTTTGAACTCGCGGGCGAGAAAATGGGGGTCATCATCTGTTATGATCTAAGGTTCCCTGAGCTGATGCGCCGACTTGCTTTAGAAGGAGCAGAAATCATTTACGTGGTCGCAGAGTGGCCGGAAGAACGAATGGATCATTTCACCCCCCTCCTTAAAGCGCGGGCGATTGAAAATCAGTGCTATATTGTAGCATGTAATGCAGCAGGCGAATGTAACGGCACAGTCTTCGGCGGTCAGTCGATGATAATAGAGCCGACTGGACAGGTGCTGGCAGTAGCGGGGCAACAGGAGGAAACCCTCATCGCGGAGATAGATATAGAACGTTCGACAGAAGTAAGACAGGCAATACCTGTGTTTGAATCACGCAGACCGGAATTGTATTGACACAAAAACCGTCCCTCATAGGAGAGACGGTTTTTGTGTTGAATAGAGTGTTATTAGGTTATGAGCGATAAACAGGAAATATCGCTCATAACACCAGATAAAGTGCGTCGTCCCTTGAGTTGTGAGCGATAAACAGGAAATATCGCTCATAATACCGGAGAAAGCGCGTCGTCCCTTGAGTTATGAGCGATAAATAGGAAATATCGTTCATAACACCAGAGAAAGTGCGTCGTCCCTTGAGTTGTGAGCGATAAACAGGAAATATCGCTCATAACACCTCAGGCAATTGGTATGTCCTATTTTTATTCGCCCCGTTTTTCGCACAGATTTCCTGCAGCAGACGACGGACGGTTGCCTTGGAGAAACCGCTCCACTGACTCACCTCAGCTGTCGTCAGTGAGTCGTTTTTCAGCAGAGACATTTCGTTCAGTAAATGAATCATAGCAGTCTTATTATCGCTGCGATGCTGACAATGTTGACACCTCACATAGCGCTTCTTCGGCTGATGCTGCATCATTAATTTTCTACATTTGTCACATCTCATCCCCTTAGTATAGCTGTCAAAAGGATAGTAATGGATTCTGTCATAATGGGCACCGGAATAATGGAACATCCTCATTCTCTCTGCATAAGTCGAGTGGATGGGCAGTGGTACGATACTTGAAATAAATTCTGCAACCTTCTGACTCTGCTGCGGAAGGATCACGTGTTGAGGAATGTTTTCTGCTGCCAAACTGAAGTCAGGGTTAATAAAAACGGTCTTACTGATCACTTTAGACGCCATCTGCTGATGCTTCAAAAAGGATTCCAGTTTATAGTGAGCCTTATTGAGCTGAGAGGTCACATCTGTATGAACATAGTCACGTTCAGATACAAACTGCTGATTGATGATTTTGTAGTGTCCGGTAAAGTTCTTGATATCAAAATGCAGCAAGGTATCTTGATGCCAGATTAAAAAATCGTACTGGCTGCTGCCTCGATATTTCAAATGAAAATCCCATAGCTTTATACAATCTGTATTCTTGATCAGTTCATAGAAGAGAGACTCGCCTGCTATACCACGTAAATAATTTGAGAGTTTCATATCATCATGGTCATTCAAGATTAAGCGTTGCTCAGCAGCCAGCAGAAATTGCTGGAATTCTGACGGTTCATGTATTTTGATGAACATATATCACCTCATTCTTATTCTAGGCGATAGCGTGAAATATTCAAAAAAACAGAAAAAGAAAAATAGAGTGTATTCATCTGCTGAAACGGATGAAATACAGACTTTTCGTCTTTTTCTGCTATAAATTTATGATATTTGGAGAATTTCAGCAGCTCAGCTGTCTGACCGGTTATTTGTATATTTGTCTGATGTATTTGAACTTCCCTTTATAGGGAGGGAACATCAATCCTGTCTCGAGCTTTGTGCCTTTTGTCATATAGGCTTTCTGATGGCTGAATAAATCGAATGAATACTTCCCGTGATAGTGGCCGATGCCTGATGCACCGACGCCACCGAATGGCAGGTATGGGTTAGAGACGTGCATCAGTGTGTCATTAATACAGCCACCGCCGAATGATAAGCGTCTGAAGACTTTTTTTACGAAGTCTTCATCTTCACTGAAGATGTAGAGGGCAAGCGGTTTATCATAGCGCTTGATGATCGAGAAGATTTCCTCGCGGTCGTCAAAGGTGACGATCGGCAGCAATGGACCGAATATTTCCTCTTCCATGATTTTGTCGTCAAGCTGGACATGGTCTATCAGTGTCGGTGCGATATAGCGCTCAGTACGGTCTGTCTCGCCGCCGATGACGATATCCTGTTCTGCACTTTGGCGTAGTGCGTCAAGACGGTCGAAATGACGGTCGTTGACAATGCGACCATAGTCTGCAGATGTCTGCGGGTCTTTACCGTAAAAATCTTTCAGTGTAGAACGCATCGCTTTAATGAAAGGTTCTTTTACTTTACGGTCGATCAGTATATAGTCCGGTGCGACACATGTCTGGCCGGCATTCATAAATTTACCGAACGCGATACGCTCAGCAGCCACCTTGATGTTAGCTGTCTCATCGATAATCGTCGGACTTTTGCCGCCTAGCTCGAGTGCGACAGGTGTCAGATTCTTACTTGCTGCTTCGTAGACAATCTGGCCTACTTTCGTGCTGCCCGTAAAGAAGATGAAATCAAATTTCTGTTCCAGTAATTCAGAGGTGACGTCTTTCTCGCCTTGAATGACCTTGACATAATCGGCCGGGAAGACTGTAGAGATGATTTCCTCGATAATGGCACTTGTATAAGGCGTCTGTTCAGAAGGTTTGACGACAGCACAGTTGCCGGCTGCAAGCGCACCGATCAAAGGCTCCATGACCAGCTGGAATGGATAATTGAACGGCCCGATGATCAGGACGGTGCCAAGCGGTTCACGCATGATATAACTTTTGCCGGGGAACTGCATCATCGGCGTTGAAATCGATTCTATTTTGCTGTAACTCTTCATTTCTTTTATGAACATGGAAATAGACTTTAAAATCAGGCCGATCTCAGATGCGTAACCTTCTACTTTCCCTTTGCCTAAATCTTGTGCCAGGGCAGTCAGAATGTCTTTTTCCCGCGCTCTGATTTCTTTCTTCAGGGCTTTGAGATGTTTTTTACGAAATTTTAAATCTTTGGTCATGTCTGTATCAAAAAACTCATTGATTTCTTCTAAATCAGTTTTGTACAAAACGGTCACCTCTGCATATATGATGTAATTAGTGTACAATAGATTATTGCATGATAAAATCAATTGAACTTAAATGAGGTGAAGGAAATGAGATTTGGGATAGTAGGGACGAACTGGATCACTGACCGGATGATTGCCGCCGGTAGAACAATTGAAGGATTTGAAGTGACGGCCGTCTATTCACGCACGGCTGAGCGGGCGGCTGAGTTTGCTGATACGCATAACATAGCGCATCGTTTTACAGACTGGCAGACTTTTATCTCGAGTGACAGCTATGATGCGGTCTATATTGCGACGCCTAACTTGCTGCATGCGGAGCAGGCGATGGATGCGCTGAATGCCAAGAAACATGTTCTCTGCGAAAAGCCCCTCACACTGACTGTAGCAGAAGGGCAAAAGCTTTTCGACTGTGCCAAGCAGAATGGTGTCATATTGATGGAAGCGATGAAGTCGACTGAAGCGGCGGCCTTTCAGCAGCTGAAGAGATGGCTCGCTGACATCGGCACGATACGCCGCGTCAATTTTCACTATAATCAGTACTCATCACGTTACGATAAACTGAAAGCAGGGATTGTAGAGAATGCGTTCAGACCGGAACTCGGTAACGGCGCATTGACGGATCTCGGGGTCTATACCATTGCACCGCTTGTCAGATTATTCGGTCTGCCTGATACTGTCAGTGCCGCACTGCACCGGCTATCGACTGGTGCGGACGGACAAGGAACAGTCATTGCTGAGTACAGTGATATGACAGCTGTTCTCAGCTTCTCGAAAATCATCGACAGTCATCTGCCGTCTGAAATCATCGGGGAGGAAGGGATTCTGACTATAGACAAGATTTCTGCTCCTGCAGTCATCATCAAGCACAACCGGCAAGGCGAAGAAATTGAACGATTTGAACACCATGCGCTGCCGATGTCCTATGAAATCAAGTCATTTATGGATGCCTGTATGGCCATGTCCATCAATCCGGACAATGAGCAGATGAGTATGGATACACTACGCATGCTGGAAATCATCGAAAGAGAGGCAGCTATTCATGAATAAATCATGGCTTTTTCTCATTATCGGCGGCCTGCTTGAAGTGGTCTGGGCAGTCGGTCTCAAGTATTCACATGGCTTCACAGATATTCCGTGGACGCTGTTTACGGTCGCTGTCATGGCGCTTTCCTTCTACTTTTTCGCCTATTGCCTGACACATATGGAGGTCGGCATGGCTTATGCCATCTATACCGGCATAGGGGCAGTCGGCACAGTACTCTACGGCTACTTCTTTCTCGATGAACCGATGAGCATCCTGAAGCTGTTTTTCCTTACGCTCTTGATTGCATCAATCGTCGGCCTCAAATTTGTGGAAGGAGCTGAGGAATCATGAGCTGGATAGTATTGATCAGCGCAGGTCTGATGGAAGTCCTCATGGTGGTGGCCTTGAAAAACAGCGACAGCTTCAAGAACAGAACGTGGACAGTGATCTGGTTCTTACTCAGTATGTTGAGTCTCTTCTTGCTGTCCGTGGCAATCAAGTCACTGCCGCTCGGCACCGCCTACAGCGTCTGGACAGGGATAGGTGCAATGGGCAGTGTCATCGTCGGTATTCTGTTCTATAAAGACAGCTTCAACCTGAAAAAAGTAGTTCTGATCACGTTGATCATTATCGCCATCATCGGTCTTAAACTCGTATAAAAAAGGACGTTTTATCAGAAAAGATAAAACGTCCTTTTGCTTATTTCAGTACGTCCTGCACAGATGGGTCGTTGTGCATTGCAGTTACCGCATAAGAGCAGAGCGGCACGATTTTCAGATTGTTTTCCCGTGCATAGTCGATGACACGGTCCAGTAATTGCCTCGCAATCCCTTGTCCGCGAAGAGAGGGATCTACAAAGGTATGATTGATGACAATTGTGTCGTCTTGTGTGTAGAATGTGATTTCAGCTATGTCATCGATATGAAATCTGTTACCTGACTGCTGGATTTCCATCGGGAACACCTCCTTATGATAAGACGTCAGTTAACTGAGGTACCACCTGTTTCTTACGTGATACCACACCTTTAAGTAGCGCAGTATTTTTATCTAAAGCGACGTTGAATGCTTTATTGACTGCTTCCTGTTCTTTACCCAACGCAAGGATCTTCGAATCTGAATTGATGATATCTGTCACGACAAGGACAAATAAGTCGTAGCCATTTTGTGCTGTTTCAGCATTGATGGCATTCTCAAGTTCTTCCTGACGTGCGAATACTTCGTCGATATCGACTGTATTGACTTGTGCCACACGGACTTCCTTTTCACCCATTGAGAATGATTTCGCGTCGATATTAAGTAAATCTTCTGCAGATTTATCTGCTGTAGAAGCACCTGCTTTCAGCATTTCAAGACCATATTCTTCTTTGTTGATACCTGCGATTTCAGCAAGTTCTTCCGCTGCTTTCACATCTTCGTCAGTGCAAGTAGGAGACTTGAAGAGTAATGTATCAGAGATAATAGCAGATAACATCAGACCGGCAATCTCAGGCTTCACTTCAATCTGATTTTCTTTATACATTTTATTGAGAATCGTTGCTGTACAGCCGACAGGTTCTGCTCTGTAATAAAGAGGTGCAGCTGTCTCAAAATTTGAGATACGGTGGTGGTCCACTACCATCAGAATGTGTGCAGATTCGATGCCAGGAGCTGACTGCTGGAACTCATTATGGTCGACGAGAATGACTTCCTCGCCGTCCACTTTTTCGATTAAACGTGGTGCAGATACTTTGAAGTGGTCAAGCGCGTACTGCGTTTCTGCACTTACCTCGCCGAGTCTCACTGCTTCGACTTCTTTGCCGGCAGCAGTCTGCAGGTCTGCCATCACCAGTGCTGAAGTGATTGTATCTGTATCAGGATTTTGATGTCCGAAAGTTAAAATAGTCATGAATTCTTCTCCTTTTAATATGAATATCTTTTATTTTAGCATGACTGACCCGTAATCGTCATGCCGAGCGAATGTTCAAAGTGAGACAGCGCGAACTGGTGTCCTGCCTCGCTGAAGGACTGAACAGCATCCTTATCGACCATCATGGTATAGCCGAGGTTGTAACCATCCACCGCTGTATGAAGCACACAGATATCTGTACAGACACCTGTCAGTTCAATCATCTTGATCTGACGTTCTGTTAAATACTGATGGAGTGGTGTGCCCGCAAATGAACTGTAGCGTCTTTTGTCAATCCAGAAGACAAGCGGATGATTTCTAAATTTGTCATACACTTCTTTGACAGCACCATAAAGTTCACGGCCAGCTGTTCCGCGGAGATTATGAGGCGGAAAGAGCTTGGATTCAGGATGTGACATATCATTAAAGTCATGCAGATCCATCGTGATGAAGACAGGCTGACCTTCAGCGATATAAGCTTCAAATTTACGGGCGATGGCCTGTGCAATGGATTGACCGGGCTTACCGCAAGTCAGTTTTCCGTCATCTGCAATGAAATCATAAGAATAGTCGATAATCAGTAATGCTTTATCCATAATGAGCCTCCTAACAGGGTATAGTTAATCAAATTATAAATGATAATAAGGATGAACAAAATGAGAAAAATCAATGTCAGAGATTATGGTGCACGTGGCCGGCATATTGTCAGGGATACTATCGGTTTCCAGCGCGCCTTGAATCAAGCGAAAAAGACCCCTGTTACAATCTATGTACCGGCAGGGACTTACTATATTGCAAAAGAGCTTGTCATCTACCACCATACAACGCTTATTCTTCATAAAGATGCAGTCGTCAGAAGGATGAGCAATGGTGCCCTCCTCAAAAACGGCCGGAAACCCGGCTATCAGGGTTACAACGGTAATGGTCATATCACCATTAAAGGCGGTACTTTTGACCAGTATGGTCATGTCCTGAATTTCAACAATACCATCATGTCTCTCGGTCATGCAGCAGAGATAAAAATTGAAGATGTGACTTTCAAGAATGTCGTTGGTGGTCATGCCATAGACGCCTGCGGACTGGATGGTTTTCACGTGAAAAACTGCCGCTTTCTCGGCTTCCGGGATGATTCCGGTAAAAGGCAGTTCAGTGAAGCGATTCAGATTGACCTTCAGCTGAGAGATTCTTTTCCGAAGTTCGGCTATTATGACGGGACACCGACGCGCAATGTCTTGATAGAAGGCTGCTGTTTCGGTAATTCCGGTGAACCGATGATGACGGCATGGAACCGGGCTATCGGTTCTCATGCCAGCCAGTATGATATTTTCTATGAGAATATTTTTATTGAGAACAATACGTTTGACGGTATGAATGATTACGCGGTCACCCTGCTCAAATCCAGGACGGTCAAAGTCTCAGGCAATCAGTTTATCAGCTGCGGGGGCGCTGTTCGCTATCTCGCGGTCAATAAAGGCAAGTACTCAACGTCTCTCGCCGGAATTGATCAGGGTGTGCAGGCAGGTGAGACCGTTATTATCGAGAACAATGATTTCAAGTCCATCCGTCAGGAAGATGTCATATTAATTAAAGGGTATAACGGTGTCAAGAACCAGGACATCTATGTCGTCAATAATACGTTCAATCAAGAGGACACATGTGCGGTCCGTCTGGTTGAAGCGGCAGATGTCTACTGTAGCTGCAACACGCACTTAAATGCGATTCACCGGAAGCACGTCGACCGGTTTTTCAGTGATCTCTGATTGATTGACCGGCGAAAGGACAGCCTTTCTTGCGGTAATAAAAGTTGGGATCACGGTAAGTGTTGTCGTATCCTTTATGGAAGTTATGAACGAGCGATGGAGAAATAGGCGGGATGAGCCAGGTCCAGTCACCGGTGATGCGCCGTCCGGCTGCGCGCTCCTGTTCCTCAAATTTCTCGAACTGCTTGCTCGCTGTATAGTGGTCGACGACTGCCACGCCATGAGACTTATAGGAATGATAGACGGCATAATTCAGTTCGACAAGTGTCCGGTCACGCCAGTAAGTAGCGGTCGTCGTACGGTCAAAGCCGAAACTGTCCGCAATCTGTTCAATCAAGTTATAGCGATAGCAGTCGAGAAGATTGCGGGAGGCAATCTCAGATTCCATGTACCAGCCGTTAAAGGGTGCACAGGGATAGGTAATGCCCCCTATGCGGAGTTCCATGCCTGAGATGATCGGCACAGCATACCAGGCGAGGTTAAGGTCATCGAATGCCGGGTGATTCGGATGATGGAGAGGCACTTCCAGTATTTTTTCTTCCGGCAGCGCCAAGGTATGCAGCTGTTCGTTATGCTGATAAACAATAGGCAGGAACTTGGAAGTGATGTCCGGCTTGATGGACTTAACAGGCTCAGCCAGCGTGTCACTTGTATAGCGGATCAGCTGGTCATTCAGAATGATAAACGGTGTGCAGTTGCCGGTGCGGGGCGGAAAGACTGTGATGCTGGGCCTGATCTTGCCGTTGTTAGTGGCATAGTCGATATGGTGAAGCAGCGCTGCCTCGAATTCCGCAGGTGTCTGAACATGACGTCTGTCTATTAAAGTCAGTTTGTCCCAGAAGAGACGGCCGATACAGCGGTTACTGTTACGCCATGCTACGCGGACGCCGTATTCAAGCTCTTCAGGTGTATGCCGGTACGTCTGGGTCTGGCAGATTTCTTCTGCTATAGATTGCAGCCGTGCTTCTGTCTCGGCATGCGGAATATTCAGTTCCTCATGCATGTTTCTGATAAAAGATTGGGCCTGGTCAAACATTTAATCACTCCTCAGATAATTTGCGGTTGTTCAGAATAAAGAGATAGGTCGCGCAACTCGTCAGCAGGATGAGAGCGCTGAGGGCGATGAAGAAAAACTGATTATCTGAAACAGCTATCACCGTACCCCCGATAATAGGGCCGGCTATACTGCCGATGCTGAAGACAATGCCGCACATCAGATTACCTGCAGGGAGCAGATGTCTGGGCGTGAGCTCTGTCATATAGGTGACGCCGAGAGAATAGAGGGAGCCTGTGAAGACCCCGGCTACAAAGAAGATGGCCATCATGCCGTAATGATGGGCGATGACAAAGTCGCCTAACAGGAAAATGACGGCACCTGTCAGGGTCAGTATCAGCATAAGATGACTTCTGTTCATCCGGTCGGACAGACTGCCGATCGGCACCTGGAAAAGAATCGTGCCAAGACTGAACATCGGCAGTATCCAGGTGATATCTATTAAGCTCAGATTGTGCTTCAGCGCGAACACCGGGAAGTTACTGTTCAAAGAACTTTCCATCACACCGAATACCATCGGAAATAAAAAGGCAATCCAGGAAGTGCGGATGACTCTCCGGAAGTTAAGAAAAGTAGAAGAAAGAGAGACTTTTTCTTCTGTTTGTTCAGGAAAACTATTTTTCAATGTGAAGACGAGGGTAAATGCGATGAACGTCAGCCCCGCACTGATTAAAAAGGGCAGTGACTCATGAATGGTGACGAGCGGCACGAGAATAGGGCCGAGCATGAAGCCGAGTGAGAAACTCAGCCCGTAGTAAGCGAGCGCACGGCCGAGCTGATCACGCGGCGTCACGTGTGTGAGCCAGGACTGGGTCGCGAAATGCAGCATATTATCGCCTACCCCGACAATCAGCCGCAGCAGGAACCAGATAGACATCGCCTTAAGAACAGGGAAAAGCAGAAACGACAGACAGACGAGCACACCGCCAGTGATGATCAGCGGCTTAAAGCCCCATTTCCTGAGCAGCCCTTCAAGGAACAGGGAAGTCAGAAAGACACCGATATAGAGTGAAGTGGCATGGAAACCATTGACAATACTCGGCACATGGTCGCGTTCGAATATAAATGAAATAAGCGGCAGAAGCATGCCTTGTGAAAAGCCGGAGATTGAGACAACGGCAGACAGGATAAAGACAAATGATTTGTTTTTCATATCATGACCTCTTTTGTAAGTTAATTAAATTGTAGCATTATTGCTTCACATAAAGGTATGTTAATATGAAAGAGCAGACGTTAATTAAGGGAAGAAGAGGGATTGAGATGTTCAATAAAACTGATGACAGCTTGATGCTGCATACAGACTTATATCAGATTAACATGGGAGAGACTTACTGGTTTGACGGCATACATGAGAATATGGCGGTCTTTGATGTTTATTTCAGAAGTATGCCGTTCGACGGCGGCTACGCAGTATTCGCCGGCCTTGAGAGAATCATTGAATACGTGAAACGTTTCAAGTTTACGGATAGTGACATTGACTATTTACGTGAGCAAGGTTATCAGGAAGATTACCTGAGCTATTTAAAGGAACTGCGTTTCACCGGCAATATCGTCTCCATGCAAGAAGGTGAAATCTGTTTCAATAATGAACCGTTACTCCGCATAGAGGCGCCACTGATTCAGGCGCAGCTCCTGGAGACGGCTATTTTGAACATCGTCAATTTTCAGACGCTGATTGCGACTAAGGCAAGCCGCATCAAGAACATTGCGCCGGATGAGATCTTTATGGAGTTTGGGACTCGTCGTGCACAGGAGATGGATGCTGCCATCTGGGGTGCCCGTGCCGCCTATATTTCAGGCTTTGATTCAACGAGCAATGTCCGGGCGGGTAAATTATTTGGTATACCAATCTCCGGGACGCATGCCCATGCAATGGTGCAGGCATACGACGATGAATATACAGCGTTTAAGAAGTACGCTGAACGTCATAAAAACTGTGTCTTCCTAGTCGATACCTTCCATACACTGAAAAGCGGTGTGCCGAATGCGATTCGTGTAGCCAAAGAACTCGGTGACCAGATTAATTTTATCGGTATCCGTCTGGATTCAGGGGACTTAAGCTACTTGTCCAAAGAGGCACGGAAAATGCTCGACGCTGCCGGCTTTCCTGATGCGAAAATCTTTGCTTCCAACGACCTGGATGAGGCGACCATCATCAACTTGAAACAGCAAGGATGTAAAGTCACGGCATGGGGAATCGGTACCAAACTCATCACTGCTTATGACCAGCCTGCTTTAGGCGCGGTCTATAAATTGACGGCGATTGCTGATGAGAACGGCATCCTGCAGGACCGTATCAAGATCTCGAATAATGCGGAGAAAGTGACCACACCTGGGAAAAAAGATTTATATCGCATTATTAACAATAAAACGGGTAAATCAGAAGGAGACTACATGACACTTGCTCATGAAGATCCTCAGTCAGAAGAAGTTCTTAAGATGTTTCATCCTATCTACACCTATAAACAGAAATGGGTGAAAGACTTCACCGCCAAAAAACTGCTTCATCCTATCTTTGAAAAAGGTGAACTGGTTTATGAGCAGCCTTCTCTTGACGCAATCAGACAGTATCACCAGGACAATCTGGAGCTGATATGGGAAGAGACGAAGCGTTACATGAACCCTGAAGAGTATCCGGTGGACCTAAGTACTGCATGCTGGGAAAACAAAAACCATAAAATTCACGAAGTAGCAGATCGTATAAAGGAGTGGGAATCATGACATTACAAGAACAGATTATTGAAGAGCTGAAGGTCAAACCTTCTATCAATGTTGAAGAAGAAACAAGAGCCATTCTTGATTTCATGAAAGATTATCTGAAAAGCTATCCATTTATGAAATCGATGACACTTGGCATCTCAGGCGGGCAGGATTCAACGCTTGCCGGAAAACTTGCACAGATGGCTGTTGATGAACTGAATGCTGAAGGCGGCGATTATCAGTTCATTGCCATCCGCCTGCCGTACGGCGTCCAAAAAGATGAGCAGGACTGTCAGGATGCACTGGACTTTATCAATGCGTCCAAAGAACTGACGGTCAACATCAAACCAAGTGTGGAAGCAAGCATTGAAGCACTTCAGAATGCCGGTATAGTGGTCACAGATTTCCAGAAAGGGAATGAAAAAGCACGTGAACGTATGAAAGTTCAGTATTCTGTTGCGGCAGCGAACAATGGAATTGTATTAGGGACCGATCATGCCGCTGAAAGTATCACAGGCTTCTATACAAAGTATGGTGACGGCGGTGCAGATATTCTGCCTCTCGCTGGACTGAATAAGCGCCAAGGCAGAGAAATCCTGAAGTATTTAGGCTGTCCTGAGCACCTCTATAATAAAAAACCGACAGCGGATCTAGAGGAAGACAAGCCGCAGCTGCCGGATGAAGTAGCACTCGGTGTGACTTACGAAGCCATTGATGATTATCTGGAAGGAAAGACAGTCAGTGAACAAGATAAAGAGGTCATTGAAGGTCATTTCCTGAAAACGCAGCATAAGCGCATGATGCCTATCACAAGGTTCAGTGTCGAGGATCTGATCCGCTAGCCTTGTGCTACCTCTCAATCTCTGATAGAATGCCTATGAATTGGGAGGTGCTGATAGATGGATAATCCATGGATTATGGTTGCTGTTATCTTTTTTATCAATATTATTTATGTGTCGTGTTTAACGATGCGGATGATCCTGACATTAAAGGGCTACCGCTACTTTGCGGCCGGCGTATCCGTGATTGAAGTGCTCGTCTACGTGGTAGGACTTGGACTGGTGATGAACAGTCTGGATAATATCTGGAATGTACTGGCGTATGCTTTCGGTTTCGGTGCAGGTATCATTGTTGGGATGAAACTTGAAGAAAAAATTGCGCTCGGCTATATTGTGGTGAATGTGACGACAGCTGAATACGAACTTGATATTCCACATAAACTCCGTGACTTGGGCTATGGTGTGACACATTACGCTGCACACGGACGGGATGGTCATCGTATGATCATGCAGATTTTAACGCCGCGTAAATATGAAGTGAAGCTGACTGACACGATCAGACAGCTTGATCCGAAGGCGTTCATCATTGCCTATGAACCGAAGAACATTCACGGTGGATTCTGGGTGAAAGGTGTTCGCAGCAAAAAACTGCGTGCATATGATACAGATGAAATTTGAGGTCGCTGAAAATGAGACGATTGCTGAGTGCCTCGCCCGCATGAAAAAAGAAGGCTTTACCCCTGTCAAACGAATGGAGAAGCCGATTTTCCACGAGACAGAAAAAGGCATTGAAGTGCTGCGTCAGCAGATTATCTTTGTCGGAAAAAAGATAAATTAATAGACCTATCTGCTTAGCGGATAGGTTTTTTAGTGTTAAATTCCGTACATTCATTTGTTATTAATATTTAATGTACGTATCTAATAAAATTTGTTATACTGAAGGCGACTACTAATCAGATAGGAGAATACGGATGATTGAACGTTACTCAAGAAAAGAAATGGCGGATATTTGGAGCGAGCAGAACCGTTTTGAAGCATGGCTGGAAGTGGAAATCTTAGCATGTGAAGCTTGGAGCACATTAGGGGTGATTCCGGAAGAAGACGTCAAACTGATTCGTCAGAACGCCCGTGTAGATGTTGAACGTGCAAAAGAGATCGAACTTGAAACGCGTCATGATGTGGTCGCTTTCACACGCCAGGTCAGTGAGACATTGGGAGAAGAACGCAAATGGGTGCATTACGGTCTGACGAGTACAGATGTTGTTGATACAGCGCTCAGCTATGTCATCAAGCAGGCGAATGACATCATCGAGAAGGATCTTGAACGCTTTATCGAAGTGTTAAGAGTGAAAGCCCTCAAATACAAGAACACACTCATGATGGGACGCACACACGGTGTCCATGCGGAACCGACGACATTCGGTCTGAAAATGGCACTCTGGTATATGGAAATGCAGCGTAACATGAAACGTTTCAAAGAAGTCCGTAAAGAAATCGAAGTCGGTAAGATGAGTGGCGCGGTCGGCACCTTTGCGAATATTCCCCCTGAAATTGAAGCATATGTCTGCAAAGAACTCGGCATCGGCTTCGCTGAAATTTCCACACAGACCTTGCAGCGTGACCGCCATGCCTATTACGTGGCGACACTTGCATTAATAGCAACATCCCTTGAGAAATTCGCTGTTGAAGTCCGCAACCTTCAGAAGACAGAAACGCGTGAAGTAGAGGAAGCATTCGCGAAAGGGCAGAAAGGTTCTTCTGCCATGCCGCACAAACGTAATCCGATCGGCTCAGAGAACATCACAGGTATTGCACGTGTTATCCGTGGTTACGTGACAACAGCCTACGAAAACGTGCCATTATGGCATGAACGTGATATCTCGCACTCTTCAGCAGAACGGATTATGCTGCCGGATGTGACGATTGCACTGGACTACGCATTGAACCGTTTTGCCAATATCATCGAGAACTTGACAGTTTATGAAGAAAACATGAAGCGTAACATGAATAAGACGTTCGGTTTAATCTATTCCCAGCGCGTCATGCTGACGTTGATCGACAAAGGCATGGTACGTGAGGAAGCTTATGATCTGGTGCAGCCAAAGGCCATGGAATCCTGGCAGACCGAAACGCCGTTCCGTGAACTGATTGAAAAAGAAGATAAAATCACTGCCCTTCTTTCACCGGCAGAACTGGATGAATGCTTCAATGAAAACCATCATCTGAATCAAGTGGATACACTGTTCAAACGAGCAGGACTGGAATAATAGTCTGACCTCTGTCATCAAGACGGAGGTCTTTTTTATCGTGACTTTCTATATTTTTTGGATATTTTGATGTATGATACTTATTAAATGCAATCATTAATGAATGAGGTGAAAGCAGTGAATCAGGAGAATGTAGAAGTGATTCTGAATCATATTGACCATAATGAACCGGTCAAGACGAGTGAACTGGATTTAGAACGTGAAGAAGTGGGTGATGCTTTATCCTACATCAAAAAGAATAAACTGGCAGAAGATATTCTTCTGAGGAAAGTGGAAAATACATATACGATGATGGACACAAGTACAGCCTATCTGACGCCTAAAGAAAAAGAACAGCTGGCAGAACTGGATTAAAACTGTACTTCAGTTCACTAGTGCGTTAAACTTAGACTATATTATTCAAGGGGATGAACGGAATGCAAATTGAAAAATTAAGAGGTAAACGTCTTGATGATTTATTCGATGCAATTCTTGCACTCGAGACTCGTGAAGAGTGTTACCAGTTTTTTGATGATTTATGCACAGTCAATGAGTTACATTCATTATCTCAACGTATGCAGGTCGCTAAGATGATCAAGCAAGGCCATACTTACGCAACAATTGAAAAAGAGTCAGGTGCGTCTACTGCGACTATTTCACGTGTCAAACGCTCATTACAGTGGGGAAATGATGCTTACACGATGGTGATGGAACGTCTAGGTGAAGAACAGTAAAAAAATGGTACTGAATTGATTCAGTACCATTTTTATTTTATAATGAAGTCGAAATGAGGGCTATCATGAAGAAACTATTAATCGCAGGTCTGGCAGCCGCTGTACTTACAGGCTGCAGCAATCAGACTGAACAGCACCTGCCAGTGATCGACAATATCAAACAAATCCATCCTCTGGACAAATGGCTGACTTCAAAGGAGAAGTCAGTGGTAAAGGGTGTGACGTATTACGGCGATACGATTATCGTGAATAAATCAATCAGTCTGCCGGCTGATTATGCACCCGGTGAGAACGATGAAGCACGCGCGGCATTGAACAAGCTCATGGCAGCGGGAGCCGCGGAAGGACTGAATTTCGCTGTCAGAAGCGGCTTCAGAAGTTATGATGAGCAGGCTGCGCTATATCAAGATTACGTCGCACGTGACGGTAAGGCAGCTGCAGATACTTACAGCGCAGAGCCTGGTCACTCTGAACATCAGACCGGCCTTACGTTTGACCTCGGCAGTCGTGAGTCTGTCAAAGATTTCACCATTTCCTTCGGGGATACACCTGAAGGCAAATGGCTGCAGACGCATGCCCAGGATTATGGCTTTATCATCCGCTATCCAAAAGGCAAGGAGCATATCACCGGCTATCAGTATGAACCGTGGCACATCCGCTATTTAGGTACAGACTTGGCGCAGGAGGTCTACAGGAGCGGGTTGACATTAGAGGAGTATTACGGCTTGGTCAGATGAGCGGAAGTCAGTCATTCGGACTGGCTTTTTTTCGTTATCGTTTCTTGAAAATGCTATAATTATAAATATGTCTTTAAAAGGAGTTTCTATATGTATGAGATAAATGACTGGCAGCATGTCTTCAAACTTGATCCTGCAAAAACCATTGATGATGAATCCTTGCAGCTGCTCTGTGAATCAGGAACAGATGCGATTGTTGTAGGAGGGACGGATGATGTGACGATGGATAACGTCCTTGATTTAATGGCGCGTGTGCGGCGTTATACAGTGCCCTGTGCGCTTGAGATCTCTAATCTTGAGAGCGTGATACCAGGTTTTGACCGTTATTTAGTACCCACTGTCCTGAACAGTCCGAACGTGCAGTTTCATAACGGCCTGCTCATTGAAGCGCTGAAAGCTTACGGCCATATGCTGAATTTTGACGAGTTTACGATGGAAGGATACATCGTTCTGAATCCTGACAGTAAGGTAGCCAAGCTGACAGCAGCAGATACCACACTTGAAGGAGATGATCTCTATGCGTATGGTCAGATGATTGAGCATTTCTATCGTCTGCCGGTCTGTTACGTTGAATATAGTGGTACCTATGGTGATGTCGCGAAGGTGGCGGAATTGAAATCTGCACTTGAGCATACGCGCCTGGTTTACGGAGGCGGTATTGAATCACTGGCACAGGCTGAAGAGATGTTTCAGCATGCTGATACTATAGTGGTCGGCAACATCATCTACCGCGATCTGAAGAAGGCCCTTGAGACCGTTAAAATCAAAGGAAAGAAAGGATAATTCCTGTGAAAGAATTACTGAATAGAATGAACGAAGAACAGCGTGCAGCTGTTAAAGCAACAGAAGGCCCCCTGCTGATTATGGCGGGCGCGGGTTCAGGTAAAACCCGGGTGCTGACCCATCGCATCGCCTATCTCATACAGGAAAAAGACGTCAATCCTTACAATATACTCGCGATTACCTTCACGAATAAAGCAGCGAAAGAAATGAAGGAACGTGTTCAGCAGCTGATCGGTGAAGAAGCGGAAGCGGTGTGGATCTCCACGTTCCACTCGATGTGTGTGCGCATACTGCGGCGTGATAGCGACAGAATCGGTATTGAGCGGAACTTCACCATCATTGACCCGACGGACCAGCGTTCAGTCATGAAAGAAGTGCTGAAACAGGAGAACATCGACCCGAAACGTTATGAGCCACGCTCGCTGCTCGCCCAGATTTCGAACCTGAAAAATGAACTGAAGACGCCGGCAGATGCTGAAAGAGAAGCACAGGATTTTATGGCGCAGATAGTAGCGAGAGCCTACAAACGTTATCAGTCGATTCTTCTGAAAAATCAGGCGCTGGACTTCGATGACCTTATCATGACGACGATCGAACTTTTTGAGCGTGCACCGGAAGCACTGAGCTATTATCAGAACAAGTTCCAGTATATTCACGTCGATGAGTACCAGGATACGAACAGAGCGCAGTATCTGCTGGTCAAGATGCTTGCCGAGAAGTTTGAGAACATCTGTGTTGTCGGGGATTCAGACCAGTCAATCTATGGCTGGCGTGGTGCGGATATCTACAATATTCTGAGCTTTGAGGAGGATTATCAGAATGCCCGCACCATCTTCCTCGAGCGGAATTACCGTTCTACGAAAAATATTCTGCATGCGGCGAATGAAGTCATCCGGCATAATTCAGAGCGCAAGCCGAAAGCATTGTGGACTGAAAGTGCGGAAGGCAGTAAGATCAAGTACTTCAAAGCGCAGAGCGAACGTCATGAAGCGGAATATATCATCTCTGAAATACAGAACAAACAGCGAGAAGGCTACCGGTTGGATGATATGGCCATTCTTTACCGGACGAATGCCCAGTCCCGTGTGCTGGAAGAAACGCTCCTTAAATCGAATATCAGCTACACGATGGTCGGCGGGACAAAGTTCTATGACCGCAAAGAAATCAAGGATATTCTCAGTTACCTGAGACTTGTGGCGAACAGCAATGAAGATATCAGTTTTGCCCGTATCATCAATACACCGAAACGCGGCGTTGGGCCTGGCGCACTGGATAAGATTACAGCATACGCTGAGATGAATGGTCTCAGTTACTTTGACGCACTTGCAGAGGTGGATTTCATCGGACTGCCGAAAAAAACGACTGAAACGCTCGTCAAGTTCTATGAGATGATGGATGGCTTCATGAAACAGCAGGAATTCCTGTCCATCACCGAGCTGACAGAGCAGATCATGGAGAAGACGGGCTACATGGAGATGCTGAAAGCAGATCGGACACTTGAGTCGCAGTCACGCCTTGAGAACCTGGAAGAGTTTCTCAGCGTGCCGCAAGACTATGAGAAAGATACACCGATTGAAGAACAGTCACTCGTCAACTTCCTGACGGATCTGTCGCTGGTCAGTGATGTGGATAGTGCCGATCTGGAAGCGGGTATCACGCTCATGACCATTCACTCTGCGAAAGGGCTGGAGTTCAAGGTCGTCTTTATAGCAGGACTGGAAGAGTCCATCTTCCCGCATGCCAGAAGTCTATCGGAAGAAGCAGAGATGGAAGAAGAGCGCCGTTTGATGTATGTTGCCATTACTCGGGCAGAAGAGCATCTTCACGTGACCCATGCAGATTCACGCACACTTTTCGGACGCAGTCAGGCTAACCGCCGCTCCCGCTTCCTGGATGAGATACCTGAAGACCTGCTTGAAGGGAAGAAGGTAGTAATGCCAAAAAGAGGATTCTCAAGACGGACAACGAACAACAGACCTGCTCCGGGCGAATATAAGATCGGAGATAAAGTCATCCATAAGACATGGGGTGAGGGTCTGGTCAGTCATGTGACTGATAAAGATGGCTCACAGGAACTGGACATTATTTTCAAATCTGTCGGTATGAAGCGTCTGTTAAGTCAGTTCGCACCGATTCAAAAGAAGGGGTAAATGATGCAGCAAAGAGTAGATGAATTACACCGTTTATTGCACCAGTATAATTATGAATATCACGTGCTGGACACGCCGTCTGTTCCTGATAGTGAATACGATAAACTGCTCCATGAACTCATCGCGATTGAAGAGGCATATCCCGATCTGAAGACAGCGGACTCACCCACTGTCCGGGTCGGCGGAACACCGCTGTCATCGTTTGAAAAAGTCAGACATGATACACCGATGCTCAGTCTCGGCAATGCATTTAATGAAGAAGACTTGCGTGCATTTGACCGTCGTGTGGTGGAGGGTGTCGGCCGAGTGGATTACATGGTGGAGCTGAAGATAGACGGACTCGCAGTTTCTCTGAAATACCAGGAAGGCCGTCTTGTTCAAGGACTGACCCGAGGGGATGGTACGACAGGAGAGAATATCACTGAGAATATCAAGACGATATACGCAGTACCGCTCGTTATCAATGAACCACTGACCTTTGAAGTGCGCGGAGAAGCCTATATGCCCCGCCAGTCATTCATTCATCTCAACAAGGAAAAAGAGAAGAAGGGTGAACCGCTTGCCGCGAATCCGCGTAATGCAGCGGCGGGTTCACTCAGACAGCTTGACTCCAAGCTTGCTGCTAAACGCAAGCTGGATATCTTCTTGTATAGTGTGAATGATTTACGTGAACTGGATGTACCGTCACAGAGTGCAGCCCTTGATAGACTGGATGATCTCGGCTTTAAGACGAACCATGAACGCAGGTTATGTCAAGATATCGATGAGGTACTGGATTATATTCGTTACTGGACAGAAGAACGGAATCATCTGGCTTACGATATAGACGGTATCGTCATTAAAGTGAACGATCTCGCGAAGCAAGAAGAACTCGGTTTCACTGCAAGATCACCACGCTGGGCCATCGCTTATAAGTTCCCGGCAGAAGAAGTCATCACCAAGCTGAAAGATATCGAAATTTCAGTAGGACGGACGGGTGCCGTGACGCCGACCGCCATCCTTGAACCCGTCAAAGTAGCGGGGACAACAGTAGGTCGTGCCTCCCTTCATAATGAAGACCTCATCCGGGACAAAGACATTCGTATCGGTGACGAAGTCGTGGTCCGTAAAGCAGGTGATATTATTCCGGAGGTTGTCAGACCTGTGCTTGACCGTCGACCAGCCGGCACGTTACCCTACCATATGCCGGCACACTGCCCGGCCTGCGGGCATGAACTGGTGCGTATTGAAGGCGAAGTGGCACTGCGCTGTATCAATCCAGCCTGCGAGGCGAAACTCGTTGAAGGTGTGATCCATTTTGTGTCCCGTCAGGCGATGAATATCGATGGACTCGGTGAACGGATCGTTGAACAGCTATTCGAGGCAGAACTGATTCGTGATGTTGCCGATATTTACTATCTGAAGCGTGAGGATTTACTGCCGCTTGATCGTATGGCAGATAAGAAGGTCGATAAATTGCTGCAGGCCATCGAAGTCTCAAAAACGAATTCACTGGAGCGTCTGTTATTTGGTCTTGGCATCAGACATCTGGGCGCGAAGGCCAGCCGGATTCTGGCAGAGGAATACGGTTCAATGGATAGGCTGGTTACTGCGACAGAAGAAGAGCTGACAGCTATCCATGAAATCGGTCATAAGATTGCTCAGTCAGTCGTCACCTATCTGCACAATGATGATATAAAAGAGCTGCTGCTGAAGCTGACAGAAGCAGGGGTCAACATGACTTATACCGGCACAAAAGTAGAAGTGGTCAGCAATACTACGTTCATGAATAAGACGATTGTCCTGACCGGCAAGCTTGAAATCATGACCCGAACAGAAGCCACTGACAAGCTGACAGCGCTCGGTGCCAAAGTGACGAGCAGTGTCACAAAGAAGACAGATCTGGTTATTGCAGGTGAGGAAGCGGGCAGTAAGCTCGCGAAGGCAGAGTCTCTCGGCATTGAAGTCTGGAGTGAGGAACAACTCATCAACAAACTACAGGAAATAGGTTAAGGTGAAGGTATGAAAAAAGCATCATTACTGTTGCTATCGGCCCTGCTCTTTGCAGGTTGTGGTAGTAACAGTGACAATAACAGTAAGACCAGTCAGACAAACGATGAAAAACAGATTGCAACAGATGCTCAGATTTCAAAAGATTATTACCGGACGCTTCTGCCATTTAAGGAGAGCCAGGCACGGGGTCTGACAAGTACCAATATGGCAAGTGCTTATAACGGTGAAGCGTTTGAAGATGGCCTCTTGAATATCAGTCAGAAAGTCTATTCACCAGAAGAATATTTCTATCGTGACGGCCAGCTTCTGACAAAGGAAGCGGTACAAAGCTATCTGGAGCCTCAGTTCACTAAAGAAGAAATAGATGCCATGGATGAAGACACACGAATCGAGCGGAATGCTTATGCGAACTTCGGTTTGAACCCTTCTCATAAAGGTGAAACCGATCCAGCCAAGATCGCCCGTTATTCACCTGCGTACTTATCCCATATCCTGGAACAGGATTTCTATACTGAAGAAGATGCGAAGAAAGACAAACTGTCCGGTATGACAATCGGTCTGGCGATGAACAGCGTCTATTACTATCAGAAAGAACAGTACGGTGAAGTCTACAGTCAGCAGCTGGATCCGAAGATCAGCGCAGCGAAAGGAAAAGAGATGGCAGATGAGATATTATCCCGTCTGCGTGTCAAATCAGAGCTTAAAGATTTGCCGATTACATTTGCCATATTCATTCAGTCATCAGCTGAAAGTATCACACCGGGCCATTTCGTCGCATACGGCACAAGTGAAAAGGGTGATAATATCAAGAAGTGGACAAGTATAGACGAAGAACACGTGCTCCTGCCTTCTGCTGAAGCCGAAAAGATTGATGAAGGACTGAACAACAACTTCAAACAGTTCAATGAGTCACTGAGCAGCTACTTCCCGAACTTCACGCAAGCTATTGGTTCTGCGCATGTTGTCGATCAGAAAATCAGCTCACTGACCGTCAGTATCCCGCTTGATTATTTCGGCAGGGCTGAAGTGGTCGGGGTCACCCAGCACATTGCTGATCAGTCTAAGAAGTATTTTGACGGCTTGGACAGCTACGAAATATCTGTAACCGATAATAATAAACCGCTTGCTCTGATAACGAAGGAAAAGGGCAGTGAGCCGTACATTCATATTTATCAGCAATAAAAAAGGCTTGTTTCCAGTGTGGAAACGAGCCTTTTTTAATGATTAATTTTTAACGATACGGACCATTTCATCGAACTCATCAAGAATTCGCTGTTCTGGTTTTCTTGTCATCATGCTGACAAGGACGGTTGAGATCAGACTGATCAGGAAGCCTGGAATGATTTCGTATAGGTCAAAGATAGCGGCATGCTGTTCAGGTGCTTTCATGATGATCCAGAAGATGACAGTCAGTGAGCCGAGAATCATACCTGTGATCGCACCTTCTTTTGTCAGACCTTTCCAGTAAAGCGAAAGGAGGACTAATGGGCCGAATGCAGCGCCGAAGCCTGCCCAGGCATTACCGACTAAGTTTAAGATGGTGTCATTAGGATTCCAGGCAATGGCACCTGCTACAATCGCAACGAGTAATACCGACAGACGGCCGACAAGCACAAACTCTTTTTCACGTGAAGTGTCCTGAATGCTAGTCTTGCGAAGCAACATATAGAAATCCTGTGTTAACGAGCTGGATGTCACAAGCAGCTGTGAAGAGATTGTACTCATAATCGCTGCTAAGATCGCCGCTAAGAAGAAGCCGGCAATCAGTGGATGGAACAGGATCTGACTCATCACAACAAAGATGGTCTCTGGGTTATCAAGCTTCTGCCCGGATTCGTGGATGAATGAAATACCGATTAAGCCTGTCATACAAGCACCGATAAGTGACACAGCCATCCATGAAATACCGATACGGCGGGCAGCCGGCAGCATTTTATGTGTTTTGATCGACATAAAACGAACGATAATATGAGGCTGACCGAAGTAGCCAAGACCCCATGCAACAAGTGAGATGATTCCGATGGTCGTAGTCCCTTTGAACCAGTCAAGATTGGTTGGTTCAAGAGTCGCAACGTCGCCTAACGTATCAAGACCGTTTAATTTCAGCATTGCGACAATCGGCACCATCACTAAAGCGATGAGCATGATGACCCCTTGGAAGAAGTCAGTCAAGGAGACTGCGAGGTACCCCCCGAAAAGCGTATAGATGATGACGATTCCCGCTGTTAAGATCAAGCCCCAGTGATAATTGAGACCGAATGCACTTTCGAATAAGACACCGCCGGAAACCATGCCGGCCTGCGTATAAAGCGTAAAGAAGATGACGATTACTAAACCGGAAATAATCTTAAGGATCCGGGTATGGTCACTCACGCGCTTCTCGAAGAAATCCGGAATAGTGATGGCATTGTCAGCCAACTCTGTATAAACGCGAAGACGTGGTGCAACCAAGATATAGTTTAACCAGGCACCGATAGTCAGACCGATGGCAATCCAGGTCGCTGATAGACCTGTTGAATAAACAGAGCCAGGTAATCCCATCAGCATCCAGCCACTCATATCTGCCGCACCGGCTGAAAGGGCAGTGACAAGCGGTCCTAGACTACGCCCTCCGAGCATATATTCATCCAGTGTACTAGTTGACTGTTTATAGGCATAGTAACCGATTGCCAGTAGAATTAAGAAATAGACAGCAATCATGACATAAGTCATCCATGTCGCTTCTATTTTGACATTTTGAAAAGTATGTCCTAAAATCATGTGTTTTCCTCCAAACTTATGAATATTCTTTTACATGATTAATTATATATCGCGTTAAAGCGTTTTCATACAACTATTTTTAGTTTTTTTAGATTTTTTGCATTAAATTTGATAAAATTTATAGATGCTATACATGCTTAGGAGGATAAACATGACAACGATTACAAATGATCAGGTTAAACACGTTGCCCATTTAGCACGTCTTGCCATCACTGAAGAAGAAGCGGTGAAATTCAGCGGACAGCTTGAAGCGATTCTGAACTTTGCCAACCAGCTGGAAGAAGTGGACACTGACAACGTTGAACCGACGTTCCACGTGCTGGACCTGCAGAATGTGCTGCGTCCGGATACAGCCGAACAAAGTTTGAGCCAGGAAGAAGTACTGAAAAATGCACCGGTCAAAGAAGATGGTCAGTTCCGTGTGCCTTCAATCTTAGGAGGAGAATAAGAATGTCATTAAGATATGAATCGATCGAATCATTATCCAAGATGATTCACAATAAAGAAATCAAACCATCAGAACTGATTGCTGATACATTCGTTAATATCGAAAAAGAAGATGGTATCATCAATTCATTCCTCGCGCTTGATAAAGAGAATGCGATGAAAAAAGCAGAAGCGCTGGATAACCAGGCGCCTGCAGGTAAACTGTTCGGTATTCCGATGGGGATTAAAGACAATATTGTCACTAAAAATGTCGAGACGACTTGTGCGTCTAAGATATTGACGAATTTCAATCCTGTCTATGATGCGACGGTGATGAATAAACTGAATCACGAGAATGCTGTTCTTGTCGGTAAGCTGAATATGGACGAGTTCGCGATGGGCGGCTCTACAGAGAACTCTCACTATAAGAAGACCGTCAATCCGTTCGACCATCTAGCTGTGCCGGGTGGCTCTTCAGGGGGTAGTGCAGCAGCTGTTGCAGCAAGCCTTGTTCCATTCACCTTAGGTTCAGATACGGGTGGCTCTATCCGTCAGCCTGCGTCATATTGTGGTGTCGTCGGGATGAAACCGACTTACGGACGTGTCTCTCGTTTCGGCCTTGTTGCATTCGCTTCTTCACTTGACCAGATTGGTCCATTAACACGTAACGTCAAAGATAATGCGACTGTCCTTGAAGTGATCGCGGGTCACGACAAAATGGATTCAACAAGTGCGCCTGTCAATAATGTTGATTTCACTTCAAACATCGATAAAGATTTAACGGGCCTTCGTGTTGCGGTACCTAAAGAATATTTAGGTGAAGGGGTCTCACCGGAAGTTAAAGCATCCATTGAAGCGGCAATTAAACAATTAAGCGACCTCGGTGCAACCATTGAGGAAGTGTCACTGCCGAATGCAAAATACGGCGTTGCTACTTACTATATTATTTCATCATCAGAAGCTTCAGCGAACTTAGCGCGTTTCGATGGTATTCGTTATGGTTATCAGGCAGAAGGGGCCCAGAACTTAGAAGAGCTCTACAAAAAGACTCGTCAGGAAGGTTTCGGTGACGAAGTCAAACGTCGTATCATGCTTGGTACATATGCGCTCAGCTCTGGTTATTACGATGCCTACTACAAAAAAGCGCAGAAAGTCCGTACATTGATCAAGCAGGACTTCGAGAAAGTCTTTGCTGATTACGATGTCATCGTCGGACCAGTGGCGCCGACACCTGCGTTCAATATCGGTGAACAGATTGATGATCCACTGACGATGTATGCCAACGATATCTTAACGATCCCTGTGAACTTAGCAGGTCTGCCATCGATCTCTGTACCATGTGGTGAACATAACGGTCGCCCGATCGGCCTGCAGATCATCGGTAAACCATTTGATGAGCAGAAAATTTACAACGTGGCTTATCAGTATGAACAGAAATTCAACTTACATGACCGTTATCAAACATTATAAGGAGACGATGAAATGCATTTCGAAACAGTAATCGGACTTGAAGTCCATGTTGAACTGAAAACTGAATCCAAGATGTTCTCAAGTTCGCCTGCCCATTTCGGTGCAGAACCGAATACCAATGTCAGTGTCATCGACCTGGGTTATCCTGGGGTGCTGCCAGTCGTCAACCGGACAGCAGTCGACTGGGCTATGCGCGCAGCAATGGCACTGAACATGGATATCAGAACAGAAACCAAATTTGACCGTAAAAACTATTTCTATCCAGATAATCCGAAAGCTTATCAGATTTCACAGTTTGATGAGCCGATCGGTGAAAACGGCTATATCGATATCGAAGTAGGCGGCGAAACAAAACGCATCGGTATCACACGTCTTCATATGGAGGAGGATGCCGGTAAACTGACACATAAAGACGGTCACTCACTGGTCGACTTAAACCGTCAAGGGACACCACTTGTTGAAATTGTCTCGGAACCTGATATCCGTACACCGGAAGAAGCGTATGCCTACCTTGAGAAGCTGAAAGCGATCATTCAGTATACAGGGGTATCTGACTGTAAGATGGAAGAAGGCTCACTCCGCTGTGACGCCAACATTTCATTACGTCCAGTCGGCCGTGAAGAATTCGGTACGAAGACTGAACTTAAAAACCTGAACTCATTCAACTACGTCCGTCGTGGTTTAGAGCACGAGGAAAAACGCCAGGCAGAAGTATTGCTTGCGGGCGGAGAGATTCTGCAGGAGACACGTCGTTTTGATGAGGCAACCGGTAAAACCATTCTCATGCGTGTCAAAGAAGGCTCGGATGACTACCGCTATTTCCCGGAACCAGATTTAGTGCCTCTCTTCATCGATGAAGGATGGAAAGCGCGTGTCCGTGAATCGATTCCTGAGCTGCCGGATGCACGTAAAGAGAAATATGTGAATGAATATGGCCTCCCTGCTTATGATGCGCATGTTCTGACGCTGACAAAAGAGATGTCTGACTTCTTTGAAGAGACGCTGAAGCTTGGAGCAGACGCAAAGTTAGCTTCTAACTGGCTGATGGGCGGCGTTAACGAATACTTGAACAAAAACCAGAAGGACTTAGGCGACACCGCTTTAACACCTGCTAATCTGGCAGAAATGGTGAAATTGCTCGCTGATGGCACAATCTCGAGTAAAATCGCTAAAAAAGTCTTTGCTGATACAGTTGAGTCAGGCAAAGCACCGAAAGTCATTATGGAGGAACAAGGGCTTGTACAAGTGTCTGATCCGGAACAGCTCCGCGCATTCGTGACTGAAGCACTTGATAACAACCCTCAATCCATTGAGGACTTCAAGAACGGTAAAGGAAAAGCGATGGGCTTCCTCGTCGGTCAGATCATGAAGATCTCAAAAGGGCAGGCGAACCCGCAGCTGGTTAACCAGATTCTGAAGGAAGAACTTGAAAAAAGATAATATGAAAAGCTGATATGCCTGGAGCATATCAGCTTCTTTTTAAATCTTGATTGAACAGATTACGACCGGAATAAGAAATTTATTTCTTAAAAAGGTAATCAGTAATATGGCTATACCAGCTATCGAGACCACGGGCAGTCAGCAGTTCTGTCTGAGAGTCATAGCTATCTGCCAGCTCAGCCTTTGGCCATTTTTTCGATTGGGCATAATAAGTTTTGGAATCTTTAAAATAGTCTTCTTCTTCTATCTGATACCTCTTGAATGCTTGATCCGTTGAAGGACGAGTGCCGATCGTTCGGACTTCAATATGGTCTGATGTTAGATCATCGATTATTTGAGCAAGCTGTTTGTTGTGCGCCTCTGCAGGGATTTTTTCTGTAAAATCATTAAGGGTCAGTGCATCGAGTAGAACGATATCAGGCTCTGTATCCTTTATTTTATCGACATCGATCTTATCACTCGCTGTCTTGATCATCTGTTCCTTTATCCTAAGCGCCGGATACTGATCACGCAGCATCTGCACCAAGCTCTGATCATCATCTGAGACCTGATAAGGTGTGGATAAGACAGTGATGTTCATCTCTTTATTTTGACGGTAAATATCTTGAAGGGCTTTATCTTTGAATGTGATGGTTTTCATGTCTGTCTGAGAGGTCTGACGGGCTGAAACAGTGGATTGCCAGTAAATATAACCGAAACCAATTAATAAGACTGAAAGTACAACGTAAAGCCAGAAGAGTATATTTTTCATCTGAGTCCTCCATGTTATCAATACTGTTATTTTAACATAAATATCAAATTGCTAGTAAGATAGAAGTAAAATGTTTATAATTTATAAAAATGGTAATATGTTTTGAATATGTATCTATAACAGAAAGATCAAATGACATGAGATACAAGTGAGGGACATACTATGATCAAAAATACGCCCCGCAGTTTTCTGGAGTACAGACTTTTATTTATTGAAGAATCGAAGCAGCTGATTGAAATCCTGGGAAATGCGATTACTGAAATACATCAATATGGCAGTTCGGCTGTTGATGGATTGCCGTTTATAGAAGAAATCAATATCATGCCGGTCGTCAAGCACTATCAGCATGTAGAAAAACAGATGGCTGCCATCGAAGCGCTCGGCTTTAAATGTATTGAATGGGCACCGGACTGCATCATGCACGAGAAAAAGACGGAGGGGCCCTCTATTCAGATCAGGTGGGTCGAGCAGCATGATAGCAAGCAGGTCGAGTCGCTGCTGTTGTTCCGGGATTATTTAAGGCAGAACGAATCAGCGAAGGCACAATATATTCATTTTCTGGTGAAAAATAAGCAGCAGGCTGAAGATGAGATCGAATCTCAGGTCAACGGAATCGAATACATGCTGCAGCTGAAAAAAGAAGCAGAAGCATGGCGGAAAAGATTCTGACAAGAATCTTTTTTTTGTGTAATTTCGTAGAATAAGCTAAATTAGAGACAGCGATATTATTGATAAAGTGGGGATGAAAGATGACATTAGCAATTGCCAAGAATATCGGGATAGAAGAAAAAATGGCGAATCGCCACGGTCTGATTGCCGGCGCAACGGGTACAGGTAAGACGATTACACTGAAGGTGATGACAGAACAGTTCTCAAAAGCAGGCATACCCGTCTTCTTACAAGATGGGGACGCCGATACGTGCAACGGTCACGGAGATGGGCCCGCTCCTGCTGTCCCGTCTGATGGGTCTGAATGAGACGCAGACAGGTATCCTCACTATGGCATTCAGAATCAGCGATGACGAAGGACTGACGCTGCTTGACCTGAAAGATCTGCAGGCTCTGCTTAACCATATGGGTGACCATGCTGCTGAATATACGACGAAATACGGCAATCTGACGAAGCAGTCTATCGGTGCCATTCAGCGTAAACTGCTGGAGCTGGATAGTCAAGGTGCCAGTCATTTCTTCAGTGAGCCAGCTCTCAGACTGGAAGATTTCCTGCAACAGGAGAAGGGTAAAGGGGTCATCAATATTCTGCATGCAGTAGAACTTTACAGGCAGCCGCTGCTCTATACCACATTCCTCCTCTGGCTGCTGACTGAACTGTTTGAAATGCTGCCGGAAGTAGGCGACGCTGATCAACCGAAGCTTGTCTTCTTCTTTGACGAAGCGCACCTTTTATTCAAAGACGCCAATCCAGCCTTCGTCACGCAGATTGAACAAGTTGTCCGTCTCATCCGTTCTAAAGGGGTCGGTGTTTATTTCGTGACACAGAACCCGATTGATTTGCCGGACGAGGTACTCGGTCAGCTCGGAAACCGTGTTCAGCATGCGCTGCGGGCGTTCACGCCTCGTGACCAGAAAGCCGTGAAGAGTGCAGCAGAGACCTTCAGACAGAATCCGGACCTGGATGTAGAAAGCGTCATCGGAGAACTGAAGACCGGTGAGGCACTGGTCTCTTTCCTGAACAGTGACGGTCAGCCGGGTATCGTAGAACGTGCGTGGATCAGACCGCCTGAAAGTAAAATCGGTGTCTTAAGTCAGCCGATTCCACTTGAAGCGAATCCCTTCTATGCAACCTACAAAGAAGAACTGGACCGCGAGAGTGCTTATGAGCTTCTGCAGCAGAAACTGACCGATGTCAAAGAACCTGAGCAGCCTGACAGGAAGGTGACGAAAGAAAAACCATCTGAACTTCAGAAGATGGCGACTTCTGTCCTTACATCCGTCGGCAGACAGATAGGTCGGGAAATTGTGCGTAATATATTCGGTGGACGCCGACGCTAGTAAAAACAAGGGAATTTCCCGAAAGGGTGAACAGCTATGAGAAAAAGAGCAAGAATTATCTATAATCCGACGTCTGGTCGAGAACTCTTCAAAAAGACGCTGCCTGACGTGCTGATCAAACTGGAGCAGGCAGGCTACGAAACCAGTGCCCATGCGACAACAGCGGCGGGTGACGCCACTATCGCGGCCCGTGCTGCAGTCCAGGATCAATTCGATATTATCATCGCAGCTGGTGGTGACGGCACGCTCAATGAAGTGGTCAACGGCATAGCCGATCTGCCGGACCTGCCTCAAATAGGGGTGATACCCATGGGAACGGTCAATGACTTCGGCCGTGCGCTCATGATACCAAAGGATATCATGGAAGCTGTTGATGTCATCATAGAAGGGACAACGGTACCGGTCGATATCGGACGCATGAACAGCCGCTACTTTATCAATATTGCGGGGGGCGGCAAAATCACTTCGGTATCTTACGAGGCACCAAGCAAACTGAAGACTGTCATCGGTCCGTTAGCCTACTATATTAAAGGGCTTGAGATGCTGCCGGAGATCAAACCGACTGATGTCCGCATTGAATACGATGGCGAGGTCTTCTCAGGAGAAGTCATGCTCTTCCTGATTGGACTGACCAACTCTGTCGGCGGCTTTGAAAAGCTGGTGCCTGATGCCTCTATCAATGATGGCTACTTCACGCTGCTGTTCCTGGAAAAAGTGAATCTGGCAGAGTTCGGCCATCTGCTGACGCTTGCTTCGCGCGGCGAACACCTTAACCATCCGAAGGTCCACTATATCAAGGCGAAGGAGATCAAGGTCTCCTCGTATGAAATGATGGACTTGAATGTGGACGGTGAATACGGCGGTGTATTACCCGCTCATTTCGTCAATCTGGCGAGTCATTTAGAGATTTTCAGTCCGCTCGACGATATCACGCGTTCAAATAATATTGAGAAGATGAAGAAAATTGATGACCAGTATACCCTCACAGATATCGAATAAAAAACGCAAAATCCATCAGGATTTTGCGTTTTCTATTATTTGATTTCGTCGGTAAATGATGCTGCCAGCTCATCATACTCCCAGTTGCGGTGGGAAGGGTAGAGAGAAAGGCCGCCATCTGCGACGATTGTCTGACCTGTGATATATTTTGATTCCTTACTGGCAAGAAAAGCGGCGATGCTGGCGATTTCTTCCGGCTCAGCGACATAACCCATCGGCACAAAGCCGTCCGCTTCTTTTTTCTTCTCTTCAGTTGAGAAGTTCTCAGCATTGATCGGGGTGTTGATGGAACCAGGTGCGATGTTATTGACGCGGATCTGGACACGCGCATATTCAAGAGCTAAGCTCTGGGTCAGAAGCTTGACGCCTCCTTTACTTGCACAGTACTGGGCGTAATGTGGCCAAGGAATGATTTCATGGACGCTGGAGATATTGATGACGACCCCTTTATATTTCTTGTCCATATAATGCTTGATGGCTTCACGTGAACCGATGAAAGTACCGCGTAGGTTGACGTTCATGACTTTATCAAATTCCTCTGTCGACATTTCATGGCTGACGATATCTTTTTGCATGCCCGCATTGTTGACCATGACATGGAGAGCACCGTATGTAGCCAGTGTTTGGCTGAATAGGCCGAGAAACTCTTCTTCGTCTGTTGTATCCGCTTTGATGGCAATGGCTTCGCCGCCTTTAGCCTGAATAGCCTCCACAAGCTCATTTGCTTCGTCTGCTCTTGAGTGATAGTTGATGACAACTTTCATGCCTTCTTCAGCAAAACGCAGAGCAATCGCTTTACCGATACCAGATGCGCCGCCTGTAATCAGTGCCACTTTATCCTTTAAGTCGTTATACATGAGTGTAGTCTCCTTTAGATTAGTTTAATAGACTATACCCATATCATTTCCAAGTAATCTATGTAATCGCAAACTGATGTCCTCGATGTAGATGTCAGCGAAACTGTGATAGAATATATCAAGGAAGAAGGCCTGATTAAAGTTAACACTTGAAAATGAAAGAGAGAAATGAATGAAGAAAAACGATATATTAACAGGTACAGTCATCGATTATACGCACGAAGGTAACGGTGTTGTCAAAATAGAAGGTTATCCTATCTTTATCCCGCAGACAGTGAAGAACGAAACGGTCACTTTTAAGCTGATCAAGCAGAATAAAGGGTTTGGTATCGGCAAAGTGCTGTCAATTGACACAGAAAGTCCGGACCGTGTAACGCCGCCCTGCATCTATTATCAGCAGTGCGGCGGCTGTAATACACAGCATCTGAATTATCAGGCGCAGCTCACCATGAAGGAAAATCAGGTGAAGAATTTAGTCCGCAAAATGACGAAGCTCGATATTCCGGTGCGCGAGATTATAGGAATGGAGAATCCTTGGCGTTATCGCAATAAGAGTCAGCTGCCCGTCCAGTACCGGGAGGGCATTGTAACGGGATTCTACAGACCCCGGTCGCATGATATAGTGCCGATAGAAGAATGTCTGATTCAGAAGGAGAGTCATGATGAACTGATGAATACGATTCGTCAGCTGCTCACGCAATACAATGTCAGTATTTATGATGAACGGCGCCATAGAGGCAACCTGAGACATATCATGCTCCGCAGCGGCACGACAGTGAATGAAACGATGGTCGTTTTTGTCACTAAAAGCCGGCATCTGCCTGAACTTGAACAGATTGCGGATGAACTGATGGCTCAGTTTCCGTATGTGACAAGTATCAGACAGAATATCAATAGTGAGAAGACGAATGTCATCCTCGGCAGTCAGTCCAGAACGATCCGCGGCCATGATTATATACACGATCAGCTGGATCAGCTGACATTTGAGATTTCAGATATGAGTTTCTATCAGGTCAATCACGAGCAGACAGAAAAACTGTACCGTCAGGCGCTGGATTACGCAGAACTGACAGACAGTCAGAACGTCATCGATGCTTACTGCGGCATCGGTACGATCGGCTTGTTTATGGCAGCACATGCTGAACGGGTCTACGGTGTGGAAATAGTGGAGAAAGCGATAGAGGACGCCAAGCGGAATGCAGCGCTTAATCACTTATCCAATACACACTTTGAAGCCGGTAAAGCAGAAGATATTATTCTGAAGTGGCGTGAGGAAGGCATCAGACCGGATGTCGTAATGGTCGATCCGCCGCGTAAAGGCTGCGATGCCGTCTTTATTGAGACATTACTTGAACTGACACCTCAGCGTATCGTCTATGTATCCTGTAATCCTTCAACCTTGATGCGTGACATTCAGCTGCTGGAGACAAAATATCATATCGATGAGATCACGCCAGTCGATATGTTCCCGCAGACGACCCATGTTGAAGCAGTCTGCAAGATGACCTTGAAGGATTAGGTAGATGGAGAAGAGAATCATTCATGTCGATATGGATGCATTCTATGCGCAGATTGAGCAGCGGGATAAGCCGGAACTTAGAGGCAAACCCGTTATAGTCGGGGGGAAATCGAGTTCAAGAGGTGTCGTTTCAACAGCGAGTTACGAAGCAAGAAAGTTCGGCGTTCATTCAGCGATGCCGATGAGCCGGGCCCATCAGCTCTGTCCTGACGGTTATTATGTGACGCCCCATTTCAATGTCTACCGGGATGTCTCAGCCACCATCATGGAGATTTTCAGAAGTTATACAGCGTTGGTACAGCCTGTCTCCTTAGATGAAGCTTATCTGGACATCACCCATCTCGTCAGACGGGATATGCCCGCTTCACAAGTGGCCCGTCATATTAAGCGCGATGTACTGGCAGCAACACAGTTGACATGTTCAGCCGGTGTCTCCTATAATCGTTTTCTCGCCAAAATGGCATCCGGTATGAATAAACCGGATGGTCTGACGATTATTCATCATGGCAATGTCCATGAGATTCTCATGCCGCTGCCCATCGGAGACTTTCCGGGTGTCGGTAAAGTGACTGAGGAGAAGATGAAGGCACTGGGTATAGAGACAGGACAGGACTTGTTCAACCAGACAGAACGAGACCTCATCAACTGGTTCGGCAAAAGATGCCCGAAATTATATCATTACGCACGCGGCATCGGTGATGATACGGTCAAAGCTGAGCGGACACGTAAATCGATAGGCAAAGAGACCACATTCGAGGCGGATAAAAATGATGACGAAGAAATTCTGTCCGTCATCCGGAAACTTGCCAAACAGGTCAGTGACAGACTGAATCAGTACAGCCTGGCCGGAGATATTGTGACGGTCAAGATCAAGGAATATGATTTCACTACGGTGACCAAGCAGCAGAAACTTCCGGATTCCATCACTGATGCAGATGAAATCTATAATATCGCCTATCATCTTTATACCGAAGTGAAATCAACGGAACGTCCGATACGTTTAATTGGTGTCACAGTGGGGAATTTAAAGGAGAAGCGTTTCGAAAATATGTCGATATATGATTTTATATAACGGAAAGAGTGAGTAAGATGAAATTTAAGTTTTCTATTATTGGTATTGTCGCTCTGTTATTCGCTCTCTTTGTGATGGATACTTGGAACAATGGCTTTGATTTCTGGAAACTACTGGGCATCATTGGCCTGGCCGTCTTCCTTTTCTGGGTGGATCACAAACTGGAGAGACCTGTGTCACGTGATAGTATCAAACAGAATATATATAAACGTAAATAAAACCATGTCCACTGGACATGGTTTTATTGATAGAATTCAATCAGCTGCTTTAATTTATCATCGCTGATCACCTGCACATCCTCACCACGTGCCAGGCGATTGGTGACCGCGTTGTCCTTAGCAGAAGGTTTATTGCCCTTCTGTCTGCCGAAGAGATAGATGTCCGCTTGTTCGATATCGGACGCATACCGGCCGCCGTGATCAACGATATACTGAACGATATCTTTACGTTTCAGATGGAGAGTCCCGGAGATGGCGATTTTCTTGGCGTGAAAAGGATGCGTCAGATCAAAATCCCGGGTCGTCGGTCTGATCGCATTCAGTTCTGCCTGATAGCGGTTCATCTGCTGGCTCTTCTTGTATTTCATGCCGGACAAATAAGCGCGATGCCGCTTCAGATAGTCTTCCAGCGAATCATAGTGTTTCAGAAGCCGGAGCGTAATCATGGCACTGGCCTTGGCGTCATTCAGGGCATGATGATGCCCATGAAAATCAAGATCATAGAACTTCATCATGTTCTTCAGGCTGTAGCTGTGATTTTTAACCGTTTTCCGTGCCATATTACAGGAGCAGAAGTAGGACATGACCGGCATTTCAAGGCCATAACGTTCAATGGACTGGTAGAGCACCTTCATATCAAAGCGTGCAAAATGCGCGACGACCGGCAGCTCGCCGATGAAATCCATCATATGAGGGAAGACGTCAGGAAATGTCGGCGCATCTGCTACATCTTCCGGCTTGATGCCATGAACCGCGATATTGCCCTTTGAAAAGTAGGTCTCCGGATTGACAAGTGTGTAAAATGTCTCCGTCATCATATTGCCCTGCACTTTCACCATGCCGACACTGCACACGCTGGCCGGCTGACCATTCGCTGTCTCGAAATCGAGCGCAATAAACTCATTCATCATACTTCCCCCTTTTGTCCAGTATACAAAAAAAGAGACAGAACCTATAACGGTTTGTCTCTAGGCAACTCACAGCCGCAGTCCTGATTGACCGAGCAGCTGTTGCATTTACCTTCCTTTGATTTTCTGAAGAATCTGACCAGTGTGAACGTCGCATATCCAAAGATGAGCAAGGCGAGCAGGATATTAATAAGTAATGACATAAGAGCCTCCTTAAATGAACAGTTGACCGAGCTGATAGACAGCAAATGTTAAAATATAGGCCACTGCTACGGGATAGAGCATCGCAAGGAATGTCCATTTCCATGAACTTGTTTCTTTACGAATAGCTGCAACTGTCGACAGACAAGGGATATATAACAGGATGAACAGCATGAACGCATAGGCGGTCAGCGGCGTGAACTGGCTGTGAATCACTTGAATCAAGGCGTCATCACTGACCGCATAGATGATAGCCATGGCACTGACGATGACTTCCTTGGCCAGGAAACCTGGAATCAGTGTTGCGCCTGCCTGCCATGTGCCGAAGCCGAGTGGTGCCAGAAGCGGCGCAATCACTCCGCCGATCATGGCGAGGTAGCTGTCACCGATTCCTACATTAAGACCGCCAGGACCCGTGTAGTTGAGCAGCCAGATTAATACGGAGCCGCCAAAAATGAAGGTCCCTGCTTTTTTGACGAATCCTTTTCCTTTTTCCCAGGTACTGCGCCATAGCGTTTTAATGGAAGGCAGACGATAGGGCGGCAGCTCTATGACGAAGATTGAAGTATCATTCTTCAGGAGCGTTTTAGATAATATGAAACTCATGAACAATGCGACGACAACCCCGATAACATACAGGCTCAGCACAATCAGAGCCTGATTCTCCTTGAAGAATACACCTGCAAAGAGGGCATAGACTGGCAGCCGGGCGGAACAGGACATAAAAGGTGCGATCAAGATGGTGGTTAGACGCTCCTTTTCCTCTTCGATACTGCGCGCTGCCATGATACCGGGCACATTACAGCCGAAGCCGATAATCATCGGAATAAATGATTTACCGTTCAGCCCGAAAAACTCCATTAAACGGTCCATGATCACCGCTATACGTGCCATGTAACCGGAGTCCTCAAGAAGTGAGATAAAGAAGAACAGCACCAGAATCTGAGGGACGAAGACCAGAACACCGCCGACACCGGCGATGATGCCATCAGTGATCAGATTCTGCAGGAACTCGACCACCCCGAGCTGCGTCATGATGCGATGCGCCCAGTCTGTTAACGGTCCGCCGAAAAAGGCGTCCAGCTGATCCGACAGGGGTGTACCGATCCAGGTGAAGGTCGTCTGAAAAATCAGCCACATTAAAAACAGGAAAATCGGCATACCCAGATATTTATGAGTAACGATGCGATCGATTGTCTCTGTCAAGGGTGTCTTTGAAACCTCAGGCTGCGTGACTACGCCGTCAAGAATCTCGGAAATTTTATTCTGACGTGCTTTTAGAATCAGCTCCTTGACGGGAAAGTCAATCTGCGCTTTTAATGTGTCCCTTGCCGCATCGTCACCGATGTAGTCAATGACAGCTGGATTGTCCATCAAATACTGGACAGCGAGAAAACGGTGATGTCGTCTGTTTAGTGCAAGACCGCTGAATGTCGGCAAGATTTTGGTGATCAGCGCTTCTATTCTGTCGTCATAGCGAAGAGACAGGCGTGCAGCCGCCAGATGACGGTCATTGACGGCTTCCAGTATTTCATGGGTACCTTTGCCTGTACGTGCAACGACAGGAATGACAGGAATCTTCAGGCGACGCATCAATAAGTCGATATCAATACGGTAACCTCGTTTGGCTGAGACATCGACCATATTGAGGCCCATCATCATAGGTGCGCCGTATTCCATCAGCTGAATGGTGAGCAGCAGATTACGTCGCAGCTGCGAGGCATCCACAATATTGATCATGCCTTGGAAAGACTCCTGCAGCAGAAAGCGTGTGACGACTGTCTCGTCCTTTGAGATAGGAAGCAGGTCATAAGTGCCGGGCAAGTCCACGAGATTACCATAGTTCTTTTTGAGTTGACCGATTTTCTTCTCGACGGTCACACCGCTCCAGTTACCGACATATTCGTATGAACCGGTCAGTGCATTGAAAAGTGACGTTTTCCCGACATTCGGATTGCCGAGAATACAGAACGTATTAGTCATGAGCGGCTTCCAGCATGATTTTGCACGCATCGCAATTCCGGATGCAGATATGCTGGCCTTCTATATCAAAGACGCATGGTCCTTTAAACAGACTTTTACGCTGGACTTTCAGCACGCTGCCGACTGACAAACCAAGCGCATTTAAACGGTGCTGTAAGACCGGATTATCAAAGCTGAAAGATTTAACAAAATAAGTACTGCCGATTTCGGCATTAGCTGCATGTAGCATTTAGACACCTTCTTATTTGATTGTGATAATCATTTTCAATTAAATATTATCATGGTCAGTCTGTTTTAACAAGGTCCATTAAATACGCAGTCAATGAAAATCATTTTCTTTATCATGTGATTTATAGGCAGCAAATGATATAATAAATTGTTAATCAAGGAGGTCATTATGAGAACTTTTACAGCTAAATTAATGGCAAAACTGTCGAGACAGGCTAGTATCGCTGCTGGTAAAAGAGGCACGGATTTACCGGGACAGTTAGCTAGAAAAATAGATCCACAGATTTTAAGGAAAATGGCAGCTACTGTAGATGATGTCGTCTTTATCTCGGGTACAAACGGCAAGACAACGACTTCTAATTTAATCGGCCATACATTAAAGAACATGGGTATCCCGATCATTCATAATACAGAAGGGGCGAATATGGCCGCTGGTATCACGTCCAGCTTTATCGTCCAGGCAGATAAAAATACTAAGCTCGCTATCATCGAAATTGACGAAGGATCGATTCCGCGTGTCTTGAATGAAATGACGCCGACGATGATGGTCTTCACGAACTTCTTCCGCGATCAGATGGACCGTTTCGGTGAGATCGATATTCTGGTCGACCGTATCGCCGATCATATTAAGAATAAAGGCATCAAGCTGATATTAAATGCAGATGACCCGTTTGTCTCACGACTGAAGATTGCAAGTGATGATGTGGTTTACTACGGTATGAAAGCAGGCATCCATCACTTCGAAGAAAGCACCATGATTGAAAGTAAGTACTGTCCGAACTGCGGCCGTCTGCTCCATTACGAGGCGATTCATTACAACCAGATCGGCCATTACAGCTGTGAATGTGGTTTCAGACGGAATGAGCCTAAATATGAAGTGGAAGCTCTCTCTGAGAATCCGTATCTGGTACCGGTCATTAACGGCGCCACATTTAATATGAAGCTCGCCGGAGACTTCAATGTGTTCAATATTATCGCTGCCTATAGTGTGCTGCGGGAACTCGGGTTAAATGATGACTCTATCAGAAGCGGCTTCGAAAGCTACGCCTCGGATAATGGCCGGATGCAGTATTTCTCAAACGGCAGAAAAGAAGCGATTATCAATCTCGCCAAGAATCCGGCGGGTCTGAATGCCAGTCTGTCAGTCGGCGAAAAAATCCAGGGTACTAAATCCTATCTGATCAGCCTGAACGATAACGGCGCAGATGGACGCGATATCTCATGGATCTGGGATGCTGACTTTGAAAAGCTGTCACGCCAGACAATCGGTCACATCATCTGTACGGGCGACCGGGCGGAAGAGCTGGCAGTACGTCTTAAATATGCAGAGATTCCGGCGCAGGTGACGGTCGAACGTTCGATTGAACAGGCGACCCTGCAGGCGATGGCACTTGATGATTATACGGTCTGCATTCCGAACTACACATCACTTGAGCCGATGCATACGACACTCACGACTTATTTCAAGGAGGATAAATAATGACAGCGATTAATATTTATCACTTCATGCCTGACAAGCTGAATCTGTACGGTGATATCGGGAATATCATCGCCTTATCCAAACGAGCGAAATGGCGCGGCATTGATGTCAAAGTGACGGATGTCAAAGAGACAGCCGGGCTGAAATTATCAGAGGCGGATATCCTCTTTATCGGTGGCGGCAGCGACCGTGAACAGGCCATTGCGACAACAGAGCTCTTCAAGATCAAGGATGAGTTCAAGGCCGCGATAGAAGACGGCGTCCCTGCACTCACTATATGCGGCGGCTATCAGTTCCTCGGTGAGAAATATGTGACACCGGACGGTCATGAACTGAAAGGGCTGAACATCCTGGACTTCTATACAGAATCCAAAACTGAGCGTCTGACCGGTAATATCGTCATCGAATCAGAGACATTCGGACAGATTGTCGGGTTTGAGAACCATGGGGGTCGTACTTATCATGACTATGATACGCTCGGCCGTGTCGTTTCAGGTTTCGGCAATAATGATACCGATAAAAAAGAGGGTATTCATTATAAAAATCTCCTCGGCACTTATCTGCATGGCCCGATTCTGCCGAAGAACCATGAAATAACAGACTATCTCCTCAAAGCAGCCTGTGAACGTAAGAAGATTGCGTTCAGTCCGCTGAATGACAACATAGTTGAAGAGAGTGCGAAGAAAGTCATCATCGACCGCTTACTGGCGGATCAATAAAAGACGTCCTCAAGCCGATCCCTCGATGTTCTATTCAGATATTTTGACATGAAAGACCACCTGACTATATCAGGTGGTCTTTCATCAGTTTCTGGATCATTAAGAGTTCATAGATATAATGGCTTTTGAGCTGATTGTCGTCGAACTCATTCAGATGTTTGACGCTGGATTTGAAGACTGAGAGGGCAGGTGCCGGCACTGGTCTGCTTTGTGACATCGCATCAAGTATCTGGACGTATGCCTCACGTTCAGCTAAGGAAAAGTCAAAGTACTGCTGATCCGGCATATAGATCATATTTGACAGATGGAGAACAATCAGCTGGTCAACCTGCAGCCGTTTTTCAATTGTAGTCATGGCGCGCTTTCGGTTCATATCACGATGATACTGATATTCCTCATGCTCATATTTAATCAGCTGATGGACTTTGCTGATTTTTGCGTTGATGGCTTCCAGCAGCTGCATACTCTCTTCAGATGCGAAATTTCCGATGAGTACTTCCTTGCTGCGCTTGATAAAGAGGGCAGCACTGTCTCGTTCAATCGAGCCGATGATAGTCTGAATCTGCTGCTGATATTTCGGTGGCAATACCAAGTAGTTGACGAGTCCGGCTGTCGTCAGGCCGATAGTCGTGGTGGCGAGCCGTGAGAAAAAGTTATAGGCGAAGGCATCGTGAATATTAGGCACCATGGCTACAGCTGTCAGGCTGGCGACAAGCATACCGTCAAATAGCTTCAGCTGATAACAGACAAGAATCGTCACGGTGGCTGCGAGGCTGTAGGCAAGCGGGGAATCACCGAGAAAATACGTGCTCATCACGGCGATAAAAGCACCGATGATGGAGGCCGGAAAACGAATATAAGCTTTTTTCAGCGATGCTTTAGCGGTCGGTTCGATTGAGACAATAGAAGTGATGACCGCAAATATCGCCGGAAATGTTAAGAGCTGACAGATCAGGGCGGTCAGAAATGTCGCGAGACCTGTCTTGATGATCCGTGGCCCGAGTATATGTTTTAAGTTCATTCTTCTCATTCCATTTTTTAAATTTAGTATACCATTAAATGTTTGTTATAATATAGAGACAACTCAAATGAAAGAAGAGATAGAATGATTATTAAATCAAATGAGGAACTTGAAAAACTGAAAGCGATCGGACAGATTGTCGCGGAGATCAGAGATACACTGAAGGAAAATACAGTCGCAGGTATCACCACAAAAGAACTGGATAATATCGCCGGTGAAATGTTTGATAAGCTGGGTGCGAAATCGGCACCCATCACTGAATATGATTTCCCAGGTTATACATGTATCAGTGTCAATGAAGAAGTTGCACATGGCATACCCGGCAAACGTGTGATTGAAGAAGGCGACCTCGTCAATATAGATGTCTCCGGCTGTAAAGATGGCTATTATGCGGATACAGGTATTTCCTTTGTGGTCGGCAAAAGTGCCGATCCACTGAAGCAGAAAGTCGTCGATGTCGCTCTGATGGCATTTGAAGAAGCGATGAAAAAAGTGAAACCAGGGACGAAACTCAGTCAGATTGGCCGCGCAGTTAATGCGACCGCGCGTAAGAATGACGTGACGGTGATCAAGAACCTGACAGGCCATGGTATCGGTACAAGTCTGCACGAAGAGCCGCAGCATATACTGAACTACTACGACCCACATGATAAAGTACTGCTGAAAGAAGGGATGGTTCTCGCTGTTGAGCCGTTTATTTCGTCCAAAGCAACAATCGTCGGCGACGGCAAGGATGACTGGGCATTTGAAACGAAAGATAAAAGTTATGTGGCTCAGATTGAGCATACGATTGTCGTGACCAAGGAAGGACCTTTCCTGTTGACTGAACGTATCTCAGACTAAAGTATGAGAGATGAATCGTTCCTCAGACGTTTTACGTCTTGAGGAACTTTTTTTATAATGAGGACATTGAGGAGATGATAGCATGAGCCGAATCACATCTGTATTGACCCGCACGGTCAAGAAAGCCATTAATCATAGTCTGTTTAATAAGATAGCTGAACTCCAGCACAGGTTAACGGATCTGAATGTCCAGAAAGCACTGAAAGCAAATGAACAGGCCGCACTGCTGAAACAGTATGACCATTATAACTTCAAATTAACGGTTATAGACTCAGAAGACGGCAGTCAACGTGAGTTCCGCTCAAATCGCGTGATGCATATCAGCAAACTGAATCAGCTGGATCATGAGCTCCATGAAATTGAAGTGTCACTTGCGATGATTGAAAGTATGAAAGAAGAAGTGCAGTATGAGATAATGATGCTACAGAAGATGAATGAAAGAGAAGTGAGTATGTGAAACAGTTAGTTTCAACTGAAATCTTGATTACATTTATAATTTTGCTCATTATTTCTAACTTGTATTACTTATTTTTTATGAAAACAGGTATGATACTGGTCCTGCTGGTCGGGCTTCTGCTCGTCTACAGCAGCCAGTTCTATAAGAAAAAGCTGAGGGGATTAGTGCTGCTCTGGATAGGGATAGCACTGATCGCTTTTGGCATGCTGTCAAATCCTTATACCTTGATTCTGCTCTTCAGCTTCCTGATTATACTGTCGCTCAGATATCTGATAGCGAGACGCCAGCCGTCAATCATCACCGTAGAGAATAATGACTTACGAGTCTCCAGTCAGAACTGGTTCAATACGAAGAAAACGCCGGATGAAGTCTACAAATTTGATGATATACATCTGCAGCATGCGATAGGTGACATCCTGATTGACCTGACAACAGCAGCAAATCTGCGTCAGCAGAATGTCGTGGTCGTCCATCAGCTTTTAGGTAAGACCACCCTTATTGTCCCGCATCATTATCAGGTCAAAATTGATTATTCATCTCTCTACGGCCAGCTGACTATCGATGACTTTACCAAGCGCTCAAAAAATCAGCGGCTGACTTATCTGACACCTGAATATCCGAACGGTGTACTGATCAAGGTGATGGTCTCTTCTATTATCGGTGATCTGGAGGTTATTCATCGATGAATAATTACACACGACATATAGGTGTCATGCTGATACTCATTTATAGCTTGTTATTCATCTTCTATATACTGGACAGGATATTCACGAATATCATCTACTTCCAGGGGATGCTGACCTCTTATATCATGGGTGTACCAGCCTGGCTCTTTCTGAATGTCATTGTGATCCTATCATGCATTATTATGGGATCACTTGTCGCTTACAAGCAGAATGAGCAGTATGCCTGGTTAAAGAATCAGATTCGCGCAGTGGATGATGGTGAGAAGATCCGCTCATCGAATGAAATAGAATTACATCCGGAGGCCGCAGAGGTCTTCAGCGCCATCATCAAGTTAAATGAGACCATGCGGACTATCAAGCACCAGAACCAGATGGTGACAAGTGGTGTCAACGAGCAGATCGTCAAAAAAATTGTGGAAGAAGAAAGGCAGCGTCTGGCACGTGAACTTCACGACTCGGTCAGTCAGCAGCTCTTTGCAGCAAGTATGATGCTATCAGCAGTGCAAGCACAACAACTCAGTGAAGAGATGACCAGGCAGATGAATCTGCTTGAACGCATGCTGCATGAGGCCCAGCAGGAGATGCGTGCGCTTCTGCTGCACTTAAGACCGCTGGCCCTGCAGAATAAATCCCTGGTAGATGGGATCACAGACTTGACGCTGGACCTGAAGCAGAAGACACCGCTTGAAATACAGCTGGATATGACGCCTGTCAAGCTGTCCAAAGGCATAGAAGATCAGCTGTTCCGTATTACGCAGGAAGCGATATCGAATACACTCCGTCATGCAAGAGCACACAAACTGACGATTGAACTATTTCCTATTCCTGAAAGCCTGATGCTCCGAATCACGGATGATGGTCGAGGGTTTGATCTGGAGACAAGAGATGAGACGCGATACGGCATTAATACGATGAAAGAGCGTGCACTTGAGATAGGCGGAACATGCCAGATTATTTCTGCGCCGGACAGCGGTACACGCATAGAAATAAAAGTTCCGATCAATGAGGAGGGATAATATGAAAGTGTTGTTCGTAGATGATCATGAGATGGTCAGAATAGGCATATCCAGTTTTCTGTCGACACAGCCGGACATCGAAGTGGTCGGTGAAGCAAGTGATGGTCAGGAAGGCATCGATAAAGCCAAGGCATTGCAACCTGACGTAGTCCTGATGGATATGGTGATGGACAAGATGAATGGAATCGAGGCCACTGCTGTAATCAAGAGCTCAATGCCAGAGACGAAAGTGATCATGTTGACCAGCTTTATCAATGACAAAGAAGTTTACGCGGCACTGGATGCGGGTGTAGACAGTTACATCCTTAAAACGTCAAGCGCTGACCGCATCGCGGACGTCGTCAGGAAGACCTATAACGGTGAAGCGGTCTTTGAGGCCGAAGTGATGACCAAGATGCGTAACCGAATGCAGCAGAAGGCAGAACTCTATGATATGCTGACAGAACGTGAAATGGAGATTCTGCTGCTGATTGCCAGCGGTATGTCCAATCAGGAAATCGCGGATGCAAGCCATATCACCATCAAGACTGTTAAAACACATGTCAGCAATATCCTCAGCAAACTGGAAGTGCAGGATAGAACGCAGGCTGTTATCTACGCCTTTAAACATCATCTGATTGATCAACAGTAAGAAACCCGGTGCCTGAGGCACCGGGTTTTAATGTGTATTATTTTTCCACTACTTTGTCGTAGCCATTCTGAATCAGTTCCACTTCACCTGTATGCGGATCGATAACGAGCCCGTGGACAGGTACACTCTGATCGAATAGTGGATGGTTATATACGAGATCAATATTAGCGCGTACATTTTCTCTGACATCTGAGAATCCGCCTAAGAAGTGATCAAGATCTATACCGGAATGCTTTAGAATTGAGATGGTCTCTTCTTTGATGCCGCGGTCTTTCATGGTATTCAGGACCTCTTCTACATTGATACCGCCCATACCACAGTCTTTATGTCCCATGATGATGATTTCTTCAGCACCGAGTGCATAAATGCCGACCAGTAAGCTTCTCATCGTAGAACCGTATGGATGAGTGATGGTGGCACCTGCATTTTTGACAAGCTTAACATCACCGTTCTTAAATCCAAGAGCTTTAGTGGACAGTTCAACAAGGCGAGTATCCATACAAGTCAGCATAACGGCTTTCATTGCAGGTACTTTAGAAGTTTCGTAGTTCTCATAGGTCTTATCTTCAACGAATTTCGCATTGTAGTTCAGGATTTCTTCTAATAGTGTCATGAGTGTCTCCTATCGTTTAGTAGGTAACTGACCTGTCTTCTTCTGGTGCAGCAGGGCATTGATCTGCGACCCGACAATGATGATGAAGCCAGTCAGGTATAACCATGTCATCAGAACGATGACACCTCCAATACTACCATATGTTTTAGAGTAATTCGCAAAGTTATTGACGTAAAGTCCGAATAAATAGCTGGCACCTAACCAGGCAACAGTGGCGAATAACGCACCTGGTAATACTGATTTCCATGCCAGTTTGATGTTCGGTGCAATCGCATATAAGGTTGTGAAGACAATAAATGTCAGAAGAAGAGGCAGGATGACTTTGACGATATTGAAAATCCAGACAAATTGCTCACCGAGACCGATTTTACCGAATAACAGATTACCGATCTGTTCCCCGAATACCGGCAGCGCTAAAGTAATAGCTACTACTAAGATCATAATGATTGTAAATAAGACGCTAAGCAGTTTAGCCACAATCGGATTACGAGCATCTTCTACTTCATAAGAGACATTGAAGGCATTCATTAACGCAGTCATACCATTTGAAGCGGACCATAACGCAGCGATCAGACCGAATGACAGTAAGCCGCCTGATGAGTTGGCCATGACATCACTTACGATGGTATTGATGGTGTCCGCGGTATCGCCAGGCGCGTTACTCGCGATAATGTTGGTGATTGTCTCTGGTTTTAAGTTAAACAACGGTAAAAGCGTCAATAAGAAGATAAGCAGCGGGAAAAGAGCCAGCAGGAAATAGTAAGCCAGCTGAGCCGCTAAGCCGGATGCATCGTCTTTTCCGACACGGTAAAGGAGACGCTGGAAAAAGTTGCCGTCCTCTTTGTATTTAACAGGTTTGTTGATTTTTGATACGTGAAGCTCCTCATCTTCTTTCTTTGCTTCTTTAGACTGGAACTTCTGTGTTTTGACATAACTCTCATCTAAATTTTTTGACTCAGACGGATCAGCCGCCTGAGTCAAAAATTTAGAAGAGCTCTTCTGCTTTTCAGCCATATGAATCACTCCTCATAATATAAGTAGAAATATTTCTTATTTTTTAGTCAGCATATCTTTCGTCTCAAGAATGGCTTTTTCAAGTTCTGGATTGTTGCGGCGAATTTCTTCGATCTGATCTTTCCAGTACATGATTTCATCTTTAATGCTTGCGAATTTATCTTTAGCAGTAGATGGATTTTTACGTAGTTCATTGAGATTGCTCACTTGAGTTTTGACAGAAGAACGAGTGTTTCTGTCGAGCATTGCGACCGCAGCGCCTACAGCAGCCCCGATCAGCATACCAGGAATTAATTTGTTATTCATGATGATTCCTCCATTAAGTTAGTGTGTGGATAATACTATTATATATCCTAATATATTATGTGGTAAACTTGTTGCAGATGAGATTTTTCAGAAATTATGCTTAATGACAGCGGAGGGCAGTTATGACTAAAGAAGCGATGTTAGAAGACATTATGTCAAAATTGAAACTGATCAACAAAGGAGTCATCAATGCGGAAGATATTGATGATGCTAAAATGGAAGATTTAAAGGATCTTCATGAGATGGTCATGAAACGGGACCATGTATCAGCAAGTGAAATCGCAGCGATCACAGATGCGCTGGGCCAACTGAGAAAATAACTGAAAAAAGGGGATTAGAACATGATTGCAAACCAAGAGGAAAAACTAAGATTATATGCACAGCTTCTTGTACATGTGGGGATGAATGTACAGCCGAAGCAGCGAGTGTATATTCGTGCGATGGTAGAGGCGGCTGAATTTGTGCATTTAGTTGTAGAGGAAGCCTATAAAGCAGGTTCTGAGGATGTTAAAGTCAGCTACGGCGATGACCGGCTGGCGCAGCTGAACCTGCAGTACCGCCCGCAGGAAGCATTTGAGTCGGTGCCGCAGTATGTGGTCGATGAGCGCATGGATTATGCCAAGGACGGCGCTGCACAACTGGCACTGATTTCTTCAAGCCCTGAGAACCTGAAAGATGCTGATCCGGATAAAGTGAGCGCTATGATGCGTGCAAACGGTAATGCTTTCCGCGAATATATGCGCATGATGCAGTCTGACCAGTTTGCATGGACGGTTGCTGCGTATCCGTCAAAAGCCTGGGCGAAACTCGTCTTTCCTGACCTATCTGAGGAAGAAGCGGTGGACAAACTCCTCGATTTAATGCTTTACACTGTCCGTGCCAACGAGCAGGATCCAGTTAAAGCATGGCAAGACCATAACCATACGCTTCATCTGAAAGCAGATTACTTAAATAAGAAGGCGTACAAAGCATTGAAGTATAGTGCACCAGGCACAGACCTGACGATTGGCCTGCCTGAGGGCCACATCTGGTGCGGTGCTTCTTCGGTCAGTGCGGCCGGTGTTGAATTCATGGCGAACATGCCGACTGAAGAAGTGTTCACCGTACCCCATCAGGATCAGGTCAACGGCACGGTCAGAAATTCTCTGCCGCTCAGCTACGGCGGGAATATCATCGACAACTTCAGCTTGACCTTCAAGGATGGTAAAGTCGTCGATTATCATGCTGAAGTCGGCCATGACATTTTAAAGGGTCTGCTTGAGTCTGATGAGAATGCTGTCCAGCTGGGTGAAGTGGCACTTGTCCCGCATGACTCTCCTATCTCTAACAGTCAGACGCTTTTCTACAATACATTGTTTGATGAGAATGCCTCCTGTCACCTGGCCCTCGGTTCTGCTTATCCGTTCTGTTTAGAAGGCGGTAAAGAGATGTCGGACGCTGAGCTTGATGCGGCGGGTCTCAATCAGTCGATTACACATGAAGATTTCATGATCGGTAATGCGGAGATGAATATCAGCGGGATTACAGCAGAAGGTCACGAGGAACCTATTTTTATAAATGGTAATTGGGCGTTTTAATTTTGAATAGATAATGATATGATAATTCTATATTGTTAAGAGCAGGAGGCTGAACATGTCAGTAGCTATGATGTGGTTTATTGTGATTGCCTTTCTTTTCTCGATTTTCGCTTTCGGTGGCATGCTAATGTTCTTCTTAAGACACGCTTTCGATTCTAGAGAGGCCGACATTATCGATACACCAGAAGAAGCACTTGAGAAGAAAGTCTTTGCAGATGACTTACACTAAATAACAAACAACTGGGGAGGTAGGAAACTATCTCCTTTATTGTAGAGCAAATGAGGAGAAAACTGATGAGAGAAAGAAAATCAATGTCTGAATCCAGAACGGTGAAAACACAGCAGGTTTTCCCGTCTGATACCAATCATCACAATACTTTGTTCGGCGGCAAACTGATGGCGATGATAGATGATGTCGCTTCTATTGCGGCAACGAGGCATTGCGGACATTCGGTTGTGACTGCTTCAACTGACTCAGTGGACTTCGTCAAACCCATCCGGCCGGGTGATATCGTTTCACTCGTGGCGCTGGTGACTTATACAGGTAACTCTTCGATGGAAGTGTTCACGAAAGTCATCGCAGAGAATATTCTGGAGGGCCGAAAGGAACTGGCTGCGGTCAGTTTTCTGACATTTGTGGCGCTTGATGTGCATAATCAGCCGGTTCAGGTGCCGGAAGTCTATGCGGAAGATGATGATCAGAGATGGCTGAATCAATCCGGCGCTGAACGAGCCGTCAAACGAAAAGAACGTTCTGTCTACAGCAAGGAGCTGCTGAACTTTTTTTCCACCAAGCTTTATACCTGATGACACACCAGTAAACAATGGTTTACTGGTGTCGTTTTGTTTATAGGATATTTCTTGTTATAATGACAAAGGAAAAAATAGACAGAACCCGAGGGCCAAATGATGTTAAAACGTTTTATGACAATCTCAGCGATTGCACTCTTAATGAGTCTGATTTTTTATCTGCCGGACCTTTATCGCTATGTGGCAAATGGTGTGCTCTATATCGGTAAAGGTGATGGCATGAAGCAGATGATTCCGTTTCAGGTCTATCTCTACGAACATTTCAAGGAATCCAGGACATTCTATGATGTTTCTTTCGGTCTGGGGGGCGATTACTTTACCAGCCTCAGTTATTACTATGCCACATCGCTCGTCTCTTATATCACTTTCTTGCTGCTGGCTGTCTATCAGCTGTTCAATCATGCAGATGTCATCACCCAGATGATTCATATGCAATATGTGACAGCCATTCTGAAATGTAGCTTGGTATTTGTCGCGATGTATTACGCTGCAAAGGAGATAGGGCTTAAAAACAGGCCGGCTTTACTGGCGGCCATTCTTTACAGCTGGTCGACCATCTTTTATTACTTCACCTATACATGGTCATTTTTCAGTGATGTCATGATCTATCTGTCGCTCTCTATATTAGGACTCGAGCGGCTGCTTAGAAAAGGCAGGCCGTTTATATTGATTATGAGTATCGCCGTGACGGTATTCTCCAATTTCTATCTGGCATACTACGAAATGATTGCAGTAGGCATCTATTTTCTGCTCAGAGTGATACGACGTCATCATGATGACCGCTTAACGAGACCGCAGGCTGTGCTGCAGACAGTGGCGGCAGCGGTGATCGGTTTTATGGTCGGGAATATCGGTTTTATCGCCGGCGTTACTTCTTTTATCAACAATGACCGGACGCTCGAGAAGTTGAATGTGCCGCTGTTGATTGAATGGTCATCAAATAATAACATCTTCTACGGTGGTTTCCATCTCGTCGTTATTTTCGTAGCTGTCATTGCGCTCTTTTCCTTTAAATTATACCGTTATTACTACTATAAGCTGTTTGCTGTCGCTACGTGGATCTTGATGCTCGGTTCATTGACACCGTTTGTCGGCAGTATGTTCAACGGCTTCTCCATGCCGCAGCGCAGATGGGTCTATATTCTGGCATTCTCAACGGCCATACTGGCCGCATTGTTCATCCAGCATCTTGCTGAACTGACGGTGCGTGAACTGCTGCTCGCTGCCTGCCCGATCATCCTGGTTGTGCTGATCTCGGCCTTGCTGCTGCAACAGTTCGATTACTGGATTCTTTATATACCGCTTATTGTCATGATGATGGTGTTTTACTTGAAGAACCCGACCGGTAGATGGCGGTCGCTGATCATTCTGGCTACTGCACTCTGCCAGCTGACCCTGATTCAGGATTATCATTACGGTGTCCAGCACCCGTATTTTAAGACGGCAGATTATTTTTACGCCGATGTCTATAACAGGAAGATGCAGCAGGAAATTGATCAGTTAAAGAATGCGCAGCCAGATGATATGAGACGCATCAGTCTGAATGATAATTCATCTGTTAATACACCGATGTATTACGGTTACAACGGCACGATGCTCTACTCCAGTATTTTTGATAAGAAGATTCTTGAATTCTACGAAGATGATTTACAGATCGCGCAGGATAAGCAGAAGAACAGTTATTATGCGCGTCTATCAGGACGAGAAAATCTGGCCAGCCTCCTGAATGTCGACCACTATATCACAGCGGAACCGGATGCCTCTCCTCTGTTTAAGCAGATGGATGATTTCGTGGCTGCAAAGCGCTACGCTGTGCTGAAAAATCCTTATCCATTACCTAGTGTCAGAGTGGCTGACAAAACATATGCCGCGTCTTCCCTGCATAATGCGCTTGAACGTGAGCACGCCATGCTGGCAGGAGTGGTTAAGGAAGAAGGAGCGGCTGGCCATTTCCAAGTGCCGGATTTACTCCCTTATGCCAAGCTGTCGACCGACCATGCTGACTACAAGGGCCGGACACTTGATGTCAAAGAAGATGGCGGTGGTCTTGTGCTGGCGTTTGACCGCAGCAAGATTCAGCCGTATACCGAACTCTATCTGACCATGAAGGCCGATATCATCGTGCCTGAAGACCGGGATTTCTATGTACAGGTCAATGAGAAGAAAGTGATGAAACCAAAGAAAAAGTATAAATATAGACGTCGCGCCAAAGATGCGGTGATGAATGTAAAGGCAGCAGAAACCATCCGCATCACTTTCCCGAAAGGCACCTATCACGTCGAACTCAGGTCCGTCCAGGGGGAAGATTATCAGCAGCTACGTCAGGCTTACGCAAAGTATCAGAAGAAGCCGTTGACCTTCAAGAAAGAAAAGAAAGGATTCTCGGTCGACCTGCAAGGTGACAAGGGAACACTTGTACTGCCCATGCCTTACACGACAGGATTGACTGCCTATGTGGATGGCAAGGAACGTCCGGTCGAAGCGGTCAACTACTTGATGACCGGGGTAGACGTCAAGCCGCATGATAAGCAGGTCATCATCCGATATACACCGCCGTATTTGAAATGGGGACTGGTGATCATGCTCATCGGCTTATTGTCAACTGCATTATGGCTGCAGCGTATACATCAAAAAACGAAGTGAAAAGATTTCACTTCGTTTTTTTAGTGGCGTTTATTCAGCTGTTCATGCATCGCCTGTTCACGTTCCTTGAAGTCAACGCCTGGATAATACATATTCTTGACGAGTAAGTTCGGCCCTAGACATTTAACGGGAGCACAATGACAGTTCAGCTGCTTATTCAGCGCGCTCTGCTGCCATTGATCATAGATAGACTGCAGTGAATGTGTCTTGATATTATTGATCGTACCCGTCTCATCACCGAAATCCGTGACGATGACATCACCGGTGAAGACATTGACGTTCAGCCGTGAACGACCGTCAGGGTCATTTCTGACCGTTATGGTGGGGTCCATGTGCAATGTTTCCTGCAGCTGCAGATCATCCTCATTCATTGAGCACGGGAAGAAGGGCAGTGTGCCGAACAGCATCCAGGTCTCTTTATCGCGCAATGACAACAAATGACGGATGGCCTGTTTCATCTCATCGAGCGTCAGGACATTCATATCGGAAGCGAAATCTGAAGGATACATCGGATGAATCTCGTGCCGAGCGCATTTCATGTCGTGCACCACTTCATTGTGGATTTTCTCAAGGTAAGGCAGAGTATTCTTATTGAGCATGGTTTCTGCTGACACGAACATCCCTGCTTCTGATAATCTGCGCGCATTCTCAATCATCTGTTCGTAGAGCCTGTAGCGGGCGGCAAGAGGTGGCTTCTTCTCCATGACATGGAAGCCGACTTCAGCGAATTCATCAACTGTGCCCCAGTTGTGTGAGATATGCATGACATCGACCAGATCGAAGACATCTTCGTAACGGTCATAAGGCATGGTGAGGTTGGAGTTCATCTGCGTGTAGATGCCTCGTTTCTGCGCGTATGTCAGCAGCGGTTTAACCGTTTCTCTAATGGATTTTCTGGAGAACATCGGTTCACCACCGGTCACACTGATGGTAGAGAGATGAGGGATTTCATCGAGTCTTCTTAAAATGAGATCCATATCCAGGACATCTGGATCCTTCACCTGCAAGGTATAGCCGACAGCACAGTGTGCACAGCGCATGTTGCAGAGGGTCGTCGTCGTGAACTCGATATTTGAGAGCTTGTTTTCGCCGTATTTCTCCACTTCATTATAAGCTTCCCAGGGGTCGAACTGAGGGGTGATACGTTGTTTCGTTACTAACATAAGGGTCCTTCTTTCCGCAAATAATCCTTACCATTATCTCATTGTGACAATAATTGTCAACGACTATAGATTGAAAGTTCAGGACTTCTCGTTCATAATAAAGGGCGATATAAAGCGATGAGGAGGGTAATAATGGCGAACGAATCATTAAATGAAATCAAGGAAAAGTTAAGTGCTTTCATCGAAACGATTGATAGTGTGAATCCAGAAACCACTGATATGGCAGATATCGATGAATGGCTTGAAATTTTGGAGCAGTTAGAAGCAAAAGTCAAGTCGATCAAGTAGGAGGACTGGAATGAAAGATATAGAAGTGAAAATAGGACAGAAATTTCCTCTGACTATCAAGAGACTGGGCATCAATGGTGAGGGCATCGGCTATTACAAGCGCAAGATTACATTCGTACCGGACGCGCTGCCGGGAGAAGTGGTACTGACGCAGGTGACGAAAGTTAATCCCCGTTATCTGGAAGGGAAGGTCCTGAAGATACGTGAGCGTGCACCGGAACGTGTGACGCCGCCGTGTCCGGTCTTCTTCTTATGTGGGGGCTGTCAGCTACAGCATATGGATTACGCGGCTCAGCTGAAGTTTAAGCAGCAGATTATTATCGACTCGCTGGAGAAGTACGCCGGACATGTGCAGGCTGATAAAGTAAAGCCGACAATCGGCATGGCAAAGCCCTTCCGTTACCGCAGTAAGAATCAGTTCCCGGTTGAGAAGTCCGGCCGTAAAATCCGTGCTGGTCTCTATAAAGAGCAATCAAACACCTTGATTGACTTAGATGAATGTATCGTACAGGACAAACGGACCATGACAACCACCCAGGCTGTCAAGGCCATTATGAGTGAACTGAACATCGATGTCGCGAAGAATGTCAACAAGGAAGATGGCGTCCGTTACATCATGACCAGAGTGGCAGAGGAGACGGGTGACATCCAGGTTATTCTCGTCTCCACAACAAGCGAGCTGAAAAAACTGGATTTACTGACAGAACGCATCATGCGACTGCCGCATGTCACCAGTTTCGGACTGAATATCAATCATGAGCGTGATTTACTGACAGGAGAAGAGACGATTATCCTGGACGGTGAACAGACCCTCCACGAGAAAATCGGGGAGACCCATTATGATGTGACTACAGTCAGTGCATTCCCGATCAACGTCAGTCAGACCCATGTGCTTTACGATGAAATCGTCAAGGCTGCTAACCTGAGAGGAACTGAACATGTAGCTGACCTCTTCTGCGGTGCGGGCGGGCTGGCCATGAAACTTGCACCTCATGCCCGCGAAGTACGAGGCACGGATCTGAAGGAGCAGGAGATCATCAATGCCACGTACAGTGCAGCGGCCAACCGCATTGACAACTGTCTATTTGAGATAGGAGAACCGGCTGATAAGCTTGAGGAGTGGATCAATGACGGCTTCTATCCGGACGTTATCACGATCAATCCGGACCGCTCCGGCCTGACAGCTGAAGAAATCAGTGTCCTCAATGAAATCAAGCCGAAGCGCCTCGTCTATGTGAGCCGGAATCCATCAGCGCTTGCCAAAGATCTTGCGCATTTGACGAAAGCCTTTGATGTAGAAGCGATCCAGCCTGTCGATATGTTCCCGCAGACCGTTCAGGTTGAAGCAGTTATCACGTTAGTACGGAAAAGAAAATTAAGCAAATCAATCGTTTCTGACACCGCGAGCCGCTATAATAGATAGGGTACTATCCATTACATCTGAACGAAGTGGAGCATATGAAGCGCCTATTAACAGTTATGAGCTTAAGCACTCTAATGCTGACGGCCTGTCAGGCTGAGCAGGCCCCTGAAGAGCAGACAGCACAGACAAACAGACGTCGGCAGTTGATTTCGAAAATGTCAAAGCACCATCTGATTTAGCAGAACAGCTGAAAGATGGCGGTTATGTGATCGTCTTCCGCTATACCGGTTCAGGCGGTCCGCCTTCTGAAGTCCCGGCTGAGCTGAATGGCAAGGTCAAGGATGACGGGCAGCGTATATCGGAAGAGAGTATCCGCCAGCCGGCACGACCATCATCTTTAAGCCGGACGGCAGTGATAAAGCAAGAGTAGTAGCCGTACTCAGTATGGAGGAATTCATGGCGCTTTAAATGTTTAGTGTATGCTCAGGCGGGTAAATTTAACTATCACTGCTTATAAGGAGGAATAAGAAATTATGACTAAAAAAGTAGCAGTTGTATTGGACAATTTATTCGAAGATGTGGAATATACAAGCCCGGTAGAGGCGATTAAAAACGAAGGCCACGAAGTAACAGTAATTGGTAAAGAAGCCGGTTCAACTGTCAAAGGCAAAAAAGAAGAGACAGAAGTGACTATCGATAAAGCAATCGGCGACGTGAATGCCGCGGACTATGATGCATTACTGATTCCTGGCGGTTTCTCACCTGACCAGCTGCGCGGCGATGAAGAAGGCCGTTTCGGTAAGTTCACTAAAGAATTCGTGACTGCAGATAAGCCGGTCTTTGCTATCTGTCATGGTCCGCAACTATTGATCGATACAGATGAATTAAAAGGACGCAAGCTGACAAGTTATTTATCAGTACGCAAAGATCTTGAGAATGCAGGTGCCACTGTAGTGGATGAGTCAGTGGTTGTGGACAACAACTTAGTGACATCAAGAACACCTGACGATCTGCCAGACTTTAATGAAGCTATCGTGAATGCACTTAAATAATCAACACCGCTTCGGCGGTGTTTTTTTCTCGGTCCGAGGACTGATTTATGGGCAAAAAGGCGTATAATCATAGGATGACCCTTCTTAATCTGCTAAACTGTTGAGTAAGATAAGGAGGCAGTATATGAAGAAATTAGGATGTGGGCTGCTGTCAGTCATTCTGGTGTGCGTGCTTGTAGTCGTCGGCTTCTTCTACTTCAGGATAAGCAGTGCTGACATGAACGACATCAAGGCGCTGCAGGCTAACAGATATTATGTGCCGGCTGAGGACATGCCGGAATATGTGCCAGCTGCATTTATTGCTGTTGAAGACAAGAGGTTTTATCAGCATGATGGCATCGACTGGAAGGGCACAGGCCGTTCGATAGGCATCGCACTGAAAGATCAGTCGGCTTCACAAGGTGGCAGCACGATTACGCAGCAGCTGGCCAAGAACCTATACTTATCCAGTGAGAAGACGCTGAACCGCAAAATCAGTGAAATGATGATTGCGAAGCGCATTGAAGATCATTATTCTAAATCAGAGATCATCAGCGCCTATTTAACGACCATCTATTTCGGTAACGATCTCTATAATATTGAGCAGGCGGCCAATACTTATTTCGGCACGACAACAGATGCGAGCTATACAGGGATGCCGCAGATTACCGTCCTGCAGAGTGCGATACTTGCAAGTACCATCAATGCGCCGAGCACTTATCACCCGGACCGGTTTCAGAGCGATACAGCGCTGCAGGAACGGACACGCACGACACTGGATAAGATGCATGCCCAGGAACTGATTACAGATGCGCAGTATCAGGAAGCGATGGCAGGAATACCCACTACCAACTAACGCCTAGGCGTTAGTTTTTTTGAGGAGTGACGAGATGAAGATCACCAAGATTGAAGTCCAGAAAAATAATAAAGACCGTTTCAATCTCTATATTGATGGTGAATTCAATATGGGGATTGACAGCGCAACTTACGTCAAGTTCAATCTGCGCAAGGATGATAGACTGACTGAAGAGCAGCTGCAGGCAATCAGAGAATATGATGATTACAGACGAGCGATTAACTCAGCTGTGGTCTACTTGTCCTACAAGAAAAGAACGGAGAAAGAGATCCGCGATTACCTGAAGAAGAATGACATAGCAGAAGAGGTGATCCAGGAGGTCATTCATTACTGTTATGACAACCGCTATATCGATCACGATGATTATGCCAAGAGTCTGATGCATACGATGGTGAACACGACAGATAAAGGGCCCGATATCTACCGGCAGAAACTCTTTGAAAAAGGCATCGAGCGACCGCTTATTGATCATTACTATGCCCTTTACACAGAAGAAATGACAGCTGAGCGCATGCAGAAACTCATTCAGAAGCAGCTGAAAAGACACCAGGGTAGAACGTCCAGTCATCTGGCCGGTCAAAAAACAATTCAAACACTGGTACAAAAAGGGTATAATTTGAATAACATCATGCCTTATATGGAGGAGATGTCCATACAGGACACCGAGGCACTGCAGAAAGAACTGGAGAAACAAGTCAATAGATGGTCAAAGAAAGCAACTGGCTTTGAACTCCGGACAAAAGTCGTCACCGCACTGATGCGTAAAGGATTTAAATATGACGAAATCAATTCTGCCTTAAAGGAAAGTGGGATGGAAGATGAGTGAAGAAAAAAAGTTAGTTGAGATGTCGCGCGGTGAATTACGCGAGGCTATTGCCGGCTATCGTGAGAAAGCCCGTAAAGCTGAGATGCTCGGGGTCATCAATGAGTACGAAGTCTATCAGCGCAAAGCACTGATAGCGGAGAGCTATCTGGTTGACCCGGCAGACATTGTGCTCGGTAAAGTCTATCGTTTAATAGGGGCTGAAGCTGCTTACTTCAAAGTAGAACGAATAAAAGGTGTGTTTGCGTGGGGCTTCAGACTGAACGGCGACGCGCATGAGGAAGGGATTCCTCTCTCTTTGCTGCAATTAGATAAATAAAGGAGTTTGAACATGTCTGGTGATATTCTCGCAAGATTGGTAGATGTAACTAAATATTTCCGGCAGGATCAGACGGAGCAATCACTATTAGAACGTATACAAGGAACAGGACAAGATCAATTCACAAGTATCAAGCAAGTGACCATTCATCTTTATAAAGGTGAAACATTAGGGATCACAGGCATTAAAGGTTCCGGTAAGACTGTCCTCGGCCAGTTAATCGCCAAAGTTGTTGAGCCCAGCAGCGGTAAAGTCAGAAACAATGTCAGTACTTTTCTCGCAAGTGACCGCACGACAACCCATTCAGTCAGTCAATTGATAGAGACCGTTCTCTTGAGCTACAATATTCCGCTTATCGAATATGCGGAGCTGAAAACAGATATTCTGACATTTGCTGAACTGACTGATAAGGACAAGACTAAAGTAAGTGACCTCGAGGCGGCTGACAGAGCCCAGCTTCTTATTGCGCTGACATATTTTCTTGAGCCTGAAGTCGTGATTTATAATGACTTGACGCGACATCTCTCTGTTGCCTTCAAGAAGAAGTTCGCGATGGTGATCGATGCGCTGACTGAATCAGAGAGCGCGGTTGTCCTGATGGAAGAGAAACCGGAACTGATTCCTTACAAAGCCCATTACGTCAGCTGGCTGAGCCATGGGCAGCTCAGAAAGTCAGGTGAGAGGTCTGAAGTGCTCGCTGCTTATGTGGATTACTATAAGCGGTACGAGGCGGTACGCGGTACGCAGAATGAAGAACTCTTCGACCTGGATCATAAAATGCAAAGACAATCTGATGAGCCGGCCAACTATCAACGTGTCACAAGACATATGAAAACATATATGGACAGTGACCTGAAGAAAGGGCTGTTGACTTCCCTCGTGCTGGTAGGTCTGAGCGTGCTGTTCTTTATCCTGGTTCTGAAAGGCGTACAGTATACGCCTGCAGTCGAGGAGAAACCGACGGCTATCAATCAGCAGCAGGTCGTCTATACCGATAAGTATGCGCTTGCTGTCGTCCGGAAAAGCAGTCCTATCACTTACAAAGGTCAGGTCGAGGCGCAGCTGCCGGAAGGTTCACTCGTTGAGATTACAGCTGTCGGCCCGGATGATTACCGCATCGCTTTTGAAGATAAAGAGATGAAGATGGTGAAGAAGAATCTGCTGTATATCAATCCGGCCGCCTTATATGATGAGCGTACTTTTGACGAACTGAATCCGTATATGTACAGCAACTACGTCAACTTCCATCAGTTCTTCAACGGCTTCCTCGGCGCGAGCCGTGCAAAAGTGGAGGCTGGTCTCTACCCGGAAAAACGTCAGCGCTACGTCATCAAGTTGACTAAAAATGATATCTATCTGCAGTTCAATGATCAGAATCAGGTGAGCGGCCTCCGCTTTCCGATGAGAAATGCAGACAAACTGAAAAAGAAATTTGGAATTAAAGATAACAGCTGGATTGTTAAAGTGGATAATGGCTATGCTGTGGCTGATTTTGAATCAGACATGTGGCTTTATTTCCGGAGATAGGTGGATGCAATGAATGAATTAATCACATACTTCCCTTATATGATCAAAAATACAATTATCGAACTGCGTTATAACCTGAAACAGTATGTCTGGTGGCTGGCATTTAATTTAAGTGTTATTTTCCTGAGCGTCTTTCTCATGAATCTCTCCGCTCCGACAGAAACAGACAAGTCACGGCTGCTGTTTCAGCTGAGCGGCTATCTTCTTTTCTTCTGGGTAGCAGGTGCGCTCTACTTCTCGAGCTCTATCTTATCGCGACGAGGCTTTATTCTGAATATCACAAGTCTGCCGCTCTATGTGCTGATCAATGTGCAGATCATTAATTTTCTGCTGCAGTTCCTCATGTCTTTTGTGTTCTTGCTGGTCATCGCACTTTCCAACCATATCCATATGGCGGCAAGTATCCTCGGTGTGTTCTATTTCCTGGTGCTGACCTATCTGCTCCTAGTGCCTGTCGGCCTTACCCTGAGTCTGCTGGAATATTACAGCCGCAACATGAAGCGGATGACCATCATTATCCTCGCTATACTGATGCTATCAGTGCCTATCTTGTGGGTACCGACTCAGCTGCCGGCACTTGCCGTTCAGCTGCTGAGTTTGAACCCGTTCTATTTCCTGGTCAACGGCTTTCAGTCATCTGTCGTGCTGGGACAGGTCGCGTTTTATAATATACCGCTGCATCTGCTCTTTATATGTGAACTCGCGCTGATGTATATCTGGACTTTTTATTGCTATAGGAAACTGAAAGATGAAATCAATAGAGAAAAATAGGCTGCTGAATAAGCAGCCTATTGTTATGGTTTGACGGGATGATTGTGCAGGATTTTGATGAGTTTGTCTTCAGAGACCACCCAGCCTGTATAACTATGGGTGACCTGGTAAGCAGGATCGAGGTTAAGAATCGCGACAAAAGAATAGTGGCCGTTCTTCAGGTATCTGAGGTCGATGAACCTGAGCTCATAGCCGTGAGGTCTATCGACAAGTGTCCAGCGGTAGATAGAGCTGAAACTGAGGAATGCTTTTAAGTTCGGGTCTTTTCTTGCATGCTGCATGACCTCTTCCGGTGGCAGCGGCGTCCGCTTGAAACGGTCACTGAAATGGACATTCAGTTTATAGCTGCGGCCGATATAATAGTAGCGGTCGGTTTCGACAGCGACGCGCCACTCAAAGAAACGGATAGTCGGTGCGACAAAGGTTTTGATGATACGTTCATCCTGCGGCAGAATACTCAGCGCATGCTTGCGGATGGATTGCTGAAGCAGACGTCTGATGATATAGTAAATGACCAGTATCACCGTAATGGACAGGAAGACAGGCACCGGACTGACGCCGAACGCCCAGAGTATGGAGCCTGTGACTAACAGGGCGAACATAATGGGGTCGAAGGTGTTGATGATACCGATCTGTATCCATTTATAATTAAAAGGTCTGAGTGCCTGAGTGCCATATGAATTAAAGATATCCACAAAGACATGCAGGAAGACTGCAAGCTGTGTCCAGAGCCAGAAGTGCAGCACATTGATATCGGGTATAACAAGAAAGATAAGGGCCACAATGACGACCGGCCACATCAATGTGAAAGGAATAGAATGCGTGATGCCGCGATGATTCGTGATATAGACAGCATTGTTTCTTAATTTCAGTACTGTATCAATATCCGGTATCTGCGAGCCGGCGACTAAGGCAGTCACAATGGCCGGATAATGAGCAGTCACAGCAGGGTCGACAGTCGCGAGGCCTGCAAGTGCAGCGCCCATTGCAAAGTGTGTAGCTGTATCCATAAGACGATCCTCCTTTTTCCTTATTATAAATGAAAACAGAATGAATGACATAAACTTTGACGACTAAGAGGTGTAAAAATGAAAAAATCGGAATTATTTGCAGCACATCTCCTGGACTGGTTTGATATCAATAAACGCGAGATGCCGTGGCGGGAAACAAAAGACCCCTATAAAATCTGGCTCTCTGAAGTCATGCTCCAGCAGACACAGGTCAATACAGTGAGAGACTACTACCTGAGGTTCATTGAACGCTTCCCGACCATTGAAAGTCTGGCCGGCGCGGATGAAGATGACGTGCTGAAATATTGGGAGGGGCTCGGCTATTATTCACGCGTCCGCAATTTTCAGACTGCGGTCAGAGAAGTGGAGGAGACCTATGGCAGTGTCCCGGCTGACGGTGAGAAGTTTCTTGCGCTGAAAGGCGTCGGACCTTATACGAGAGGCGCTGTCATGAGCATCGCCTTCAATCTGCCTTACCCTGCAGTTGATGGCAACGTCTTCCGGGTGTTCTCACGCCTCGATGACGATCCGACAGATACTGCGAAGCCGGCCGCACGTAAACACTTTGAGGAAAAAGTGATGCAGGTCATGCCTGAGCGTGCCGGTGATTTCAACGAGGCCCTGATGGAACTGGGGGCGACGGTCTGTACACCGCGCAACCCGATCTGCATGCTCTGTCCGGTGAATGAGCACTGCGAGGCCTTTGAAGCGGGTACTGTACTTGAACGACCGGTGAAAATCAAAAAACTGAAACGTAAAGAACTGCGCTACAAGGTCATGCTGATTGTCAATGACGCAGGGCAGCTTCTCATCACGCAGCGACCGAAGTCGGGCCTGCTGGGCGGAATGTGGCAGTTCCCGATGTTCGATGAGGATATGGCGACGGGGGACATCGAGGAAATACTGGACATGAAGCTCGCAGATGACAAGGAGAAGTTTGTGCATGTGACGCACGGCTTTACGCATCTTGACTGGCTGCTGGACGTCTACATCGCCAGAACAACAGATGAAGCATCGGGTGACTATCGTTTTATCGCGCTGGAAGAGAAAGAGAAGTATACCTTCCCCGTGTCGATGACCAAAATCTTTGACCACTACCAGGCAGGCAAATAGGTTTCATGATACACAATCTGTGCTATAATATTTATGCAAATACTAAATACTAGGTGGTGTGGAACATGGTCAAAGAATCCATACCAAAAGAAGGCCAGAATGTGCAGATCCAAAGTTATAAACATAACGGCAAGATTCACCGCGTCTGGTCTGAAACAACGATTTTAAAAGGGACCAATCATGTCATTATCGGGGGGAATAACAGGACACTTGTAACAGAGAGCGATGGCAGGACGTGGGTGACGCGCGAACCCGCTATCGTCTATTTTCACGCTGAATACTGGTTCAATGTCATCTGTATGTTCAGAGAAGATGGTGTCTATTACTACTGCAATCTCTCTTCACCATTTGTATATGATACAGAAGCCATCAAATATATCGACTATGATCTAGACATCAAAGTCTATCCGAATGGTAAATATCATCTCCTGGATGAAGATGAGTATCAACAGCATATGAAGCAGATGAACTATCCCGCTGAGATTGATCAGATCCTGAGAAGAAACGTTGATACTTTGCAGCAATGGATTGAAAGAAAAAAAGGACCATTCGCGCCGGACTTCATTAAAGTCTGGCAGGAGCGTTTTCATTTACAGAAGCGTATGATGGAAGAATGAATCAACCTATCGAGTATAGGTTGATTCTTAATTTTGAGGAGATGATTTCATGTTGAGGCGTTACCTGCAGTTCGTTAAGCCCTACTCATGGCTTATTGTACTGACTATTATCATCGGGATACTGAAGTTCGGTATTCCTCTATTGATTCCGTTACTTATCAAATACGTGATTGACGATGTCATCGGTAACCAGACGATGTCGGTTGCGGAAAAGAAAGATGCACTCTGGCATGTACTGCTGATTTTTTCATTTATATTTATCGTCATCCGTCCGCCTGTTGAGTACTACAGACAATATCTTGCGCAGTGGACGAGTAACAAGATTCTTTATGACATCCGCAAAAAGCTGTATCGTCACCTGCAGGCTCTGAGTGTCCGCTTTTACTCTAACAACAAGGTCGGGGAAGTCATTTCACGGGTCATCAATGATGTAGAGTCAACGAAGGACTTCATTGTGACAGGACTCATGAATGTCTGGCTGGATCTCGTCACGATTATCATTGCGCTCGTCATCATGTTTACGATGGACGTCAAACTGACCATTGCCTCACTCGTCGTCTTTCCGTTCTATATTTTCAGCGTCTATTACTTCTTCGGCAACCTGCGTAAATTGACCCGTCGCCGCTCGCAGGCACTGGCTGAAGTGCAGGGATTCCTGCATGAACGGGTGCAGGGGATGAACGTCATCAAAAGCTTTGCTATCGAAGAGAATGAGAGCGAGCGCTTCAATAAACGGAATATGAATTTTTTCGAGAAGGCGCTTGACCATACGAAATGGAATGCCAAAAGTTTCGCCGTCATCAATACGGTCACAGATATCGGACCGCTGATTGTCGTCGGCTTCGGTGCCTATCTTGTCATCAGTGATGGTCTCTCTGTCGGCAGTCTGGCTGCATTCATCGCTTACCTGGATCGTCTATACGGACCGCTGCGTCGTTTAGTATCCAGCTCCACGACCCTCACACAAAGTATGGCATCGATGGACCGTATGTTCCAGCTGTTCGATGAGCCTTACGATGTCGTGGATAAACAGGGGGCACGGAACCTGAAAGTTCAGCATGGCGACATTCAGTTTAAGAAGGTCGGCTTTAAATACAATGAGGACGATAATGAAGTCCTGCATGACATCAATCTCGATATCAGAAGCGGTGAAACGGTGGCCTTTGTCGGTATGAGTGGCGGCGGTAAGTCGACGATGATCAGCCTGATTCCGCGATTCTATGATGTGACGAGCGGCGAGATCTGTATCGATGGTCACCCGATCGATGACTTCACAATAGAGAGTCTGCGCAATCAGATCGGGATGGTCATGCAGGATAACATCCTGTTCTCTGATTCCATCCGCGAGAACATTCTTCTCGGTAAACCGGAAGCGACGGAGGAGGAGATGATCTACGCTGCCAAACTGGCCAATGCCCATGACTTCATCATGAGTCTGCCGGAAGGTTATGATACAGAGGTCGGTGAACGGGGCGTCAAGCTGTCAGGCGGTCAGAAGCAGCGTGTCGCTATCTCCCGCGTCTTCCTGAAGAACCCGCCTATCCTCATTCTGGATGAAGCGACAAGTGCGCTCGACTTAGAGAGTGAAGCGGTGATTCAGGAAGCACTTGAAACATTATCCAAGGACCGCACGACGGTTATTGTGGCACACCGCTTATCGACTATCACACATGCGGATAAAATTGTCGTCGTACAGAATGGTGAGATCAAGGAAATCGGTACGCATGATGAACTGATGGCCAATCAGTCTCACTATTATAATCTTTATACGATTCAACATTTGGATAGTTAACAGATTCCCTCTGTTGTATGATAGAAGTATCATACAACAGAGGGGTTTTTTATTAACAGTACGCATAAAAGAGGGATGTTAAATGGATTTAAGTTTTCTGGCAGAAGATACACTGACAGCAGCACAGGCGCTGCTCGGTAAGAAGATCACAACGATGACTGATGGCATTGTCACGTCCGGCTATATCACAGAAGTGGAGGCTTACCTCGGTCTGGAGGATAAGGCGGCCCATGCGTATCAGGGCAGAAGAACGAAAAAGAATGAGATGATGTATCGCGACTACGGCACCGTCTATGTCTACACCATGCATGGGCACCACTGCATGAACTTCATCACGAAGGATGAACATTCGCCTGAAGGGGTGCTCATCCGCGGACTGGAGCCTGTAGAAGGAATTGAGACGATGCAGATACGGCGCGGACGGCTGGATCATCTGACAGACGGGCCGGGCAAGCTGACGCAGAGCATGGGCATCAGGCGGGACCAGTTTAACGGGACCAGGCTGAACGACGGACCGCTGACGATAAGTGCTGGCAGGGTGCCGGTAGCTGTTCAGGCATCGAAACGGATCGGTATAGACAACAAGGAAGAAGCGGTCGACTATCTTTACCGCTTCACAGTTGCGGGGAATCCGTATGTCTCAAAGGACAGAGTACGACCGGCTGTAGATAACGGCTGGCAATAGAAAAGGCTGACTCAAAAGAGTCAGCCTTTTTTTAGACGTCCTGAATATCATCAGCCACTTTTATCTTGTTGTCGTCTTTATGGTAATGATAGAAACTGTGCGTCAGTTTATCGAGATGCTCCAGTTTCTCGCGGTATTCAAAGAGGGCACTGATGATCAGGATGATATGCTGCTTATTATAAGGCGGGTCTTCAACCTTCCGCATCTCAGCAAGTATGAGTTCCAGCACGTCTTTTTTGAAGTCACCGGTCATGAAGTTCTCCTCAGCAAGGTGCGTCGGTGACAGCTTATTGCTGAACTGCATCAGGATGCCTTCATGAAGGGTCATCAGTTCGTCCATCTCAAACTTCAGCTGGATACGTATTGTTTCAGGCAGATGCAGAATATCATTCTCATAGCGGTTGATTCTCCGGAGCAGGTCATAGGCACGTCGTGTCGTCATGATCAGTTCCTTGAATAATATCTTCTTTCTGATGTTGCGGTAGTTCTGTTTTTTGGTCAGCGCCCGTTCATTCTTATAGAGATTGAACTTGGATTCAACTGCGATGATACGGTCTCTGATATCCTCAATGTCATGCTTGACGACATGATATTCACTGGAGCCGTTGATGCTGAGGCGCAGCCATTTGAATATATCGTTGCCGATCTGCTGACACGTATAGTAGAGCTTCGTCTCATACTGCGGCGGCAGAAACAGCAGATTGACAATCGCTGCACTTAACACACCGATCATGATAAAGGCGAAACGTGTGAAGGCAGTAGTCAGGAAATCGTCGCCAGTGGCCTCCATGATGACGAGCTGGGTCACCACGGCAAGGCCGGTCACGTTCTGCAGATGCAGCTTGGCAAGAAGAGAGATCAGGATAATCGTCGTCAGGCCGATGATGAAGAGATGGTTGCCGAATGTCTGGACGACAATGATGGCGAGTAAGGCTCCGATCAGATTACCTTGCAAGTTCTCAAGCACCGATTTATAGGATTGATAGACACTGGGCTGCATGGCGAAGAGTGCCGAGATGCCTGCGACGACATATCCCGGTGTCCCGAGCATCTGCGCGACGTAGAGCGCGAGCATAATCGCAATGCCTGTCTTGAAGATTCTTGCACCTAGTTTCATTCAGTTACCTCTTTTTAAATCATAGTACCTCACTTATACAATAGGAATCATCATTTGACAAGCGACATTTCCTTGAAACTGTTCTCCACAGCGACGAGTGTCTCGTCGATATCTGCTTCAGTATGGCGCACCGTGATGAACCATGCCTCGTACTTGGAAGGCGCGAGATTGATGCCTTGATTCAGCATGAGCTTGAAGAACTGAGCGAAGAGTTCGCCATCTGTGTTCTCTGCCTGTTCATAGTTCACCACTTTCTCCTTGGTGAAGTAGAGCGTCATCGCACCTTTCAGGCGATTGATGGTTGCGGGTATCTCATACTTCTCAATCAGCGCCTGTACACCGTCTTCCAGCTTTTTGCCGAGCGCATCGAGATAGTCGTAGGTGCCTTCCTCCTTGATGACTTCTAATAGGGCGATACCCGCCTGCATACTCAGCGGATTACCTGCCATTGTTCCCGCCTGATAAGTAGGACCGAGCGGCGCGACATGCTCCATGATATCCTGACGGCCGCCGTATGCCCCGATCGGCAGACCGCCGCCGATAATTTTGCCGAATGCAGTCAGATCCGGTCTGACACCGAGCATATCCTGTGCGCCGCCGTAACAGAAACGGAATGCTGTGATGACTTCATCATAAATGACCAGCGTGCCATTTGCATGGGCGATATCATTGACGGCCTGCAGGAAACCTTCAGCGGGTTCGACGATGCCGAAGTTGCCGACGATAGGCTCAACCAGTACCGCTGCAATCTGATCGCTGAAATGATGAATCGCCTCCTTGAACGAATCAATATCGTTGAAAGGCACCGTGATGACTTCCTGCGCGACACTTTGCGGCACGCCGGCAGAATCCGGTGTCCCTAACTGGCTGGGACCGCTGCCGGCAGCGACAAGGACTAAATCAGAATGGCCGTGGTAGCAGCCCGCAAACTTGATGATTTTGTCACGTTTCGTAAAAGCACGCGCGACCCGGATAGTGGTCATCACAGCTTCAGTACCAGAATTGACGAAGCGGATCTTCTCTAAAGAAGGAATCGCCTCGCGCAGCATCTTGGCGAACGTCACTTCGTGCTTCGTCGGTGTACCGTAGAGGACACCAGTCTCAGCTGCCTGCTTGATGGCTGCCGTAATATGAGGATGAGCGTGACCGGCGATGATCGGACCGTACGCGGCCAGGTAATCGATATAACGGTTGCCGTCGACATCATAGAAATAAGCGCCCTCTGCACGTTCCATCACGACAGGTGCACCGCCGCCTACTGCCTTATAAGAGCGTGAAGGGGAATTGACGCCCCCTAAAATATACTCGTTCGCCTCTTGTTGTATACGTTCAGATTCTGAGAAATTCATAGCTATAACCTCTTTTATTTAAATTTTTTTCGTCCCTATCGTATCATAATTATAAAAGAATGATGAGCAGGAGGAATTGATTTGAAAATACCGGCATTCAATATGGTCAACCAGAACGGTGAGGCCATCACCGAACAAAATCTGAGAGGTCAGAGAACGATTCTCTACTTCTATCCGCGTGATAATACGCCGACATGCACGACACAGGCCATTGATTTTACCGGGCATCTGACGGAACTGCGTGCAAAAAACATACAGGTTCTAGGTGTCAACGGCGATTCCATGAAGAAACACCAGAACTTTATCAATAAGCATCATATCGGTTTTGACTTGCTGGTGGATGAAGATTATCAGCTGGCAAAAGAACTGGGTATCTACCGGCAGAAGAAAGTATTCGGCAAAGAATCGATGGGCATCGTGCGCACAACCTTACTCATCGGTCCTGATTTAACGATAGAAAAACGGATAGACGATGTGAAAGTGAAAAATCAGCTGGAAGTCTTATTCGCCGAGTAAGCAATATTGAAGTTTTAGTGATTAAGTTGTATGATAAGTAAATAAAAACAGGGAAGAAGGTGAGAGTATGGCGGTCGAACAACATTCAGTTGAAATCAAGCTTCAGGAAGCGGTGCAGCAGTTAAGAGGTCAGGGTGTCAGAATTACACCGCAAAGACAAGCCGTACTCGCCTATCTGATAGAAGCGGATACGCATCCTACTGCGGATGAGATCTATAAGGCCCTCAGCCCTAAGTTTGACAGCATGAGTGTAGCTACCATCTATAATAACCTTAAAGTCTTCAAGGAATGTGGACTGGTCACTGAACTGACTTATGGTGATGCAGCTAGCCGCTATGACTTTGAGACAGCCAATCATTATCATGTCATCTGCACGAGCTGCGGTAAGATCACTGATTTCCAGTATCCCCGTCTGGATGAAGTGGAACAGATTGCCCAGCATCTATCAGGCCATCAGATCACCCATCATCGTATGGAGATATACGGTATCTGTCCGGAATGCGCAAAAAAGGAAGAACGCTGATTCAGCGTTCTTCCTTTTTTTCCATTGCTGCACTTTTGCGCTTATTGTTATAGTCCTCACTAAAAGCCTTACCTTCAAGTGACGGATCTAAAGTAAGAGGCTCATTGCAGTTCGCGCAGATATCAGCACGTCCCAGCATCTTCGTATAATGATTGCAGTTAGGACAGAGCACAGTCACGGCACGCATCGAAAGCATGCCAATCCAGAAGTAGACAATAAAACTGAGCAGGAAAGCAAGTGTCCCGAGCAGCAGGAAGATGGCAAAGAGTACTTTACTGTGTGCCATATATAGAAGGACAACCCCTAAATACATGACAATCATTGCAGCGAAGATCAGACCGAGCGCCCAGGAGCGGATGCGGTTGATTTTACTCGTCGGCTTCTTGTTCCATTTCATAGCAACACTCCTTATTTGAATACTGAAGAAAGTATAGCATAAAACTCGTTCATAACCTGTCAGAAGAATTTTTGAAAAAAATGAAGAAAAGTATTGACGCTCCGGCAGAAGCTTGCTAAGATATAAAAGTCGCTGAAAACGACAGGCACCTCAGAAAAACATTGAAAAATGAATTTTCGAAAGTGTAAAAAAGATACTTGAAACTAGCAATTCATTCGAGTAAAATTTTTAATGCAAGCTTGAAAGAGACAGCAACTTAACTTTAAATGACTGATACGAAGTGTAAAACTTCTTGAATAAAAGTCTTGCAAAGCACAAGCTAAGCTGTTATAATTTAATCTTGTAACACCAAATGAACATTGAAAACTGAATGACAATATGTCAACGTTAATTCCAAATAAGACTGCGATTTTAATCGCTAGTCGCATTTGCAAACTCGCGTAGCCGAGTTTGTACAATGTTAAAGAGTGATTGGCTTAACCAATCAGAGAGCTTTATCAAACACTTTTATGGAGAGTTTGATCCTGGCTCAGGATGAACGCTGGCGGCGTGCCTAATACATGCAAGTCGAGCGGACAGACGAGGTGCTTGCACCTCTGAAGTCAGCGGCGGACG
>NZ_SCWF01000005.1 GCF_004359575.1 Macrococcus bovicus | reverse complement strand
GAACTCACTAAGTACATCAAATTTTTTAATAAAGAAAGAATTTCATTAAAAATGGCTGCGCTTATTCAAGCGCAGCCGAGTAACTGATTTTATTTTTTTACGTGTCTACTTGACGGGGTGATGTTCAATATTGTTGTCTCTTTTTTGTGTTTCTATATGCAGCTTGGGTATAAGTATAGAAAAAGGAGGCAATCTATGGGAACTTATGCAAAAGAACACAAATGGTCCGGCTTTATTTTCGGCATCGGTTTAGCTGGATTTATAGATGAAATTGTCTTTCACCAGTTTCTTCAGTGGCATCATTTCTATGATCAGATGACGAAAAAGATTGGACTCTTATCGGATGGGATCCTCAATTCGATGTGTGGCTTCTTTATTATTTTCGGTCTATTTTTACTGGCTGATGCGAGAAGGAAGTATCAGACGGACTGGGTGTTCTGGATAGGACGCACATTGATGGGAATGGGTTCTTTTCAGTTTTATGATGGCATCATCAATCATAAAGTGCTTCGCATGCATCAGATTCGTTATGTGGACAATGTCCTCACTTACGATATTATCTGGCTGGTTGTCGCCGTATGTATGATTGTCATCGGCTTCTTCATGTCACGTAAAAGAGAGATGATGAAGTAATGCACGCACATCATTCAGGGAACCCGGTAGATGCGATTATCATCTTCTGTGCACTGGTGATGAGCGCAGGCTACTTGTATGCAGCTTACAGAAAAAAGTGGCCTGTCTATCGTTCCGTACTGTGGATAGCGGGCATGATCAGTGCAGTTATAGTCATGGTAGGGCCATTCGCAGAAGAGATGCATCATCAATTCGTCTATCACATGTACGGGCATCTTCTACTGGGGATGCTTGCACCGCTTCTTCTAGTCCTTGCGATGCCTTTAAGATTACTTTTAGGGACACTCCCTGTTAAGAGTGCCCGGCGCTTCTCCCGTTTCATGGCTAGTCCTTATATACGGTTCATTGCTCATCCGGTCACTGCGACCATCCTCAATACGGGTGGGCTGTGGCTGCTTTACCGGACTGACTTGTTTATGATGATGCATCATAATACATGGCTGTATTATGCGATTCATTTCCATATTTTCGCTGCAGGCTATTTATTCACCGCGGTGATGCTCGAACTGGACCCGGTGAGACACCCTTATTCTTTTAAGTTCCGGGCTGTTGTCATGATGGTTTCTGTTGCACTGCATCAGATACTCTCTAAGTCCTTTTATCCATATCCACCCGCTGGTGTAGAGGTGCTGCAGGCCCAGGCCGGTGCTGTAGTGATGTATTACGGCGGTGATGTGATCGAACTCATCCTTATCTTTATCATGTGCCTGGGCTGGTATCGTTCCGTACGGCCAGGTAAAATTTCTCATGCATAAAAGGAGATATTCATCAGAATATCTCCTTCACTATTAATGAGCCATCATCTCATGAGCGATGTCTTTGCCTGACATATCACTGAAGTAATAAGTCGGCCAGTGATCCATTTCTTTGAGTAGTTGCGCGCGGTCATTCCCCATATAAATATGGAAATGTTCAGCGAGTTTCGGTGCGATATTATGGTCGCTGAATTGAACATACTCGGGTGCTTCTTTATCGCCGGATACTTTCTTGAAGATGAAGCGGACTCCACGATTTCCTTTTTTATAAGTCAGAATCTCTTTGCCGTCATAATGATATTTACCGGAAATCTTGTGCTTGCCTTTATAGAAGTCAATCGTGTCTTCACCGATAGTGATGCGTGACACATCAGTCTGGTAGCCGGTGGTATAGTATTTCTTATATTCAGCTGCTGTCATCTCGTCTTTTTCTTCTGCTTTATGTTCGAATACGGGGTCTAATGTGCCGTCCTGAAGATAAGGATACACTGATTGCCAGTCACCTTCCCAGTCTGTCAGTTGACGATCTTTCACCTGGTTGTCTTTGAAGTAACCTTCATAGATCTTTTTGTCGGCAGCTGACATATGATGGTGGTGATCGTGGTCGTGATGATGGGCATGTTCTTCTGACTTCATTTCAGTAGTGGCTTTTTCTGCATGTTTTTTCACTGAATCCTGCTGAGTCCCACATGCTGCTAAAATGAGTGTCAAAGATGCGATGCTGAGTCCTTTAGTAAAATAGTTCATGGTGCCTCCTATAAAACGTAATAGTTACGATTTATAATTATAGATATAACCGCTGTAAACGTCAACACACAATTCGCAAATTATTTTTAACGTACGTCTATTTAAAACTGATAATAAAGAAGGAGTTATATGCAGATATTCAGAGTAGCTGCTGATCATAAAGTCAGTGCGCAGTACTTGGATAACAGAAGGTTGTCTAAACAAGTGCTCGAATTATACCAGATTATTCGTGTCTGCCTGGCCGAATTGAAGATTATAGAAGGGAATACGCGTTATTTACATCATCCTATCGTCAAGCAGGCGTATAATAACGGAAAACCTTATATCATGGATCTCTATCACATGCTTGTAGAAATGGACCGGGAACATCAGCGGCGAGGGGGTAAACGTTCTGCGGCCTTTAAAGAAGACCTGGAGACGCTGGCAGATATCATATACGCGAATCAGGAAGCATTTTCACACGATCCGTTGCCCCCTTATTATGTATACGGGGAGACAAAGCTGGAAGGCGAAGGAGTGTATGAAGCCTATCAGAGCCTTCTTCATGACAAATGGTTGAATGATACCATCAGTCCGCGCTGCGGCTTTCAACCCAAAAAAACTGACGTCTGAACGTCAGTTTTTTTCACTTAATATACTGCTTTCTTGAAGATATTTAACCTTATATTTATGCGCAAGTTGATAAAGCAGCTGGTTGATAAGGTCATTTGTTTCAGGTACTTGCTCCAGTAACAGCAGAAAGGCCTCTTTTTCTTCTGCTGTCGCTTTTTTCTTGAAGTAACCCCATAGATGCTGATATGTGTTGAGCATAGAACCGCGCGTAGGCTTGAGCCTATAGGCCTCACGGATCTGTTCATTCAGGATATCGATATCCGTCAGCTGTTCTTTCATCAGGCGTCTGATCTCGTTGTAGTGAAGCTGACTGTGGTACATCACTTTATATTTTTCCTCACGCCAGCGTTTTTCGACTGCTTTTTTCTCTTCTTTTTGATCAGCCATATAGATTTGTGATCGCTTCTTTAATAGTTGGATAGTTAAACCTGAAGCCTGCTGCAGTGAGTTTATCCGGTAGGACACGCTGACCCTCCGTGACCATTACCGCTTGTTCACCCAGTAACGTCTTCAGCATCGTCTCAGGTACAGGTATGAGGTGAGGTTTATGGAGGACTTCAGCGATTGCTTTCCCGACCTCCTCCTGTGTGGCAGGTTGTGGTGCCGTACAGTTATAGACACCTGTCAGTTGCTGGTCATAGATAAATAGAAGAGCCCGAATGAGATCGTCTATATGAATCCATGAATAGACTTGCTGTCCATCACCGATATTGCCACCGAGATAGAGCTGATACGGTTTCACCATTAAAGGGAGCGCGCCGCCTTGATTTGAGAAGATGACCCCGAATCTGCAGTAAGCAGTCGGTACATCCAGTTGAGCAGCTGCCTGTTCCCATAAATGAACGGTTTTAGAGAGAAAATCAAATGCTTCGAAATAATGGGCTTCTGTATAAGTGAGATGTTTGGCAGGTGGGTAATAGCCTACCGCACTTGCAGAAATCAGAAATGGTTTCTTCTGTTGCCGTTCAATAATAGCTCCCAACTTCTTTGTCGATTCTACTCGGCTGTCAACAATCGCCTCTTTATGCGCCTGTGTCCAGCGTTTGCTAAGACTTGCGCCAGCGAGATTGATGATCAGGTCCACTTCAGGAATGCTTGATAAATAATCGTCATTAGTCCAGTTGATATATCTAACATTTCTCGAATCTTCTTTATCTGAGCGGGTCAGGATATAAAATTCATAGTCAGCTGATTCAATCAAACGAGAGCCTACAAGCCCGGTCCCACCAGTCAATAATATTTTTTTCATGTATTACCCCCCCTTTTGTTAATCTTATACCCTCTTTAGCGATAGGAGCCTCATGATAAGTGATTAAATTAAAAAGAAGGCGGGTAGATAACAGAGGTATAGAATTAAGGGAGGCATCATCATGGGTAAAATTAAAGCAAATCTTGCATTGGTCAAAGCACTGAAAAACTGGGGCATCGACCACGTCTATGGTATTCCAGGGGACTCAATTGATTCAGTGGTAGATGCACTTAAGCACGAAGAAGACAGCATCAAGTTCTATAATGTCAGACACGAAGAAGTAGCGACACTTGCAGCGGCAAGTTATACAAAATTAACAGGTAAAATTGCTGTTTCTTTAGGCATCGGCGGACCAGGTGCTGTCCACTTACTGAACGGTATGTATGATGCTAAAATGGACAATGTGCCGACACTTGTCTTATGCGGGCATACAAATACAGATCAAATCGGTACAGGCTATTTCCAGGAAGTAGATATCTCTACTATGTTTCAAGGTGTAGCAGTATTCAACCAGATTGTAACAGACCCAAATCGCATCTTTGATACCGTCAATGAAGCGATTAAAACAGCATACGATGAATCAGGCGTTGCAGTATTGACTATCCCGGGAGATATTCTTAAGACGGAGATTGAGGATAATACGCTTGATAAGAAATATGAATATATCAGACCCCACTTCACGGCGCCGGCTGATAAAATCGCAGCAGCAGCGGAATTGATTCGTAACAGTAAAAACCCGGTTGTTCTTGCGGGTGTCGGCACGAAAGATGCGAAGGATGAAGTGATTCATTTCATTGAACATATTAAAGCGCCTGCCATGATTACACTTCCGGGTAAAGGCATTATTCCGGATACGCATCCACAGTCACTGGGTAATATCGGTAAGATCGGTACGAAACCTGCTTTTGAAGCGATGAAAGAAGCGGATTTACTTATCTTATTAGGTACGAACTATCCGTATGTCAATTATCTGCCAGATGGTCATGTGCCCTGTATTCAACTTGATATTAACTTGAAAAATATCGGTAAACGTTATGATGTGGATGTTCCGCTGATAGGTCAGGCTAAAGATATTCTGCCAGAGTTGACGCAGGCATGTGATACAGTAAGTCGTCGTCCGTTCCTGGAGGCATGTCAGGAAAATATGGTGAACTGGAACAAGTGGCTGGAAGAAGACCGTATGAAAGACTCTACCCCTATCCGTCCGGAACGTGTGATGACAGAAATCGAGAAAATAGCTGAACCAGATGCGACGTTCTCAATTGATGTGGGTACTTCAACAGTCTGGAGTACAAGATATTTAAGACTGGATCATCAGAATAAATTCATTACATCTGCCTGGCTGGGCACAATGGGCTGCGGCTTACCAGGTGCGATTGCCTCTAAGATTGCCTTTCCGGAGCGTCAGGCCATTGCCATTGCCGGTGATGGCGGCTTCTCAATGGTGATGCAGGACTTTGTGACTGCAGTCTACTACAACTTGCCGATGATTGTAGTGGTCATGAATAACCAGCAGTTATCATTTATCAAATATGAACAGCAGGCAGCCGGAGAACTGGAATATGCCATCAATTTAGCAGATATTGATTATGCTAAATTTGCAGAAAGCTGCGGCGGTATAGGGATCAATGTCACGAAACCGGAAGAACTTGCCCCGGCTATGCAACAAGCAAAAGCAGCCAATAAACCTGTCATTGTTAACGTATATGTCGATCAGGATGCGGCCCCGCTGCCAGGCCAGATCGTCTTTGATGAAATGTTAGGCTATGCTAAGTTTGAGATCCGTTCACTGCTTGAAGAAGGTAAACTTGAAAAAATGCCACCGCTTAAAACGCTGATCAGACGTGTCCTATAGATAGATTAACCGGAAGCAACCATGCTTCCGGTTTTTTTATATTTTTCTGTTATATAATAATGGAAATATAGTGTTCACAATCTTATGTTCTCTTTGTGAAATTTTGTACTTATTCCTTTATGATGATTGATATTAAGGTCTGTCTTTCTATTTATATGTATATAACATAATCTATAAATGCTATTATAGCAAGGTTTTACAAGTCTGAAGAATATTCAGAAATAGTTTACTTTATTACTTAAAAGCGATGAATTTGTGATTTACAACTTGTGAAATTACTGTATAATAACAGAGAAAATATATTTCTTATATAAAGGAAAGAGGTAAAAGTTAATGGAAGACAATCAATTACACAGAGGACTGAGCTCACGTCAAGTCCAGATGATTGCACTCGGCGGAACGATTGGTGTGGGATTATTTATGGGGGCTTCCAGCGTTATTAACTGGGCCGGACCATCTGCACTCTTTGCGTATTTAGTAGCAGGTATTTTCTTATTCTTCATCATGCGCGCAATGGGGGAAATGGTTTACTTATATCCTACAACGGGTTCATTTGCTCAGTATGCCAATGATTACATTCATCCGGCAGCGGGTTATGCAACGGCCTGGAGTAACATATTCCAGTGGGTAGTCGTCGGGATGAGTGAAGTCATTGCGGTCGGTCAGTATATGCAGTACTGGTGGCCGGACTTACCGACTTGGCTTCCTGGTCTGATTGTAGTTGTCACACTCGCTGTTGCGAACCTGGCATCTGTTAAAGCATTCGGTGAATTCGAATTCTGGTTCGCTATGATTAAAGTTGTCACGATCATTCTGATGATTATTGCCGGCTTCGGTGTAATCTTATTCGGTTTCGGGAATGGTGGAAACCCTATCGGTTTCGGTAACTTAACGGAACATGGTGGCTTCTTCCCGAACGGATTGACAGGTTTCTTATTTGCTCTGTCTATCGTTGTGGGGGCTTATCAAGGTGTTGAGTTGATCGGTATTACTGCGGGTGAGACAAAAGATCCTCAGAAAAATATTCAAAAAGCGGTTAACAACATTGTATGGCGTATCCTGATTTTCTATATCGGTGCAATCTTTGTTATCGTTACTGTTTATCCATGGGACGAGTTAGGTACGATCGGCAGCCCGTTTGTTGCGACATTCGCTAAAATCGGTATTACGGTTGCAGCTGGACTGATTAACTTCGTCGTAATTACGGCGGCAATGTCTGGCTGTAACGCAGGTATCTTCAGTTCTAGCCGTATGGTTTATACACTGGCTCAAGAAGGAAAAATGCCAGCTATCTTCGGTAAAGTATTAAAAACAGGTGTGCCATTCTATGCAGTACTGGCAATCTCTATCGGTATTTTCTTAGGTGTTATCTTGAACGTTGTTATTCCAGGCGCTGATAAAATCTTCGTCTATGTTTACAGTGCATCTATCCTGCCGGGTATGGTGCCATGGTTCATGATTCTGATCAGCCATATGCAGTTCAGAAAGAAACATCCGGAACTGATTGAGAATCATCCGTTCAAGATGCCAGGTGCCCCTGTTACAAACTGGCTGACAATTGGATTCTTAGTCCTTGTTCTGATCTTTATGCTGATCAATCCAGATACACGTGTTTCAGTGATCATCGGCTTTGTATTCCTTGCTGTTGTCACAGCAGCATACTTCCTGCTGGGCTATGATAAAAAGGATAAAGCACGCGGTACACAAGAAAGAGCCATCTACCGTGATTAATATGAATGAGCGATACTTCGGTATCGCTTTTTTATTTCTCCGGAAATATGATTGACTTTAAGGACGGACAGGTATACAGTTTAAATACAAATACATAACAGAAACACTAGGGGTGTTATTGTAACTGAGACGAGGTAACCTCGAACCCTTTGAACCTGATCTAGTTGATGCTAGCGGAGGAAAGTGTGTAGATTTTATTTTCTATGTCTTTTTTGACGCGCAATCATCTTGTGATGGTTGCGTGTTTTTTGTTGAGGAGGAGATAGAAATGAGAAAAGGTCTGACGTTATCAGATATTTTAGTGACAGTGCTCGTAGCAGTCATTTTTGGTTTCATCTACAATTTATGGTGGCTGCCTTATGAAGCCATTAAGCCGTTCGGGCTGCATATTGAACAGCTGACTTATGGCATGTGGTTCGCAGCAGCTGTCGTGGCTTACTTGATTGTACCCAAATTCGGTATTGCTTTACTGGCAGAATTTGCAGCAGGTGCCGGTGAAACGATCGTGATGGGGAAGTTTGATATTCCGACATTTGTCTTTGCCTTATTGCAAGGTCTGGCATGTGAACTGGTTTTCATGGCTTTCAGATATCGTTCCCGTAGTGTCATGGTATGTATATTAGCAGGACTTGCCGCGGCCTTCATCAGTTTGCCGATTGACTATTTCTATGGTTATATGAGCGAAGTCGCAACGTGGAATCTGATTCTTTTCATCGTCTTCCGGCTGCTCAGCGGGGCAGTGCTGGCGGGCATTCTCCCTTATATACTCGTCAAGGCACTTGATCAGACCGGTGTAACCCGTCTATTCCGCTCTGCATCACAGGAAGATTATGACGCACTCTAAACTTAAGGTAACAGATCTGCGGCTGAAATATCCTGGGGCTAAGGATAAGATATTTGACGGGTTATCGATTGATATCAAAGAAAAGGAAAAGGTGCTGTTATTAGGACCTTCCGGCTGCGGGAAGAGCACGCTCCTCAACGTACTGGCAGGTATTGTACCTGAGTTGATCGAGCTGCCTCTGAAGTACGAGGAACGGCTGATTGATCCGCATGCTGCTGTGATTTTTCAGGATCCTGATAGTCAGTTCTGTATGCCGAAAGTCTATGAGGAGCTGGCATTTATTCTGGAAAACAGACAAGTGCCGCGAGGTGAAATGGACCAGCGCATTGAACGCGTTCTTCGAGAAGTGAATCTGGATGTCGATAAAAGTCAGTTCATCCATCAGCTGAGTGGTGGCATGAAGCAGAAAATGGCAATCGCAGGTACTTTACTTCAGCAGGCTGATACCCTCTTTTTAGATGAACCTTCTGCCATGCTGGATACTCAGGCGACAGAACAGCTTTGGTCTCTCTTGATTGCTCTTTGGCATGACCAGACAGTAGTGATTGTTGAACATAAAGTCGAGCATATCTGGCGGCATGTTGACCGGGTAATAGTGATGAATGAAAAAGGTGAGATTGTCCAGGACGGTACGCCTTCCTATATATTAGAGCATTACGAATCACTTTTATCGGCATATGGTATATGGCATCCGAATGCCTGGCAGTACGCGCCTGCTTCTTTGCAGAGTAAAGAAGCGGTTGAACCAGTATTTAGCTACCAGAACGGTATGATTAAACGCGCTAAAAAAACGTTGTACGCAGTCGAGGAGCTGCAGATCGGTTTAGGGGAATGGATTGTCATCACCGGCCAGAATGGCACAGGGAAGACCACACTTCTTGAAGCGATGATGCAGATGATTCCTTATGATGGTGTGATGTGTTATCAGGATAAAAGACTCCGAACTGTCCGCGATGCTGCCGCCCATCTGTATCTGGTCTATCAGAATCCGGAACTCCAGTTCATCGAGAACAGCGTCTATGATGAAGTCTACGTCAACTACTATCATCAGAATAAGGAAACGGCACAAGATAAAACGATACAGATGCTTGAGCTTTTGCAGCTCGAGCATGTCAGTCATCAGCATCCTTTTGAACTGTCGATGGGCCAGAAAAGACGGCTGAGTGTCGCGACAGCGCTTAGTTCCCCGGCAGATATGATTCTGCTCGATGAACCGACATTTGGCCTGGATAGTCATAATACCTTCCAGCTGCTGACACTTTTCCGGGAGCGGGTGGAGAAAGGTCAGACCGTGATGATGGTGACACATGATCCGCATATCGTGTCACGTTATCCGACAAGACGTTTCCATATTGCAGAGAATCAGCTGAAAGAAGTGGGTGCACCCTATGTATGAACAGTTTAAGACACGGATGACGGTAATGGACCATGTGAATATCCTGACGAAGATGGCAGCGGGTGTCTTGCTCTTCTTTCTGGTCATCTTCATCCACCGTTTTGATGTCATGCTTTATATGACATTATTGATGTTCATTTTCATGCTGCTTTTTTCTGGAACACGCTTAAAGCTTGTATTGGCCATTTTCTCAGTTATCGCACTCTTCAGTCTCACTTCTTCTCTTTTTATGATTTTCTATGGCGACGGGCTCGGGACACTTTTTAAATGGGGGATGATTCATATTACGACAGAGAGTCTCTTCAGAGGTCTTCATCTGTCGCTCAGGACCCTTACTGTGAGCTGTCTCGGGCTGACGATTGCCTTTACTACTCAGATTGTCATGATTTTCTATAGCCTGATGCAGCATTTAAAAGTCAGACCGAAGTATGCCTATGCTTTTATGGCAGCGATACGAATGGTTCCGTTGATGATAGAGTCCTTCTTTCAGCTCAGAAATTCGCTGAAGATGCGTTATCAGATGATAGATCCGGGTCAGTACAGAGGTGTCAGACGTTTAAAGCATCTGTTGATTCCGCTGATGAGTCAGAATATACGTAAAGCACACCGGCTGGCTGTTGCCATGGAGAAAAAGGGTTTTAAGGATGGTCCTCGAACTTACTATTACCGCGTGCCATTCAGTTTTTATGATGTAGTCTTTATTATTCTGATGACAGCGGTAGTTGTCGCTGCGTTTCTTTTGGCAGCTACCTTGCCTATTACTGGACTTGAAGATGTAAGATAGAATGTGCCTGCGCCTTATCCTGAATGACAGGATAAGGCGTGCAGTATTTTTATGAAGATAGCGCTATCATGATGCAGATTGATAGTCAGATGATGACAGTAAATGTGTACTTTATCTTTTAGGAGCCAGGGCTTATGATAGAACTATATGAAAGGGGATAGACATGATGAGTTTATGGCAAAACGCAGAAGCACGTGCAGCTCTTCTGAAGCAGATTGTTCAATTTGATAGTGTGACACTGTCAGAAGGAGAGAAGCAGTTTCCGTTCTTTATTCAGCAGATGCTTATGGATTTACCTTACTTTAAGGAGCGGAAAGAACAGGTAATCCTAGCGCCGACTGGGGATGGTCGGCATACGCTGATGGCACATTACAAAAGTAGCTCCAAAAAAACCATCGTACTGATCAGTCATTACGATACAGTGGGCATCGATGACTTCGGTGATTATGCCCAGGCAGCATTTGATATGGATGCAATTACAACGTTATTCAAAGAAGACGATGCCTATTTGAATGCGACAGCAAAAGAAGATCTGGCAAGCGGAGAATATCTCTTTGGACGTGGTTCGATGGACATGAAGCCGGGTCTTATGCTTCATCTGTCATTAATCGAAAAAGCGATTCTTGAGGAATGGGATATCAATCTGCTGCTCATGACGGTGCCTGATGAAGAAGTGAATTCACTCGGTATGCGTACAGCGATGATGAAACTGTATGATATTGTCCAGCAAGAAAAGCTGGATATTGTCCTGTATCTGAACAGTGAACCGACTTTCCAGCAGCAAGCATCGGATAATGCCCATTATGTTTATTCTGGCTCTATCGGCAAACTGATGCCGGCTGTTCTTTGTTATGGTGAGGAAACGCATGTCGGCACACCGATGAACGGAATCAGTTCCAATTTCATGCTGAACTTCGTCAATCAGCTCATGGAATATAACCGTCATTTCAAGGAGACTTTTGAAGACGAAGCGACACCTCTGCCTGTTGCGCTGATGAATAAAGATTTAAAAGATTATTATGATGTACAGACGCCGTTCCGTTCTGTCGCACTATATAATGTCTTTTCATTTAAACAAACCGCAGCAGAGGTCTTCAGCCAGTTCAATACTATTGTCAAGGAAGCAAAAGTGAAATGTGAACAAGCTTATCAGCAGATCTTTGAACTTGAACAAGTGGAGAGAACGCTCGATATAAAAGTGCTGACTTACGAAGAACTTCTGCAGCAGGCAACTGAGCAGCTCGGCCGGGAAAAAGTGGAACATATCATCAATCAAGCAATAGAAGAACCGGCACTGTATCTGCAGAACATTCATGTCGTAGACGAGTTGATGAAGAACTGTAAAGCAATCGGTCCTGCGATGATCACATTCTTTGTACCGCCTTATTATCCGGCGGTCAATGCATCCTATCATGCGGAAATTGAAGATTTGATTGAGCAGGTCAGAAATGCAGCCGCAAGTTATGGCCGTGAGAGTAAACGTCTGCATTATTTCAATGGTATCAGTGACTTGAGCTACTGTTTAAGTGATAGCGCCGGCAGCGGAAAAGTCTATGCGGATAACACGCCGACCTTTAACCGGACCTATCACATTCCATTTGAGGAAATCCATGCTATTCAGGCACCTGTCTTTAACTGCGGACCGATTGGTAAGGATGCCCATAAGGTAACAGAAAGACTGAACAGACAAAGTGCTTTCGAAGAGCTGCCGGTCATGCTCGAGCATATTGTGCATTATTACTTGGAGAAGTAGAATACGCCCGCCTTTAAATAGGCGGGCGTATTTTTAGTTGAGTCTTGTCTGGCAAGTACCTGTCTGAATGACCTCGAGTGCTGCGTTCAAGCCGCCCTCGACCAGATTTTTTACGGCGACATCTGTATAGAAGGCGATATGAGGTGTCATAATAATTTTGTCGTGTTCAATCAGACGCAGCAGATCTTTGTCTGTAATCTCCTGACCGCTGAAGTCTTTGGGGAAATAGCTGCTTTCAAACTCATACGTATCAAGTGCAGCAGCAGCCAGCTGACCATTATCAGTGGCTTCAATGAGAGCGGCGGTATCAACCACACTGCCACGTGCTGCATTGATGAGGATGGCACCCTTTTTAAATTGAGCGAACATCTCTTTATTGAAGAGGTGGTGATTGTCACTTGTTGCTGGCATATGCAGGGAGACGATGTCCGCTTCTTTAACTGCTTCTTCTATAGAATCTTTGTAATCAATCCATTCTCTCGCTTGGTCATTCGGATAGAGATCGTAGCCGACTACAGTCGAGTCAAAACCTTTAAATATCTTTCCGGTGATCTGACCGATACGTCCTGTACCGATGATTGCGACGGTCAGACTTTTGATTTCTTTAGACATGATAGCAGGCTGCCATCTGAAATCATGACGTCTGACATGCTCATCGATGAGCGTGGTTTTACGGATGAGATTGAGAGCCATAGTGACGGCATATTCTGCAATAGAGTTCGGTGAATAGCTTGGTACATTTGAGATAATGATGTGATGGGCTCTGGCCGCTTCCAAATCATACATATCATAACCGGCACTGCGCTGTGCAATCTGTTTGATACCGATAGCTGCTAAACGCTCATAAATTTCGGGTGCCAGTTTTCCGGTCTGCTGTGTCGTCACACCATCATAACCTTTAAGCAAATCGATTGTCTCAGGTGTCAGAATTTCAGAGGAGATAGTGAGCGCCACGTTGTTTTTCTCCGCCCAGTTCAAAGCGGCAGGTCTTTCGTCTTCGCGGGCACCGAACATCATTATTTTAGTCATTTATTTATCCTCACTTTCAGTCTGGAATTTGAATACGTCTGGATCATACAGTTTAAATACTTTGGTGAATAAGTAATGGAAGATGAATGCTGATACAAATGGAATGACAAAATAGACCAGAATCAGCAGCAACAGATTCATCATGGCATTGCCTTCCATGAATTTAAAAGCATTGATGGGTCCGACGAGACCAGAAAAGCCGAAACCTGCTGATTCTTTAGTTCCTTGGATACCCATCAGACTACCGGCCACTCCTGTAACGGCGGCTGTCAGTGCAATCGGCAAAGCAATGATCGGATATTTGAGAAGGTTTGGCATCATCATTTTCATGGCACCCAGAAAGACAGCGATAGGGACGCCCGCTTTATTGACGGGCATAGTACCGACGACCAGCATACAGGCAGCGGCAGCGACCCCTAAATTCGCGGCACCAGAGGCAAGCCCGGAGATACCGATCGCCATAGAGATGGCCACCGTTGAAATAGGTGAAACAATCAGTATACTGAATGAAATCGCAATCAGAAGACACATAACGATCGGTTGTAAAGTAGTGAAGCTGTTGATCAGCTGGCCGAGGCTTGATGTGATGAGTTTGACGTAAGGTAATAGAATGATCCCGATAAACCCTGCAATACCACCCGCTATAATCGGCAGGAGGATAATAGTCAGGCTGCCTAAGCGGTCTTTGATCCAGAGAATCAATAAGACGGCGATAGAAGCGGTGATCATCGTGTTAATCAAGTCTCCGATACCTGTTAAGACCCATGCATTCTCTTTGAAGATAGCAGCACCACTACCTACGAATGCGGCTGTACCGACAATCACTGTCTGAATCGGATTAAGTTTGAACTGCATGCCGATTAATACACCCACGAGGACTGGTACGGTGAACTGGATACCGACTACCACGCTGTTTAACGTGGCGAAAATAGGATGATAAGGCGTCAATGCTTTGAATAACTCACCGAGAATAGCATTCGGAATTAAACCGACGACTATACCGAGCGCAACCCCGGCTAACACTTTGTTGATAAAATCTTTTGCAGAAATGCGGTTTACTGTTTGGTCCATAAAGAACGCTCCTTTTAATTGTGAAATAATTCACATTTATCTCGCTTTCATTATAGTTTGATTGTGAAAAAAGTTCAATGTATTTTTGGTATGACTTAAATTTTTTAAATCATCTCAATATTGAATTCATATCACTTACATTTCCGTTGAGAATATAAGCCTTCTACTGATAATCATCACGTTGCAGACGGATGGTAAAAATGTTCATCTATAGGATGAAAAAGTCATATTTCATTCAAGCTTTCTTCATTGACTTCAAACAGCAATCATGTAACAATAGGGGAGTACTAGATTATAATAATTATAATCTAAAATCTATTCATTATTCGGAGGGTTCATTCATGTCATTAATCAACAAAGAAATCTTGCCATTCACAGCAAACGCTTATAATCCTAAAGAGGATAAATTCATTGAGGTATCTAACGAGTCAATGAAAGGCGACTGGAGTATTGTCTGCTTCTACCCAGCTGACTTCACGTTTGTCTGCCCGACTGAATTAGAAGACTTACAAGATCACTATGCAGCATTACAGGATTTAGGGGTTAATGTTTACTCTGTATCTTGTGATACGCACTTCACACATAAAGCGTGGCATGACCACTCAGATGCTATCTCTAAAATTGAATATACAATGATCGGTGACCCATCTCACACTATCGCTCGCAACTTTGATGTATTAGACGAAGCTGAAGGTCTGGCTCAACGTGCGACATTCCTGATCGATCCGGACGGTGTAGTGCAAACAATGGAAATCAACAACGACGGCATCGGCCGTGAAGCAAGCGTACTTGTAGATAAAGTCAAAGCTGCTCAATATGTGCGTACACATGACGGTGAAGTATGTCCGGCTAAATGGAAAGAAGGATCAGAGACATTAACGCCTGGTCTTGACTTAGTCGGTAAAATCTAAGACGACTCTCACTATTGAGAGAAAAAAAGCCACAACGTTCTTAGAACGTTGTGGCACTTATTTGAGGAGGGATATCGATGTTAGACAAAACGTTGAAACAGCAGCTGGCACAGTATCTTGAACTGCTTGAAGGAGAAGTGGTCCTGACAGCAAGTGCCGGAGAAGATAAAGCATCACAGGATATGATGGACTTACTAAAAGAAGTCGCAGAGATGACATCGCGCATCACTTTAAAAGAATCTTCCTTGAAACGGACGCCTAGCTTTACAGTGGGACGTCCAGATGAAGAAGCAAGAATTACATTTGCAGGTGTGCCTTTAGGTCATGAGTTCACATCATTTGTATTAGCGCTCCTGCAAGTCAGCGGCCGCGCGCCGAAAGAAGAGCAGTCTACACTTGAGCAGATTGCCAAGTTAGACCAGCCGCTTCACTTTGAAACATATATCAGTCTGACGTGTACCAAATGTCCGGATGTCGTACAGGCTCTGAATCTGATGTCTGTCGTGAATCCGAATATCACACATACCATGATTGATGGTGCAGTCTTCCGCGAAGAATCTAAAGATATCATGGCAGTGCCAAGCATCTTCCTGAACGGTGAAGAATTTGGCAGCGGACGCATGACAGTGGACGAAATTGTCGCGCAAGTCGGCGGTGGTCTGGACGCAGACGAACTGAATGCGAAAGAAGCTTACGAAGTACTGGTAATCGGCGGCGGTCCTGCAAGTGCAGCAGCAGCTATCTACGCAGCACGTAAAGGTCTGCGGACAGGTATGGTAGCAGAACGGATCGGCGGCCAGGTCAATGACACAGCAGGCATCGAAAACCTGATCGGTGTTAAAGAGACGACAGGTCCTGCTTTATCACAGAACCTAGGTGAACATATCCGTGACTATGATATCGATGTGATGACAGCAGTCCGTGCTAAGAGCATTGAGAAAGTCAACGATATGGTTGAAGTAGAACTGGATAACGGTGCGAAACTGTCTTCTAAAACCTTAATTATCGGTACGGGTGCTAAATGGCGTAACATGAATGTGCCGGGTGAGGCTGAATTCAAAAACAAAGGTGTCGCTTACTGTCCGCACTGTGACGGCCCGCTCTTCGAAGGAAAGCGTGTCGCAGTTGTCGGCGGTGGTAACTCAGGGGTTGAAGCAGCAATTGATTTAGCAGGTATTACAGAGCACGTCACATTACTTGAGTTCGGTGATACGCTGCGTGCAGATGCTGTCCTGCAGGAACGTCTGGCTTCACTGCCGAACTCTGAAATCATCACGCAGGCCGCAACAAAAGAACTGACAGGTACAGATAAACTAAGCAGATTGACTTATACGGAACGCCATACAGGTGAAGAAAAATCAATCGACTTAGAAGGTGTCTTCGTTCAGATCGGCCTTGTACCGAACACTGAATTTGTCGGCGACACAGTTGCGCGTAATGAACGTGGCGAGATCATCGTTGACCGCAACGGTGCGACAAATGTGCCAGGTATCTTTGCAGCAGGTGACTGTACAGATCAGACATTCAAGCAAATCATCATCTCTATGGGCGCAGGCGCAACAGCTGCCCTCAGTGCATTTGACTATTTAATCAGACATTAATCCATCATCCTTCTATTTCCTTGGAAATAGAAGGATTTTTAATAGCCGGATTCACCCACAAAATATGCTAATTGACTCGGTTATCGCACGTTCCGGTCCGTATGACTTGCAGTGCGGCTTCCAGTCCATCATCGACAGATAGATGAAAAAGCGCTCAAGTTAGTATCTTGAGCGCTTTTGTTATAGAATTTGCAGCAGCATTTTAATAGCAGCAGCTGCTATAAGAGCTGCGAGTATATAGCGCAGCACCGACTGATTTGTTTTTTTAGAGATACGTGTACCGACTGGTGCCATGATCAAGCTTGTGATGACAAGAGGTATCATCAGTATGAAATCCACATCTCCCGTCGCCGCTTTAATCAGAAAAGTCCCGATAGAAGAGATAAAGGCGATTATAATACTGCTCGCCACCACACTTCTAAAAGGCGCACGGAATAGAGCGAGCAGGACGGGCACGATAATAAAAGCACCCCCAGCGCCCACAATGCCCGATAGAAAACCGATTAAAGTAGCTGCGACGAATAATAAAACGGAATTGAACTGTGTTTTTGTCTGTTCGGGTCTTACTTTGACAAACATGAGGATAACAGCGAGTATAGCGAGGGCTGTATAGACGATATTGATGATACGTTCATCAAAGAGAGAAGCACTGTATGCACCGCCTATACTGCCGAGCAGAATCCCTGCTCCCATCGGCACGATTAACTGACGGCTCGCATCTGGATTACTGCGCTGGCTGATGCTGCCACTCAGTGTACTGAAGAAAACCTGTGCGGCTGTCAGACCGCTTGCAAGATGCGGCGTGATGGTATCGATACCAAAGAGCGGTGGAATAAAGAGGAGCATCGGAAAGATAATGATAGCGCCGCCAATGCCGACCAGCCCTGAAACAAATGCCCCGATGGCTCCGATGAAGAGGAGGAGGATAAAAAGTGTCATCGTCTATTCCATTCAATCATTCCGCCTTGGACATTCGTTGTGTGAATGCCTGATTCCTCTAAATACTGACAGGCCATGCCGCTCCGGTTACCTGACCGGCAGATGATCACGTATTCATCTGTCTGATTGAACTCGGACGTTCTCGCTTCAAGCTCTGATAACGGAATATTTTCTGCCTCTTTAATGCCATCTACTGAGAACTCATCTCGTTCACGGACATCAATCAGCTTGATATCTGCCTGCTGTTTAAGCAACTGTTCTAAACTTTTGACTGTGATGGTTTTCATATTTTCTACCTACTTTTGATCAACAGATTGACAGCTTCTTTTACGAGCTCATCTGTATCTTCATTATTTTTGACATTCTCTTTGACGCATTCGGCTAAGTTCTCACTGACAATTACACCGATCAGTCTTTCAATACCGCTCCGGGAAGCACTCAGCTGCGTCACCACTTCTCTGCAGTCTTTTTCTTCTTCCATCATCTTTAGGACACCATTCAACTGTCCCTGCAGCCGTTTCAAACGGTTAATGGAATTTTTATCGTATTTCATATCATCCCTACTTTCTTTTTTTACAGTGACATTACTATATACCCCCTGAGGTATAAATGTCAATCAAAAAATACCGTACGGGGTATTTGACAAATCGTTTAAACCATATTATGATACCCCCATAGGTATTAAAAAACAGGAGGAAAATACGATGAGACGTATAGTTATTGTTGGAGGCGTTGCAGGCGGTGCATCTGTAGCAGCCCGGCTGAGAAGACTGAACGAAGAAGACCACATCATTTTAATAGAAAGAGGGCCGCATGTTTCATTCGCCAATTGCGGTTTACCCTACTATATCGGTGATGAAATTACAGATAGAAATAAATTATTGATACAGACTCCAGAACTGATGCATGACCGGATGAATATTGACGTCCGCATTCAGACGGAAGCATTGAAAATCAATAGAGCAGAGCAGCAGCTATTAGTGAAGACAGCAGGCCAGGAAGAAGTCATCGATTACGATATTCTAATCTTATCAACAGGTGTGAAACCGATTGAGATTCCTGTTGAAGGAAAAGAGCAGTCACATGTTTTCACTTTAAGAAATATCCCGGATATGGATCAAATCAAAACTTATATTGAAGAGAAGAATGTTAAGACCACATCAGTCATCGGCGGCGGCTTTATCGGTCTTGAGATGGCAGAGAACCTGCATGCATTAGGGATTCAAGTTTCTTTATTTGAGCTCGGCAATCAGGTGATGCCAGGTGTCGATCTCGATATGGCACAAGGTATTCATGAACATCTCATCCAGCAAGGTGTCGATCTGAGACTGGAACAGTCGATTACACGGATTGATTCACAGACAGTTACAACCAGCACGAACGAGACCTTGACTGCCGATATGGTCATTATGGCAATCGGTGTCCTGCCGGAATCAACGCTCGCAGAAGAAGCGGGTCTTGAACTTGGTCTTAAAAAAGCGATTAAAACGAACGACGTATTTCAGACGAACGATGCACATATTTATGCGATCGGTGACGTCAGCGAAGTGACACATCAAATAAGCGGTCAGGCAGCACATATACCACTTGCCTGGATAGCGAACCGCCAAGGTCGTCTGTTGGCAGACCATTTAAATGGTAAAACGTTTGAGCCGCTAAAACCGATTGGTACTGCCATAGCCAAAGTATTTGATTTAAATGTGGCAAGTACTGGATTAAATGAAAAAGCATTAAAACAATTAGATAAGGAATATCACGTCATTCACGTATCTGGTCAATCGAATGCCTCTTATTATCCAGGTGCGACACCGATGACCATTAAAGTCATTTTCAGTCCGCAAGGTGAAATTTATGGTGCACAGATAGTGGGCCGTAAAGGTGTTGATAAACGGATTGATCTTATCGCTAGTGCGATGACATTTAAACAGTCAGTCGTTGATCTGCAGAAGATAGAAATCGCTTATGCGCCACCGTTCTCGTCAGCGAAGGATCCGGTCAATATGGCAGGCTACATAGCAGAAAATGTCCTGACTGATCAGATGAAGATGGCGCAGCACGATGAAATATCAGATGCTCAGCAGCTGATTGATGTCCGTGAACCGATTGAATATGACATGGGTACCATTAATAACGCAAAAAATATACCACTCGGTTCACTCAGAGAACGGCTGAATGAACTGGACCGCAATGTACCTGTCACCGTCTTCTGTCAGGTGGGTCAGCGCGGTTATAATGCAGCCCGTATCCTGAAGAATCATGGTTTTGACGTTATCAACCTGGACGGCGGCTATAAATTATACAAGCAGCTGCACACAGCGCCAAAACCCGTGGTTGACAAGAAAGAAACAGTTAAAGAAGAGGTGAAAACAGTGAGTGAAAACAGAAGATTTATTGAGGCGAGCGGCCTGCAGTGTCCGGGTCCGATCCTGAAAGTGAAAGAGAATATTGATGAGATGCAGGAAGGGGAACAGCTTGAAATCCACGTGACAGACTTCGGCTTCTGTACAGATATTGATGCGTGGGCGAATGCGACAGGCAATACGGTAATCAGCAATAAGACAGAAGGCGGCAAAGTGAAAGCCGTTGTCCAAAAAGGGCGTGCCTTACCGGTCAATGTCATGAATGACGCTGAAGGACACCAGCTCGTTGAGACGAAAAATGGAGCGACAATGGTTGTCTTCAGTGGAGACCTCGATAAAGCACTTGCGTCATTCATTATTGCAACAGGTGCAGCGTCCTATGGTAAAGAAGTCACGATGTTCTTCACCTTCTGGGGATTAAACGTCATTAAGAAACCGGGTATAAAAGTGGCGAAAGAAGGACTGGATAAAGCTTTCGCACAGATGATGCCAAAACACGCAGGTAAGCTGCCGATCTCTAAAATGAATATGGGTGGTATGGGTGCCCGTATGATTCGCCACGTCATGAACAAGAAGAAAGTGGATTCATTAGAAACGATGATCGAGAAAGCACAGTCAATGGGCGTGAAAATGGTCGCGTGTACCATGAGTATGGATATCATGGCTGTCACTAAAGAAGAACTGATTGACGGTGTAGAATACGGTGGCGTAGCTACTTACCTCGGCGATACAGAAAAAGCGAACCTAAATCTATTTATTTAAGAAGGAGAGAGAATATGTATTTTAAATCATTTTTTAACGGTCCGTTAGCGCAGATGTCTTATATCGTCGGTTGTCAGAAAACAGGAGAAGCAATCATTATTGATCCTCTCCGCGACCTGACGCCCTATATTGAGGCAGCAGAAAGTGAGAACCTTGCGATCAAATATGTGACTGAAACACATATCCATGCAGATTTTGCATCAGGTCTGCGCGAAGCAGTGAACAGACTAGGCGCTAAAGCTTATGTATCTGGTTTAGGCGGCGAAGACTGGCAGTACAAAGATGTTGAAGCAGAACGTCTGGTAGAAGGCGATGTGATTAAGGTGGGTAACGTTAAGCTTGAAGTGTTGCATACACCTGGCCATACGCCTGAAAGCATCAGTTTTCTGCTCACTGATAATCAGTCCGATATTCCGATGGGTCTGTTTACAGGGGACTTTATCTTTGTAGGTGACGTGGGTCGTCCCGACTTACTGGAGACTGCTGCCGGCGTCAAGGATTCTACCGCAATCGGTGCGAAACAGATGTACCAGTCACTTAAGAAAATGGCTGACTTACCGGATTACATCCAGATCTGGCCGGGGCACGGCGCAGGCAGCGCATGCGGCAAGTCGTTAGGCGCAGTGCCAGTGACGACGCTCGGCTACGAACGCGTGAACAGCTGGGCATTCCAGTATGAGGATGAAGAAAGTTTTATTCAGGCACTGACCAGCGAGCAGCCTGAGCCTCCGTATTATTTCAAGGAGATGAAAAGAATCAACCGTGACGGCGTCAGACCTTATTCCGCTGAACCGGTTATGCCGGTCACTGAACTGACCGCACCCGTTATACTGGACTTACGACCGAAAGAAGTATTTGCGGAGAATGGCAGTAAGGGCATCAATGTTCCTTACAATAAGAAGTTCCTCAGTTTTGCCGGCTGGTATCTGAACTATGAAGAGCCGCTTCAGTTAATCGGAAACTTCGAAGTGGTTCAACAGGCAGCAGATGAACTGAAGTTGATCGGCTTTGATGCAGTGACGGGTTATTTACCGGGCAATAAAGTGAATGGACCAGGCTATGAACAGATTGAATCCGCTGACTTTAAACGAAAAGATAAAGAAGGCATCAATATTCTGGACGTTCGTACACAAAAAGAATGGGATGACAGCCATTTTGAAGGTGCAAAACATCTTCACTTCGGTAAACTGCTGGCCGAAGATATTCCGTTCAGTCAGGATGACAGAATCTATGTTCACTGTCAGTCAGGTGTTCGCAGCGCAATCGCCATGAGTATTCTTGAAAGACTGGGCTATAAACAAGCCATTAATATAAAAGGCGGTTATGAGGCAGTGAAATAAAGGCCACAGACTTGAAAATTTAGTTTTTCAGGACTATGCTTGATATAAATGATAAAGAACCTCACAAATTTGATTTGTGTGGTTTTTTTATGGGAAGGTGGACCTTATTTGAAGGCTTATTATCAGTCGCTGCTGTCAATTGATGCTGCTAAAATAGATGTTCCTAAAGGCATCAGACAAGGACTTCTTATGTTTATCGCTTTATTTATCTTCTATTTATTCGGTCAGCTGCAGACCGGACTCCTTGTATCGATGGGCGCATTGTCTCATATCTACCTTTTCGGTGGCACGCTCAAATCTAAGATAAAGACAGCTTTAATGGTGAGTGCGACATTAGCGCTGGCCATGATTTTGGGTTCACTGGTCGGACACCATGCACTCCTCTATGCCATCCTGCTGACCGCTTTTGCAGTGATACCTTTCTATATCTTTACTGCGCTAGGTGTTAAAGGACCGTCAGCCACATTTTTTATCGTGGCGTTTGGTCTTGCTTCGTTCATGCCGTATCATCCTGAAACAGCGCTTTACCGAGGTGCACTCGTCATGCTTGGCGGGCTCCTGACTGTACTCGTTGTCTATATTGAGGCGCTGCTGTTCAAAAATACGGTGCAGCAACAGGCCGTCATCAATGATTTCCGCACGCTGTTCACACTTGCTCACCATTTTTCAGATGTTGAGCCGTTCAGCAAAGCGAATCAGCAGGCCCTGCAGATCTTCAGTTCCAGCAGCCAGACGCTGAGAAGTGCAGATATCGGCTTAGTGAAAGAGAATAAAGTCAACTATGAAAGACAATTGCTGCTCCATGAAATGGCGCAGGTTATCTTTGCGGAGTTACTGGAGCTTCGTTCTCGTGGTCACAAGGCAATACCAGGAGATATTATAGACATGTTCGAATATCTCTGTCTAAGTATAGAAAATCAAGCACCTGTTTCCTGGAAGAAGTCTGTGGATGTTGAGCCTCAGTTCGAAGCCCTTGCAGCTGCACTCTTTCGCACAGAAGAAGTCTTGAATGCACCCCCGGAACAATTGTCATATAAGATGCGTACAAGGGATGTTAACTATGTAGAATGTCTTATACAGAACCTGACACCGGAATCGATGGTTTTTATCATGACCTTAAAGTATGCAGCTATTATCACGGCAGCTGTGACGATGGCGCTGCTCTTTAATATTGAACGACCTTACTGGGTGGTATTGTCAGCTCATACTGTTATGCTGGGTATTCATACGGTGTCGAGCATGCAGCGGGCCGGGGCCCGTATTATCGGTACGTCTATCGGCTTGCTGATCATACTTGCCATTCTGCCTCTTAGTCCCAGTCCGCTTACTATTCTGCTGATTGTTGCAGTGACCGGCGGGATTACAGAAATGTTTGTGGCTTCCAATTATTCTCTTGCCATGATCTTCATCACCATTCAGGTTCTCATGATGTCTGCTATTGTAGCAGGACATCTGTCACAGGATTTTGCTTTGTTAAGAATAACGGATACCATTATCGGTGTCCTTATTGCGGTACTCGGCACCCTCCTCCTTGGACGTGTAACGGCATATGCTCGGCTGCCGCATATGTTAGCTTCGTTATTACGTCAGGAAGCTGTGGTCTTCCATGATCTGTTCACAAATGAACACGAGACAGAAGTCAGAAGACGTTCGTTTCCGCTTAATCAGCAGGTCTTCAATACCAGACTCACCTATACTCAGGCATCAGGCGAACTGACTGCTGATAAGGCACAAGTTGAATCCTATTACGCGGTTATCACACTTCTCGAACAGATCAGCTTTGCACTTAATCGTCTGCAAAAGCAGTCGCCGCAACCATTGGATGACCATACACTGAGTGTCTATATGCTGACTTTTGCACATGTCGCAAAACAAATTGAATATCAGCGGTCTCTTGATAAAGTAGAGCTACCGGAATTGCCGGAAGCGGATTATTTAAGAGGAATGCTGAATGAACTGCAGAAATTCTGCAGTCATGATCAAGCTGTTTCATGAGAAACAGCTTTCTTTTTCGACCGAGTCCTCTATAATAAAAGAGATGAAACTAAGGTGTAAAAGGAGCCTCTATGAAAAGAGATATCAGACTGCTGCTTTCAGTCCCGGTCCTGAGTTGGGCCCTCTATGATTTCAGTAATACGATTTTCAGTGCGAATATCATCACGTTGTTTTTCCCGCAGTTCGTTACGGAACAACTGGGGACGAACCCGGTACAGGAGCAGATCGCTTCAACCTGGATTGCCTATTCTGCAAGTATTGCCGCATTTTTTCTGATTTTACTGAGTCCGCTGTACGGCGTTTATATTGACCGTACGAATAAGAAGAAAAAATGGATCATTATTTTCACGCTGATTGTTTTTGGCTGTACGTATCTTATGGGGTACGTAAACAGCATCGCTTTAAAACAATCGGTATTCGGTCTTCCGGCCACATTTTTACTCACCATCATCCTTTTTACCATTGCGAAGTTTACTTATAACTCCAGTCTTGTCTTCTATGATGCTATGATGAGCAGTCTTGCACCGAAAGAGGACCATTCAGTGATATCGGGGTTCGGTGTCGCTTTAGGGTATCTTGGAACGCTAGTAGGAGTTCTCGGTGTCACAGCGTTAGTCGGTAAGGGGCCGACAGCTGAGACCTTTATTCCGACAGCGATTCTTTTTCTGATCTTCAGTCTGCCAATTTTCATTTTCGGCAGAGATGGTGATCGTGAAGTGAAGAGAGAGAAAACGGTCAATGGTTATCAGGAAGTCTGGGAGACTTTTAAGCTTGCTCGGCAGGAACCTGCTATTTATGTCTTCCTGATTGTTTACTTTTTCTTGAACGATGCGCTGGCAACCGCTATCAGTATGATGCAGCCTTATGCGACGACAGTGGTCGGCTTCTCGAACAGTCAGTTTATCAGCATCTTCCTGATTGCGACAGTCTTCAGCGTTATCGGTGCTTTTATCTTCGGTTATATCGCGAAACATATCGGCTCAGCAAGAGCACTACAATGGGTTGCACTTGTACTGATGATAGCTTTAGTTCTCGCAAGCCTGCCCCTGGCCAAAGAATGGTTTTATGTATGTGCGATTCTCTTCGGCGTTGCCATGGGTTCTATCTGGGTGATATCACGGACACTTATCATTGAATTGTCACCTGCTGAACATGAAGGACAGTTCTTCGGTCTTTTTTCAATGAGCGGCAAACTATCAGCTGTTATAGGTCCCTTTATATATGGTACCATTACCTGGTTGCTCAGTGACTACGGGGCGATGGCGAGTCGGGTGGCGATTCTCTCGTTATTTATCATGGCGCTCGGTGCCTTCATTCTACATTTTAAGGTCATCAGACTTTTAACAAAGGAGTAACTTCGGTTACTCTTTTTTGCGTTATAATGGGAATGATAGGAGGATTTGCTATGCTGAGTCTTTTCATATTACTTCTGGAACGTGTCGGTCTGATTATTCTCATCGCCTATCTGCTGATGAATGTGCCTTATTTCAAAAAAGTCATGACAAAGAGGGAAAGAGGGTCAACGCAGCTTCAGCTGCTGCTTATCTTCGGTCTTTTTGCTGTCATCTCTAATTTTACAGGTGTAGAGATTAAGAATAACCAAATTATTTCAAGTGAAATTTTCTATAAACTTTCAGATGACACGTCGCTTGCCAATACCCGTATCTTGATCATCAGTGTTGCCGGACTGGTCGGCGGTCCCTATGTCGGCATCGGGGTCGGTGTGATATCCGGCCTATCCCGTTATTTCATGGGTGGAGAAGCTGCTTATACTTATATTATTTCTTCAGTAGTCGTAGGGATTATCGCAGGTTATGTCGGTTACAGATCACTCCGGGAGAACCGTTATCCCACTATTATTCAGGGTATCATCATCGGCGCCGTGCTTGAGATGATTCAAATGTTATGTATTATCCTGTTTTCACCGGATAAAGGTGCATCGGTTGAACTCGTACAGTTTATCGCGCTGCCGATGATTTCGATTAACAGTCTGGGTTCTGCTATTTTCTTATCCATCATTCTCTCGACACTGCAGCAGGAGGAACGTATGCGTGCTGTACAGACGCATGACGTACTGGCGGTGGCGAATCAGACACTGCCTTATTTCAGAGCAGGTCTTACCCAGGAGTCAGCAACAGAAGCGGCATCCATTATTAAAGATTTGCTCAAACTCTCTGCTGTCTCCATCACCAATACGACAGATATTCTGGCGCATGTCGGAGCAGGGAGTGATCACCATGTGCCTCAGAAAAAAATTATTACGGATCTCTCAAAAGATGTCATCAGATTAGGCGAAGTAAAAGAAGCGCACTCTAAAGAAGGCATCGGCTGCACACATCCGAATTGTCCGCTGGACGGGGCGATTGTCATTCCGCTTTATGCTGAAAACCAGATTGCTGGGACGCTTAAGTTCTATTTTACAGATAATCGCAAAATGACTTATGTCGAACGACAGCTGGCAGAAGGGCTCGGTAATATCTTCTCCAGTCAGATTGAACTTGGTCGGGCTGAACTGCAGAGTAAGTTGTTGAAAGAAGCAGAGATTAAATCACTTCAGGCACAGGTCAATCCTCATTTCTTCTTTAATGCGATTAATACTATTTCAGCACTGGTCAGAGTGGATAGTGAACGTGCAAGAGAATTGCTGCTGAGTCTCAGCCATTTCTTCCGTTCTAATCTGCAGGGCGCTAGGACACCAACGATTACAGTCGAGAAAGAATTGCAGCAGGTCCAAGCCTATCTTGCGCTTGAGCAGGCTAGATTCCCAGACCGATTCAACATTCATTTTGAGGTTGATGACAACTGCCTGCAGGAATATGTGCCACCCTTTCTCATTCAGATATTAGTGGAGAACGCCATTAAACATGCCTTCAGCAACCGTAAAAGAGGGAATGATATCGATGTGCGGGTCAGAAAAACCCACTGCCTCTATATTGAAGTGAAAGATAATGGCTTTGGTATTTCAGCTGATAAAAGAAAACTGATCGGCCAGTCACTCGTTCATTCAGAATCGGGGACAGGAAGTGCACTGGAAAACTTGAACAGAAGGCTTACCGGATTGTTTGGTGAGAAAGCTAAACTGCAATTCGAAACAGCGGTGACAGGGACACGTTTCTATTCTGAATTGCCGCTGAAAGGAGAACAATAGATGAAAATATTGATTGTAGACGATGAACCGCTCGCAAGAAATGAACTGAAGTTTCTGGTCGAACAGCTGGATGATATTGATTTAGTGGACGAAGCAGATTGTGTTGAAGAAACACTGACTGCACTTTTATCAGAACGCTATGATTTATTATTCCTGGATATTAATCTGATTGATGAAAGTGGCCTGGATCTCGCGCAGAAGATCAATAAGATGAAGCGGCCGCCGCATATTATCTTTGCGACTGCTCATGACACCTATGCAGTCAAGGCGTTTGAGCTGAATGCGCTCGACTATGTGCTGAAGCCATTTGATCCGCTGCGGATTGAGCAGGCAGTAGCAAAAGCGCGGACAGAAAAACAACAAATCACCGCTATTTCCATTCAGTCAGACGACAAAATCTATGTGTTGAAATGTGAGGAGATTGTAGCGTTGTATGTAGAGGAAGGACAGCTGCACATTACGACAGTAGACAGAGAATATTTACTTAATGAGCCGCTCAGTAATTACGAGAAGAAACTACCTGATTATTTCATGCGTATTCATCGTTCTAATATCATTAACACAAGACACATCATCAGCGCAGAACACTGGTTTAATCACACCTATCAAGTCAAACTGACAGGTGATATCAAGCTTCAGGTCAGTCGTTCATATATCCGCGCATTCAAAGAAGAAATCGGTTTAATTTAAGCCGGTTTTTTTGCATTTCAACCTGTTATTTTTGCATCTCAACTGGATTACGTCTGATAAGCTGTAAATCCTTGTTATACTGACCTCAAGATAAAATATACGGGAGGTCATTCACATGACAAAAAGTTATTCATTCTTTCATCAGGTCACAGTCATCACCCTGATTCTACTTATCTCAAAAGTGCTGGAAGGTATCATGCCGATTCCGATGCCAGCATCTGTGATTGGACTCGTGCTGCTATTTGTCGCATTGTGTACGGGCATCATCAAGCTTGCTCAAGTTGAAACAGTAGGAAGCGCACTCGTTAATCATATCGGTCTCTTATTCGTACCTGCGGGTATTTCAGTTATCAATTCCCTTGGTATTATCAGTGCACACCCATTCCTGATTCTAGGTCTGATCTTTATCTCAACAGTGATGCTGCTCGTGTCAACTGGTATTTTCTCACAAGTACTGGTAACAAAATCTCCGGTCATGACACAAGCACCTAAAGAGATGGAGGTGCATTAATATGTGGGAGGCACTCGGTGTGCATACACCTTACTTCGGTATTCTGTTAACGATTGTCCCTTTTATGGTCGGCCAATATCTGTTTAAGAAAACAAATGGCTTCTTCCTATTCGCGCCGCTCTTTGTCGGCATGGTCTTCGGTATCTTCTTTCTTAAGATAACGGGTATCAGTTACGACAACTATCTGGAAGGAGGTAAGATTGTAGGCTTCTTCCTGGAACCTGCGACGATCTGTTTTGCTATTCCCCTCTACAAAAAGAGAGAAGTGCTGAAAAAATACTGGATGCAGATCATGGGTGGCATTGCACTTGGGACGACCGGCGCACTTTTCATTATTTACATTGTCGCCAAACTATTCGGTTTTAATACTGATATCATCGCGTCCATGTTACCGCAGGCAGCGACAACAGCCATTGCTTTGCCGGTCGCTAAGAGTATTAATGGTATCCCTGAACTGACGTCACTTGCTGTCATTCTGAATGCGGTCATCATCTATGCACTCGGTAATAAGATGCTGAAACTTTTCCATATCAATCACCCAATAGCACGTGGTCTTGCGCTCGGCACGAGTGGCCACTCACTAGGAGTATCAGCAGCACAGGAACTGGGTGAAGTGGAAACGTCTATGGCAAGTATTGCCATAGTACTCGTTGGTGTGATTGTTGTCGTCGTTGTACCGATACTCGCAACCATACTTTTATAATCAATAAACGGATGCGCAGAGGGCATCCGTTTATTGAGGTCTATTGTACTGCATCAGCAGCACACTATGATTCGCTGTTTCAAATAATTCAAGAGTTTCCATAGTCGTATTGGCAGGCAGATGTTCTTCAAATGTCTCATAAAGCCAGTGGGCGATATTTTCAGTGGTCATATTCATTGAAGGTAGCGTCTGATTGAGTAACTGCTGATCGACAAAAGGTTTGATGTGAGTGGTAAAGATATCTTCTATATGAAAGAAATCAACAGCCATACCCATATCATTAAGGGGACTGCTGACCGTCACATAGAAAACATAGAGATGATTTTCAAGATCCTTATATCTGTCAGGGGAGAAGTAAATACGGCAGTGCGCATGGAAAGAGAACTTTAATTTTAATACAGGTGATGCGTCGTAGATTTTAAATACGTCCGGCGCTTGAATGTCGCCAAATATATGCATCGAGGACCCTCCTTGAATGATGTCTTCTCTTATTTTACATGTTTAAGGACTATGTGATGTAGGAATAAGTAGGCAACAGGAGGAATAAGAATGAACATTGATTCATATAGAGTACCGGTAGAGGCAAATATCAAATTACAAGATTATCCAACGAGTGAAGATAAGAAGAAATATAATGAAGATATCAAGGAAAATGAAATACCTCCCCTTGTCAGTGAACTGAAAGAGCTGCATCTTAAACTCCATGCGGAAGAGAAGAAAGGCATTCTCGTCGTGTTACAGGCACTGGATGCCGCAGGTAAAGATGAAGTCATCAGTTATATATTCTCAAACTTGAATGCACAGGGTCTGAGGACCACATCGTTCAAAAAACCGTCTGATGAAGAAGCGAAACATGACTATATGTGGCGTTTACATGACGGGCTGCCGACGCGTGGTGAAATCGGTATTCTGAACCGCTCTTATTATGAGGAAGTCATCGTGACGAGAGTCCATGATCTGCTCGGTGAAGAACAGGTGCCGGATGATAAAAAGAGAGAAGAGATCTGGGACGTGCGTTATCGTCAGATCAACAACTACGAAGAGTATTTACACGAAAACGGCTTCCATGTCGTGAAATTCTTCTTCCATATATCGAAAGACGAACAGCGCAAGCGTTTACTCGAACGGATGAAAGACCCGAAGAAAAACTGGGAGTTTTCATTCAATGACGTCAAAGAACGCGAACATTGGGAGGAGTATCAGGCAACATTTGAAGATATGCTGAATCAGACTTCAACTGAGCACAGTCCGTGGTACATTCTTCCGGCAGATGACGAATGGCATGCGAGACGTCTCGTTTCTGAAGTGATGATCAGTGTATTGAAAGAAATTGATCCGCAGTTCCCGGAAATAACCGGTGAAGATAAGAAGACATTGCAGGAATATATTGAGAAACTGTAAGCAGAAAACTAAGGATGATATTTGAATCCTTTCTGGATGGCTTACTACCTGCACAATTACAGAAAAATCATCATCTGAAATCAATGATAGCAGTAAAGCCGCGCGGCTTTACTGCTATTGTTTTTAAGTGCCGCAGTAAGTCTGGAAGACTTGCTCGGTCTCTTTAGGAGGAGAGAGATATAAGTCAGGATGATCATCACTGAAGGGCTCTTCAAGTTGAGTGAGCAGTTCTTTAAAGAATGTTAAGTCTGAACTGTTCACCGCTTTTTCAACAAGGTGATTGCGCGGGATAATCGCCGGGTTCACTTGTTTCATGAGTTCAAAAGGCGCTTCTTCTGTTGTGATCCGTTTCTGCCAGCGCACTTTCCAGTCGTCCAGCGCAGAATCAACAGGCTGCTGCAGACTCAACTGACGGAATGTCCGTGTGAAGTCCAGTTCAAGATCCTCCATAATGCTGAGGAGCTCGCCTATCAGGTCACGGTCTTCTGGCTGAGGTGTCCGGATGCCGATTTTTGCAGCCATCGCATTCAGCCAGTATTGATCGAACTGGGTTTCGTAGTAAGTCAGTGCTTCTTTAGCTGTCTCAATGGCTTCATCAGTCTGTTGTCCGAAGAGCGGAATCAGACTCTCTGCAAAACGAGCCAGATTCCATTGCCCTATACCCGGCTGATTATAGTAGGCATAACGGCCCTGCCGGTCAATTGAACTGAAGACGGTCGCGCGGTCAAAGCTGTCCATAAAAGCACATGGGCCGTAATCAATTGTTTCACCGCTGATGGTCATATTATCGGTGTTCATCACACCATGGATGAAACCGATGCTCTGCCACTGTGCAATCAAGGCAGCTTGCCGATCAATCACAGCATAAAGAAAATCGATATATTTTGTGCTTGAAGTGGCGAGTTCAGGGTAATGACGATTAATCGCATAGTCAGCCAGCTCCTTGACGATGCCTTGACGCACTGCATATTCAAATGTGCCGACTCGAATATGACTGCTCGCCACTCGTGTAAGGACAGCGCCTGGTTGTGCGGTCTCTCTTCTGACTGTATCACCGGTTGCTGTGACAGCAAGACTTCTTGTCGTCGGTATACCCAACGCATGCATCGCTTCACTGATCAAATATTCTCTCAGCATCGGCGCAAGGGGTGCACGCCCATCACCCATTCTTGAGAAAGCCGTGCGTCCGGAGCCTTTCAGCTGAATATCATAACGTGAGCCGTCAGGCATGAGGTGCTCGCCAAGCAGAACAGCACGCCCGTCACCGAGCATAGTAAAATGACCGAATTGATGTCCGGCATAAGCCTGGGCAAGGGGTTCAGAATGGGGGAACTTTTTATTGCCTGCCAGTTCATCTGCTGAGTCAGTTAATGCTTCTACACTGAGATTCAGCCGGTCAGCCAGCTTATCATTTAGAATGAGGATTGCTGGCGCTGACACAGGGTTCAGTTCAGCTAAATCATAAAAGTCGGCTGGTAACTGACGATAGCTGTTATCAAAATTAAAGTTTGTGTCCATTATTTATCACTCCTTCATGCTTATCATGACAGAATAAATCAAGAAAATATAGTAATTCAGTATACAAGTGTCTTTCTGATTTTTATGGTAAAATTCAAGATAACTGTAGAACGGAAAGGAGTCTTAGATGAAGTTGCTCAGATTATTGTTACGGAATACAGCAGCTTGGATGTTTATTCAACTAGCCTTATCCTACACAATCATGCGTGTTCCGCGAACATTATTTCACTCTTATGGGTGGTTATTTCAATCCCTGAATTTTGAGGATGAAGGCCGCTTCTGGCAGCGTCACTTTAAAGTGAAAAGATGGAAACATCAATTACCTGATAGTTCAACTCTATTTAGCGCGAGCTTTAACCATCGTGAGCTTGCTTCTAGCGACTTACATGCCCTTCAGACATTCAGCATCGAAACCAATCGGGCAGAATTCACGCACTGGCTGACACTATTAATATGCCCGTTCTTTTACTTCTGGAACCCCAGATGGGCAGCAAGGATCAATGTTTTTTATGCGCTCATCAGCAGCCTGCCTTTTATTATAGTCCAACGCTACAACAGGCCGAAACTGCAGCGTCTTATCACCAGAAAGAAAAGGAGACTTTATGACAACACGTGAACAAAGAAAAGATGAACATATTCGTCTGGCTTTAAGTCATCCTGTCACACAGTCGAGCTTCGACGGGATTCAATTAGTACATCGCTCGATTCCTGCCATTAAGAGATCTGATATCTCACTTGAAACTCAGATTGATTCCCTGACGCTGAACTTTCCGCTCTATATCAATGCGATGACAGGTGGCAGTAAATGGGCCGGTGAAATCAACAGGAAACTTGCCATTATTTCACGTGAAACAGATATTGCGATGGCTGTCGGTTCGATGCATGCGGCACTTAAAAATGAGGAATTGATACCTACATATCGGATTATCAGAGAAATAAACCCGCACGGCAAAGTATTTGCTAATATCGGTGCAGATGTACCGCTCAGTTCTGCGGCGCGCGCAGTTGATATGCTCACTGCAGATGCGCTGCAGATTCATCTCAATGCCCCTCAGGAGGTAGTGATGCCTGAAGGCGGACGGGATTTTTCAGACTGGCTGACAAATATAGAAGGCATCATCCGCAGTGTTGATGTCCCGGTCATTGTTAAGGAAGTCGGATTTGGCATGAGCGCAGAAACACTAGAACAGTTACGTGGAATTGGAGTCCAAATCGTGGATGTCAGCGGACGAGGGGGGACTAATTTCATCTATATTGAAAATGAACGTAGACCCCAGAAAGATCAAAGCTACTTATCAGAATGGGGGCAGACCACATCCGTCTCACTCCTCGAGAGCCAACCTTTTCAGCAGGAGATGACGATTCTCGCAAGCGGAGGCATCCAGTCGCCGCTTGATGCGATTAAATCCATTGTACTGGGAGCTAAAGCCGCCGGTTTATCGCGTGCTGTTTTAACAGAAGTAGAGACAAATGGCCTGGAGGCTGCTATTCAGTTGATAGAGACATTTAAGGCACATATGATTGATATCTCACTTATATTAGGGGCGAGGAACATCAATGAATTACACCAAGTCCCTTATGTGTTATCCCCTGAACTTGAATCTTGGCAACGTCAACGCAATCTGAAGGAGAGAAGCAAATGAAAAAAGTAATCGTGATTGGGGCAGGCGTAGCAGGTCTTGCCTCTGCTATCCGTCTGCAGCATGCAGGTTATGAGGTTGAAATATACGAAAAAGAAAGTATGCCCGGTGGTAAGATGCACCGCATCAAACAGGATGGCTATGAATTTGATTTAGGGCCCACTATTGTCATGATGCCTGAACTCTATAGAGAAATCTTTGAACTTGCCGGCCGCAATCCAGATGACTATATTCCGATGCAGAAGCTCACGCCGATGTATAGCGCATATTTCAACAATGGGACAGAAAAACTGGATGTCTCAAACGATCTGGTCCAGCTGATGGAGTTGTTTGAAGGGGTGAATGAACAGGATGCCGCAGGTTTTCTGAGATATATCAGTGATCTTTATCAGCGTTTTACGATTGCGAAACATCATTTTCTGCAGCGGCCTTTCCGGCAGCAGAAAGATTTCTATAACTTTGAGACATTGAGACAGGGACTGAAGCTTCGTACACTCGGCAATGCTGAGAGCAGCATGGCTAAATATATTAAAGACAAGAGACTGCGTGATGTCATCAGTTTCCAGACCCTCTATATCGGCATCGCACCTTCTAAAAGTCCGTCACTATACACGATTATTCCGATGATTGAGTTCCTCTACGGCATCTGGTTCATAGAAGGGGGTATGCATCGGATGGCCAGTGCGATGGCTCAGCTTTTTGAGGAGCTCGGCGGCACAATCCATTTGAATACACCGGTGGAAGAAATCATGATTCGATCCGGCAGAGCAACAGGCATCCGCACAGCAAATGGGATGATCTATGCGGATTACGTCATGTGCAATGCGGATTTCCCTTACGCGAAAAAAGAACTGGTCAAGGATATAGCGGCGAAAGGAAAGTATACGGATGATTATATCGACAAGATGGCTTACTCGTGCTCATGTTTTGTCCTGTATCTCGGTATGGAGAAAAAATATGATGAAGTAGAGAATATGCATAATTTTATTTTCTCGGATGATCTGGATGAGAACATTAAACAGATTTTCGATGGTCGAATGTTAACGGACCCTTCTGTCTATATGTATATCGCTTCCAAGAAAGAGCCGACTATGGCACCGGCAGGTAAAGACGGACTCTATATTTTGATGCCGATCTCGGAGCTATCTGTTGCTCAGTACGAATGGAATCAAGAAACAATCGCCTATTACCGTGACAAAGCGTTAGCGAAAGTAGAGCAGCTGCCAGGTATGGCACATATAAGAGAGGAAATTGTCACTGAAACCTATATCACACCGGAAGCATTCAAGAAAAGCTTCAATGCCTATAACGGCGCAACCTTCGGGCTGCAGCCGACCCTTCTGCAGAGCAATCATCTACGGCCGCAGAGTAAGGCAGCGCATTGCGAAAATCTTTACTTTACAGGCAGCAGCACGCATCCGGGTGCAGGTGTGCCTATCGTTCTACTCTCCTCCAAAATCGCAACAGATGAACTGATCTTAGATGACAGCCAGTAAAGGAGATACTGTATGACTATTGAACAGGATTATGAATACTGCCGGCAGATTATCAAGCATCATTCCAAATCATTTTATTATGGATTCAGTACATTGCCACGTGAAGAGGCGAATGCAGTCTATGCTATCTATACTTTCTGCCGGACAGCAGACGATCTGATTGACCGGCCGGGCTCGGCCGAAGAGAAAAAAGCCGCGCTGAAGAAGCTGATGGAAGATATAGACTGTTTTGAAGAAGGGCGGCCTCAGAACAGTGCGATGTGGCGGGCGCTCGCTGATGTCAGAGAGCGCTTCCCGCTGGACGTCGCTATGTTACGTAAACAAGTGACCGGCCAGCAGATGGATATAGCATTCAAGCAACCTAGAACGCTTTCAGAACTCTATATTTATAGCTCCCATGTAGCAGGCTCGGTCGGCGAGCTGTTATACCCGATTTTAGCGGGGGAAGATACACCAGAAGGCAGAGAGGCAGCAGACAGCCTTGGGATCGCTATGCAACTGACTAATATACTCCGGGACATTGGTGAAGATTACCGGCAACATCAGCGTATCTATATGCCGGCTGAATTGATGCAGCAGTACGGCTACACGCCAGAACAGTTGCAGCGGCATGAAATAACGCCTGCCTTCATTGAGCTGTGGGAAACACTGGCAGCAGATGCCGAGGCGAGATATGCAGCGTTTTATCCGTTGATCACTACTTATAAAAGACCCTGCCGCAAACCGCTGCTCATCGCCGCGATGATCTATGCAGAAATACTGGAGGAAGTCAGAAAGAATCATTATAACTGCCTGACTCAGCGCCATAAAGTCAGTCTTATGAACAAAAATCGTATCAGTCAGCAGGTCAGTCGCTATTTAAAGGAGGAGGAAGTATGAAGCATGTTGTCGTTATCGGTGGCGGACTCGGCGGTCTTTCAGCAGCTGTTACGCTTAGACAGCAAGGATTTGATGTTTCTTTGTATGAAGCCAATCAGCATTTAGGGGGAAAGCTCAACCGCCTCGAACAGGAAGGTTTCGGCTTTGATTTAGGGCCTTCTATTTTAACGATGCCGTATATTTTTCGACGTCTATTCGAACGAAGCGGTAGACGGATGGAGGATTATCTGCAGATCACTCGGTTAGAGCTGGAATGGCGCGGTTTTTTTGAAAGCGGCCATGTCTATAACCTTTACGGTGATCTGCAGAAGATGAAGAAAGACAATCAGCATCTGAGTAATAGAGACATTGAAGACTATCAACGATTTCTGAAGTATGCCGGAAAAATACATGATCTGACGGTCGAAAGCTATTTTGACAAGGGACTGGATTCCACATGGCCGCTGATCAAGCATCATGGACCTCTTGAAGCACTGCGAGGCTTTGATTATTTCCATACTATGCAGGAAGGCATCGATAAACGTGTTAAAAACGCAGAGTTCAGAACCTTGCTGGGTTACTTCATTAAATATGTCGGTTCGTCTTCTTATGACGCGCCTGCGGTACTCAACATGATGATTCATATGCAGCATGAGCAAGGTGCCTGGTATGTCCCAGGCGGTATGCATCAGATTGCGGATGCAATCGTCAAGCTGGGCAAAGAGATCGGTGTCAAGTTTCATACAGGTATCCGTATCAATGCCGCAGAAGTTGAGAAAGGGCGTATCGTCAGCGTCACGACATCAGCAGGCGAGACAATTCGTGCCGATTATTTTGTCTCCAACATGGAAGTCATCCCGTTCTACGAGAAAATGCTGAAGAAGCCGCCCGTCATCAAGAAAGAGAAGGAAAAGTTTGAGCCGGCTGCTTCAGGTATTGTCATGCATATCGGTGTTGACAGAAGTTATCCGCAGCTTGCACATCATAATTTCTTTTTCTCTCGTGACCCAAAGAAGAACTACCAGCAAGTCTTTCATGACCGGGTTCTGCCGGATGACCCGACCATCTATCTGGTCAATACGAACAAGACGGATCCAAGTCAGGCACCAGCAGGACATGAGAACATCAAGATTCTACCCCATGTGCCTTTTAAGCAGGAGAAGCCTTTCACTGAAGCGGAGTACCGCCAACTGAGAGAACGGGTCTTGATTAAGCTTGAACGGATGGGACTGACCGATTTAAGACAGCACATCGTAACAGAGGATTTCTGGATGCCGGATGATATCGAAGCCACCTATGGCTCTGACCGGGGCGCCATATATGGCACGGTTTCTGATAAGAAGAAGAACAAAGGCTTTAAACATCCGAAAAAAAGTGCCTATTTTGATAATCTTTATTTTGTCGGTGGGACAGTGAATCCAGGTGGCGGCATGCCGATGGTCACATTAAGTGGTCAGCAGGTCGGGCAGATGATTGCGGATAGAGAGTCTGAATGATGATCGCAGGCCTTTTAGTACTGCTCACGATGTGCGCCGGAAGCTTTGTCTTCTATAAAAAGCCTTACGTTAAGAGCGGGCCATCAGAAGCAGGCTCGGTCACTGTTATTATTCCGGCACGTAATGAAGCGCATAATCTACCTCATCTGCTCACTTCTCTAAAGCAGCAGGATCTTCCTCACCAATGTCTGGTTATCGATGACGGGTCTACTGACGAGACAGCTGCTATCGCGAGGCAGTTAGGGGCGACGGTTCTCACGCCGCCGAAAAGAACAGACTGGCAGGGTAAATCTGCAGCCTGTTACTTCGGTGCTGAACATGCACAGTCGGATTATCTGTTGTTTTTAGATGCGGATGTTATACTGAATCACTCGCAGTCGCTTAGAAATCTACTGACGTGTTATAACGGCGGTCTTATGACGGTTCAACCTTATCACATCACAAAAAAGCCTTATGAAGAGCTCTCAGTCTGGTTTAATATCCTGACAGTCGTCGGACAGAACAGCTTTTCAGCGGTCTCCAGCAGTACGCCCGCTGCATTCGGGCCGGTTGTTCTGACTTCAAGCGCACATTATTTTGAGACGGGAGGGCACTACGGTGCTCGCGGCCAGCTGATTGAAGGCTTCGGTCTTGCGGCTCAGTTCGCTCAGCACCAGCTGCCTGTAACAGCGCTACTCGGCAAAGGGACCATCAGTTTTCGGATGTACTCTCATTTCCAGGCGATGACTAAAGGCTGGGCAAAGCATTTCGCCTCTGGGGCAGCCGCAACTAAACCGTGGATCATGCTGCTTATTATTTTGTGGATGCTGGGCAGTCTCCTCAGTTTGAGTCTCCTCATCCTGTCACCTGAGCCATTCAGTATAATGATGTATATTCTTTACAGTCTGCATTTCTATATTTTAAGTAGACGTGTCGGGCGTTTCAGTTTGGTGACAGCGCTATTTTCAAGCTTAGCCTTTATTTATTTTCTCTATGTCTTCACTCAATCTTTCATCCATACGTTCATCTTTAAGAAGGTGGAATGGAAAGGCCGGAACTTAAAGCTATAAAAAAAGAGCCCGAAGGCTCTTTTTATAGTTCCACTGTATCATTCATGCTTTCGTCATTATCTTTCTGGTCACCTTGAATAAGGCGTTTGAAACCATCGAAGACGGTCTTGACAGTCTGATCTGTACTCCAGTATTCAGCTGATTCAGCTTCTACTTTTAGCAAGATGACATTAGGGTCATCATAGCTTGTATGAAGAAAAGATTCCATCGGCTTACTCCATAATTCTTTTTTCTTCGCGTCATCTTCTACAATGTGGATAGTACCTGAAATAGAAGCATAACCTTCTTTGGAAAATGAGACATTGACGCGGTTATCTTTCTGGATCTCATCTGCTTTATCCGTATCTTTCAGAGTGAAGAACCATAGATCTGCATCATCTTCCAGATGTTTATAAGCCATTGGACGAGCGATTAATTTGTTGTCAGAAATCGTTGTTAACATCGCAATATCATTCTTTTTCAGTAAATCGGATAGACGCTGACGTTTTTCTTCAGTTGAAATTTGTTCACTCATTTGAACACCTCCGCTTATTATACTGTAAGCTTATAGGTTTTGGATAAAACTTTCAAATAATATGCTATTTAATAGAATCGTTAAATAATTTGATCATCGCCTGGATACCTGGATATTCAAGGTGGATACCGTCCGGCGCGAAGTACTCGGTATGGTTACTGGAGACTGCATACCAGTCGATGACTTGAACATTCTTGTGTTTTTCAGCTGCTTCTTTCATCAGCTCATTGACATGAGATTCATAGGAAAGCGGCACGCGCGCCGTGACAAGGTAAACTTTTGCTTTATCGAATTTAGCCAGTAGAGTTTCGAGCTGAACCTCTTCGAAATCACCATTTGTACCGATGCCTAAAACCACAATCTGGTCTTTTTTATTCAGATAACTGTATTGATCGGCAAGCGGAATCGCCTTATAAATACTCCGTCCGATTTCCCCGTCTATTGTCGCATTCGGATAGATCTCTTTTAACTGCTGATTGATATCAACAAGCACTGAATCGCCGATAAAGAGCGGTGAAATATATTGTTTCGCTTCATACTGAGTGTCATTGCCGCTATTATCTTCGTCAGTCCAGCTGACTGGACCGAGGAGTTTCGGTGATGTCACACTGCCCATCGTCTGAGTCGTATACACTTTAGGGGCTTCAGCTGTGTCTGTCTGAACAAACGAGTAACCTGAGAATCCGACGAGAGCCAGTAACATCAGAACGACGGGCCATCTTGTTTTCAGACGACTAGGTTTGAAGTAACTGAAGCCTTCACGTCTGAAGGGGGTCTCGATAAACTCATAGCTGAACCAGGCAAACAGAAGAGTCAGTGTGATCTCGATGATATACGCATAAAACGGGGCTTGCCCTTTAACGAAATGGTGCTCCACCATGACGATAACAGGGAAATGCCACAGATACAGACTGTATGACAGCCGCCCGATATAAGTCAGGAACGGCAAACTGAGCAGCTGCTTAAGCATGCTGCCTGGATGGACAGATGAAGCAATGGTTGAGATGGTGATCAAGCCGAGAATAAAGAAGCCGCCGTTATATAGGAAGCCGGTCGCTTCAGTAATCTGGGTAAAACTGATCAGCAGGATGACAAAATTAATCAGTCCGATGGCGCTGATGGTCAATCGCATGGCAGGAGGCACTTCACGTTTCAGGCGGAAGGCAGGCCAGAAGAAGGCGAGTAGAACACCGAGCAGCATCGTCTGTAGGCGGGTATCTGTACCGAAATACAGCCGTGAAACCTGCATGCCTGGTTGATAAAGGATGGCCATCCAGATAGCTGAAATAATAGCCACAACGGTGAAAGCAATCATTGCTGTCCGACGAGAAAACTTCTTCAGGAAGAGCAGTAAGATAAGGGGAAAGAAAATATAGAACTGCTCTTCTATAGCTAGCGACCAGAGATGCTGAAGCGGTCTTGGCTCAAGCGCCTGGAAGTAGTCTACTTTATCATAGATATACCACCAGTTAGAAACATAAAAAAAGGCAGCGATGATATCTTTTTTCAGCTGGTGAAGAATAGACTGTTCAAATAACAGACAGTAAGCAAACAATGTAACCAGCAGAAATAAGATAGCAGGAAACAGCCGTTTAATCCTCTTTGTATAGAATTTAAAGAGATTGATAGAACCCGTTTCACGATATTCCTTAAGCAGGATCATGGTGATCAAGTAACCCGAAATAATGAAGAAGGTATCAACGCCGAGAAAGCCGCCTGGCAGAAATTTAGGATTTAAGTGGAAGATGATGATGGCCATCACCGCAATAGCCCTTAAACCATCTAAGCCAGGTAAGTAATGTGTTTCTTTTTTCATAGAAGTCATTTGGAAATCCTCTTTTAATCAATATGTAATGATATTGTAATATAAAAGGGATTTATTGTTAAGTGTTAACTGGATTTTTTCATCAAATTTTTAAATTCATTGTTTACTTAGGGTATAACTAATGAAGTAGTAAAGGAGTGAGAGCGATGAATACGAACTATTTATTACACACTATCCACTTGCATCACCGCGAACCTTTTTCCTATCAGCAGCTTAAGAATCTGACTGTCCATACCCTGGCTGATCTAACGGAGGATGAATTTAACGCAGCTTACACCAGATTAAAAGAAGAAAAGTTAATAAAAGAAGGGGAACCTCTCACCTTAACATTCCTGGGTGAAACGGTATTAAAGCAAGCCATAAAAAAACAGCAGTTTAATCACAGAGATTAAACTGCACGGCTGTCAGCTGAGTCAGTTGGTCACTCAGTTCATCGATCGGAAGATCAAACTGATTATTGATCCAGAGCTCATATGTAAGAAATAGACCGGATAAGAAGAAGTTCACAGCATATTCAGTGGTAAGAGGGCTATCAAAGTTCATTTTCTTAAACTGATCCAGAAAATGCTCTTTTGAGAAATCGATTCCGCTTCTAATAACCGTCAGGCGGCTTCTAGCAGGAATCTGGGCGAAGATATGTCTGTGACCATAAAGTTGATGAAGGGTACGCACATAGTTGTCTTTAAATTGTTCTAAAAGTTCCTGGTTAGAACTGAATTCAGCTTTAAAGCGCAGATTATTGATAATCTCAGAATAGATATATAAGACCAGATCTTCAAATAAGGCATATTTGTCCTTGTAGTGTGTGTAAAAAGTAGAGCGGGTGATACCGGATTTCTGTACGATAGAAGTTGTAGTGATGTCTTCAATGGTCACATCTTTTAGCATTTCATCGAGTGTGGTAATCAGCAATAATTTAATCTTAGAAAAAATAAGCATAGACACCTTCCTTTCTCATGTGTTTACGCTTATTATACATGAGACGTCCGTGTAAGATGTATAAGTAAAAAGCAGCATTCTCACGAATGCTGCTTTTTACTTAATGTGAAGCTCTTTTTTCTTTGAATTTTCCGAGCAGGAAACCACCTAAAGCGATACCGATCAGAACAGTCCAGAAAATCAACTGCCACTGCCATGAATGAGGAAAGTCATGCGGCAATACATGGATTTTTTCATGCGCTAAGACCAGCACGACCAGTTTAATACCGACCCAACCGACGATGGCGAATGCGGCTGCCTCAAGCGACGGGTATTTAGCTAAGATCGCTACAAAGTAATTAGCTGCGAAACGCATCAGAATAACACCAATCATACCACCGGCAAACATCACGGTGAACTGTCCGGCATTCAGCCCCATAAAGTCAGGGCCGACATGAGGTAAAGTCAAGGCGATAGCAATAGCCGCAAGCATGGAATCAATCGCAAAAGCAATATCAGCGAATTCGACTTTTAAGACAGTCATCCAGAAGCCGCTGCCTTTCGTATCTTCCGATTGTTCTTCGACGACATCAGGCACAGCCGGATCATTAGGATGATCTTTATGTTTGAAGTAGTCGATGAGATTTTTGACTGACATGAAAATCAGATAGGCCGCGCCAATTGCTTGTATCTCCCAGTATTTCGCGAGAATAGAAATCATGAAAAGTGACACCATACGGAAAATAAAAGCACCGATTAAACCATAGAATAAAGCTTTTTTCTGATCTTCGGGTTTCAGATGCTTGACCATCACCGCCATAACAATCGCATTATCAGCAGCGAGCAAGCCTTCCAAGACAATCAGGACAACTAATACCCAGAGATAGGACAATAAAATACTTGGATCCATTAAAGAAACCTCCTTCATTATAATTTTGCCAAATAAAAAGACCCATGCCAAATTCATTGGCAAAGGTCTCACTGAACAATAAGTTCTATAATCCCGGAAAGCAGGCTTTCGTAATGACGAGATTATACCAGGAAATATATTCCTTGAGTTACTCCCCTTCGACAGGTGTCGTAGGTATTTATTTATTTCATTATAACACGATATATCAGAATTTCGAGTAAAAGACTCAAAATCAAGAAAAAAACCAACATGTATTTTAAATGTTTCTGTCCTATTTAGACGGGTAAATAAAACAAGTACATTAATTAGTATGAGGGGGAAATATGAGAATGGCTAGTGAAAAAGACAAGCAGTTACAAAACTATACAGTTGATACGACTCAAGAAGCAGCGCTCACTACCAATCAAGGGCTTAAAATGGCTGAAGATGAATTTACTTTAAAAGCAGGTGAACGTGGGCCTTCTTTACTTGAAGATTTTCATTTCAGAGAAAAAATGACCCACTTCGACCACGAACGCATCCCTGAAAGAATTGTCCATGCACGTGGTTACGGGGCGCACGGTGAATTTGAGTTATATGAATCGCAGGAAAAGTATACAAAAGCAAAATTCTTAAATGATACTTCTAAGAAAACACCTGTTTTCGTTCGTTTCTCAACTGTTGCAGGCTCTAAAGGTTCTCCGGAGACTGTCCGTGATGCGCGTGGGTTTGCAACGAAGTTCTATACTGAAGAAGGGAACTACGACTTAGTCGGTAACAATATTCCTGTCTTCTTTATTCAGGATGCCATTAAATTCCCGGATCTGGTTCATGCCATCAAACCGGAGCCTCATAACGAGATTCCTCAGGCAGGAACAGCACACGATACATTCTGGGATTTCTTTGCGCAGAATCCAGAGTCTACCCATATGACGATGTGGACAATGAGTGACCGCGGTATCCCTAAGAGCTTCCGCACGATGGAAGGTTTTGGCGTCAATACATTCCGTCTGATCAACAAAGAAGGTCAATCACACTTCGTTAAATTTCACTGGAAACCTCTTCTCGGGACTCATTCATTAGTCTGGGATGAAGCACAGATTATAGCGGGTAAAAATATCGACTTCAACCGTGAAGACTTGTATGAAGCGATCGAGAAAGGCGACTATCCTGAATGGGAACTGGGTCTGCAGCTGATTGCAGAGGAAGATGAGTTTAAATTCGATTTCGATATTCTGGATCCGACAAAAGTATGGCCGGAAGAAGACGTACCTGTTCAAATCGTCGGTAGGTTAACTTTAAACCGTAACGTTGATAACGTCTTCGCTGAAACAGAGCAAGTGATGTTCAGTCCAGCTCATGTGGTACCAGGTATTGATTTCAGTAACGACCCGTTATTACAGGGCCGTCTGTTCTCTTATACAGATACGCAGCTCTTACGTCTCGGTGGCCCGAACTTCCATCAGATTCCGATCAATGCGCCAATCTGTCCATTCGCCAACAATCAGCGTGATGGTTTACACCAGCATCAGATCCATAAAGGGATGACAAGTTATCATAATAATGGGATCAATAACAATAACCCTCATACAACGCCAGCTGAAGAGGGTGGATACGAGCATTACTACGAACGCATCGATGCTCATAAAGTGCGCGCTCGCAGCGAAAGCTTCGTTGACCACTACTCTCAAGCTAAAATGTTCCTAAACAGCTTATCTGAGCCGGAACGTCAGCATTTAACAGATGCGTTCAGCTTTGAAATCGGTAAATGTAAGTTAGACTTCGTTAAACAGAATGCAGTCAATAACTTAAACAAAGTAGATAAGAAGCTGGCGGAAGAGGTTGCATTACGTGTAGGTGCAGAAGTACCGACCGGTGATGAAGAATCCAAAGAAACAAAAGTATCTAAAGCCCTTAGCACATTAGAGACGATTAAGAAGCTGGACACTTTATCAGTAGCCGTATATGTGACAGCTGATTCTGATGCTAAGCAGTTAGAAAGCTATGTCAAAGAACTGGCAGCGAATAAAGTGAACTATAAATTAGTAGCTGACCGCGCAATGAAGCTCGGTAATCTGAAAGTGACTGAAACATATGACACAGTGCACTCTACATTATTCGATGGTATTTTAGTTGCCGATGCTGCAGAACCCCTTGCACCCCCAGCTAAAGATGCAATTGAGGCAGCAAACCGTCACTACAAAACAATCGGTTATACACAGAAAGTCCAACCTTTACTGGCACAGACTGCTGTTAAAGAAGGGCAGCCAGGTATCGTCTTAGTCGGTACAGACTTAAAAGATTACTTGAATAACCTTGTAGAACAGCGTCACTGGTCTAGACAGCTTTAATCTTAAAAAGGATTGATCATAACGATCAATCCTTTTTGATTGCTTTAATATCATTAATAGCAACGATTTTATTCATTTTAATGGCACGTTTCATGGATTCATGTTCAAGTTCCATCTTTTCAATTTCGGCAGGGGTATGACCGCCGAGCATCCATTGTCTCGTATGCTGAAAGAAATCTTTGTACAGTAAATCGAACTGGTCTCTGTCCTCCCGAGCGAACTGCCCTTTTATTAATAAACTGATTTCATGCTGAGCACTCTCAAAGCCCGGTGCCCCCACGGTGTAGACTTGGATGTCTTCAATGAGATGATCCCATTCATCAGGCGATAACTGTGTCTTTTTTTTGAGGAATTTGCCCAGATTTTTCATCTGCGGTGTCTGTAAGTGATGGTCGGGGCCGACAAAATCATAGACTTCGTGAGGATCTTTGAATTCGTAGTAAGGAAACTGCTGAAGTTCCTGGAAAGCTTCTTTATCATCTACCCATGAATCAAGTAGCGCATCAACAATATAACCTTCATGAATCTGCAGATCGTAGATGGACAGGAAAAGATCAATGCTATCCACTTCGAAAGTATCTTGATAGGTTTTCTTGTAATGGGCTTCCAGATGTTCACGGGTGACAAAACCGTAGAGCATCAGATTACTGGAAATAAAGGTGAAATCCTGCTCGTATTTCTCCTTTTTCTGCTCGATGGCATCTAACGGCAGCTGCATCAGCGCTTGTTTTGTATCTTCAGGGATGACCAGTTTCTTGTCGATATCGAAAATAATCAGTGCGGCGACCATCTGCTCCAGATCTTTAGGTGAGAGATGGATGATATTATGATTTTCTGCTAAGGCATCGGCTAGCAACTGAATATCCAGCACTTCCTCTTGAATCAGCAGTTCATAGTAGAGACTGCCTTTTTTGTGGAAACGTTCTGAAAGCATATCGATCAATGCTTGGCGGGAAGTCTGGTCATCAAAATCCAGCTGATAGTACATGGCGCTATCGCGCAGTTCTTCTAAGGGGAGTCTGTGGATCAGTTCATCAAATGTCTGATGATGACTTGAGTCATAACTGCTGAGTACTTTTTTATGAAGAGGTGCAAGAAACTTTCTGAACATATGGCTCACTTCCTTAATGTGCTTTACAGGTATTGTACCTAATTTAAGGCAAGTGAGACAGTGAAAAAAGCAGTCCATATGTGGACTGCTTTTTAGCTGCGGCCTTTGAGCATGCCATGCCAGTACATCAGAGGAATCCCTCTCTTTTTGATCTGATAGAGCAGCGGATTCGTCTTGGACTGATCAAGAGGCAGTGATTCCTTAGGCTTTAAATCGTAGCCGAACTCTGCCATAATCGCCTGACCATATTCAGTTGCGATAGGGCAGGCCGTCATGCCGTTATAATACCCTTTCAGTGGTTTGCCTTTTATCTGGGCAATCAGGTTTTGAGCAAGGACAGGTGCTTGCTTACGGACAGCGGCTCCCATCTTGACAGTAGGTAGATTCGTGCAGTCACCGAGTCCGAAGACGTTCTGGTGACGGACATGCTGCAGGGTGTGTTTATTGACATCTAACCAGCCCTCTTCATCGCTCAGGGTGGACTGTTTGATGACATCCGGCGCACTCATCGGAGGAGTGACCAGGAGCATTTCGAAAGGCAGTGAATAAATTTCGGATGTTGCCAGGTTCTTGAAGGTAGCCGTCTTTTCAGGTCCGTTGACGGCAATTAATTCATGCTGCAGATCATAAGAGATCCCTTTCTTTTCAATCTGTTTTTCGATCTCTCTTCTGTATTTCTCAACCGGAAACAGAGAATCAAGAGCGCTCTTAAGGATAAGAGTCGGGCGGTCTTTTTTCTTGTTCTTGAAGAACTCATCGAAGGTGAATAAGGAGTTTTCAGGTGCAACGCCCCCTTTAATCGGGGTAGAAGGCTTAGTCACAATGACATTACCGGCTGTTACTTTTTTCAGTGATGCGTAGGTATAGTCCGCATAGTCATAGAGATAGTTCGTACAGACATTATTTTTGCCGAGCGTTGCTGGCAGGCCTTCAATTTTTTCAAAGTCCAGCTGGAGACCGAGTGCCACAACGAGATATTCATAATTGATCTGTTCGTTGTTATTCAGTCTGATAATACGTTCGACCGCCTGAATAGCTGTTACTTTCTGCTGAAGAAAGTCCGCACCATGAGGAATGACTTTTTTCATCTTTTTACGGCTGTTCTCTTTTTTCTCTGCGCCGCTACCTACTAGGGGCCACGCCGGCTGATAGGCATGATAGTCAGCGTGATCGATGATTAATACATCTTTAATACCTGCTTTAATCAGATGGCTGGCAGTTGAAATACCGCCCGATCCGCCACCAAGAATAACGACTTGATATTTTTTATTCATTACGATTCTCCTTTTGGTTTACGTTTATATAAATAGATAACGATTGCGATAATACCGATGGCCATCAGAATATAGAAGAAGTTTGAGTACGTATCGAAAGTGTGCAGGACCTGCTCCCAGTTTTCGCCGAGAGTATAGCCTAAGTAAATCAGCACAGCATTCCAGATGATGGTGCCGACAGTGGTATAGAGTGTGAACGTCACGATGTTCATACGATTGATGCCGGCAGGAATAGAAATCAGGCTGCGCACCAAGGGGACGAAGCGGCAGAGAAAGACAGCGATACCGCCATATTTCCTGAACCATTTATCCGCTTTGTAGAGATCATCCTTTGTCAGTCGTAGAATCCAGCCATAACGATCGACGATTTTTTCGAGTCTTTTTAAGCCGAGAAGATGTCCCAGGTAATAAAGAATAAGTGCACCCACGACAGCACCTAGTGTTGAAGCTAAAAGCATACCGAAAAAATTCAGCTTGTCAGACTGTGTCACCATGAACCCGCCGAACGTCAGGATGACTTCTGACGGAATAGGAGGAAAGACATTTTCAAGAAGGATCAGCAGGAAGACACCGAAGTACCCGAACTGCTCCATCACATCCATAATCCATTGCTGCATAACAGACTCCTTTATCAATGTTATACCCTGAGTTTAATGAATCAGACAAATGAATGCGAATATTATGATAATTACGCTAAAGATGGAGATAACTTCTTCAAGTTTTGAGAATAAAGAAAGACAGTTGCGGGTATACTTAAGAGGTAGATATAAGGAGGTCGTTTGAAATGACAGAATTATTCAATGCATCAGAACTGAGTCCGACAGAAAAAAGAGGGCCAGGTGTAGTGGGTATCATCGAGTTCGCAGTAGGGGATCAAAAAGAATTCACGGGTGAATACATTCCGACTGATATGCGTTTCTTTATGGTGGCCGATATGAACGGACAGCCGTATCAGCGTGTCATCAGCTATGATGACATTAAAGGTGTGGAAGTAGAAGACAGTGCAGTGACTGTCAACTTTGAGATGGGACCGATTCGTATTCGCGATATCGGCAACGGTACCGCACAAGTATTTGCAGATTATGTCAATGAACAGCTGGATAAGCGCAAATAAAAAAGCCCCTCGGGGCTTTTTATTATTCCACGATTTCCAGCGCGATTTCCATCATTTTAGTAAATGATGTCTGGCGTTCTTCTGGTGTTGTCTCTTCATGTGTCAATAAGTGATCGCTGACCGTGAAGATACCGAGTGCTTTAACATCGCCGCCTGCATAAGCAGCATTCATATAAAGACCGGCAGATTCCATTTCCACTGCTAAGATGCCCATAGAGCGCCATTTGTCAGTGGCCTCGGCATTCGCATTGTAGAAAATATCTGATGATAAGACGTTACCTACATGGTTCGGTACCCCTTTTTCATCGGCTAATTGTTTAGCACGTGCCAGTAAGCTATAGTCAGCGATTGGTGCGAAGTGACCTGGCAGACCATATTGTGCCACATAGTTAGAGTCAGTAGATGCCCCTTGAGCGATGATCACATCATAGACATTGATTCCTTCCTGCATTGCACCGCATGAACCGACACGGATCAGGTTCTTGACGCCGAATGTGTGAATCAGTTCGTAAGAATAGATACCGATTGACGGGATGCCCATACCTGTACCCATTACAGAGATTTTTTTCCCTTTGTATGTGCCGGTATAACCGAACATATTACGCACTTCATTGAACTGTACGACATCTTCTAAATAAGTGTCGGCGATGAATTTTGCGCGCAGCGGGTCGCCAGGTAAGAGAATCGTTTCTGCGATAGGATTGTTTTCCGGTTTGATGTGAGGTGTAGATTTAGTCATGACTCATTCTCCTTTAATTAAGTTGTGTTCAACTTCAGTCTACCGATTGGTGGTTATTTTTTCAAGAGAAGACCTAATCCGTGTTTAAACCATTTCATACGTGCAATACTAATACATATAAGGAGTGATAGTAATGACAAATGAAAATCCATTAACTAAGCACTATAACGGGAAATTCGAGAAACAGGAACAGCAGGCTCCTGGTCTGCAGCAGAAGATGACACCAGTACCGGACTGCGGTGAAACATCATACAAGGGATCAGGCAACCTGACAGGTAAGAAAGCCCTTGTGACTGGCGGCGATTCAGGTATCGGACGTGCAGCTGCCATTGCCTATGCGAAGGAAGGCGCAGACGTTGCCATCAACTATCTGCCTTTTGAAGAAGCAGATGCACAGGAAGTCAAAGCAGTTATTGAAGAAGCAGGCCAGAAGGCCGTATTAATTCCGGGTGACTTACGCGATGAAGCATTTAACAAGACACTTGTAGAGCAGGCGGTCAAAGAACTGGGCGGTATTGATATTCTCTGCAGCGTTGCAGGTGAACAGACCGCAGTAGACCATATTGAAGATTTATCTACTGAGCAGTTACGTTCGACTTTTGAAACGAATGTCTTTTCTTTAGTATGGCTGATTCAGGCTGCGCTGCCGCATCTTAAAGCAGGTGCCTCTATCATTACGACTTCATCTGTTCAGTCTTATAACCCAAGTAAAAACTTAGTGGATTACGCCGCAACGAAAAGTGCGATTGTATCCATCACAAAATCACTCGCTACTCAGTTCGGTGAGAAAGGGATCCGCGTCAACTCTGTAGCACCTGGTCCTATCTGGACTGCACTGCAGATTACAGGCGGTCAGCCGCAGGAAAAAATTCCTGAGTTCGGTCAGAAAGTGGATCTTAAGCGTGCCGGACAGCCGGTCGAACTCTCTGATGTCTATGTCTTTCTAGCATCTGACAGCGCAAGTTATGTGACTGGCCAGGTATACGGTGTGACAGGCGGCGTGCAGATTAACTAACCCAAAAGAAGCAGTCTTTTGACTGCTTCTTTTTTATGTGTGTTTTTTAAGGCGCTGGATGATGAACATAAGTATAAATGAGAAGATAATCATCAGCGCGACCCATAAACCTGCGAGTGACAGTTCATTATTATCGATGGCGATGTAAATAGCGGTCGCCATCGTCTGTGTAACACCCGGAATATTCCCGGCAAAAATTAAGGTGGCACCGAATTCGCCTAATGCACGTGCAAACGAGAAAAGAATACCTGTCAGCAGTGCACCTTTCGATAAGGGCAGAATCATCTTTCTGAATATCATGAGATGACTTGCCCCATCTACTTTAGCGGCATCGATCACATCGGCTGAGACATTATCGATACCGATCTTAAGTGATTGATACATAAGGGGAATGGCGACAACAGTGGCTGCGATAATGGCCGCGTAAATGGTGAAGACAGGGCTGATGCCCCATTGGCCGAGCCCTTGCTTACCGAATGCCAGCAACAATAGAAAGCCTACTACAGTAGGGGGCAGCACCATCGGCAGCATGATAAGCGTTTCAACCACTGATTTTCCGGGGAAGGGGCGGGAAGTCAGCAGGACGAACAGGACACTGATGATGAGACTGGCTGCTGTAGCAATGATGGAGACTTTAAGTGACGTCAGAATCGGTGACAGAAACGACTCACTTAACAGTAAAGCCATAAGACTGATAAACTTTCTTTGCGGCATCAGATTGCAGGTACTCATAGAATGCACGTGCTGTCTGGTTGTCTGTGATAAGTGCGAGCGGATAGGTGATAGGACTGTGCAGCGCTTCATCTATGGGCGTTTGTTTAAGCTTCGTTCCTTTGGCATCTGTCGTATAGACGATACCGGCATCTGTATTACCTGTCTCCACATAGGTGAGCGCTTGTCTGACATCCTTTGTATAAATGATTTTGTCATCAATAAGATTCCAGACACCGGCCTTCATCAGCGTTTCTTTGGCGTAAGCTCCTGCCGGCACTGTCGCAGGCGTGCCGACTGCGATCTTTTTGATGGAGGCTTCTTTAAGGTTGCTGATATCTGTCATATCCGATTGACTGACGAGAACAAGTTGATTTTCAAGGACACTCTGCTGATTTTCCTTTTTGACGACGTGCGCCTTGACCAGATCATCCACTTTACTTTGTGCGGCAGAAAAAAAGAGATCGACGGGTGCGCCTGCTTTAATCTGATTAGCGAGTGCGCCTGAAGCGCCGTAATTGATCTTGATATCAACATCATGTGTTTTTTCATAGTCTTTTTCAATAACTGATAGGGCATCTTTCAGACTGGCAGCGGCAGAGACGGTGATTTCCTTTCTTTCTGGCGAGTCATCGTGACTGCAGCCGGTCAGAAGAAGAATGGCAGCAATAAAAATTAGCTTTTTCATTGAGGACCTCCATAGCGTTCGTTAGCTATATTATAACGAAAAACAATCATATAAGTAGGTTGAATTTATTGGATGCATTCTGAGTTTAATTGTCTGAAAGCGGGTATAGGTTAACAAGTCAAAAAAATATAAAGAGGTGTCTAATGATGAAGGCAGTAACGTTCCAAGGAAAGAAAAAGATGGAAGTCAAACAAGTCAAAGATCCGATTATTGAAGCACCTACTGATGCAATCATTAAAATTACAGCGACAGGTATCTGCGGCTCTGATTTACACTTATATCACCAAGGCGATATGATGATGGATCCGGGATTTGTTATCGGTCATGAACCGATGGGCATCGTTGAAGAAGTCGGCAGCCAGGTGACTAAGCTCAAAAAAGGTGACCGTGTCGTCATCCCATTCAACATTGGCTGCGGCGAATGCTACTACTGTACACATGATATGGAATCTCAGTGTGATAACTCAAATCAAGAGCAGGCGAACTGGAAGATGGATAACGGCGGCCTGTTCGGCTTCGGTAAAATGCACGGCAACCACTGGGGTGGCCAGGCTGAGTATTTAAGAGTTCCATTTGCTGACTTCTCATCATTCGTGGTGCCAGACAGCGATATGAAAGATGAGCAGGTCCTGTTCTTATCCGACGTTGTACCGACTGCTTACTGGAGTGTTGAACATGCAGGCGTTAAAGCAGGGGATACCGTCATCGTCTTAGGCTGCGGTCCGATCGGTCTGATGGCGCAGAAATTCGCGAAACTGAAAGGTGCTGACCGTGTCATCGCTGTTGATAATGTCGAGCATCGTCTGGAACATGCAAAGAAATACAATCAGGTTGAGGTCTACAACTTCGACAAAGAGAAAGAAATCGGTAAATTACTGCGTGAAAATACAAAAGGTGGCGCGGATGTCGTGATTGACTGTGTCGGTATGGACGGTCAGGTGAAATTAACTGAACGTGTATCCAACTTAGTGACACCGCAGCGTGGCACTATCAGTCCGATTGAAACAGCTGCTGAAGCGGTACGTAAATTCGGTACTATTCAGATTACGGGTGTCTATGCGGCACCTGCAGCGAACTTCCCGTTACCACTTATCTTCAATCGTAACGTACAAGTGAAAACAGGACAGGCACCTGTTATTCACCTGATGCCTAAGCTCTATGAGATGATTCGTGACGGTGTCTTCGATCCGACAGAAATCATCACCCATAATATGTCACTCGACCAGGCAGCAGAAGCCTATGAAATCTTTGATGAGAAAAAAGACAATAACATCAAAGTAGTGCTTAAACCTTAAGTATTAAAAACCGACTTTTGGAGTCGGTTTTTTTGTTTGGGTGATTTTAACAGTGGTAGTATGTCTATGAGGTGATAAAAATGGATCGTGAGTTATTTGTAACAAATCAGCTGGAGCAGGAGTGGATCCGTAAACTCCAGCAGAACCGGGAGTGGATTGAACAGACAGCAAGAGAGGCCGATCGTGCAGGGAAACTGAATCATAGGTTAATCGACTGGCTGATGGCAGAAGGATACAGCAAGCTGACTTTACCAGAAGCGTATGGCGGGTACGGGCTTGGTATCAAGTCGGTCATCTTGCTGCAGGAAACATTAGCAAGCTATGATGAGTCAACGGCTTTATCTATGGGCTGGCATCTAGGTATTGTGGGTGAAGTGTTCCAATTTAAACTATGGCCTGATGAGATGATGACGGAATTTGCAGAGGCGGTGCAGCACGGTGCCTTATCGAATCGTGTCGTTTCAGAAGCACAGACAGGAAGTCCGACAAGAGGAGGGCGGCCTGCAACCCATGCAGTACGTCAGGGAGAAGGCTGGCTGTTGAATGGCGTCAAAACTTATACGTCTATGAGTCACAGACTGACACATTATATAGTCGGGGCTTACGTGGAAGACAAAGGAACGCTCTGCTTTTTCTACGTGCCGGCAGACACACCAGGTTGTCGCATTGAAGAAAGCTGGGATGTGACGGGCATGCGAGCGACTGAAAGCCATGACCTGCTGCTTGACGATGTCTATGTAGAAGACCGTTACTTAGTTGAAGCAGGCCGCGATAAAGTGGATAATCCGTGGCTCATGCATATTCCGGCCGTCTATCTGGGCATCGCCCAAGGTGCGAGAGACGATGCAGCTGTCTTTGCGCATCATCATTCACCTAACTCAATTGAAGGGACGATAGCAGATCTCCCCCATATTCAGGCGAAACTCGGTGAAATGGAACTGAAACTTATGACAGCGAGACACTTCCTCTATCATGCTGCAGATCTCCATCAAGCAGGCGTTGAAGGACTGGCGCCTACTTTCGGGGCTGCGAAGCATATCGTCGTGAATAATGGCATTGATATCGTGGATATTGCGATGAGAATCATCGGCGGGAAGAGTCTGGAGAAATCAGGAATAATAGAACGCCGCCATAGAAGTATGCGAGCGGGACTTCATAATCCGCCGATGGATGATGCGGTGATACGTATGCTGGCAGAGGAGACACAGGACATCAGTCGCTAATATCTTAGTTTTATTGTAGAATGAGGATTCAAAACTGTAAGAGAATTGAGGGTTTCTGATGTACAGCCGAAATATCGGTCGCTTGTGTTTTGTATTATACCTGATGGTTTCATTTATCATTCCTACCCATTATCTATTTATGGTGCAGAATTTGATTTTAGCTTTCATCCCTTATGAAATCAGCCAGTTGCTTCCACTCTTTAAACCGCATAGCAGAAGAGAATGGCCACTGTTCTTAATGGTGTCACTGGTGTTCATACTGCTGGCCCCGAATATCTTTTATGTGGTGACGGATTTGATTCACTTCAATCTCTACCCATTTGATTTTCTTAAGAAATTAATTTTGACTGAATGGATTGATTTTACCTATCTGTTAGCAGGTGTGATGCTCAGCTTATATTTTTATATCCAGGTCATTTTTACGTTGTATCGACTGGTTTCAGATCGACTGCTCCGAGGATGCACGATGTTCATGTTTATGGTATTGACGAGTGCGGGCATTTTTATTGGTCGCTTCTTGCGTTTTCATTCGGTACATATTCTGACCCATCCGCTGCAGGTTGTGGTTGATACGCTGAACGCTGTGAATAAGGATGCGATAGTATGGATGGCACTGATCACAGGACTTCAGGCCCTGCTTATACTGATGGTGAAGGGCGTGAGAAAAATATGATAGATATTCAGACTGCTTTTCTCTCCGTCATCATTCTCCTCTGTCAGTGCTATATTGGTTACACTATTTTGCGTGTCACCCATCAGAAGACAGCGGCCCTGATAGCATGGGCCTTACCACTTGGCATCGGCTTATATTTGGTCCAGGTGGGCTTGCTCGAGCGTCTTTTCCCGGGCTGGCGTACGCCTGACAACGCTAGATACTGGCTACAGTGGAGCTATGCTTTCGTGATTATTCAATATATCGCAGCGACTATCATATATATGGACTTTTTTACTTATCATTAATCTGAGAGTACGGCCTTCGCGCAGTGCTCTTTTAATTTTATTCATAAAAATGTTGCACGAACGGATGGATACAGGTATGATTAGTTTTGTATTATTGATGAGAATGAATCTCAATTAGGAGGAGAACAATGAAAAAGTGGTTATTCGTTTTGATCGCATGCTTATTAACACTTGCTGCATGTGGCAATCATGCAGATAAGAAAGCAGAGGATACAAAGAAAAGCAGTACAGTTGACTATAAATTAGATAATGGCAAAACAATCAAGATTCCTGCTGAGCCGAAACGTATTGTACTGATGGGGGCAAGCTATACAGGTAACCTACTGGATCTAGGCGTTAAACCAGTAGGTGTCGATGAATATGCATTCCAGTCAGAAATCCTGGCACCAAAATTAAAAGGTGTTGAAAAATTAGGTGCAGGAGATGTTGAAAAAGTAGCAACTTTAAAACCGGATTTAATCATCTCATTTGATACAGATAAAAATAATTCAAAATATGCGAAGATTGCACCGACCATTCCTGTATCCTATGCAAAACATAACTATCTGCAGATTCACGAGGAACTCGGCAAAATCGTCAGTAAAGAAAAAGAAGCGAAAGCATTCGTTGATAAATGGAAAGAAGAAACAGCGAAGGACGGCAAAGAAATTAAAGCTAAGCTAGGCGAAGATTTAACTTATACCATTTATCAGTTCTTCCAAAAAGAGATTTATGCATATGGTGATAACTGGGGACGTGGTTCTGAAATCATCTATCAGGCATTTGGACTGAAGATGCAGGAAGATGTTGTGAAGGACGTTAAACCGACAGGCTGGAAGAAGATTTCAGCAGAAGATATCAGTAAATATGCAGGTGACGTCGTACTTTACTCTAGTGATGCAGGTAAAGATGCGAACAGTGTTGTCCAATCGAATGTCTGGAAAAACATGGACGCTGTGAAAAATAATCGTGTCGTGCAATACGATGCAGAGGATTTCTGGTTCAATGATCCGATTTCATTGGAGTATCAGCGCAAAGTACTGAAAGAAGAATTATTGAAACTGAAATAAGAGGAAGGTGCACTGATGGTGCACCTTTTTTTGCTGCTAATGTAAACTTTATATTTTAAACGGTTAACAATTCAGTTATAATCAGTTTATTGTCGAAAGGAGATTGAAGATGAAGACGAAAGATCTAGTTATTATTGCGATGTTCACCGCACTTATTGCAGTGCTCGGTTTGCTGCCGGCCATTAATTTAGGAATCGGTGTACCTTTTACTTTTCAGAACTTAGGCTATATCTTAGCAGGCTGTTTACTCGGCAGTAAGCGCGGAGGTTTAAGCGTCTTATTGTTTGTGATTTTAATTGCACTGGGACTGCCGCTGTTATCAGGTGGACATGGTGGATTTGGTTTATTCTTTGGACCGACTGGTGGCTATATTTTATCATTCCCGCTGGTTGCCTATTTGATTGGCTTACTGACTGAACGCCAGTTTCAGAATCTGAATATCTGGCAGATTTTTCTGATCAATGGTCTCATCGGGGCAGTGCTCTGTAATTTAATCGGCGGGATTTTTATGGCCTTTAATCTGCATATGCCGATTATCAAAGCCTTAAAAACAGTCATTGTTTTTATTCCGGGAGACCTTATCAAAGGATTGATTGCAGCCATTCTGGCAGTCCGTCTACGAAATATTCCGTCCATCAAAAATACGCTATAATTCTCTTAAAGGGGATGATAGGATGGTTTCTTTTAAAGATACAAAACAAGTCGCAGAATTTTACAGCGAGAATACGCGCTATACCCATTTTCATACACCAAGTCAGCTGATTCGTTACTACTCCAATTACTTTGAGTATAAAGTCATGCCCTCACTTGAAACATTTAAGGAAGACGAGAAAATGCAGTCGGATTTTCATGAGCGGCATGGGCAGCAGCACCTATTGTTTATCTTTCCTGAAAATGAACCGCTGCCTCAGGACCTGAAAGATTATGCTGAAGCTTCAGGGTATACCACTGAGAAGATGGAACTTTATCAGACAGAGGAGCTGACACTCGGCAAGCGGGCAGGAGAAGTAAGGATAGTAGGGGATGATCAGACGTTCAAAGACTTTCTTACTGTCTGCCGCGTAGGCGAGAGGGAGTACGGTGAGGAGTTTGCTGACCTCAAAACTGAGATGCATACAGCTGACCGTGCTGATGATTCTGTGATTCAGCTGGTGGCTTATGATCATGGGCAGCCGGTCGGAAAATTAGAAGCGATACTGCACGGAGATTTAATTGAACTGGATGATTTTTACGTACTGGAGACAGCGAGGGGAAAAGGAATAGGGACCGCCTTGCAGGAGAAAGTGCTTGATTACGGTCAATCTCTTATTCTGATAGCAGATGGCAATGATACGCCAAAAGAGATGTACGAACGTCAGGGTTATCGTAAAATCAGTGAACGATACGAACTATTGAAAGTTAAAAGCTCGAGCTGAATAGCTCGAGCTTTTTTAGATGATGCGCTCCGGGTGACTGTAAATATTGAAAGATTCATTTCTGATAAAACCGACCGCTGTGATATTCAAGTCATCTGCGAGCTTGATGGCCAGATCTGTCGGTGCTGATTTGGAGAGAATAATGCCTACTCCAATTTTGGAGGCTTTGATCAGGATTTCCGAGGAAATACGTCCGGAGAAGATAAGGACTTTATCGCGAATAGGTATACGCTGTTTAATACAGTAGCCAAACAGTTTGTCGAGCGCGTTATGACGTCCGATATCTGAGCGGTGGATATAGAAATTCTTACCGTCACTGATGGCTGCATTATGCAGGCCCCCTGTCTGCTTGAAGTCTGTGCTCTGCTCCTGTAACGCCGCCATCATGCTGAAGATTTCCGCCGCCGTAATCTTCGTCTCTGTCATTGACACTTTTGAAGTAGCGGCATCATTGACGAAATAGAACTGCCGGCTTTTCCCGCAGCACGAACTGATCATGCGCTTCGTATACTGGCCGGAATGCTGTTCAATTTCACGGTTCAGCGTGATATGACAGAATCCTTTGCTGTCATCAAGATGAATGTTCTGAATATCTCCTTGTCTGAAAATGACACCTTCAGATGCGAGAAAACCGAGAACGAGTTCTTCGAGGTGGGTCGGACTGCAGACGATGGTCGCGAATTCCTGCTGGTTGATATAGAGTGTCAGAGGAAACTCGGTTGCAATATTGTCGCTTTGATCTATAAATGCACCGTTCTGATACTTGATAATTGGCTGATTGAAAGTAATATCCTCAGGCAAATGAAGAGCCCCCTTTATATGATTATTATACATGAGTAGGAGGGGTTATACTCCACAGCCGCACTGTCACCTCTTCTTCATTTCAGCAGATTCAATATGACAGTGAGCTCCTTAGTCTGATAGGTCTTTAGAGAGAATGAACATGAATACAGTCCGCCGCCTGGCCTCATAACGGTGACCGGGGTATTGGGTACGAACAAGCTTGCTTTCTTCTTCCTGGCATTGTTTGGTATAATAGCTTTACTGACTAGGATGTGGATGGATAAAAAAGAACAGAGGGTTTAAATATGAAACGCTATGACAGACAGGAAAAATTTAAAGGAATAGGTTCTCGCGGACAGACATCAATCACGGAAAAGACTGTCGGCATCATCGGTATCGGTGCCCTAGGTACCCATACAGCGAACACCTTGGCCCGGGCCGGCGTCAAGAAACTGATTCTCGTCGACCGGGATTATGTGGAAATATCCAACTTGCAGCGCCAGACGCTTTTCACTGAACAGCATGCGACAGACCTGACGCCGAAAGTCATAGCGGCACGAGATGAGCTGCTGAGAATCAGAGCAGATCTTCAAATAGAGACTTATATTGAACATTGCGATGCGCCGCTTCTAGAAGCGGCGTTTTCAGCATGTGACCTGCTGATTGATGGCAGTGACAACTTCGATGTACGACTCACATTGAATGATTTCAGTTACCGCTATCAGATTCCGTGGATATACGGTGCCTGCGTAGAATCAACTTATGCAGCGTGTCCGTTTATTCCGGATGTGACGCCTTGTTTCAGGTGTGTCATGGGACGCTTGCCGGTGATGAACCGGACATGTGATACGGTCGGTGTCATCGAACCTGCTGTCAGCCTGGCGACAAGCTTTCAGGCGATGTATGCCTTAAAGATTCTGGCGGAAGAACCGGTTGACCCGCGCCTTATATTCGGTGATGTATGGACGCTTGAACACAGTGCCATGAAGTTCAGTCGGATGAGCGAGATGATATGTGAGACTTGCGGTGCGAACCCGACCTATCCACATTTAGAGACGAGAACGATACAGACGATGCTCTGTGGTCGTGACACTGTACAATTTGCCTCACCGGTCACTGAGTTCACTCAGCTGACGACGTTTCTATCCACGCTGAACATCAACTACCAGGAGACCCCTTACTTTGTGCGTTTCTTTGTCAATGATAAGCCGGTCATCTGGTTCAAAGGTGGACGACTTCTGGTCCATGACGTTAAAACGGTCGCTGAAGGCCAGAAGGTGTATTATCAATTATTCGGATAGGAGATTCATCATGCATACTAATGATTATAGAGAGATCAAAGCCGCTGTCATTACGATCAGTGATACCCGGACAGAAGCGACGGATAAAGGCGGACGAGCTGTCATGGAACACCTGGATGACTGCCGGATAGAAGTAGCGAGCTATCAAATTGTCAGAGATGACTTTAAGGCGATTCAGTCAGCTGTCACTACAGCACTGAGTCAAGTAGATGTCATCATTACAACAGGGGGGACGGGTGTCGCTCGGCGTGATGTCACGATAGAAGCTGTACGACCCCTGGTAGATAAGGAGATGGAAGGTTTCGGAGAGATTTTCCGCTACTTAAGCTATACAGAAGACGTCGGGACAAGAGCGATGCTGTCCCGCGCCTTCTGCGGTACGAAAGACCAGACAGTCGTCTTCTCGATACCGGGGTCTGTCGGAGCAGTGAATCTGGCAATGAAAAAGCTCATCACACAAGAGGTCTTTCACATTGTGCATGAGCTGAATAAATAGTCAGCGACTGAAGTCACCATTTTTACCGCCGGACTTGGACTGCAGGTAGGTCGGCCCGATGACCATGCCTTTATCGACTGCCTTTGTCATGTCATAGACTGTCAGGGCAGTAACAGAAGCACCGGTCAGAGCCTCCATCTCAACGCCTGTCAGCCCTTTCGTTTTGACAGTGCAGGCAATCTGCAGAGTGTAGCGGTCATCTGAGAGCTGCCAGCTGAAGGAAATATCGATGCCGCTCAAGCTTAATGGATGACACATCGGGATGATGCGGGATGTATCTTTGGCAGCCATAATACCGGCCACTTGTGCTACGGCGAGAACGTCACCTTTTTTAGCGGTATGGTTGGTAATCTGCTGGTAGATGACCTCATTGACTTCAATGGAGCTGATGGCGGTGGCTGTTCTGGTGGTCACTTCTTTATCAGAGACATCGACCATACGGGCCCGTCCTTCTTCGTTGAAATGTGTTAATTGATTCATTCGCTTCACCCTTTCATTTATACTTATTATAGCTTATCAGTAGAGAAAGTGGGATGACCATGCTGGAAAAAAGAACGCCCCTCAATGTGCAGGCGGCCATTGAACGATGTATAGATCAGAGTCAGAAGATGCCGCTGATCGATGTCTCAATCGAGGACAGTCTCGGCTACTATCTAGCGGAAGATATCATTGCGGCATATGATATTCCGATGTTCGATAAGTCGCCTTATGATGGCTACGCCATCAGAAGTGCAGCTTCTGCAGGCGCAAGCGGAGACAACCGTCTTGCTTTCAAGAAGATCGACCATATCGGAGCAGGATCGGTCAGTACGTCTGTGCTATCGGATAATGAAGCGGTACGCATCATGACAGGCGCGCCGATTCCTGAGGGAGCAGACGCAGTGGTCATGCTTGAACAGACCGTCGAGACAGCTGAAGGCTTTACTTTACGCAAGTCTTTTGAACCTGGAGAAAATATTTCAAGACAGGGCGAGGAATGTACGAAGGGTGAAGTTGTTCTGACTGCTGGCACAAAGATTACGCCCGGTGTGATTGCAGTTCTTGCGACTTTTTCATATCAGTCTGTTAAGGTCAGACAAAAACCGACTGTGGCATTGATCGCAACAGGGAGCGAACTGGCAGCAGCGGATGAAGAACTGGCACCCGGAAAGATCCGCAACTCAAATGGGCCGATGATAGCGGGCCTTTTAGCTGAGATGGAAATGGACACTGAAACTTACCGCGTCACAGCAGATCATTATGAGCATCTCCTGGCGATTGTTGAAAGAGCACTCAGCAAGCATGATATTGTCATCACAACGGGCGGGGTCTCTGTCGGTGACTTTGATTTCATGCCTGCCATTTATGCGGCACTCTCAGCAGACGTCTTATTTAATAAAGTGGCCATGCGTCCAGGCAGTGTCACAACCGTTGCAGCTAAAGGCAGCCAGCTGCTCTTCGGTCTGTCAGGAAACCCGAGCGCCTGCTATTCAGGCTATGAATTATTTGTCAAACCTGCATTGAAAGAAATGATGGGGGCAGCGAATGTCCATGCGCCCGTCATTAAAGCACGACTGGCAGCTGATTTCACGAAAGCGAATCCTTTTACCCGCTTTATCCGTGCAGAACTGGATATGGTCAGCGGCACTGTCCGCCCTGCCGGCTTCAATAAGAGTAATGCAGTCATTGCGATTGCCAGAAGCAACAGTATGATCATTCTGCCGGGTGGCACAAGAGGTTTTAAAGCAGGCGACTTAGTAGACGTCATGGTGACCCGTCTGACGGATGTGGCTGGTACATGGTGAAAATACTGCAAGTCGTCGGTTATAAGAAGAGCGGCAAAACGACGGTGATCAATCAGCTGATTCTGGCTGCTCAAGCAAAGGGCCTGACGGTCAGCGTCATCAAACATCACGGTGATAAATCCGGACAGGAGATCGACATCCCACTGAAAAGAGACCATATCACCTTTATGACAAGCGGTGCCGCTGAGAGTATTGTTGAAGGCTATGACTATGTTCATAAGCTCTCGACACCTAAACCGCTGGCACGTATCATTGCTGAAGACATCACAGCATCGCCTGATGTCATCTTAATCGAAGGGTATAAGCAGGCACACTATGATAAACTGGTGTTACTGAGAGATACAGAAGACAATGAATTACTTGACCTTAAGAATATTAAAGGCATCATTAAGACTGAGGATATTTCATTGACTGATTTCGGTCAATTCATATAAAGGATGAAGCACATGAAGCAGTTTGAAGTAGTAGAACACGAATTAATTCCAGATGATTATCGTCTGTTTACCGTCAATCCGAAACAGGGTGCTGTCTGTCTCTTTGTCGGTATTGTCCGTGAATGGACGAAAGGCATCCGGACAGAATATCTGCACTATGAAGCCTATGTCCCGATGGCGGAGAAGAAGCTTGCTGAAATCGGCGACGAAATCAATGCTAAGTGGCCGGGGACAGTTGTCAGTATCGGCCATCGGATCGGGGCGCTGGATATTTCGGATATCGCTGTGGTCATCGCTGTATCTTCGCCTCATAGAAAAGACAGCTATGCCGCAAATGAATATGCGATAGAGCGTATTAAGGAAGTCGTCCCTATCTGGAAGAAGGAAATCTGGGAAGACGGGGAAGAGTGGATAGGCGGCCAGCGTGGTTATCATTCTTCTTATAAGGAGGAACAATGATGAAAGTCCTATACTTTGCACATACGAAAGAGATCGTCGACCGAAGAGAAGACCACTTCACTTTTTCTGAACCCATCAGCGTCAAAGCGTTCCGTGAGCACTTATTCATGACGTACCCGAAACTCCAGAGTGAAGCGTTTCAGGTGGCTGTCAACGAGGAGTTTGTGAATGACACAGACCTTATTATGCCCCATGACGTTGTCGCGCTGATTCCACCTGTGAGCGGCGGATGATCGGAGTCGTCCTTGCCGGCGGGGAATCGCGCAGATTCGGCAGCCAGAAAGCCTTTCATCAGTTAGACGGCAAGCCTTTCTATCAGCATGTCTATGACGCCATGAAGGGCTGCGGCCGCCTTCAGCAGGTCGTCATCAATACTAACGCACAGCTGAAAGAGGGCTTCGATCAGAAAGTCATTGTGGATGACAGCCGCTATCAAGGGCTCGGTCCTTTGACTGGCCTTTATACCGTGATGACTGAATTACCGGACGACGCTTATTTTGTTATTGCAGTAGATACACCTTTTATAACCGTGGAAGCGGTGAACCATCTCATTGAAAATTTCCGGGGGCATACAACCGTCTACCGGGATGATGAACAGATTCACGCGACAATCGGTATCTATCCTTATCACTTAAAACAGACCATCAAGCAGCATTTGGATCATCGCGAGCTCAGACTGAGAGCATTGTTCGATGAAGCAACGACTTACATAGATGTTAAGACAGTCCCCGGGCACTGGTATCTTAACATCAACAGACCGGAGGACCTGAAAGGAGGGGAAAGACATGACAGAACAAATCACCGATAAGCTGGGACGGCCTATCAGAGATTTAAGAATCTCAGTGACAGACCGCTGCAACTTCCGCTGTACTTACTGTATGCCAAAAGAAATATTTGGTGATGATTATGTCTTTATGCCAAAGGATGAATTACTCTCCTTCGAAGAACTCACCAGGATTGCCCGTCAGTATGCTGTGCTTGGGGTGAAGAAAATCAGATTGACTGGCGGCGAACCACTTTTACGACGCGATTTGCCGCTGTTGATCCGTGAACTGAACCAGATTCCAGGTATTGAAGATATCGGACTGACGACAAACGGCCTGCTGCTTAAAAAACATGGGCAGGCGCTATATGATGCGGGGCTCAGACGACTGAACATCAGTCTGGACGCACTTGACGAGACATTTGAAGCGGTGAATGGTCGGGGTATTCAGGCGGAGGCTATTCTTGAACAGATTGATTACGCGAAGAATCTCGGCTTTGACATCAAGGTCAATATGGTGATCCAAAAAGGCATGAATGAACATCAGATTGTACCGATGGTCGAATATTTCAGAGATAAGGGAATCACACTGAGATTTATTGAATTTATGGATGTCGGCAATGATAACGGCTGGAATTTTGATAAAGTGATTACGAAACAGGAGCTGCTTGATCAGCTGACAGACCTATTTGATATTCAGCCTGTAGCGCCCAAGTATTTCGGTGAAGTAGCGAAATACTACCAGCATGCTAACGGTTCAAAACTGGGTTTCATCACCAGTGTCTCTGAGTCGTTCTGTTCCAGCTGTACACGTGTCAGACTCAGTTCTGACGGTAAGATATTCGGCTGTCTGTTTGCCACGGGTGGATTTGATCTGAAGCAATTTATCAGACAAGGTGTCACAGATGAAGAATTACGTCTGCAGCTGAGCCGGTTGTGGTCAGCACGCAGTGATCGTTATTCAGATGAGCGTACAGAAGAGACGGTCAGAAACAGACAGAAAAAGAAGATAAATATGAATTATATTGGAGGCTGAAGCCTCTTTTTTTATTATATTTATATAATTAAATTTGCAATCTGAAAGTCATTTTAGTCACATTCAATATTTAATCTATATAATAATATAGTAAATAGCAGTTGTTACTAGTATCAGGTATAAATTAACTGTGTCATTTATGTTAAATGCGTGTATAATAAAGGAGTCTTCTAGCTGATTTTATTTCTATTATTTCCATCACAGTATCACGGTTTCATATTATTTTTTTGAGGTGAATTATGGAAAGAGAAAAAAAGTTACAGCTTAGAAAATCGGTTAAGCCTTACGAACGGACAAGTCTGCAGATCAGCACGATACAGATCCTGAATACATTAGTCCCGTATATATTGCTCATTGTACTCGGCTTCCTGCTCTATCAGGTCCATCCTATCCTGTCAGTTATATGTGGGACGGTAGGGGCTTTCTTCCTGGTCCGCAGTTTCATTATTTTTCACGACTGTACCCATGGTTCGTTCTTCAAGGATAAGCGGGCTAACAAGATACTCGGTAATATCACAGGTGTTATGACGTTGTTTCCATTTGAGAAGTGGCGCAGAGAACATATTACGCATCACGCGACAAGCGGCAACCTGGATAAGAAGGGAACCGGCGATATCTGGATGATGACGATTGCAGAGTATCAAGAATCAACACCTGCTAAACGACTGGCCTATCGCCTGTACCGGCATCCATTTGTCATGTTTGTACTCGGTCCCATTTATCTGCTTTTCATCACTAACCGTGTCAATACGAAAGACGCAAAACCTGCAGAAAGACGGAATACACATCTTCATAACCTGGCAATTATCATTATCTACGGTCTGCTGATCTATTTACTCGGACCAGTCAGATTCTTCAGTGTGATGGGTCCCGTTCTATTTATCGGCGGCATGCTCGGCATCTGGATGTTCTATATCCAGCATACATTTGAAGATTCATATTTTGAAGATGAAAGTGAATGGGATTACGTCAAAGCGGCAGTAGAAGGCAGCTCTTACTACAGACTCCCTAAACTGTTTCAATGGCTGACAGGGAACATCGGTTACCATCACGTCCATCACTTAAGTCCGAGAATCCCGAATTATATGCTTGAGAAAGCCCATAATGAAGTAACGCCGCTGCAGCACGCGACGACAATCGACATTCGTCAAAGTTTTGAGTCGCTGAAATATAAACTATATGATCCGCAGCAGAAGCGTTTCATCACATTCGGCGAGTATAAAAAGTTTGCCAAATAACAAAGAACCCTTACCAGCTGGTAAGGGTTCTTTGTTATTGCTGTTCAAACTGCTTGGCATTGCGTCCATGCAGTAAGTAGTAGAGAATCAGGCCGACCACAGCAAGGATACCCATCAGCTGGTAGAGACCGTGCATACCGACTGATGGAATCAGATAACCGAGTCCGTATGGGCCGAAACCAAGTGCGAAATCCAGAAAGATGAAGTAAGTGGAGGTAGCCAGCCCGATTTTATGGGCATCAGTCACTTTAATGGCCACAGCCTGGGCGATTGATTGTATATTGCCATACCCGAGACCGATGAAGATAGCGCTGACGAGCAGCAGGAGTGCATGATGCGTCACGCTGAGAATCAGCAGCCCGATAACGAAACTGATAAATGCTGGAATCATCACGATATTCGTCCCTTTAGTATCCATCAGTCTACCGGTAATCGGTCGTGAGACCAGTACAGCTATAGCATACACTAAGAAAAAGAAACTGCCGGCTTCGACTAAGTGATTTTCTTGAGTGAAGAAAGAAATAAAACTTAAAATACTTGAGTATGCAGTGGCTGCTACGAGCATAACGACTGCAATAGGTAAGGCATTCTTATCAATGAAGTCGCCGAGGTGAAGGCCTTTAGCCGCTTGAGCCTGCGACGGCAGATTTTGCTTCACTTTAACGGATGAGAGAATGAGCAGAGCCGCTACTGCCAGCACAAAGCAGACGATAAAGAGCTGCTTAAATGTAATAAAACGTAATAAAGTTAAACCGAGAAAAGGACCGACTGCTGTAGATAAGACAGTACTCATGCTGAAATAACTGACCCCCTCACCACGTCGAGTGACCGGAGTGATGGAGGCTGCGATAGTCCCTGTTGCCGTAGAAGCGATACCGCTACCGATTCCATTGACAAGTCGCATGATCAGCATCAACGTCAGATTGCTTGAGAAGAGGTAGAGACCCGTTGTTATCGTGAAGATGATGGTCCCGATCATCAGGATTTTTTTCTCCCCGAGGATATCGATATATTTACCGGCCCAGAAACGTCCGATTAAGCTGCCGACAATAAATATCCCTGAGACGAGTCCAGCCATGCTTTGGCTCACATGATATTCTTCCACTGCGTAACCGCCGATTGTCACTAATAATAAATACATGGATAGCATAATAATAAAGTTGATAAGAGAAACTAAAATGAAGTTCTTTGTCCACAGAGGTTCTTTAACAGGTGTATGCAAGTTATTCATCCTTTCTTTTTTGCAGTTGCTGATAGATGATGGCGAGTTCGTCTGTCACTATCTCAAGGTGAGCGACCTCTGCCAGTATCTCTTGCTGTTTTTGAATGACCTCTCTCAGCATCGTGGCATAATGATTGCTGCCTGCTGGTGTCAGTGTCAGTATTTTTTCGCGCTTATCTGTTCCTTCAGAAGTTTCGATCAGATTCAGTTCAATCAGATGATGAATGACTTTAGTCGCTGTCGGTTTTTCGATACGACGGCTGCGTGCCACTTCAACAAGCGTCGTCGGCTGCTGTTTCGCGATTTCTTTAAAGACAAGCCACTGGGCGGATGACAAGTGATGACGGAGCAGGACTTTGTTCATCTCTTCTACATAGAGACGGCGGATGTCGAGAAGTAAGTCGAAGAAGCGTTGAGATTGTTCCATTGTACGCCCTCCTTTTAATTAGTTAGCCTAACTAACTATATCAGAAAGATGTAAGATGTCAATAAAAAAAGATGGATACCGAAGTATCCATCTCTTCTTATCATCAGAGGAAGCGCGTGTTGACGAATTTCTCAATCACATATTCCTTGATACCTAAATGACTGTTTTCACGGCCGAAACCGGAATGTTTGACACCACCGAAGGGTGTCTCTGGTTGGGAAATAGAAGTTGCGTTGATGCCGACCATCCCATATTCCAGACGTCGTGAAATTTCCTGGATGACTTTTGCTGATGAAGCAAATGCATAAGAAGCAAGACCGAACTCTGTATCATTTGCCATCTCAATCACTTCATCAAGCTCTGAATAGCTGATTAAAGGAATGACAGGACCGAATGTTTCCTTGTAGAAGATGTCCATTGTACGATCGACGCCATCAAGAATGGTAGGCGCATAGAAGGAGCCTGTAGCATAATTACCTTCAATCAGGCGTTCGCCACCGAGAAGAATCTTGGCACCTTTAGAAGTGGCATCATCCAGCTGTTCCTGGATTTTGTCGATGGCATCTTCACGAATCAGAGGACCGATATCATTGGATGAATCCATCCCATTACCGACTTTCAACGTTTTCACTTTATCGACCAGACGTTCTGTAAATGTATCTTTGATGCTGTCGTGGAGGAAGATACGGTTAGGCGACACGCAGACCTGTCCGTTGTTACGGAATTTCGCTGCTACAAGGCCTTCGACAGCTGCGTCAATATCTGCATCACCATGAACAATGAACGGTGCGTGACCTCCAAGTTCAAGCGACATCTTTTTGAGTGTGTCTGCCGATTGTTTATAAAGTTCTTTACCGATAGGGGTGGAGCCTGTAAAGGTCAGCTTGCGTACCGTGTCGGAGTCCGTCATCGTTTTGCCGATTACTTCTGAGCTGCCCATTACGAGGTTAACAACTCCAGCCGGTAAACCAGCTGCTTCGAACTGTTCGAAGATCGCGAGAGCAGTCAGTGGCGTGTCGCTGGAAGGCTTAAGGACTACCGTGTTCCCTGCCGCAAGTGCCGGAGCCAGTTTACGTGTCACCATACCTGCTGGGAAGTTCCAGGGTGTGATAGCACCGACGACGCCGATTGGCTGATAGACAATCTCAAATTTATGATTATTGGGTGCGGGAATCAGTTCGCCGTATAAGCGACGGGATTCTTCAGCGTTCCATCTGAATAAATCTGCGCCGCCGATAGATTCTACTTGTGATTCCTTGAAAGGTTTACCTTGCTCAATTGTCATCACTTCAGCGATATAATCAGCGTTTTCTTCCAGTAAATCCGCGACTTTATTCAGCAGTTCGACTCTGTCTTTCAGCTCCATATCGCGCCATGCCGGGGATGCTTTCTCAGCTGCTTCTATAGCACGCTTCGTTTCAGCTTCACCTGCTTGTGCGACTTTAGCGATGACTTCACCTGTGGCCGGGTTAATGACTTCTTTCGTTTCTTGACTGTCGCCTTCTACCCATTGCCCGTCTATAAATAACTGAGTGTGTACTTGTTCAATAACATTACTCATGTAGGAACCCTTCTTTCATAATAGTGATGTTATAATTATTCCCGCTTCACCTGCCCTTAAACGTTAAGGTATAATGCCTCCATGAATAGAAGGAGGCTCTTGATGGAAGAGAAAAAAGTAAAAGTATCATTAGTTATAGTACTTGGTCTCCTGGCAGCGTTCGGTCCGTTGTCACTGGATATGTATTTGCCGGCGTTACCTGGTGTGGCCGATGATCTGTCGACCTCTGCCTCGACAGCGCAGCTGAGTCTAACCGCCTGTCTGATAGGGCTGGCATTGGGACAGGTACTTGTCGGACCCTTAAGCGACATTACCGGCCGTAAGAAACCTTTGATTATTGTTTTGATAGTGTATGCGATTGCCTCGTTACTCTGTGCCTTTGCAGATCATATTGTCCTCTTGATTGTTCTCAGATTTATCCAGGGGGCAAGCGGCGGAGCAGGTGCGGTGATTTCCCGGGCTATTTCCAGTGATATGTATCAGGGCAAGGCACTGACGAAATTTCTGAGCATGCTGATGCTGGTCAACGGACTTGCACCTATACTCGCGCCGGTTATAGGCGGAGTGATTCTCAGCTTTTCTACCTGGCACATGGTCTTCTATATTTTAGCAGGCTACGGTGTATTAATGGTCATGCTGAGTCTCCCGTTAGAGGAAACACTGCCAACTGAAGCGAGAAGAGAAGGAGCTTTTGCCGTTATTGTCCATGATTTTAAAGCATTGTTCAGAAACCAGCGTTTCCTGATTATGCTGCTGCTTCAGTCCTTGACTTACGGTGTGCTGTTCAGCTACATTTCGGCTTCACCATTTATCACCCAGAAGATTTTCCATCTGAGCGCTCAGCAGTTCAGCTATATGTTCGCAGCGAATGGTGTAGGTCTGATTATTGCCAGTCAGCTGACAGCGAAACTGGTCGATCGTCATGATGAGTTCACGATATTGAAATGGGGCCAGCTTGTGCAACTTATGGGGATGTTGCTCACAGCTGCCGTTCTTCTTTTGCATCTGCCCGTCTGGCTGCTCTTTATCGCTTTCTTCCTGCTTATTGCGCCGGTCAGTATGATCGGGACGACAGGTTTCTCTATCGCGATGCAGGTTCAGCAGCAGGGGGCCGGAAGCGCATCATCGATACTCGGCTTGATGCAGTTTATGATAGGGGCCTTATTATCACCGCTCGTCGGTCTGATGGGTGAGACTTCGGTGCTGCCGTTTATCGTGATTATCTTTATTTGTACAGTCACTGCGCAACTGGTCCGAGCAGTGAACCGCAAATATTTTATGGATCTGATCCAGGACTCATAGAATAAAGGTGTCTGCGTTTCGGGTCTATAACTTAGAAGATTAAAGCAATTGCGGTATATAAAGCGATAAGATGAACGCTTAGGAACAGGAAATAGTAAAGGAATACAGGGCATCTTGTCATCCGGCCTAATACAGCACCATCCCATGTCTGATTGCGCTCCCGGAAATACAGGGCGCTTATCGTAATCGAAGTGAGAACCGTATCTGCCAGAAGCACTGCCAGAATCAGCTGATAGGTGATATCATTCAGCAGGATGTACTGATACTGAGGATGAACGATCATGAAGTATGTAAAAGTGCCGACTACAATCATGACAATGAGAGGCAGCCATTTTCTTGATGTCTTCACAAAATAGTAACTGAAGATAGCGATCAGTGTCAGCCAGAAAATGATAGGCTGCTGATATTGGAGAGAGAGAATGCCAGTCAGCAGCATCAGAGGCGGGAAGAGATAGCCCCCTATAATCGTCATAAACTGATTGAATGCGTGTCTGGTACGCGTCACTGCGTATCCTGCCCGACCGGTCGCTTTTCTTTCATAACGACTGGTGACAATAACGATATCATCTACTTTCCCGCCTGTCAGCTGGCAGAACAGTGCATGACCGAATTCGTGCAGTAAGGTCGGGATAATATGAATCCAGCGCAGCAGAAAGTGCTGCTGATATCTGATGTTGATGAGTGTATAGAGAATGGCGATGCCGATAATAAACCACGGATATAAAGTGACAGGGGATAATAAGAAATCAAACATTAAATCGCTCCTTTAAGAGCAATCTAACATATAAAAAGATGCATCTCATCGGTCGTGAGATGCATCTTTTGAATTTTTATGAGGTTTTTTTCTTCTTCGGCATCAAACTGTAGATGAGTAAGGCGAGACCGAGAAGGATGGACAGAGTGGTTAAACCGACGATCCAGCCGAAATAATCGCTGACAAACTTCTTCATCGCATAACGTTTATAATCTTCATAGGTGACAGTAGCTGGCTGATCATCACGGTCGACAAACTGGCGCTTGTATTCGTATTGAACCTTGCCGTTCTCATATTTGAGTGTCCCTTTTTGCTTTTTATCAACGATATCATAGAGATCGTTTGCGATATATACTTCCTGGTCGCCCAGCTGATGTTTACCTTTGGCGAGGACTTTCTGGTATGAATAGCGCTGATAGATTTCATCCATAATGGCGTTCGCCATTATATTCCGGTTGAATTCGGCCGGCGGATCGTACCAGTTCATGACACCCATCATGGTCAGAATAATACGCATATTATTTTTGTGGCCTGTTATTGCTGTATTAAATCCGGCTGTATCACTAGAACCGGTCTTTAAGCCGTCCACACCTTTATAACCGAGCTTAGCACCTTCCAAGGAATGGTTGTAGGTATGAAATGTTTCTTCGTCCTGCGTGCCTTTTTTAATCGTTACTTCGACTTTTTTTGTATAGCTCAGGATATCAGGAAATTCACTGATGAGATGCTGTGAAAGAATGGCATAATCTTTAGCGCTTGAAAAATTATCATCGTCCTCAGGATAACCTTTTGCTTTATATGGCCCTAATAAATTATTAGGCGCACCGACAGGATTATAGTAATGGGTGTGGGTCATATGCAGTGCTTTCGCCTGCTGATTCATTTTGTCGATAAAGGCGGTATCATTCTTGTCCACAAGTGAAGCAAGCATGTAAGTCGCTACATTTGAGGAGTCTGTCAAAGCTGTCTGCAGGAGTTCATCGACCGTATAGGAGGCACCGAGACGCATATGGTTGTTACTGAGCATCGGCAGCTGCGAGATCGCATAGAACTTATCATTGACTTTAACTTTGGTGTTCTTGGTGAACTTGCCTTGCTCCATGGCCTGGTAGACCAGATAAATCGTCATCAGCTTAGACATTGAAGCAGGAGGCCATTTGATATCGGGATGGTCCGCATAAAGAATCTGACCGTTGCGCGCCGCAATCACCATAGTGCCATGAGGCGCATACTGCTCACCGATATAAGCACCTTGCTCATTGGCGATTTCAACTGGGGATTTCGCAGATGCTGAAGAACAGAAAAAAGCAGTGATCATCATAAATGCAAGCAATGATTTGATAGAGATAGACATGATTAAACCTCGATTAGTATAGGGAATATTTTAATCTTATCACATCTTACGGCAACCGCTAGTTTTAATTCTGATCATATGAAATGGTGAATCTCAGAGGAAGAAAAAGCCAATATCATTCGATTTTCAAACGATTTCATCACCCATCTTGAAAGAATTGTTCGTTTATAGTTAAAAAATATATATTCATACCCTAAAATCAATGCTATAATCTTTCTATCAAAATTAAAGGTGGAAAAAATGAATCTTTACTTATTGCTTAATATTTCAGGTCTCTTTGTATTCATACTGGTTGCTTATCTTTTTTCACGCGACAGAAAAAATATCAACTGGAAAGCAGTGGCCATTATGCTTGTCGTCAACTTATTCCTGGCTTGGTTCTTCACACAGTTCTCTTTTGGACGTAAAGGAGTCGAAGCGGTTGCAAATGGCTTCAGCTGGATGCTGAATGCTGCTTACGTAGGTATCGGTATGCCGTTCGGTAGTTGGACTGCGCCAGGACCTGGCAAGATGGATATGGCTGTCTCTGCCTTACTGCCGATTCTCTTTATCGTGCCGCTATTCGATATCCTCATGTATATCGGTGTTCTGCCATTTATCATTAAATGGTTCGGCTGGCTGATCTCGAAAGTCACAGGCCAACCGAAATTTGAGTCATTCTTCTCTGTTGAGATGATGGTATTAGGTAATACAGAAGCACTTGCCGTCTCTAATGCACAAGTACGTGAAATGAGTCAGGCGCGTGTACTGACTATTGCATTAATGTCGATGAGCTGTATTTCAGGTTCTATCGTCGGTGCTTATGTAACGATGGTGCCGGGTGAACTGGTTCTGACAGCGATTCCACTCAACATTATTAATGCTATCATTATCAGTACGATTCTGAATCCAGTACGTGTGACACCGGAAGAAGATTACATTGTAGAAATCAATAATGAAAAACGTCCACCGTTCTTCTCTTTCTTAGGAGATTCTGTGCTAGGTGCAGGAAAACTGATTTTAATCATCATCGCATTCTTAATCGCATTTGTATCACTTGCTCATTTCATTGATATGTTACTGTCATTGCTGGACCGCTGGACGCATGATGATATTCGTCTTAAAGATATTCTTGGTTTCTATATGGCACCATTTGCGATGTTACTTGGTTTACCATGGGGTGAAGCGAAATATGTAGGTAGTCAGATGGCAACCAAGATTGTAACAAACGAATTCGTTGTTATGATTGGAATCAAGGATGCACTGAAAACAATGCCTGAACATATGAAAGCAGTACTTGTTACGTTTCTTATTTCATTCGCCAACTTCTCAACAGTGGGGATGATTATTGGAACACTAAAAGGAATTGTCGATGTGAAAACTTCTGACTTTGTCAGTAAGTACGTACCGATGATGCTCTTAGCAGGTATTCTTGTTTCATTATTATCAGCTGGATTTGTCGGGTTATTCATCTGGTAATTTTACAGCAACTTCATAATGAATCAATAAGAGGTTAATAATCGAAACGTATACTTAAGGTGCTAGAGTAAATGAAAAGGGAGGCTTTTTCATGACTAACCGAGTACTGAGAGACTTACGTCGTAGATTAAAACAATCCCTGATGCCCAAAATGCCGACAACTGCATAAATAGACTGACCATTTGGTCAGTCTATTTTTTTTAGCACAGCGAATATCACCCCGAATCAACCATGAATAAATATGAAAACGTTTGCCTGAAATTTATAAAATAAATTTATGAAAATGTATTGAAAACAAATAAATAATGGAGTATTATAAGTTTGTGAAAAGATTAACAAACTTTTATGTATATTTATTAGTGATTTTATAAATTATCATTCGAAAGAAGGAAGCGTTATGTTTGTTCATTCATTTGATCCGTTCGGCAATATCGGTTTATCAGCAGTTGTGGCAGCAGTCCCTATCTTATTGTTTCTGCTATGTCTGACTCTTTTCAAGATGAAAGGGATTAATGCAGCCCTATTAACCTTGACGGTGACCCTGTTCATTACGCTTGTCGTCTTTAAGCTGCCTTTGCCGGTAGCAGCGGGAGGCGTCTCTGAAGGATTATTACAAGGTCTCATGCCTATCGGTTATATCATTATAATGGCCGTCTGGTTATACAAAGTGACGGAAAGAAGCGGAAAGTTCCAGGTGATACAGGACAGTATCGCAAGTATCTCAAATGATCAGCGGGTGCAGCTTTTACTGATCGGCTTTTGTTTTAATGCTTTTCTGGAAGGTGCAGCAGGGTTCGGAGTGCCGATCGCGATTTGTGCGGTGTTATTGATTCAGCTCGGTTTTAAACCGCTGCAGGCTGCGATGCTCTGTCTGGTAGCCAATGCAGCTGCCGGTGCATATGGAGCCATCGGGATTCCGGTAGGTATCGTCAATTCATTAGGATTAGCAGATATGACGGCAATGCAGGTCTCTCAGATGACAGCCTATACTTTACCTATTACAACGTTTGTCCTGCCGTTTATTCTGGTCTTTATTTTGGATGGCTTTAAAGGCGTCAAGGAGACACTACCTGTCATCATCATTACCTCTGTTGTTTTTACAGCACTGCAGACCCTTATCATTGTCTTCCAGGGTCCTGAACTTGCAGATATCATACCACCTTTAGCAGCGATGGGTGCGTTAGCGGTTTTCTGTCAGAAGTGGCAGCCGGCACATATCTTCCGGCTCAGTGACCCGACAGTCGCTACTGCACGCCATACGAAAAAAGAAGTCCTATTAGCCTGGTCACCTTTTTACTTTTTAACCGCGTTTGTCCTTATCTGGAGCATGCCGGCTTATAAAGCTCTATTTGCTCCAGAAGGTGCGTTAAGCCGCACTGTGCTTCAGTATATGGTGCCCGGCACTTTCAATGCAGAGGCTCAGAAAGGGGTCATGCTGAAAGTCGATTTCTTCGGGGCTACGGGAACCGCTATTCTGCTGGCAGTCCTCTTCACGATCCTGTTATCAAAACAGATCAACTTTAAAGAAGCATTGGATTTACTGCTCGTCACGATTAAAGAGCTCTGGTTACCCGTTGTCACGATATGTGCGATTCTGGCCATCGCTAAACTGACCACTTATGGCGGTCTTACGGTTACTTTAGGGACTGCTATTGCTAAGACTGGGTCTGTATTTCCTGTTCTGTCGCCGGTATTAGGATGGATCGGTGTCTTTATGACCGGTTCTGTGGTCAATAACAATACATTGTTTGCTTCCATCCAGTCCACTGCAGGCGTGACAATCGGTGTAAATCCGACGTTGCTTGTGGCAGCTAATACGGCAGGCGGTGTGATGGCGAAACTGATTTCTCCTCAATCCATCGCCATCGCCACTGCAGCTGTCGGAGAAGTGGGCAAAGAATCAAAATTATTGAGCATGACATTGAAATATAGTCTCTCACTTCTTGTATTTGTTTGTATTTGGACGGGTATCTTAAGTATAGTACTGTAGAGAGAATATCATTTATAAAGGAGTGTCTATCATGAATAAAATCAAAGGGAATAAAATCGTTTTAGTAGGTAATGGAGCAGTAGGCTCCAGCTATGCATTCTCCTTATTAAATCAAGGTATTTGTGATGAACTTTATATTATCGACTTAAATGAAGAACGAGTGATCGGTGATGTGATGGATTTAAATCATGGCGTACTGTATGCACCGAGCCCGATGAAGATCAAAGCAGGTTCATACGCTGACTGTCACGATGCTGACATCGTTGTGATTTGTGCGGGAGCCGCACAGAAACCTGGAGAAACAAGGTTGGATCTGGTCGGTAAAAACATTAAAATATTTAAATCAATTGTCGAAGAAATTATGACATCTGGATTTGACGGTATTTTGCTTATCGCTACAAATCCGGTAGACATTCTGACTTATGCCAGCTGGAAGTTCTCAGGTCTGCCGAAGCATCGCGTCATCGGCTCAGGCACCATTTTAGATACAGCGCGCTTCAGATATTTATTGAGTAAAGAGTTTGATGTGGCGTCTTCCAGTGTCCATGCCAATATTATCGGTGAACATGGCGATACTGAACTGGCTGTCTGGAGCGGTGCAAACATTGCCGGTGTATCGTTAAAACGTCTCCTTGAAATGCATCCGGAAAAAGAAGACCGTATGAAAGATATCTATATCAATGTACGTGACGCGGCATATCAGATTATTGAAGCTAAAGGGGCAACTTATTACGGCGTAGCCATGGGTCTGATGCGCATCACAAAAGCGATTTTAAGCAATCAGGACGTCGTACTGACAGTGTCCGCCTACTTAAATGGCGAATATGGTCATCAGGACGTGTATATCGGCGTACCAGCAGTCATCAATCGTAATGGTATCAGAGAAGTCATTGAATCACCGCTGTCAGAGGAAGAGCAAATCAAGTTCGATTATTCCGTCAATACGATGAAAGGCATTCAGACGCCTTTCTTCAAATAAAAAAGGAGAGATAGACAACCAGTATCCAGAAGGTACCGGTTGTTTATTTCATCTTAATTAAGGTAAATTATAGATGGATTAGATTGCTGGAAAGTGAGTGTTTTGATGAAAATTTCTCTGAAGACTGTATTAGTGGTTATGTTAGGTTCATTTCTTTTTTCTATGGCGGTGAATATGTTTATCATCCCTGCCAATTTAGGCGAAGGTGGTGTGACAGGGATGTCGCTCATCTTCTTATATGCATTCGGCTGGTCGCCAGCTATCACGACTTTTGTCATGAATATGGTACTCCTGGCAGTCGGTTATAAGTTCTTATCCAAGCGTTCGATGGTGCTGACGATCGTTTCCATTGTTTCTTTATCCGTCTTTCTGAGATTGACAGAGTCCTGGCAGCTGCATCTGGAAGAGGTTCTGGTTGCGCCTATATTCGGAGGCTTTCTCATCGGAATCGGAATTGGGCTGATTGTCATGGTGGGCGGCACAACTGCCGGGACAACGATTCTGGCACGTATTGCGCATAAATATCTGGACGTCAGCACGTCATATGCCCTGTTGTTCTTCGACTTGATTGTTGTAGCGATTTCACTGACTGTGATGCCTATTGAAAAAGCGCTGTTGACCACATTGAGTCTATACATCGGGACAAAAGCGATGGACTTCATGATTGAAGGGACGAACCCGAAAAAGGCGGTCACGATTATTTCGCAGAATCCGGAGCCGATTGCCAAGATGCTCGATGAAGATATCGGCCGCGGTGTAACACTCTTGAGCGGTAAAGGATACTATACGAAACGTGAGACAGACGTATTATACTGCGTCATCAACAAATTACAGCTGACTAAGACTAAGCGGATGATCAGAAAAATTGATCCGGAAGCCTTTGTTGTCGTCCATGATGTCCGGGATGTACTCGGCAACGGCTTTATTACAGAAGATTAAGGAGGCAGTCATGAAATTCATGAACTTAGGCAGTCCGGAAAATGCGAGTCGTTATGTAGCGGTCGAAATGTTCAAGGAAATTCATTTTAATGCATGCACGCTCTTAGGTTTAGCGACAGGTGGTACGATGGAAGATATGTACCGGGAGTTAGTGGCGTTACTGCAGCGCCATCAGACAGATATCTCCTGCCTTGAGACATTCAATTTAGATGAATACTTCAATCTGGATGCCGCCCATCCGAACAGCTACATGAGCTACATGAAAAAGCACTTTTTTCAGCCGTTAGGGATGCAGGAGTCTCAGTTCCATCTGCCGGATAATGATCTCATTGATGTGGAAGGGGATAACCGGCGCTATGATGCAGCGATCCGTGTCAAAGGCCCGCTGCATATCCAGCTGCTGGGAATCGGTGTCAATGGACACATCGGGTTTAACGAGCCGGGTACCCCTTTTGATAGTAAGACAAGAGTGGTAGAGCTCTCCCCTGAAACCATTGCAGCCAATGCCCGCTTCTTTGACAGTCAGGACGATGTGCCTAGTCAGGCGGTATCCATGGGTATAGAATCGATTCTGTATTCAAATCGTATTCTGCTGTTGGCAATAGGCGATAAAAAAGCGCCGATCATGGCCAGACTCTATAGCATGACAGAACCGGATACCGCTGTGCCGGCGAGCAGTCTGCTGCTGCATCCCAATGTAGAAATCATTATGGACGCGGCTGCTGCACAGCATATTCCGTTCAAATAGGAAAATCCCGTCTAGCATGTGCTAAACGGGATTTTCTATTCATAGCATATTGGACAGCAGTTCTTCATTCTTCTCTTTAAAGACTTCATTATGGCTGGAGACCGTGCCGGCATCATTTGCTGTCGGGTCAATATAAGTCTTTGCCAGATTAGCTGCGTTGGCCGCATCATGAAAACAGCCCGCCATCAGCTGGACTTTACTGTCATGTGACAATATATCGCCGACTGCATAGACCCCTGCAACCTGGGTAGAGGAATCTGCATGACCTTTAATATAGAAGTTGTCTTGACGTTCGAGTTTGATGTCACATTGATCGAGCAGATCACTCTCCATATGGAAGCCGTGATTGATGATGACATCATCTACAGCTATTTCTCGTGGCTCCCGTGTCCGGCAATGCTGGATGATCACAGATTCAATCGCATCTCCTTCAGCCTGCAGGGAATGGATGGAGTGACTCATAATTTTTTCAACACTGCGGTCATCCAGCTTACGGACCATTTCTTCATGCCCCTTGAAATCATCTTTGCGGCATAAGATGGAGACATGGGCAGCGAATGGCGCGATGGCATAGGCCCAGTCGACTGCTGCATTGCCGCCGCCGGAAATCAGTACACGTCTATCTTTAAAACGGCTGAGTGAAGGGACTACATAATGAAGATTGGATACTTCATAACGTTCAGCCCCTTCGATTGCGAGCTTCATCGGCGAGATAATCCCGCTGCCGATCGCAATAATGACAGATCTTGATAAGTAGCGGCTCTTATCTGTTGTCACTTCAAAAAGCTGTTCATCTTTTTTCGTTATATTGATGACTTTCTCACTTAGATGGACATCTGGTTCAAACGTCAGCCCTTGCGTGATCATATCCTCGACAATCTCACCGGCAGGTTTGGGCGCGATGCCACCGATGTCCCAGACAATTTTCTCTGGATAGAGATTGACTTTACCGCCTAGTTTGTCCTGGTATTCGATGATACGGACCTTCATACCCCGTAAACCGGCATAAAAAGCAGTATACAGACCAGCTGGGCCGCCACCGATAATAGTTATATCTAATAATTGACTCAAAATAAAGTCCCCTTACTTCGTTAAGTTGCGTTGTTTACCATTATACTATAAAATGAGTGCATTGATAATGATTATCACTTAAAAAGTGAAGGCGGTTTAAAATGGAAAGATTATCCGGAGAAAAAATAACAATCAGCTACGGCGAACGCGAAATCGTCAAAGAACTGACAGTCCACATTCCAGACGGCAAAGTGACATCGATTATCGGGCCGAACGGCTGTGGTAAATCCACGCTTTTGAAAGCGATGGCCCGCATCATTCCCGTCAAGGATGGACGAGTGGTCCTTGACGGCAAAAATATCCATCAGCAATCAACGAAAGAAGTGGCGAAAAAAATTGCGATACTGCCGCAGTCACCTGAAGTAGCAGACGGTCTCACAGCAGGCGAACTGGTCAGCTATGGGCGTTTTCCATATCAGAGCGGCTTCGGTCGGCTATCGAAAGAAGATAAGGACGTCATCGACTGGGCGCTTCGCGCGACAGGCACTTACGAGTTCAAACATCGGGCCGTCAATGACTTAAGCGGCGGACAACGCCAGCGTGTCTGGATTGCTATGGCACTTGCACAGAAGACAGATATCATGTTCCTCGATGAACCCACTACCTATCTGGACATCTCCCATCAGCTTGAAATACTGGACCTTGTGCAGACGCTGAACCGTGAACAAGGGACAACGATCATCATGGTCTTACATGATATTAATCAGGCGATTCGTTTTTCGGATCATCTGATTGCGATGAAAAAAGGGGAAATCGTTCAGCAAGGTTCTCCGGCAGACGTTCTGACGCACGACGTACTGGAAGAAGTCTTTAATATCGATGCAGAACTCAGTCTGGATCCACGTACAGGAAAACCTTTGCTGATCACTTATGATTTATTGTGTAAACACTACACGAGGATTTGATGATGAAAAGTATACATAAACCTATTGTTCTCAGTATATGTATCTGTCTGGCCATTATCGGGATGTTGATCCTCTCATTCTGTCTGGGTACCACTTATTATTCAGTGCAAGAAGTTCTCGGCGCATTCTTTCATTACCGGAACACAGAAAGTCAGAATATCATCAGGGATATCAGAGTCCCGCGTGAATTAGGCGCCCTGCTCGTCGGTGCGGCGCTTGCCTGCAGCGGGGCCATTATGCAAGGTGTGACGAAGAATGCGCTCGCTGACCCGGCACTCCTCGGACTGAATGCGGGTGCAGCTATGATGATCAGTGTCACAATGGCTCTGTTCAGAGAAACCAACTTCCTCTGGCTGATGATAGCAGGTTTCTTAGGGGCGGTGCTCGGTGGCACACTGGTCATGGTGATCGGCAGCTCCAGAAGAGGCGGCTTTAATACGATGCGTATCGTCCTGGCAGGTGCGGCTATCTCGGCTTTACTGACAGCACTGGCTGAAGGTATCGCTCTACTTTTCAGACTGAATCAGAGTATTACATTCTGGTCGGCAGGCGGTGTTGCCGGCACAACGTGGCAGCAGCTTGCGTATGCTGCACCGGTCATTCTGATGATCATCATTGTCGCATCACTGACTGGCAGACAGCTGACAGCCCTCAGTCTCGGGGAAGAGATGGCACAAGGGTTAGGAGTGAATACGCACCGGATCAGAATCCTCTTCTCTGTGATGACGATGCTTCTGGCAGGGGTAGCCGTCTCATTAGTGGGTTCACTTGCTTTTGTCGGGCTGATGATACCGCATATCGTCAGATTGCTTATAGGAACAGACTACCGTTTGATAGTACCGTTCTCCGCGCTGCTGGGCGGGCTGTCCATTGTGGCGGCAGATACCCTGGCACGCCTGGCAGGCGAATCGCCGCTCGGTGCCATCATTTCGATTGTGGGTGTGCCGTTCTTTATTTATTTAGTGAGAAAGGACGGTAAACTATTATGATAGAAAAGTATAAAAGACGCAGACAGCTGCTTATTCTGGTGGTCCTGTGCATCGTCGCGCTGTTGACGATGGCGTTCAGCATGACTACCGGTGACTTCAAGATGACGGTTCCCCAGTTCTTCCGTACATTGTTCGGCCATGGAGAGGCGACGGATACGATGGTGCTGTTCGAGTTCAGGATGCCGCGACTTGTGGTCACGTTACTCAGCGGCATGGCACTTGCTATCAGCGGTGCCCTGTTACAGAGCATCACTAAGAATCCGCTGGCAGATCCCGGTATCATCGGCATCAATGCAGGCAGTGGTTTCTTCATCGTGCTCCTGATCATGTTTATGCCTGTTGACAGCAGTACATTCGTTTATATACTGCCGTTCTTCAGTATGCTCGGCGGCCTGCTGACAGCTCTGTTGATTTTTGTGCTGAGCTATAAAAAGAATGAGGGCATTCAACCGGTCAGAATGATACTGATAGGTGTTGGGATGGCGACGGCGTTAAGTGGCGCCTCCATTATGATGACGTCAACTTTCAACAGTGATCAGATGGAGTTCATCTCTGCCTGGTATGCGGGTTCCATCTGGGGAGATACGTGGCCGTTTGCTGTGATGATTACGGTAGCAGTCTGCATCCTGATGCCGATTGTATTGATGAAAGCTAACATATTGAATATCTTAAACACGCATGAGCATGTATCGACTGGTGTAGGTGTCGACGTTAACAGACAACGGCTGATCATGGTCTCTATCGCTGTATTTTTAAGCTCCTGTGCCGTCGCTGTAAGTGGAGGGATCGGTTTTATCGGTCTGCTTGGTCCGCATATTGCGCGAAGCTTAGTCGGGCCAAGACACCAGATGTTTATGCCGGTTGCACTGCTGATCGGTGCTATTCTGCTGGCGTTATCCGATACGCTCGGCCGACTGCTGCTGCAGCCGGCGGGTATTATTGTGAGTATCATGGGCGCACCTTATTTCCTCTATCTGATGAATAGAAGTGCACAGAATGAATACTAGGGGTTATTTATTGGTATAGTAGAAGTATAACTATACGTTAATGGAGTGATGAAGATGAAGAATCATCCTTTGGTCAAGGCATACAGAAAGTTTGTGGCGAACCGTACACCGCATGCCATTGGTTTTATCGGCCAGCCTGATGCAGGTAAAAGCAGCCTGATCAATCAGCTGCTGCCAAAGGCGAAAGCTTATACAGGGGTTCATACAGATGCAACGCTGACTGCGCAGTCCTACATCTATCCTGAATACGGAGAACTCGTTGATTTTCCGGGGGTCGGCACTGAGGAAATCACGTTAGCACAATATAAGAAGATCATTAAAGCAAGTGATATTCAGCAGTTCTACTATATTTTAAGCAGTAAAATCAGAGAGACTGATATGGACTTGATCAAATATCTGGCGAAAGAAGGAAAAGAGATTCATTTCGTCTATAACAAAGTGGACGCCTTGATTGATGTCAACCGTACAGAAAGCAGTGAGCTGCTGCGCCACACGAAAAATACCGAGCTGAAAGTGATGCTGCGTGGCGTATTGAACGAACATCAAGACTATTTATTTACAAGTGCCTTATCGGGTGAAGGGATAGAAGGGCTCAGTGAACAGATACGTCAGCAGATGACCATGATGTATGACGAATATCTGAAGCACTATCAAAGCGAAGAGATGAAAGAAAGCTATCTGAATTACAAAGTGAACGCCGTCTTTCCTAAACTTTTCACGCCTGCCTTGAAGGAAGTCCTGTCACATCAGAACTATACCATTCTGGAGCGGACGATTCGCAGCCACTTCAGAGTAGAAGCAGATGATGTCTATGACCGTTTTCATCACTGGCCCTCTATAGAGAAGAACGTGAGGGAGATAGAAGAGCAAGGATCTTCACTGATGAAGATGATGGATATGACGAAGATGATTCAGATGGTCCGCAGTGCCTTTAAACTTAAATCAATCAATCCTATTCAGGCGGTGTTCAGCTCGCTGTTTGAAGCAGGCATGGCACAGGCACTCCCTGCCGTCCAGGGCATGATTCATTACACGAATGATATGAAAGCGGTGGCGAAATATATATTAGATCAATCGACCCCTCTTTACAGATAAGGATGCTCTTCGGAGCTTCTTTTTTTATGATTTTATGCAATCGTTTGCAAAAAAGTGTTGACGCTCGATGAAGAAGGATGCTAAGATGATTTTAAGAATGAAAACGTTTTCTAAAACTATATAGCTAAAGGAGATTAAGAGATGAAGAAATCGTCATTGTTAATGCTTGTTCTATCTTTAATTTTTGCCTCAGTTCTTGCAGCGTGCGGTAATTCAGGTTCCGGCGGAGGTACTGCCAAGAAAGGTGACGGTGATCAAGTTACGGTCAATGTCTTCCAGTTCAAAGTGGAATTCAAGCAGCAGTTTGAAGAAATGGCTAAGAAATATATGGCTGAACATCCAAATGTAAAAATCAATGTTGAAACAGTAGGCGGGGGCAACGACTACGGTCAAGCATTAAAAGCTAAAATCGCTTCTAAAAACGAGCCGGACATTTTCAATATCGGTGGTCCTGAGGATTTAAAACAACACGCAAGTCGTTTAGCAGATTTATCAGATATGAAATCAACTAAAGCGGTTGTCGATGAAGCGTTACTTGCACCAGTCCAGAAAGACGGTAAAACATATGGTATCCCAATGAACCAGGAAGGATACGGCTTGATCTACAATAAAGAGATCTTCGAAAAAGCAGGCGTTAAAGCAGAAGATATCAAAACATTGGACGATTTAGAGAAAGTGGCACAGACCATCGACTCTAAAAAAGATGAGTTAAAATTAAGCGGTGTCTTTGCATTACCGGCGAAAGAAAAATGGGTTTTAGGCGACCACGCAGCAAGCATGTTCTTAGCGAAAGATTTCGACAATGATATTCAGAAAGCAGCAGATGCTAAAACACTGCCTTTCACTCAAAAAGATCAGTTAAAACAATATTTAGATATCCAGAACAAATATTCTAAACAACCTGTTGCTTCTCTTGATTATTCTCAGCAGGTAGAAGAGTTATTCTCGACAGGTAAAGTAGCTATGATTCAACAAGGTAACTGGGCTTATCCGACAATCGAAGGTGTGAATCCTGAAGTGGCTAAAAACGTCGGCCTCATCGCTGTACCAACAGGTTCAGGTGAAGCGACCATTCCAGTAGGGGTTGCAAACAACTGGGCAGTCAACAAAAAATCAGATGAAAAAGTTCAAAAAGCAGCCAAAGAATTCTTGGACTGGTTATACACATCTGATGAAGGTAAAAAGATTGTCATGGAAGACTTCAAGTTCATTCCAGCTTATAAAGACTACGATACTTCTAAAATTGCTGACCCACTCTCAAAAGAAATCTATAAGTATTCAGAAGAAGGTAAAACATCTGCGTGGGTATTCAAAGGTTACCCGACAGGTTACACCGATGACGCATTAGGTGCTTACCTGCAAGATTACTTAACAGGTAAAATTTCATTTGATGAAGCAATCAAAAAATCTCAAGATGCTTGGGAAAAAGCAAGAAAATAATAGTTTAAAAAGGGGGTCACATTGCGTGTGCCCCCTTTTTAAAATCTGAGGTGAAAAAATGAAGACAAAAAGTTTTGCGTTCTGGCTGTTCCTGCTGCCTGTTTTATTCGCGTTGTCAATGGTCATCATCATTCCATTTTTATATGGTATCTATTATTCATTTACCAACTGGAACGGTGATACATCACAGGTGCCTGATTTTGTCGGCTTCGATAACTATATCAATCTGCTGAGTGATGACACCTTTAAAAACGCACTCTGGTTTACGTTCAAATATTCAATTGCAGCGGTATTCATCATCAATATTATTGGTCTCGGACTGGCGCTGTTAGTCACAAGCCGGATCAAATCAAGAAATTTCCTGCGGACGATTTTCTTTATGCCGAACTTGATCGGTGGACTGATCCTCGGTTTCATCTGGCAGTTCATCTTCACGAAAGTATTTGCTTCTATCGGAGTGGCGATCGGCTCGGAATGGATGCAGGGCTGGCTCAGTGATACAACGACCGGTTTCTGGGGCATGGTCATTCTCTCTACGTGGCAGATGGCAGGTTATATCATGATCATCTATATCGCTTATTTAGAGAATGTACCAGCAGACTTACTGGAAGCGGCTGAAATAGACGGCGCGAATACTTGGCAGCGTTTCAAGAACATCACTTTCCCGCTCGTGGCACCCGCATTTACAGTCAGCATGTTCCTGACACTATCAGGTGCTTTCAAGATTTACGACCAGAACTTATCACTGACAAACGGTGGACCGGGTAACTCCACGAAAATGGTCGCGATGGATATCGTCGACACAGCCTTCAAAATGAACTTGATGGGTTCTGCGCAGGCAAAAGCGGTGATTTTCTTCCTGATCGTGACAACGATCAGCTTGATTCAGGTTTATTACAATAAGAAAAGAGAGGTGGAGATGTAATGAAAGCAAAATGGTATATCCTTGAAATCATTGCACTCGTTATCGGTCTTCTCTGGCTGTCTCCTTTCTACTTGATGATTGTCAACGCCTTTAAGACAAAGCTTGAGATCTTCAACAATACGCTGGCATTACCGAAAGAGAAGACATTCCAGAACTTTATTGATGCCTTCCAGCAATTGAACTTCGCGCAGACGTTCCTGAACTCTGTCCTTGTCTCTGTTGCCAGTGTCGCGCTCATTATTATCTTTTCAAGTATGGCGGCCTATGCTCTGAGCCGGAATAAAGGTAAGGTGTCAAACCTGATTTTCTTCCTGTTCGTCGCAGCGATGCTTGTGCCGTTCCAATCGGTCATGATTCCACTCGTCAAAATATTCGGCGATCTGCAGAGCTTGAATATCTGGGGTCTGATGTTCATGTACCTCGGCTTCGGTGCAAGTTTATCTATCTTCCTGTATCACGGTTCACTGCAGGGGATTTCAAAATCGCTCGATGAGGCAGCGATGATTGACGGCGCAAGTAAATGGCAGATTTACTGGCATGTCATCTTCCCGTTATTAAAACCGATCTCAGTAACAGTCGGTATCCTGAATGTGATCTGGATCTGGAATGACTATCTGTTACCAAGTCTCGTACTCGGCCCTGGTCAGGAAACGATTCCACTGAAATTATTCCTCTTCTTTGGTCAGTACACTAAGCAGTGGCATTTAGCACTGGCAGGTCTGACGATTTCAATTATTCCTGTTATCATCGGTTATTTCTTTGCGCAGAAACAGATCATCAAAGGTGTTTCTGACGGCGCAGTGAAATAACATGGTAACGATCAAAGATGTGGCGAAACGAGCGAATGTCGCTCCCTCCACTGTTTCACGGGTGATCAGTAACAGCGATGCGATCAGTCAGAAGACAGCCGATAAAGTCCGCAGAATCATGGAGGAGATGGGCTATATCCCGAACGTTTCTGCCAGAAGATTAGTGACAAAGCAGTCGAATACGATCGGTCTCTTGCTGAAATCATCTTCAAAGGAGATGCGGCAGAATCCATTTTTCACAGATGTACTCATGAGTATCTCGAGAGTCTGTAAGGATAATGGTTATTCCACGGTTATTTCGACCAGTAAGGAAGAAGCAGAACTACTGCATGAAGTAAAAGAGATGGTCACCAGTAATGCGGTTGATGGTTTTATCGTCCTTTATTCAAAAGAAGAGAATACGGTCTTGGATTATCTGCGCAAGCTTGATTGCCCCTACGTCATCATCGGGAAGAAGCTGAATCAATCAACAGATATATTTATTGATAATGATAATGTCGAAGCTGCGTTTAAGCTGACGCAGTACCTAATCGATTTAGGCCATGAAAAGATTGCCTTTATCGCAGAAAATAAGACCTATGCCGTTAACATTGACCGCCTGACAGGATACAGAGAAGCCTGTGCAGATGCAGGGCTTGAGACTACGGTTTTTGAAGGTGCTGCAGGAACAGAAGATGTGAAGCATATCGTACAAAATATGCCCGAGGAAATAACCGCAATTATTACATCAGACAGCATGATGAACTTGAGCGTTCTAAGTGAGTTGTATCTTTTAGGCAGACGTATCCCGGAAGATATCCAGACGGCTACTTTCAATGATTCTTATCTGAATGAAGCTGCTTGTCCCCCGCAGACGGTAGTCGATATCTTCCCTGAACGTCTTGGTCAGGAAGCAGCCAGCCGATTGATTAAATATTTACATCACCGTGATATGCTGAAGGTGAGTAAAATGATTCCTACTCGTATTATTGAACGACAGTCTACAAAACGTTTAAAGGAGAGAGAAACATGAAAGTGACCGTATGGAATGAATTCAGACATGAAAAAGAATCAGAGGAAGTCAGAAGCATTTATCCGGAAGGTATTCATCAGCAGATTGCCTCGTTTATAGAAGGAGCTGAGGTCACAACTGCGACATTAGATGAGCCGGAACATGGACTGACAGAAGATGTGCTGAATCAGACAGATGTTTTGATCTGGTGGGGGCATAAAGCGCATGATGACGTACAGGACGCAATCGTTGACCGCGTTCATAAACGAGTGCTGGAAGGAATGGGTCTGATTGTTCTGCATTCAGGCCACTTCTCGAAAGTATTCAAGAAGCTGATGGGAACCGGCTGCGACTTGAAGTGGCGTGAGGCAGGCGAGAAAGAACGGATCTGGACTGTGATGCCGAATCATCCGATTGCAGAGGGCCTGGGTGAATATTTTGAACTAGAAGAGGAAGAGATGTACGGTGAGCATTTTGATATTCCAGCTCCGGAAGAACTCCTGTTCGTCAGCTGGTTCCAGGGCGGAGAAGTCTTCCGTTCAGGTGCCACTTTCAGGCGAGGTAACGGTAAGATCTTCTATTTCCGCCCGGGACATGAGACTTATCCGACTTATTACAATGAGAACGTGCAGCGCGTCATCAACAACGCAGTGAAATGGGCACGTCCAACGACGAATGCCTATCCGACATACGGGAACTATCAGCCGCTTGAAGACTTGGATAAAGGAGAGAAGTCAGATGTTTAAGGTAGGAATCATTGGCTGCGGAAGTATTGCTACACATCGCCATATTCCGGAGTATCAGCAGAACGCGAACGCTGAAATCATCGCATACTGTGATATTGTCAAAGAGCGTAGCGATGAGCTCGCTGCAGCATTTGGAGGTGTGAGTTACAGCGATTATCATGACCTGTTAGCTGATCCGGAAGTGGAGGTCATCAGCATCTGTACACCGAACTACCTGCATGCAGAGATGACGATAGCAGCGCTTAAGGCTGGCAAGCATGTGCTCTGTGAGAAACCGATGGCGACGTCACTTGAGGATGCAGATGCCATGATCAGAGCGGCAGAAGAAAGTGGCAAGACATTGATGATTGGCCATAACCAGCGTATTAATGAGGCACATCAGCGGGCAAAAGAGGATATCGCAGCAGGGAAGCTCGGGAAACTCTATTCATTTAAGACGACGTTCGGTCATCCGGGCCCGGAAGGCTGGAGTGTCGATGGACCTGACAGCTGGTTCTTTGACAAAAAGCGTGCCTTCATCGGCGCGATGGGAGACCTCGGTGTCCATAAGGCAGATTTGATGCGTTATATACTTGGTACAGAATTCACGGAAGTCGGTGCGATGATTGAGACGTCTGCAAAAAAAGCAGATGTTGATGACAATGCGGTCCTTATTCTGAAGACCGCTGACGGCATCATCGGCACATTAAGTGCATCCTGGGCTTATAATGGCCAGGAAGATAACAGCACGATGATATACGGTGAAAAAGGGATCCTGAAATTGAATGCAGATGACCTCTATACTTACCAGTTCTTCGGAGCGGATGGGCAGATTGAAAGAGAGCAGCTCGGTGAAATACAGACCAATGAAGAAGGCGGTCAGAAAAATTCACATACGATTGATGCGTTTCTTGAAGCGCTGAGCCGTCATGAAACACCGATCTGTGACGGGTATGAAGGCCGTGCATCTTTAAACGTCATCATTAAAGCGATAGAATCAGCACAAACTAAATCAATTATACAAATTTAAGGAGCGTTTCTTATGACGAAAGTCAGACTAGGTATAGCAGGTGTCGGCGGTATCGCGACAGATAGACACATACCGGCATTCAGAGATTTTGAACAGGTTGAAATCACACATGTTTATGATATCAATAAAGAGCGTGCGATGGTTGTCGCCAATCAGTTCCAGATACCGCACATCGCTTCCAGTTATGAAGAGATGCTTGACCAGATTGATGCGGTTGTCATCACCACACCGAATAAGTTTCATGCACCCATGGCGATTACAGCCCTTGAAAAGAATATCTCTGTCATGTGTGAGAAACCGATGGCGACGACGCGGGCGGAAGCAGGGGCGATGGTTCAGGCAGAAGAGAAGAGTGAAGGTGTCCTGCATATCGCCTATCATTATCGCTTTATGAAAGAGGCGATTGCTGCGAAGAAAATCATCGATAAAGGGATTATCGGGGAACCATTAGTCGTCCGGGTCAAAGCCATGCGACGACGTAAAGTACCAGGCTGGGGTGTCTTCACGAACAAAGAGCTGCAAGGCGGCGGAGCGCTGATTGACTACGGCTGTCACTTACTGGACCTGGCGATGTGGCTGACGGGCAACCAGAAACCGGTTGAAGTATCAGCGCAGACTTATAATAGACTCAGTCGTATGCCGAACCCGGTCAATGAATGGGGCATGTTCAATCCAGAGACATTTGAAGTGGATGACCACGTGACGGCTTTCATCCGGTTTGAGAATAACGTGACGATGCTCTTTGAGACGAGCTGGGCTGCGAATGTTGAGAGTGACGAAGAACATATCAGTATCTCGGGTACTAAAGGGGGGCTGAACGTTTTTGAAATGAAAGTGAACCAGGCGGATGATACGCTGATGACGACACTGAATATTGATTACATCCAGGTTGATCATCCATTCGAGTATCTGCAGGCAGAAAACTTCATTACAGCCATTATGAACAGCACATCTTTACGTGTACAGCCGGCAGAAGCAAAAGACGTCTCGAGTGTGATAGAAGCGATTTACTTAAGTGCACAAAAACAGCGGGCGATTCGACTGGAGGGGGAAAAATAATGAAATTAGGCGTATTTAATCCACTTTTTAATGACAAATCTTTCGAAGAGATGCTTGATTATGTAAAGGCATCAGGTGTAGAAGCGGTAGAAGTCGGCACGGGCTGCTATCCCGGCAGTAAGCACATCGATGTTGATCAGCTGATGGCAGATGCGGATGCACGAGAAGCTTACTTAAAAGCCTTTGCAGAACGGGGTCTTTTTATTTCATCATTCAGCTGTCATGGTAATCCGATCTCACCTGATGCTGAGTTCCGTAGAGAATCGGATGAGACCCTCCGCAAAACAATCAGACTGGCTGCACTGATGAATGTGCCGGTCGTCAATTGTTTCAGCGGGACAGCGGGTGAATCAGACGATGCTAAGCAGCCGAACTGGCCAGTGGTCGCGTGGCCGACAGAATATGGCGATATCTACAACTGGCAGTGGGAAAACAAGCTGATTCCTTACTGGCAGGATATTGCAGAACTGGCCAAAGAAGCGAATGTCAAAATCGGTTTAGAGCTGCACGGCGGCTTCCTTGTTCACTCACCTTATACGCTCCTTAAACTGAGAAAGGCGACGAATGAGTTTATTGGGGCGAACCTCGACCCAAGTCATATGTGGTGGCAGGGTATTGATCCGGTTGCGGCTATCAAGATTCTAGGTCAAGAAAATGCCATTCACCATTTTCATGCAAAGGATACCTATCTCGACCAGGATAACATCAATATGTATGGCCTTCTGGACATGCAGCCTTACGGTGATGTTCAGTCGCGTAGCTGGACGTTCAGAAGTGTCGGCTGTGGTCATGATATGGCGGAATGGACCCGGATGATGAGTGCGCTTAGAACGTATCATTATGACTATGTAGTCAGTATAGAACACGAAGATCCACTGATGTCGATTGAAGAAGGATTTCAGACAGCAGTCCGTAACTTAAAGCAAGTCATCATTAAAGAGACACCGACAGATATGTGGTGGGCTTAAGGAGGAAGTTAAATGGCAGAACTTAAACTGGATCATATCCAGAAGACATATGAGGGCGGCAATACGGTCGTCAAAGATTTTAATTTACACATTCAGGATAAAGAATTTATCGTCTTTGTCGGCCCGTCCGGCTGCGGTAAATCAACAACGTTGCGGATGATTGCAGGCCTCGAAGATATCACGGGAGGCGACCTGTTAATAGACGGCGTCCGTATGAATGATGTACCGCCGAAGAACCGCGATATCGCAATGGTCTTCCAGAACTATGCCCTTTATCCGCATATGACTGTATTTGATAATATGGCATTCGGTCTTAAATTACGCAAAATGCCGAAGGAAGAAATCAAAACACGCGTCCATGAAGCAGCGGAGATACTCGGTCTGACAGAATACTTGAACCGTAAGCCGAAAGCATTGTCGGGCGGTCAGCGTCAGCGTGTGGCATTAGGCCGGGCGATTGTCCGTGAAGCAAAAGTCTTCTTGATGGATGAACCGCTGTCAAACCTCGATGCGAAACTGCGGGTACAGATGCGTGCCGAAATTTCTAAGCTGCACCATCGTCTGCAGACAACGACGATTTACGTGACGCATGACCAGACAGAAGCGCTGACGATGGCGACACGCATTGTCGTCCTCAACAAAGGAGATATCATGCAAGTCGGGACGCCAAAAGAAGTCTATGATTTCCCGGAAAATATCTTTGTCGCAGAATTCATCGGTTCACCGCCTATGAATATCTTCTCAGCTCAGCTGCAGGATAATCAGCTGCATATCGGTGAGTATTCATTCGATGTACCCGAAAGCACGCTGCGTACGTTGGAAGCAAAAGGCTATAAAAACAAGCCGGTCAAGTTCGGTATTCGTCCGGAAGATATTCATGATGAACCTGTCTTCATTCAGTCATCAGAAGGTACTTCCTTCGAGACGAAGGTGACCGTCAGTGAGCTCCATGGTTCAGAAGTCATGGTTTACAGCACGTTTGAAGACCAGGAATTCATCTCTAAACTGGATGCTCGTAATGACTATCAGCCGGGAGACATCATCCGTCTCGCGATTGATATGAACAAAGCCCATTTCTTCGATGCTGAGACAGGCGAGCGTATTCGTTCAGCAGCTGAAGACCGGAGACGTCAGGCAGCACAAGTTTAATGTTTGAAATGAGAGTGAAAAGCTGTTAACATGCATGAATGTTAATGGCTTTCTTTATGGCTGAATACAGGAGGATATAACAAAATGGAACGGATCTGGTGGAAAGAAGCGGTATGCTATCAAGTGTATCCGCGGAGTTTTAAGGATTCAAATGGTGATGGTATTGGTGATATTAACGGTATAACGGAGAAACTGGATTATCTGCAGGATTTAGGAATTGATGTGATCTGGGTCAGCCCGATCTATAAGTCGCCGAATGACGATAATGGCTATGATATCAGTGACTATCAGGCTATCATGCGTGATTTCGGTACAATGGAAGATTTCGACCGCTTGCTTCTTGAGGTGCATTCACGCGGTATGAAACTGATCATGGATCTCGTCATCAATCATACAAGTGATGAGCATCCTTGGTTCATTGAGTCACGTATTTCAAAAGACAATCCGAAGCGTGACTGGTATATCTGGCAGGACGCTAAAGAGGGCAAGGAACCGAATAACTGGGCCAGCATCTTTGAAGGTTCTGCGTGGGAGTATGATGTGACGACAGATCAGTATTTCATGCATGTCTTCAGCCGGAAACAGCCGGATCTGAACTGGGAAAATAAAGAGATGCGTGAAACCATCTACAATATGGTGAACTGGTGGCTTGATAAAGGTATCGACGGCTTCCGGGTGGATGCAATCAGTCACATTAAAAAATCATTTGACAAAGGCGATCTGCCGAATCCCGATCAGCTGAACTATGTCGATTCATTTGAAGCGCATATGAATCAGCCGGGTATTCACAAGTATTTAGAAGAGCTGAAGGAAAAGACGTTCTCTAAATATGATATTATGACGGTCGGTGAAGCAAATGGGGTGACGACTGAAGATGCAGATGTCTGGGTCGGTGAAAAAGAAGGCAAGTTCAACATGGTCTTCCAGTTTGAGCATTTAAATCTCTGGGACCATAATATCGGCACAGGCTTCGATATTCCGGGCTATAAGAAAATACTGGCTAATTGGCAGAAAGGCCTTGAGAATAAAGGCTGGAATGCACTTTTCATTGAAAACCATGACCGCCCGCGTGTTCCTTCGACTTGGGCAGATGACAAAGATCACTGGTACGAAAGCTCAACCAGTCATGCGACAGTCTATATGCTGCTGCAAGGGACACCATTCATCTACCAGGGGCAGGAAATCGGCATGACGAACTATCCTTTTAAAGATATTACGGAATTTGATGATGTTCACGCCAAGAACATCTATAACAACGAACTGATCAACGGTGCTTCTAAAGAAGAAGTGATTGAGATGCTCCAGCGTATCAGCCGCGATAATTCACGTACACCGATGCAATGGGATGCAACGGACAACGCAGGGTTTACAACTGGACATCCTTGGATGAAGGTCAATCCGAATTATCCTTATTTAAACGTTGCACACCAGCTTGAACGTGAGGATTCGATTCTTAAATTTTATAAAAAACTCATCCGGTTCAAAAAAGAAAACCTGGTTATGACGTACGGCACATTTGACCTTGTCTATCCAGAACATGAAACTGTCTTCGCCTATACTAGAACGCTGGAAGATGAGAGAATTCTGGTCATCGGTAATCTGGATAATCAGAAAGTCGAACTTGATGACTCTGAAAATATTGAATTCAATTCCGAGCAGTTAATCATCGCTAACTATGACTACGGCTTTGATAGTAAGACAAGCAATAGTATTCAATTACAACCTTATGAAGCACGTGTCTACCGTTTATCATAGAGCAAAGACCCTCTTTTGCAGATGCAAAAAGAGGGTCTTTTACATATTTAATAATATGTTTACATTATCTACATATTGACTCCATATTCAGTTGTTAAACTGATAAGATATTTAATCACATGAAGAGGAGTAACGGGATGAAATCAACTTTCAAAGCACTTTTATCCATCATGATAGTACTGTCGCTGGTTCTGTCATTTTCAGGACAACGGGTACAGGCAGCGAGGACATTAATTATTTCAGAATACATAGAGGGTTCAGGCTACAATAAAGCCGTCGAAATCTATAATCCGACGTCAGCAGCAGTGGATTTATCAACCTATTCACTTGTCAACTTTGTTAACGGCGCCAGCGAGACAACGGGCACTGTAGCAGAACTGAAATTAACTGGAAACAGAAGATGTGAAAGTGACGGGACAAAAAGTAGTTCAACCTACTGTTACAGCACTCGATCAAATCGGTGAAGAGACAGAAGCGGAATATATTGCGATTGAAAAAGTGAAAGTAGAATCAGTCAACACATATAATGAATACACAGTGACAGATGCAGTGGGTTATACTTTCCTTGTTAAAACCACACAACCACTCGACATCGGTGCTACTTATGACCGTATTGAAGGTGTGGTGACGTATAGTTTCAATGCTTATAAATTACTGCCGACAGTGATTACTGAACAAGCTGACGTACCGACGACGGAAGCGCCGACAACAGAAGCGCCAGTGGTTCAACATGCTATAAGCGGATATGTCTTCTTTGATCAGAACAGTAATGGTAAATATGATAGACCTGACCGCAAATTATCAGATGTAAAAGTTGACGTGTATCAGAATGGTCAATGGGTTAAAACAGTTAAAACAGATAAAGAGGGTCACTATAAAGTAACTGTTAATGAAGGCACTTATATCCTGAAATTTGCTGCACCCGACCATTTAGTAGAAACATTTGCTGATCAGACAAGTGACGATCTTGATTCTGATATGAAGGACGGCAAGGTTACTGTCAAGGCAACAAAAGATGTAAAAGATGTCACAGCAGGGTTTGCAAAAAATATCGGTAAATTCCGTAAATAAGTATTTTTTCATCAGAAAACACCTTTTCAGGTGTTTTCTTTTGTTTTCTTCCTTACAATAGTTTTGAGGTGAAAGAGATGAAATTACAGTGGGATCATATTATTCATTATATAGACGGGCTTGATTCATTTGAGTTTCCCGATGAGCTCCTTGATCTGCATAAGGGAGGCAGACATGAGCAGCTTGGAACCTATAATTATCTGAGCTACACAGATTTGAGTTATATCGAGTTCATTGATGTTTTTGATAGAGACTTGCTGGAGAAAGCTGCAACAGATGAGCAGCGGCTCAGTTTTGCAGCAACATTAGAGAGAACAGGTTATGAGGAAGGCTGGCAGCGACTATGTTTTCGGACGGACGATATTGAAGCGCTGAATGATCACTTCATTTCTTGCGGCCTGGCGACAATCGGTCCGAGTAAGATGTCCCGCACGCAACCAGACGGACAAGTCATCAGCTGGCAGCTGCTTTATATTGATGACGACAGAACGGATAGAGAGCTGCCTTTCTTCATTCAGTGGGGAGAAAGTGATGAAGTCAGACGCGAGCAGCTGGCGCCATGGTTTCAGCCGCTTCGTGTCGTCAATATGACCTTGATGACGCAAAATAAAGACCAGTTCATCCAAAACTGGACAGACTGGTTTAATGCAAAGTATGATGATAATCAGCTGCTGATACCGGATGGTCCGACTTTTACGTTAATGGAAGGTGATAGAGAAAGCATTGAAGCCATTACCATAGCGGGCATCGATCATCCTTCTATAGAAGTACACGGTGCAACCTATCATTTTCAGGCATAAACATACTGATAAATATGCAGGATGATAAGTGAAACATGAAAGGCTACAATTAAAAGTGTTATAATAGCGAACGTAAAGTTGAGTCGGCTTTTTCTGACGATGAGAAAGAGAATGCTGATAATCGCTCCCAGTGCCGCGACAATGATATTTAAATCAATTCGGTCAACGGACTGGTGTCCCTGAATGATGACAATAAAAATCAAGTTCAGAAGTGCAATAACTGCAAGAAAGATATTTCTAAACATAGTAGCCTCTTTTCTTTAGGATAGTGCTATTATAACAGAATAAAAATGAACATGCTTGATACTGAAAGGAAGAAACAATTAATGATCGAATTGAGCACAATCAGTGATAAAGAGCACGATGAATTTGTCAAAACCCATCCTTATGGAGACCTGCTGCAATTATCTAAATGGGCAGAGGTGAAAAAGTCGGCCGGCTGGTACAGTCAACGTATTTCAGTCAGCCGGAATAATGAAACAGTGGGTGTCGCACAGCTGTTATTCAAGAAAGTGCCAAGAATGCCGTATACGCTCTGCTATATTTCACGAGGCTTTGTCTGTGACTATCGTGACCACGAAGTTGTTGAAGCCCTGTTAAAGCAGGCGATTGAGGTCGCGCGTCGCGAACGTGCATATTCCATCAAGATCGACCCGGATATTGAAGTGACAGCAGTGCCGGATCTCGTGGAGTATATGGAGTCCATCGGCTTTAAGCATAAAGGTTTCGAAGATGGCTTGAGTAAACATTATATTCAGCCGCGTATGACGATGATCACTAACATCGATCAAAGTGACGAGGACCTGATCAAGAGTTTTGAGCGCAACAACCGCTCGCGGGTGAAACTGAGTCAGAAAAAAGGGACAGAAGCCTATATTGCGGGGCGTGATGAGCTGCAGACATTCGCAGATTTAATGCAGGAGACGGGTTCAAGAGATGGTTTCCTGACACGTGATGTGTCTTATTTTGAAAATATCTATGATGCGCTGAATCCAGATGGTGATGCAGAGCTGGTGCTTGTAAAGCTGGTACCCGGTCACGTCCTGCCGAAGTTACGAGAAGAACTGGCAGTTCGTCAGGAGAAAAAAGAACGACTACTGACAAAAGAGAAGAATCAGAAGGTTGAGAATCAGCTGAAGGATCTGGATGTCCAGATGGCGAAACTTGAGAAACAGATTGAAGAACTGACTGAAATGGAGAAAACCAGTCCGGAAGGTAAAGTGCTGTCAGGCGCTATCCTGACGTTCGCCGGTCATAAAGCATATTACCTGTACGGGGCGTCCAGCAACGAGTACCGTGACTATCTGCCGAACTACAATATGCAGCTGACCATGATGCAGATAGCACGTGAAAGAGGCGCGAAAACTTATGATTTCGGCGGGACAAGTAATCATCCGGATAAAAGCTCTGAATACTTCGGTCTCTGGCAGTTCAAGAAAATGTGGGGCACGAGACTCAGCGCCAAAGTCGGAGAATTCGATTATATTCTGAATCCATATGTGTACCAGCTGGTGGAGCAGGTAAAACCACGAGTATTGAATCTGAAGCGTAAAATAGGCCGTAAATAGATAAAAGTCTTATCCAGCTGGATAAGACTTTATTATTTTATATCGAGATAAAGATAGGGATTGATAAACGTGATATATATCAGAAAAAGCAGACTGACAAAAGCTGTTAACGTCAAAATAATCGACAGAATGCGATACATCAGATCTTTTTCAGTCAGATTCATTTTACTGAAGTAATAACGCAATCCGATAAATATCGAGATAAGACTGAACAGCATCCAGAAATAACTGGTGAAGAAGATAATGCCGCTGTTGATGAAATAGCCGGCGATGAAGACGAAGTGCATCAGGATTGAAAGAAGCATCAGAACTTTTTGCATAGAATCCCTCCACTCTTTATTGTAGTTGAAAAACAAAAATAAGGAAAACTGAAATCAGGTCAGACTGCCTTAAATAAAAGAGTGGAGAATTCTGGTTTTATTATTAGTAAACTCTATACGTTTAAGTTATATTACTTAGTAAGACAATCTTTTTAGGAGGCAAGTTGTGATAAAGAAAATAATTGATTTTTCGTTGCATAATAAACTGGCATTATGGCTGATGACTTTACTTGTTGCAGCGGCAGGTGTTTACTCGGCGATGACGATGAAAGAGGAGATGCTGCCGAGTATTTCTTCTCCCGTTCTTACAGTCATAACCCCTTACCCTGGTGCAACACCAGAGGCAGTACTTGAGAATGTAACCGATCCGATAGAAAAGAAAGTCAAGAGTATGGAAGGTGTCGACACTGTTTCCAGTCAGTCGATGCAGAATGCTTCAGCCATAACCTTACAGTATGATTTTGGTACTGATATGGACAAAGCAGAAAAGAAAGTTCAGGAAGCGATTGATTCACTGGATCTGCCTGAAGAAGTTCAGGAGACAAGTATCGATCAAATCTCAATGTACACATTCCCGATCATCAGTTATTCGTTTTCGAATGACAAGAATGATATGAAAGGTCTGACAGAAAAAATCAAGGACGATTTAATCCCTGAAATCGAAGGGATAGAAGGTGTCTCAAGCGTGTCGTTCTCCGGTCAGCAGGTTGAGCAGGTTGAACTTCAGTTCGATGTAGACGAGATGAAGAAAAAGGGGCTGACCGAGGAATCAGTCCTTCAGTTCATCAAAGGGGCGACAGCAAATGCGCCGCTCGGTCTCTATACATTCGGCAATGACTTGAAATCTATCGTAGTAGATGGTCAGTTCACCTCTGTCGATGCCCTTAAATCACTCAAGGTGCCTGTAACAGGTTCGCAGGCGCCTCAAGGTGCCGGTGCCCAGGCAGGACAAAGTCCTCAGGCGCCTCAAGGTGCCGGTGCCCAGGCCCAGCTGTCACCTGAAGCTCAGAAAGCAATGGCTGAACAGATGAAAAACGCGAAAATCCCGACTGTGAAGTTAGGGGATATCGCCACCATCAAAAATGTGGAGAGCCGTGAATCTATTTCAAAAACGAACGGCAAGGATTCTTTAAGCATTCAGCTCGTGAAAACGGACAATGCCAATACAGTCAACGTGGCCAATGACGTCAAAAAAGTAGTAGATGACTACGTCAAAGAAAACAAAGATGTCAACGCACTGTTGCTTATGGATCAGGCTAAACCTATCCAGGATTCAGTTAAGACGATGGTGGAAAAAGCGGTGATCGGCGCTATTTTCGCGGTTATCATGATTCTGATCTTCTTACGGAATATCCGCTCAACGTTTATTGCGGTCGTCTCTATTCCAATGTCGATTCTGATTGCCCTGCTGATTCTGAAGCAGTTAGGTGTGACATTGAACATCATGACGCTCGGGGCGATGACAGTGGCAATCGGTCGGGTAATCGATGACTCAATCGTTGTTATTGAGAATATCTTCCGCAGAATGTCGAGTAAGACAGAACCTCTGCGGGGCGCAGCATTAATTGCCGATGCGACGAAAGAGATGTTTATGCCTATCATGTCCTCTACCATGGTAACAATCGCAGTATTCCTGCCGCTTGGACTGGTATCCGGGTCAATCGGTGAACTTTTCCGGCCGTTCGCATTGACTGTTGTCTTTGCACTTCTTGCGTCACTCTTGATCGCGATTACTATCGTGCCGATGCTCGGTCATATCTTCTTCCGCAACGGCATAAAAGGACATCATGATGAGAAGCCGGGTCGTATTGCTCACTTCTATCGCAACATTCTGGAATGGGCACTGAACCATAAGTGGACGGTCGGTATTTTAAGCACCTTATTACTGGCCGGCAGTTTGATGCTGACACCCCTTGTCGGAACCTCATTCATCTCTACGGGTGAAGATAAGCTACTGGCCTTAACTTATAAACCGGAACCAGGTGAAACAGAAGAAGAAGTGGTGGCCCATGCTGACGAGGTACAGCAAGAACTCGCTAAAAATAAGAACGTCTCCAATATTCAGTATTCAGTAGGCGGCAAGAATCCGTTCAGTCCGGTCGCTTCTAACGATATGGCGATGATGGTGGAATATGATAAAGATACACCGAACTGGGATGATGAAGCGGAGAAAGTACTGAATAAAATCGCAACCTTCAAGCATCCGGGGTCATGGAAGAACCAGGACTTTGCGACAGGCGGTACTTCTAATACGGTATCTGTCTCTGTTGTCGGTCCGACGACAGATGCTATCCGTGAAACGGTAAAAGAAGTTGAAGATGTGATGAAGGAACAGAAAACATTATCCAATGTAGATTCCTCGCTTGCAAGCAGTTACGAAGAATATACGATTAAGGTCGACCAGAACAAACTGGCTGAAAGCGGTCTGACGGCAGGACAGGTGGCTCTTGCACTGAACCAGCGTTCACCTGAGACGGTCGTAACGAAAGTCGGCAAGCCAGGTCAGTCAGCAGATGTCATTCTGACGAAAGACCAGGACACAAAGTGGACGGAGTCAAAGCTTGAGAACACCAAACTGACATCGCCGCTTGGCCGTGAGATCAAACTCAGCAGTGTCGCTGAAATTAAGAAGGGCCAATCATCAGATACAATCCTGCGCAAAGATGGTGACGTTGCTGCAACGGTAGATGGCAAGATTAAGGCTGATGACGTCGGTAAAACAACAGCGGATGTCACTCAGGCAATCAGCAAGATCGATAAACCGGATAATATCAAAATCAACGTCGGCGGGACAAATGAAGATATCGGCGAAAGCTTCTCTCAACTGGGACTTGCGATGCTTGCAGCCATCGGTATCGTCTATCTGATTCTTGTGCTGACATTCAGAGGTGGTCTGGCACCACTTGCCATCCTTTTCTCATTACCATTTACGATTACCGGTGTGATCGCCGGACTGCTGCTCTCAGGTGAGACTTTGTCAGTCCCATCTATGATCGGGGTGCTGATGTTGATCGGTATCGTTGTAACGAATGCGATTGTGCTGATTGACCGTGTCATCCATATGGAGGCAAGCGGTCTGTCAACACGAGAGGCGTTACTTGAAGCAGCCTCTACTCGTGTCAGACCGATTCTGATGACAGCACTGGCGACTGTAGGTGCCTTGTCGCCTCTTCTCTTCGGCGGTGACGGATCGGTACTGATCAGTAAATCACTCGGCGTGACCGTGATCGGTGGTCTCGTATCATCTACTATCCTGACCCTGATAGTAGTCCCTGTTGTATATGAACTGCTGATGAAACTGAAAAACAGACGAAAAAAAATGACGACTGAAACAGTCGTCAGATAATAAGGAACGGTTAGTCTATCAGACTAACCGTTTTTTTATAGCATAAATGCAGTCACAATTACCATCACTGCAAGCATCGCAGTGAAAATATGCAGAATCTGCAGGGCTTTCAGATCATTGAGCTTAAACTTGAAGGCAGTGATCTCTATATTGATGACAAGTGCTGCGACCAGCAGGATGACCCATAGCGAGCCGCTCTGACCGATCAGCATGCCAGCAGCGAAGACGATAAGGGCAGCACCGAATATCATGCGTCCGATATGGGTCAGTTGTATGTTGTAGAAATAGATGCTTAAAAAAGCGATAAGTAAGTAGATGACAATGAAGAGTGTCAGTAATAGAATCATGCTGTTTTTCCTTTCGAGAAGTATAAAGCGATTAAAATAAGCGCGATTAGACTTGTGACTGCGCCGATGAAGAACGGCAGACTCAAGCTGTATGATAAGAGCCCGGTGAATAATAGCGGTCCGATAATACGGCCGAGGCTATCGAGGGAATAGCTGACGCCTGTCAGCTTACCCATATTCTGTGACGATGTCGACTTTGTCAGTGTGGAAGTGAGCAACGTACGCACTAATGCATTGCCTGACATGAGAAGGACCAGACAGATGCCGGCGTAGTAGATATTCATGGTGAAAGGCAGCATGACAAACGCAATCATTGTCACAATCTGACCGATTACCATGATCTTTCTCTCCTGGCCATGCTTCACTTTACGCAGAAAACCGCCTTGCAGCAACGCATTGACCAGGCCGCCGATCATGAACAGGATGCCCATCTGCGTCGGAGTGATGTCGATACGTTCAATCTCAAGTAATTGAAATGAACTTTCCATCCCGCTCATCGTCAAAGTCACAATAAAAGTGCTGATCAGCAGAATGAGGATAGGCGCTGTGTAGTTCAGTTTGCCGCCTGACTGTTTTCCTGTCTCATGGAAGTGAGTCTCAGGCAATTTTGCAGCGACTGCCCCTATAATAGCCAGCAGAATGGCAGAAGTGACGAAATAAGGCAGCTGGTAAGAATAACCTGCCAGCAGACCCCCGACTGCAGGTCCGAAAATAAAACCGAAGCCGATCATCATACCCATCAGGCCCATATAACGGTTTCGTTCTTCTGAAGTCGTCACATCGGCCACAATACTTGTCGTCGTACTGAAGCAGGCACCTGAGAACAGACCGCCGATAATACGCGAGATATAGAGCATCGGCAGATTATCGATGAAGAGACCGAACGTCAGAAAGCTGAGCGTGAAGCCTGTCAGACCGATGAGCAGAATCTTCTTACGTCCTATTTTATCGGACAGCTGGCCCCAGAACGGTGCCGCGATAAAAGAGGCAATTGAATAAATAGAGAGCAATAAGCCCATATGAAAGGCATTCAGGCCCATATCCTTGACGAGAGCAGGGATAACAGGGATAACGATACTGAAGCCGAAATAGATGAAAAACTGTATAGCCATCAATACGGAGAAGAATGATTTAAGTTCAGGCGTCGAGCTGTTCGCGGATCTGTCTGATTTCATGTTCGAGTTCAATTAAGCGTTCCTCCATTTGATCCGCAGTACGGCCGGTTGACTGCACTTTCTCAATATCACCTTGAATGCGGACATATTCATGTTTAAGTTCGGTAAGCTGATCATTTAAATTCATGATGATCTCCTTTATTTCTAGTGTATAACCATTATAAGCTATAATGAAGAAGACTTGAAAGAGGTGGGATTGAAATGACGAAAAAACTGAAAACGAATGCCATCCGCAAGCTGGATCAGCTGAAGTTGGCGTATGACATCATCCATTACAACAGTGAGGAAGCGGTTGACGGCGTCAGTGTCGCTGCACAGATTGGTGAAGACCCTGCGGTTGTATTTAAGACATTGGTGACACATGCCGGAGCAGACTTGTTTGTCTATGTGATTCCTGTGGCAGGCGAACTGGATATGAAAAAAGCGGCACAGGCGGCGGGCGTCAAGAAACTTGAAATGCTGCCGCTGAAGGAGCTGCAGCCGAAGACAGGTTACGTGCGCGGCGGCTGTTCGCCTGTCGGCATGAAGAAACCGGCACCGACCTTCATCGATCAGTCAGCGGCCCCGCTGGACTATATGATTGTCAGTGCGGGCCAGCGCGGCACGCAGATGAAACTGAAGCCTGCTGACTTGAAAGAAGCGGTGAAAGCACAGTTCAGTGAGGTCTGCCGATGAAACTGAAGGATAAATTAGGCCGTCTGTCCATCCGAGGGAAAAGAACTATCGTTATCTCAGATATTCACGGTGAACTTTCACTCTTTAAAGCACTGCTTCATGACGTGAAGTGGACAGATGAAGATATGCTGATCATCAACGGAGATATCTTGGATAAAGGACCGGATAGTTTAGGGACGATGCAGTATATCAGAGCATTATCCGAGTCGGCCAATGTCCATGTCATTGAAGGCAACTGTGACCGCTTCTTCGATGAACTGGAAGAGGAGTGGCTGTATGCCTATATGAACGACCGGTATACAGTGGCACATGAATTTCTGAAGGAGACCGGCACGACGCTCAACGATTATCCGACGCAGCAGGACTTCGTTCAGGCGGTACTCGCTCAGTACGGAGACGACCGGCAGTGGTTCAGCCAGCTGCCGACTGCGATCGAGACCGAAGATTATTTATTTGTTCATGCGGGCGTTGAAGCGTATTATCTTGAGACGCCAAGAGAAGTCGCACTGACGATGCCCGAGTTCTATGTGCAGACGCATCAGTGTCCGAAGACAGTCATCGTCGGGCACTATCCGGCAGCGAACTTTGTGGAGGACGGCCTGTATAGCCATGCAGTCAAAATCAACGAAGAACGTCGGGTGATAGCGCTTGATGGAGGCAACCAGGTTAAAGAGAGTGGCCAGCTGAATGCGCTGATAATAGAAGCGGATGGCACGCTCTGCACGGCCTCTGTTGACCATCATCCGGAAGTACTGGTCATCCAGGACTTTGAAGTGAGCTATCAGGAACCCCATACATTTACATTCCCGGATTATGCGGTCAAGATATTTGAAGGCGATGAATACTTTACGTTTGCCGAACATCTATCAAGTGGTGTGCAGCTGATGGTCAAGACCGAATGGATTAAAGAGAGAGACGGGCAGCACTTCTTAAAAGATGATTACACCGATTATTTTATGGATGTGAATGCGGGTGAACAGGTGAAATTGATCAGTCGATATACAGGCTATGCTCTAATCAAGCGTAACGGCGTAGTCGGCTGGGTGCCGGAGGAAGTGCTGGCCACTTCCTCTCAATAAGGGGTCTGATATTTTTCGTTGCGGTTATAGTAGCGGTGACGCGTGATGAGCATGGTGCCGGCAGTGACAAGCAGAATGGGCAGGATCACTGTATAGAGCATCATAAGCCCTGACAGAATCAGCATGATGGCACTTGCAAGAATATAGCGCTTCATGTAGAGGATGCCGAGCAGATTAAGCAGTAACGGGATGAAAAGGATGATGCTGAAGGGCAGCAGAACTTCTTTTAAAGCGGTCGTTGCTTCAGTGACATGGTCCGTTCTTGCGCTGAGAAATTCCTGTACGACGGACTGATCGGCGAGCAGATAGATGGCTATCGTACAGAGGAAGATAAGAGTCTGGATCATGATGCCGATAAGGGCGAGTGTTCTAGGGAGTTTGATAAATTCGTTCATGGTTACACCTCGTTATTTTCATCTATCATAACAAAAAACGCACTGAATGTTGAAATTCAGTGCGTTTTTCATATATTAGCCTTTCCCGCCCATAAACGACGGATATTTTGTCATACCACCATCAACGTAGATAGTTTCACCGGTGATGTAGCTGGCATTCTGGCTGGCAAGGAACGTTGCCACTGTTGCGACTTGCTCCGGCTGGCCGATCATGCCCATCGGAATCATCTTCTCCGTCTGAGCGAGTGTCTCAGGATCAGTGAATTTATCACGCGTATGGGCAGACATGATGGCACCTGGTGAGATATTGTTGACGCGGATACCTGCAGGCGCAAATTCCATGCTCATGGTTTCCATCATCATCTTCATGCCCCCTTTACTGGCGGCATAATTGACGTAATTCGGCCAAGGGATGATGTCATGGACACTTGAGATATTAATGATAGTGCCTTTGATGTGATGAGCGATGAAGTATTTGGCAGCTTCACGGCTGCCGATGAAAGCACCTGTCAAGTTGATGTCCATGACACGCTTGAATTCTTCGGCAGTCATTTCAACAGTCGGCACCGCTTTTTCAGTGCCGGCATTATTGATCATGATATCCAGGCTGCCGAATTCGTCAATAGCTGTCTGAATAAGCGCAAGAATCTCTTCTTCTTTTGAGACATCTGCCTTTTTGATCACGGCCTGACCACCATTATTTCGCACAGTCTCTGCGACCTGTTCTGCTTCTTCTGCGCTGGAACGATAGTTGACGACCACTTTCGCACCGTTTTTGCCGAATTCTTCTGCCATCGCTTTACCGATTCCGCTTGAAGCACCTGTGATGACCACCACTTTGTCTTTTAAATCAGGATACATGAATGTTCCTCCTCCTTAATTCTTTGTATAACCCAGTAAAAAGGCGGCGGCAATAATCAGGATAATACCGATTGCGATGCCGATGTACTGCTTCTTCGTCTTGCTTTCTTTTAAGAAGAAGATTCCGCCGAGTGTTGAAACAACCACGAGCATCTGGGAGAATGAAAAGCTGGTTGCGACACCTACGCGTGGCTGAGAGTAGAACATCGCCATATTACCCAGCGCCCAGACAACGCCCGGTACAATGTTCTTCATCACTGCTTTCTGTCCAGGGCGATGCTTGAAACTTAACAGAAAGCCGCCGATTATCATACCGATAGCCTGCGGGAATAAGGCTTGCCACCCTTCAACACCGAAGAACTGGCCGATGACCACATAAGTGATGTAACCCACACTCGAAATCAGGAGGACAGGGATGGCTTTAGCAAAGTTATTCTGACTTTTATCGTTCTCCTGATCGCCTTTCAATGAAGTGAGTATGACACCCCCGACAAGTAAGAGGAGCGCTGTAAGGCCGAGTATGACAGCGGTTGTACTCCGCCATTCATGGAAGAAGAGAACAGAGATCAAAGTCGTGCCGACAAGCTGCATTCCGGTAGAGATGGGCATAGTACGGGAAACCCCGATCATTTCCACACTCTTTAACTGGTTACCTTGACCGAGCGCCCAGAAAGCGCCGGATACGACCCCGACCAGCAGTATCTTCCAGCTCAGGGCCGGCTGAACGAAAAGATAGACACTGATACCGATCAGAAAAGCGCCGATAACCGTTCCCATAATCTGCTCATAAGGCGAGCCGCCGACTTTAACATTGATGAGTACAACGCTTCCCCAGAGGAGAGCGGGTAATAATGCAATTAGTATATCCATTGAAAGCTCCTTTACTATGCTGCTAGTTTTTTCATTCCCTTCATTGTTTTTGTAAAACATTCAAATTAAAACACGGCAACCTGAAAGTTCGCCGTGTTAAATGGTCGTATATTTAAAGTGATGCATTTCCTCGGTCTTCTGAAAACCAAGCTTCTCATAGAATTCAATGGTGCGTTTGCGCTTATCTTCGACGACCAGCTGGATAGCTGTCGCCTGGTGCTCGCTGAAGGCATGCTCTGCCGCATATGCCACGAGTTTATGGCCGATGCCTTGCTGACGATAATGTTTATGGGTTTCGACATGGTCGATATAGCAGACGGCGTGGTCATTCACTTCCAGGATGACATAGCCTTTAACGATGCCTTCGCTGAGCAGCAGGAAAAGTTCGTAGTGGTCATCCAGAGCGTCCAGAATCTCTTTTTTCTTGGCGGAGACATCCACATACAGACTTTTGAGCAGCTCACAGAAACTTTTCTTATAGATCGGGCTGTATTTGATGACTTGACGGGTGTCTATCTCATCAGTCAATCGTTCTGCTGTCATCGTGTACTGCGTGCCCAGGTACTGGGTTTTCAAGGATTTCATGGCCTGCTGACCGAACTGGTAGCGCTCTGCTATATAGAATTCATAGGTCTTTATGTCGGGATGCCGGCTGGTTAAAGTGCGCCACATCTCATAAATTGTATGAAGATTGAAATCAGTGGTCAGCGGACCGAGTACTTTCGCTGAGTCATCTTCTTTGATCAAACCGATAAAGGTCTGATCATTCATGATGATCTGATCATCGGACAGAGTGCTGAGCAGTGTTTCAATTGCATCGCTAGACCGGGGGAGGTAGCCGACCCGATGTTCAGGTGCCTGGTTCAATGCATGAATGGACTGAGCCGTCTTCTTAATATCCATTTGACTCGCTCCTTGCTTCAAGAATAGAGAGGATGCCTTTATTATATGGGAAGTCCGCATGCTTGAGATGTCTTTTTTTCGCTTCCGCTGTTGCATTACTGACTAAATACCCATGTTTGACTGCATTTAGCATCTTAATATCATTGCCGCTGTCACCGAATGCGTAGGTCTCGTCAAAGTCGATATCATATTTCCCGATAAGATAGCGGACGACTGCATCTTTACCCGCACTTGCCGGGAAGAAGTCGACGTCATAGCAGTCGGCAGGGTCGCCGATCAATGGATTGCATTTGCTGATGTTGACGATTAAACGCTGTTCTTCTGCAGCGGCACGAATCTGTCTGAAGCGGCGTTCGTCTTCTTGCGGCGTTGTTTCGCGGTAATAATAATTACGTGAAAACGGCGCATGTATGAAAGGTTCTTGTACCATCAGCTGAATATCATGCGCTGCCAGAGCCTTCTCGACATCCAGTATCGTCATCTTGGTGAATCCTTGACGCAGCATCATCAATTCATAAGCTTGATCATAGATTTCAACACCGTCTTTATAATAGTAAAGTTCCGTGCCGGAATTGCAGGCGATAAAGTGAGGGTATTCCATCTTCATTTCATCGAGACAGCCTTTAATCATATCGAGTGTACTGGCGGAGACAATACCGAACAGCATATGGCGTTCTTTGTTCAGATAAGTCGTCAGCGCTTTGACGTCTTGTGCATGGTTGCGGTCATGTGCGAAGTAAGTTTCATCAAAATCAGAGCAGACAAGTGTTCGGATTGATTCAGGAAACAGCATGCAGAAAACCTCCTTATTTTCAAATAGCATACAGTACTTAAGATGCGAACTCAACTGAAAGAATGCTATAATGATGCAATGACTTTACGAGAAGGAATGATAACATGAAATCAGTCGTACTTGCTGAGAAGCCGTCTGTCGCACGTGATATTGCACGTGTCCTCGGCTGTAATCAGAAAAAAGAAGGCTATATGGAGAACAACCGTTATATCGTGACGTGGGCCCTGGGTCATTTGGTCACGAATGCAGACCCGGAACAATACGACAGTCAGTATAAGACATGGGACTTAAATGCATTGCCGATCCTGCCTAAATATATGAAGACCGTCGTCATCGGTAAGACGCGTAAGCAGTTCAATACAGTCAAACATCAGATAGAGCGCAGTGACGTGAGTGAGATCATCATCGCCACAGATGCCGGCCGTGAAGGGGAACTTGTAGCGCGGCTGATCCTGGAGAAGTGTAAAGGAGAGAAGCCCGTTAAACGCCTCTGGATCAGCTCGGTCACTGATAAGGCGATTAAAGAGGGCTTCAATCATTTGAAAGACGGCCGAAAGTATCAAGGGCTGTATGATGCAGCTTTGGCACGAAGTGAAGCGGACTGGATTGTCGGCATCAATGCCACGCGTGCACTGACAACGAAATATGATGCCCAGCTGTCAACAGGCCGCGTCCAGACACCGACCTTACAGATGGTCAAGCTGCGTCAGGATGAGATCAATCAGTTCAAGGCGCGTCAATTCTACGGCCTTGAAGCCGTTATCAATGGCACGAAGTTCAGCGGGCCACATCAGATTTTTGATGAGAGAGAGATTGATCAGCTGCTGCAGGGACTGCAGGGCCAGGAAGCGGTCGTGAACGCTGTTGAGAGCCAGGAGAAGAAGAAATATCCGGATAAACTGTATGATCTGACTTCACTGCAGCAGGAAGCTTATAAGCGCTACAAATACTCCGCCAAAGAGACGCTGAGTACGATGCAGAACTTATATGAAAGTCATAAACTGGTCACTTATCCAAGAACGGATGCGAACTATCTGACAGAAGATATGGTGCCGACACTTCGTGACCGCGTCGCCGCACTCAGTGGTACACAGTTCAGACCGGTCGTTGTGGATCTGATCAAGACACAGATTAGAGGCAGCAAACATTTTATCGATGATGCGAAAGTGTCCGATCACCATGCGATTGTACCGACAGAAGTGAAGGCGCGGCTGGATGACCTGACGCTCCGTGAACGTCATATATATGAACTGATTGCTGAACGCTTTCTGAGTGTCCTGCTGAAGCCTTATCGTTATGAGCTGCAGACCATCAAAGTGACAATCGGTGACACAGTCTTCACAGCGAAACATGAACGGCCGCTCGAACTCGGTTTCAGAGCCCTCTATGAACAGCTGACTGAAAAAGATGCGCTGGCATTCAGAAAAGGTGAGCGGTTAAACGCAAAACTAACGAAAACATACGGTGAAACAGCACCGCCGCCTTACTTCAATGAAGGTACGCTGCTGAAAGCGATGGAAAACCCGGCTGCCATCTTCAAGCTGGCTAAGGAAAGCCGTTCCACATTGAAAGAGACAGGGGGCATCGGTACCGTTGCGACAAGAGCGGATATTATTGAGAAACTCTATAATCTCAATGCGATTGAGTCCATTGACGGCAAACTGCGTGTCACGAATAAAGGGAAACAGCTGCTGGAACTGGCACCTGCTGAACTGAAATCACCTGAACTGACAGCAGAGTGGGAGCATAAACTGATGCTGATTGAACAGGGCAAATATAACCGCAAAGCGTTCATCAGTGAGATGAGAACATTCACGGAACAGCTGATCCAGGAGATCAAGGACAGTGAAGATAAATTTAAGCACGACAATCTGACGTCAACAGAATGTCCGACTTGCGGAAAGTTTATGCTGGAGATCAAGACGAAAAATGCGAAAATGCTGGTGTGTCAGGATCCGCAGTGTAAGACGAAGAAAAATGTCCAGCGTAAGACGAATGCGCGCTGTCCGAACTGTAAGAAAAAGCTGACGTTGCATGGTAAAGGGCCGAAAGCCATGTACAGCTGTACATGCGGTTTCCATGAGACCCAGGAACAGATGGATAAAAGATTCAGCGCCAAGAAAACAGGAAAAGTGTCTCGGAACGATATCAAGAAATATACGCAAAAAGAAGAACCCGTCAATAATCCGTTCGCGGATGCCTTAAAAGGACTTAAATTATAAGACTGCCTAGAAGGGCAGTCTTTTTTTAGGGAGGTTAATTACGAACAAAAATGAAATTTTTGTTATGAATGTTCGATTTATTATTGCTTTTTAATGAATCACGTAATAGAATATACAAGTATTTTAAAAAAAGAGCGTAAGGAGTTATTATGAAGAATTATTTTAAATTCGATGAACTCGGCACAAACTATAAACGCGAGATACTCGGCGGACTGACCACTTTCTTATCCATGGCTTACATACTGGCTGTCAATCCGGCGATGTTATCGCTGAAAGACGTACCTGACCTGCCGGATGCCATGCGCATGGATGCAGGAGCCGTCTTCGTTGCGACGATACTTGCATCAATTGTCGGCTGCCTCTTTATGGGACTGATCGCTAATTATCCGATTGCACTCGCACCGGGTATGGGACTGAATGCATTCTTCGCGTTCACGGTTGTTCTGACTTACGGCATTCCTTGGCAGATCGGTCTGACAGGCGTGCTTTTCTCAGGGGTGATCTTTGCACTGTTAACAATGAGTGGCTGGCGCGAAACGATTATCAATGCGATACCGTTTGAGCTGAAGATGGCGGTCTCTGCAGGAATCGGGCTCTTTATCACCTTTGTCGGACTCAAAGGAGCAGGTATTGTCGCACCGAGCAAAGCGACTTTGGTGACTATCGGTAATATTCATGACCCGCATGTCTTGCTTGCAGTAGGCGGTATCGTCATCACGGTCATTCTGATGGCGCGTAAAGTACCAGGCAGTATCTTTATCGGTATGGTACTGACGGCTATCTTCGGTATGGTGTTCGGCCTGATTGACCCACCGAAACAGATCGTCAGCCAGATTCCAAGTGTTGAACCGACATTCGGTAAAGCATTCGAAGCATTTCAGAATCCGGGGCAGTTATTGACATGGCATTTCGTTGCCGTCGTTCTGACCTTCCTTTTCATCGATTTCTTTGATACAGCAGGTACATTAGTTGCTGTAGCGAACCAGGCAGGATTCGTTAAAGATAACAAACTGCCTCGTGCAGGCCGTGCGTTATTCGCAGACTCACTCGCTACAATGACTGGTGCAGTCTTCGGTACGTCAACAACGACTTCTTATATTGAATCATCAGCAGGTGTAGCAGTCGGTGCACGTACCGGCTTTGCGAGCGTGGTGACAGCTCTCTGCTTTGCGTTGGCATTATTCTTCTCTCCGCTGATGGCTGTCGTGACCAGTGCAGTAACCGCACCGGCGCTTGTCATCGTCGGGGTACTCATGGTCTCCAACTTAAGCAAGATTGAGTGGGAGCGCTTTGAGATTGCTGTGCCGGCATTTCTGACTATGATCATGATGCCGCTGACCTATTCGATTGCGACAGGTATCGCATGTGGCTTTATCTTCTATCCGATTACCATGATAATGGCCGGCAGAAGAAAAGAGATTCATCCTATTATGTATGTGCTCTTTGTTGTCTTCGTCCTTTATTTCATCTTTGTACAACATTCATAGGAATGGCTGCGGCCATTCTTTTTTTATGTAGTTATGTGTATGAAAGGGTAAGTTATGAGCGACAAACGTAAAATATCGCTCATAACTCAAGTGGAAGAGGGGTACTAGCGGCGTTATGAGCGATAAACGTAAAATATCGCTCATAACTCAAGTGAAAAGGGAGTATCAGCGGCGTTATGAGCGATAAACGTAAAATATCGCTCATAACTCAAGTGAAAAGGGAGCATCAGCAGCGTTATGAGCGATAAACAGTAAATATCGCTCATAACTTTCACACCAACTAACATACGACAAAAAATCGACTCTCCTTTATGAAGGAGAGTCGATTTATTTTAATATTGTCTTCTATTAACGGTTTTGTCGGTATCGCCACCGTAATAGACATGCGTGTTACCGACTTGGTTCGGCAATGTCATCACACGAATGATGAAGTAGATCAGAATAAGGGTCATCACCCAGTGCAGCACCATCGCAACAAATGGAACGACAGCAATGATGCTGAAGACCATTCCTATCAGCGGCACCCATAAGAGCTCTTTAGAGCGCCCGTAGCGGTCCGCAAGCATCACCGCAAGCATGATGCCATAAATCAGAATACTTGTGCCGAGCGGTGCCCAGGCGAGCGATAATACGTAGGATCCACCGATGACCGGCAGACCAAAGAATGCTTCACGCATCAATGCGATAATGCCTAGCACTAAAAATACAATACGAAATGAACTTTTCATTTAATAACCTCCTTATTTCTCCTCTTCCATCCATAGTTACCCTTTCTAATGGAAGATACTTCTATTATACGCTCTTTCACGAAAATCCTTAATCATAAAGACTTGCACCCGCCACACATAATCGGTAGAATATAAAAATACGGTTTGAAAATAAATTCAACATTTTTAGTGTAAAGTGTTGAATTTTATAGCAAAGTCCTGTATTATATCTACTGTTGGACTTTTAAAAGCGATGAAGCGAAAGGTTACTGACACACCCGGCCGCTTTGCCATGGCGATGTGTGAGACAATTTTCGTGGAGAAGTCTATCAAACCAAAATAGACGATATCAAGAGGAGGTAAAATAATGGCAAAACAAAAAATTCGTATTCGTTTGAAAGCTTATGATCACCGCGTGATCGATCAATCAGCTGAGAAGATTGTAGAAGTAGCGAAACGTTCAGGTGCTGAAGTATCTGGTCCGATTCCGTTACCAACTGAAAAAACAGTTTATACAATCATCCGTGCCGTGCACAAATACAAAGACTCACGTGAGCAATTTGAGCAACGCACACACAAACGTCTTATCGACATTGTTAACCCTACACCTAAAACAGTTGATGCTCTTATGGGCTTAAACTTACCATCAGGCGTAGACATCGAAATCAAATTATAATTTAAAGTAGGAGGTGCGACTTTCGATGACCAAAGGAATCTTAGGAAGAAAAGTGGGAATGACTCAAGTATTCGCTGAAAACGGTGAGTTAATTCCAGTAACTGTAGTAGAAGCAGCCCAAAACGTTGTATTACAAAAGAAAACTGAAGAAGTTGATGGTTATTCATCAATCCAGATCGGTTTCGAAGACAAACAAGCATATAAAAAAGACCGTAAGTCTAATAAATATGCAACTAAGCCAGCTGAAGGCCATGCTAAAAAAGCAGGCACAGCGCCTAAGCGCTTCATTCGTGAATTCAGAAACGTAGATGCTTCTGAATACGAAGTAGGTCAAGAAGTCACTGTGGATGCATTCCAAGCAGGTGACATCGTTGACGTGACAGGAACTTCAAAAGGTAAAGGTTTCCAAGGCGCAATCAAACGCCACGGACAGTCACGTGGACCAATGAGTCACGGTTCTCGTTACCACAGACGCCCAGGTTCAATGGGTATGGCATCCGACGCTTCTAAAGTATTTAAAGGTAAAGCATTACCAGGCCGTATGGGCGGTAATACTGTTACAATGCAAAACTTAGAAATCGTTAAAGTTGATGTTGAAAACAACGTTATCTTAGTTAAAGGTAATGTGCCAGGACCTAAAAAAGGATTAGTTAAAATCCAGACTTCAATCAAAAAAGGCAATAAATAATAGCTGAAAGGAGGACATAACATAATGGCTAATTATGATGTATTAAAAGTAGATGGATCTAAAGCAGGTTCAATCGAATTAAACGACAACGTATTCGGTATCGAACCTAATCAACATGTATTATTCGAAGCAATCAATCTTCAACGTGCTTCACTTCGTCAAGGTACCCACTCAGTGAAAAACCGTTCAGCAGTACGCGGTGGTGGACGTAAACCTTGGAAACAAAAAGGGACTGGCCGTGCTCGTCAAGGTACAATCCGTGCGCCACAATGGCGTGGTGGTGGTATCGTATTCGGACCAACACCAAGAAGCTACTCTTACAAAATGCCTAAGAAAATGCGCCGTTTAGCGCTTCGTTCAGCATTATCAGCTAAAGTAAGAGACAACGAATTCACAGTACTTGATGCATTAACATTCAACGCACCAAAAACAAAAGAATTCAAGTCAATGACAACAACACTTGAATTACCTAAAAAAGTACTTTTCGTTATTGATGCTGAAGACATCAACGTGTTCTTATCAGCTCGTAACATCCCTGGCGTAACAGTTGTAACTGCAGCTGGCCTGAACGTTTTAGATATCGTTCATGCTAACCAAGTAGTGATGACTCAAGCAGCAGTTCAAAAAGTAGAGGAGGTGCTCGGTTAATGGAAGCTCGCGATATCATTAAGCGCCCCGTAATCACTGAACGTTCATCTGAGCAGATGGCTGATGAGAAGTACACATTCGATGTAGACACTCGCGCTAACAAAACTCAGATCAAAATTGCGATTGAAGAAATCTTCAACGTCAAAGTTGATAAAGTAAACGTGATGAACTACAAAGCGAAAAAGAAACGTGTAGGTCGCTACACTGGCTACACAAACAAAAGAAGAAAAGCTATCGTTACATTAAAAGAAGGATCAATCGATTTCTTCAACTAAAAACAACCATTTACCATTAAGGAGGTAAAACGACAATGGCAATTAAACATTATAAGCCAATTACAAACGGTCGTCGTAATATGACAAGTTCAGATTTCGCTGAAATTACGTCAACGTCACCTGAAAAGTCATTACTTGAGCCCCTTCCGAGAAAAGCGGGCCGTAACAACCAAGGTAAACTGACAGTTCGTCATAGAGGTGGCGGACACAAACGTCAATACCGTGTAATTGATTTCAAACGTAACAAAGACGGTGTTCCAGGTAAGGTCGCTACAGTTGAGTACGATCCAAACCGTTCAGCAAACATCGCATTAATCCACTATTTAGATGGTGAAAAACGTTACATCATCGCGCCTAAAGGCTTAGTTGTCGGTCAAGAGATCAACAACGGCCCAGAAGCAGATATCAAAGTAGGTAACGCATTACCACTTGCTAACATCCCTGTTGGTACAGTTATCCACAACATCGAATTAAAACCAGGTAAAGGTGGTCAGTTAGTACGTTCAGCTGGTACATCTGCTCAAGTACTTGGTAAAGAAGGTAAATACGTTCTTGTTCGTCTTAAATCTGGCGAAGTGCGTATGATTCTTGCAACTTGCCGTGCAACTATCGGTCAAGTTGGTAATGAACAGCACGAACTTATCAACATCGGTAAAGCCGGTCGTTCTAGATGGTTAGGCAAACGCCCAACTGTTCGTGGTTCTGTAATGAACCCTAACGATCACCCACACGGTGGTGGTGAAGGACGTTCACCAATCGGACGTAAATCACCAATGTCTCCATGGGGTAAACCAACTCTTGGTAAGAAAACTCGTAAAAAGAAAAATCGTTCTAACAAACTTATCGTTCGTGGACGTAAGAAATAATAAAATCAACTTGCTGACTGCGGCGTAAGCCGCAGTGTACAGCAGGATAAGAGGGAGGCGCCACAATGGCTCGTAGTCTTAAAAAAGGACCTTTCGTTGACGATCACTTAATGAAAAAAGTGGAGGCAATGGAAGCAAATTCAAAAAAATCAGTAATTAAAACTTGGTCTCGTCGCTCTACTATTTTCCCTAACTTCATCGGCCACACTATCGCAGTATACGATGGACGTAAACACGTGCCTGTATTCGTAACTGAAGATATGGTTGGACACAAATTAGGCGAATTCGCACCTACACGTACTTACAAAGGTCACGGTGCAGACGACAAGAAAACTAAACGCTAATTTCATATTTAAGGAGGAGAAACCATGGAAGCAAAAGCGGTAGCAAGAACAATCCGTATCGCACCTCGTAAAGTGAGATTAGTTTTAGATCTTATCCGAGGTAAAGAAGTTGGCGAAGCAATTGCCATCTTAAAATTAACAAACAAAGCATCTTCACCAGTAGTGGAAAAATTATTAATGTCAGCTTTAGCAAATGCTGAGCACAACTATGACATGAACATCGACACTTTAGTGGTGAAAGAAGCATATGCTAACGAAGGTCCGACTTTAAAACGTTTCCGTCCACGTGCACAAGGCCGTGCGAGCGCGATCAACAAACGTACTAGTCACATCACTATCGTTGTAGCAGATAAAGAAGCTAAATAATTAATATCTCATTAAGGAGGGAATACAGTGGGTCAAAAAATTAATCCTATCGGACTTCGTGTCGGTATCATCCGTGACTGGGATGCGAAATGGTATGCAGAAAAAGATTTCGCTACTCTGTTACACGAAGACTTAAAAATTCGTAAATATATCGCAGAAAACTTAAAAGACGCTTCTGTTTCTCGTGTAGAAATCGAACGTGCAGCTAATCGCGTTAATATCGCTATCCACACTGGTAAACCAGGTATGGTTATCGGTAAAGGCGGTTCTGAAATCGAAAAATTACGTAACAACTTAAACGGTTTAACTGGCAAACGCGTACACATCAACGTAGTTGAAATCAAGAAAGTTGATATGGATGCAACACTTGTTGCTGAAAACATCGCTCGTCAATTAGAAAACCGTGTATCATTCCGTCGCGCTCAGAAACAAGCAATCCAACGCGCTATGAAACTTGGAGCTAAAGGTATCAAAACTCAAGTATCAGGTCGTTTAGGTGGTGCGGATATCGCACGTGCTGAGCAATATTCTGAAGGAACTGTTCCACTTCATACATTACGTGCTGACATCGATTACGCACATGCTGAAGCAGACACTACTTATGGTAAATTAGGTGTTAAAGTATGGATCTACCGTGGAGAAGTTCTTCCTACTAAGAAGTCTAGTGAAGGAGGAAAATAATAATGTTATTACCGAAGCGTGTAAAATACCGTCGTCAACATAGACCTAAAACAACAGGTCGTTCAAAAGGCGGAAATGAAGTAACATTTGGTGAATATGGTTTACAAGCAACTACAACAGCTTGGATCACATCACGTCAAATTGAATCTGCTCGTATCGCAATGACTCGTTACATGAAACGTGGCGGGAAAGTTTGGATCAAAATCTTCCCACATACACCATACACTAAAAAACCTTTAGAAGTACGTATGGGTTCTGGTAAAGGTGCCGTTGAAGGATGGGTAGCAGTAGTTAAACCTGGACGTATTATGTTTGAAATCGCTGGTGTTCCAGAAGAAACAGCTCGTGAAGCATTACGTTTAGCATCTCACAAACTTCCAGTGAAAACTAAGTTTGTAAAACGTGAAGAATTGGGTGGTGACACAAATGAAAGCTAAGGAAATTAGAGATTTAACCACTTCTGAAATTGAATCAAAAGTAAAAGCGCTTAAAGAGGAACTTTTCAACCTACGCTTTCAGTTAGCTACAGGTCAACTTGAAAATACAGCACGTATTCGTGAAGTAAAGAAATCAATCGCGCGAATGAAAACTGTTGTACGTGCAAGAGAAATTGAGCAACAAAAAACTGAACAAAAATAATTGAAAAGAGGAGGACACTCTAGTGAGCGAAAGAAATTACCGCAAAGTTTACACTGGTAAAGTGGTATCTGACAAAATGGATAAAACAATCACAGTGTCAGTAGAAACTTACAAAACACATTCTTTATACGGCAAACGTATCAAGTATACGAAAAAATATAAAGCACATGATGAAAACAATACAGCTAAAATGGGCGATATCGTAAGAATTATGGAAACACGTCCTTTATCAGCTACAAAACGCTTCCGTTTAGTTGAAGTAGTTGAAGAATCAATCATTATTTAATCACTATAAGATAAAGGAGGTAACTCAGAATGATCCAACAGGAATCACGCTTAAAAGTAGCAGACAACTCTGGTGCCCGTGAAGTATTAACTATTAAAGTATTAGGCGGATCTGGCCGCAAAACAGCTAATATTGGTGACGTTATTGTATGTACTGTTAAAAATGCTACACCAGGTGGCGTTGTTAAAAAAGGTGACGTTGTTAAAGCAGTAATCGTTCGTACTAAGTCTGGTGTACGTCGTACTGACGGTTCATACATCAAATTCGATGAGAACGCTTGTGTTATCATCCGTGACGACAAAGGTCCTCGTGGAACACGTATCTTCGGACCAGTTGCTCGTGAATTACGTGACGGCAACTTCATGAAAATCGTTTCATTAGCACCTGAAGTATTATAATCATCACTAAAAATTGAGGAGGTGTCTCGACATGCACGTAAAAAAAGGCGACAAAGTTATCGTTATCACAGGTAAAGATAAAGGTAAAACAGGAACTGTAATTGAAGCACTTCCTAAAAAAGATCGCGTTGTAGTTGAAGGTGTGAACATCATCAAAAAACACCAAAAACCAACACAAATGAATCCTGAAGGCGGAATCGAAGAGCGCGAAGCTGCGATTCACGTATCAAACGTTATGTTACTGGATCCTAAAACAAACAAACCAACACGTGTCGGCTACAGAGTAGAAGACGGTAAAAAAGTTCGTGTTGCGAAGAAGTCTGGAGAAATCATTTAATAATCTTGGAAGGAGGTTCTCACTTTGACTCGTTTAAAAGAAAAGTTCAATAATGAAATTACACCTGAATTGATGAAAAAGTTTAACTACTCATCAGTAATGGAAGTACCAAGAATCGAAAAAATCGTTGTGAATATGGGTATCGGTGATGCAGTTCAGAACTCTAAAGTATTAGATACTGCAGTTGAAGAGCTTCAAGCAATCACTGGTCAGAAACCAATGGTCACTAAAGCTAAAAAATCAATCGCAACATTCCGTTTACGTGAAGGAATGCCTATCGGTGCGAAAGTAACGTTACGTGGCGAAAGAATGTACGAATTCTTCGACAAATTAGTAAACGTTTCACTTCCTCGTGTACGTGACTTCCGTGGTATCTCAAACAAAGCGTTTGATGGCCGTGGTAACTACACTTTAGGTGTTAAAGAACAACTCATTTTCCCTGAAATTGACTATGATAAAGTAAGTAAAGTACGAGGAATGGATATCGTTATCGTTACAACGGCTAACACTGACGAGGAAGCTCGTGAATTGTTAACTCAATTCGGTATGCCATTTCAAAAGTAATCTCTAATCTAATAGGAGGCTAAAACTTAATGGCTAAAAAATCAATGATCGTTAAACAACAACGTGAACCTAAATTCAAAGTTCAAGCTTACACAAGATGTGAACGTTGTGGACGTCCACATTCAGTTATCCGCAAATTTAAACTTTGCCGTATTTGTTTCCGTGAATTAGCTTACAAAGGTCAGATTCCTGGCGTTAAAAAAGCAAGCTGGTAAAATCAAAGAGTTGAAAGGAGGAAATTTTAATGACTATGTCAGATCCAATCGCAGATATGCTAACACGTGTGCGTAACGCAAACATGGTGCGCCACGAAAAATTAGAATTACCTGCATCAAACATTAAAAAAGAAATCGCTGAAATCCTTAAACGTGAAGGATTCGTGAAAAGCGTCGAATATATCGAAGATGACAAACAAGGTGTTATCCGTATGTTCCTTAAATACGGTGCGAACAACGAACGTGTTATCACTGGTTTAAAACGTATCTCAAAACCTGGTTTACGTGTTTACGCAAAAGCTGATGAGCTTCCTAAAGTATTAAATGGTTTAGGTATCGCATTAGTTTCAACTTCTGAAGGTGTATTAACTGATAAAGAAGCGCGTCAACGTAACATCGGTGGAGAAGTATTAGCTTACATCTGGTAAGAATTATTAAAGAAGGAGGTGCCGACAGATGAGTCGTGTTGGTAAGAAAATTATTGACATCCCAGCTGGTGTTGAAGTGAAGATCAACGGCAACACAGTGACAGTTAAGGGTCCTAAAGGTGAATTAACAAGAACATTTAACGAAGAAATGACTTATAACTTAGAAGAGAACACTTTAGAAGTTGTTCGTCCTTCTGATTCTAAAGCACACAAAACAATCCATGGTACAACTCGTGCATTACTTGCAAACATGGTTGAAGGTGTGTCTAAAGGTTTCGAAAAGAAACTTGAATTAATCGGGGTTGGTTACCGTGCGCAAATGCAAGGTAAGAACTTAATCCTTAACGTTGGATACTCTCACCCAGTTGAAATCGTAGCAGAAGACGGTATCACATTATCTGTTGAGAAAAATACTAGCGTAAAAGTTGAAGGTATTTCTAAAGAGCGCGTAGGTGCGATCGCATCAAATATCCGTGCTACTCGTCCACCAGAACCTTACAAAGGTAAAGGTATCCGTTACGAAGGCGAATATGTTCGTCGTAAAGAAGGTAAAACTGGTAAGTAATTAACTTAAAGAAAGGAGTATTCACATGATCTCTAAAATCGATAAGAATAAAGTACGTTTAAAAAGACATGCTCGTGTGCGTGCGAAACTTGCAGGTACAACTGAACGTCCACGTTTAAACGTCTATCGTTCTAATAAACACATCTATGCGCAAGTCATTGATGACGCTCAAGGTGTAACAATTGCTCAAGCATCTACTCAAACTTTAGGCTTAGATGCAACATCAAACGTAGAAGCAGCTAAAAAAGTAGGCGAAGCAGTCGCAAAAGCAGCAACTGAAAAAGGTATCACTGCAGTTGTCTTCGACCGCGGAGGGTATTTATACCATGGTCGTGTTCAAGCTTTAGCTGAAGCAGCTCGTGAAAACGGACTTCAATTTTAATAAAAGGAGGGACACTTAATGCGTCGTGAAAGAGAAGTAAAAGAATTTGAAGAACGCGTAGTTACGATTAACCGTGTTTCTAAAGTAGTTAAGGGTGGACGTCGTATGCGTTTCACTGCACTTGTAGTCGTTGGAGATAAAAACGGTCGCGTTGGTTTCGGTACTGGTAAAGCACAAGAAGTACCAGAAGCGATCAAAAAAGCAATCGAAGATGCAAAGAAAAACTTAATCACTGTTCCTCGTGTAGAGGGTACGACTCCTCACCAAGTCATTGGTCGTTTCGGTGCGGGTAGCGTATTAATTAAACCAGCTGCACCTGGTACTGGGGTTATCGCTGGTGGTCCAGTGCGTGCCGTGCTTGAATTAGCAGGTATCACTGACATCTTATCTAAATCTTTAGGTTCAAACACACCAATCAACATGGTCCGCGCGACAGTTGAAGGCTTAAAAGAACTTAAAGTGGCTGAAGAAGTAGCTCAGTTACGTGGAAAAACAGTCGAAGAACTATTAAATTAAGGAGGGCATACACATGGCTAAATTACAAATTTCCCTCACTCGTAGTATCATCGGTCGTCCTGAAACACAACGTAAAACTGTTGCTGCTTTAGGTCTTAAAAAAATGCATCAGACAGTTGAAGTTGATGACAACCCTGCGATTCGTGGGCAAATCAATAAAGTAAGTCACTTAGTGACAGTTAAAGAAATTTAATTTCTATTATTAATTAAGGAGGTGCCGTAATGAAATTACATGAGATGAAACCTGTTGAAGGTGCTCGTAAAGAACGTAACCGTGTAGGCCGTGGTATGGCTTCAGGTAACGGTAAAACAAGTGGCCGTGGACATAAAGGTCAGAAAGCTCGTTCAGGTGGTGGCGTACGTTTAGGCTTCGAAGGTGGTCAATTACCATTATTCCGTCGTCTGCCAAAACGTGGTTTCACTAACATCAACCGTAAAGAATATGCTATCGTTAACTTAAGCGAATTAGATCGTTTCGAAGAAGGTACTGAAGTAACGCCAGCATTATTACTTGAAACTGGTGTAGTAAGTGCTGAAAAATCAGGAATCAAGATTCTTGGTAACGGAGAACTGTCTAAAAAGCTTACAGTCAAAGCTCATAAATTCTCAGCTTCTGCGATTGAAGCAATTGAAAGTAAGGGCGGAACTCACGAGGTGATCTAATGTTTGAGACACTCAAGAATTTCTTCACAACAAAAGAAATTCGTAGCAAGATATTGTTTACACTCGCTATGTTATTAATCTTTAAGATCGGAACTTACATTCCGGTCCCGGGTGTTAACCCTGGTGCTTTTGACACACAAGGCAACGCTGGTGTGACTGATTTATTCAACACATTCGGCGGGGGCGCATTAAAGAACTTCTCCATTCTAGCAATGGGGATTATGCCTTATATCACGGCATCTATCGTCATGCAGCTTCTGCAGATGGATGTTGTACCGAAACTGACGGAATGGTCTAAGCAAGGTGAAGTAGGACGTAGGAAGATCAATCAGGTGACGCGTTACTTCACAATCATCTTAGCCTTCATTCAAGGTTTGGGAATGAGTTATAGCTTTAACAATATGCTTGGAGGCCAGTTGATTCAGAACACATCGATCTGGAGCTTCTTGCTGATTGCACTTGTCTTAACTGCTGGGACTGCATTTTTAGTGTGGTTAGGCGAACAGATTACACAGTACGGTGTCGGTAATGGTATCTCTATCATTATCTTCGCAGGTATTCTGTCTTCTATCCCTACAGCACTTGGACAGTTCTATCAGCAGAGTTTCGTCGGTGCTGAAGATACGACGATGGCAATCCTGAAAGCAGTTGGCTTACTTGTGGGTATGATTCTATTAACAGCGGGTGCGGTATTTGTACTGCAGGCAGTACGTAAAATTCCGATTCAATATGCTAAACGTCAAACAGGCAATCGTCTTGCACCACAGGCAACATTCCTTCCTATGAAGGTGAATGCTGCCGGTGTAATTCCGGTGATCTTCGCGATGGCATTCTTTATGTTACCGAAGACACTGACAATGTTCTTCCCGACACAAGATTGGGCTCAGAACGTTGCGACTTATGCAGACCCTACTCACGGTGTCGGCATGGTCATCTATGTAGCACTGATCATTGCATTCTCTTACTTCTATGCCTTTGTCCAGGTCAATCCTGAGCAGATGGCTGAGAACTTAAGTAAGCAGGGCAGCTACGTACCAGGCATCCGTCCTGGTAAATCAACACAAGACTATATCACGCGTGTCTTATACCGCTTAACTTTTGTCGGTTCTCTCTTTCTGGCAGCGATCTCCATCCTGCCGCTGATTGCGACCGGCCTCATGAACTTACCCCAGTCTCTGCAGATTGGCGGTACAAGTTTACTGATCGTTATCGGTGTAGCACTTGAGACGATCGCTCAATTAAAAGCTCAACTTAATCAACGTGAATATAGAGGATTTAGAAGACGTTAGTAGGAGGGCAAATTAATGAACATCATTTTAATGGGTTTACCTGGTGCAGGTAAAGGAACTCAAGCGAGTGAGATTATTAAGAAATACCCTATCCCACATATTTCAACTGGTGACATGTTCCGCGCTGCTATCAAGAACGGCACACCGCTCGGCAATGAAGCGAAGTCATTCATGGATAAAGGCGAACTTGTACCAGATGAAGTGACTATTGGTATAGTGAAAGAACGTTTAGCAGAAGAAGATGCTAAAAAAGGATTTTTACTTGATGGTTTCCCACGTACAGTTGAACAGGCTGAAGCACTGAATCATATTCTTGCAGAGTCAGGTCGTAAGATTGAAGCTGTGATCAATATTGAAGTGCAGGAAGAAGAACTGATGAACCGTCTGACGGGACGTCGGATCTGTGAGACTTGCGGAACAACTTATCATCTTGTATTCAATCCGCCTAAAGTAGAAGGTATTTGTGACCTTGATGGTGGTAAATTATATCAACGTGAGGATGACAATCCTGAAACTGTTGCTAATCGCTTAAGCGTTAATATCAAGCAGACGAAGCCGTTACTCGACTTTTACAGCGAGCAGGGCGTGCTGAAGAATATTGACGGTTCCAGAGAGATTCAAGACGTGACAGCTGACGTTGAAGGTATTTTAACTAACCTTTAATTCACATTACCGTTTCGCCTCCGGGTGAAGATACTTTTTATGTTCCAAATCAATCTTTGTGATATGACGTTATCCTCACCTAAAGTCCAAACAAGCTCGTGGATTTATTGCACCGAATCATTTATAATAGATGAGTTGACAATGTATCTCGACTTTCTTGAAACTTCAAAAAAGGGGGCAAATGATAATGGCTAAGCAAGATGTTATTGAATTAGAAGGTACAGTACTTGATACTTTACCGAATACAATGTTCAAAGTAGAACTGGAAAATGGTCATGAGATCTTAGCACACGTGAGTGGTAAAATCCGTATGAACTATATCCGTATTCTGCCAGGTGACAAAGTAACAGTGGAAATGAGTCCATACGACTTAACGCGTGGACGCATCACGTATCGTTTCAAATAAACGAACTCCATCATAAATAGGAGGTTATAAACATGAAAGTAAGACCATCAGTTAAACCTATATGCGAAAAATGTAAAGTTATTCGTCGTAATGGTAAAGTAATGGTAATTTGTGAGAACCCAAAACACAAACAAAAACAAGGATAAAAATGGAGGTGCACTATAAATGGCACGTATCGCAGGTGTAGATATCCCTCGTGAGAAACGCGTTGTTATCGCGTTAACTTACATTTATGGTATCGGTAAAACTTCCGCACAAAAGATCCTTTCAGAAGCTGGTATTTCTGAAGATACTCGTGTGCGCGACTTAACAGAAGATGAATTAAACAAAATCCGTGAAACGGTTGACGGTTACAAAGTAGAAGGTGACCTTCGTCGTGAAACGAACTTAAACATCAAACGTCTGATGGAGATTGCTTCTTACAGAGGTATCCGTCACCGTCGTGGTTTACCGGTTCGTGGTCAGAACACTAAAAACAATGCACGTACTCGTAAAGGCCCAGTTAAAACGGTCGCTAACAAAAAGAAATAATAAGTAAAGGAGTGAAACATAAATGGCTCGTAAACAAGTATCTCGTAAACGTAGAGTTAAAAAGAATATTGAAAACGGTGTAGCTCACATCCGTTCAACATTCAACAATACAATCGTCACAATTACTGATGAATTCGGTAATGCTTTATCTTGGTCATCAGCTGGTGCGTTAGGTTTCAGAGGTTCTCGTAAATCTACTCCATTCGCAGCACAAATGGCTTCAGAAACTGCTACTAAAGCAGCAATGGAACACGGCTTAAAAACAGTTGAAGTGACAGTTAAAGGTCCAGGTGCAGGTCGTGAAGCAGCTATCCGTGCTTTACAATCAGCAGGTCTTGAAATCACAGCGATCAAAGACGTAACGCCAGTTCCTCACAACGGTTGTCGTCCGCCAAAACGTCGTCGCGTATAATTTTATTTAGTACTTCAGTTCATTTACAATAGCAGTAGCACTAAAAATTATTCGACGTTGTTGAAGGAGGATAAATAAATGATTGAAATCGAAAAGCCTAGAATTGAGACAGTTGAAATCAGTGAAGATTCTAAATTCGGTAAATTCGTTGTTGAACCGTTGGAACGTGGTTATGGGACAACTTTAGGTAACTCCTTACGTCGTATCCTACTTTCTTCATTACCTGGTGCGGCTGTTAAAAACATCGAAATCGAAGGCGTGCTCCACGAATTCTCTACAGTAGAGAACGTAGTAGAAGACGTGACAACAATGATCATGAACATCAAAGGACTGGCGCTTAAAATCTACTCAGATGAAGATAAAGTGCTTGAAATCGATGTGAAAGATGAAGGGATTGTCACTGCCAAAGATATCATGCATGACAGCGACGTTGAGATTTTAAATCCTGATTTAAAAATCGCAACAGTATCCAAAGGTGGACACCTGAAAATGCGTTTAATCGCGAATGCAGGTCGTGGCTATGCTTTAGCTGAAGATAACAATACGAGTGATTTACCAATTGGTGTGATTCCAGTGGATTCTCTTTATACACCAGTTGAGCGTGTGAACTATACTGTTGAAAATACACGTGTAGGGCAAAGTACGAACTTTGATAAATTAACTTTAGATGTCTGGACAGACGGATCATTAACACCACAGGAAGCAGTATCGCTGGGTGCGAAGATCATGACTGAACACTTGAACATCTTCGTTAACTTAACAGATGAAGCACAGAACGCTGAAATCATGATTGAAAAAGAAGAAGATCACAAAGAAAAAGTACTTGAAATGTCTATCGAAGAATTAGACTTATCAGTACGTTCATACAACTGCTTAAAACGTGCAGGAATTAACTCTGTACAGGAACTTGCAGATAAATCTGAGGCGGACATGATGAAAGTTCGCAATTTAGGCCGCAAGTCACTGGAAGAAGTTAAATTTAAACTCGAAGACTTAGGTCTTGGATTAAGAAAAGAAGACTAGTAAAAGGAGGTACGATTCATGGGTTACAGAAAATTAGGCCGCACTTCAGATCAACGTAAAGCGATGTTACGCGATTTAGCTACATCTTTAATCGTGAACGAACGTATCGAAACAACTGAAGCTCGTGCGAAAGAATTACGTAGAATTGTTGAAAAATTAATCACTTTAGGTAAACGCGGTGACTTACATGCTCGTCGTCAGGCAGCAGAAGTATTACGTCGTGTTGAAATCACTAACGAAGATGACACTACTCAATTCGCAGTACAAAAATTATTCAATGAAGTGGCACCACGTTACAACGAACGTCAAGGTGGCTACACTCGTATCATGAAAGTTGGACCACGTCGCGGAGACGGTTCAGAAATGGTTATCATTGAATTAGTTTAATTCATATTTATAGAGATCACTTATCTTACACACACACTATAAGCAAATGAGTGCAACGATAATGTTTACCACACATAGATATTGTCTAGCTCAGAGTATTCTGCCACAACTGAACAACGATATGCGTGAACTCCTGTGGCAGAGTGCGCGCTTTTTTCATTCTTAACCCTTTTAGCAGGCGCTAAAAGGTTTTTTTTATGACCGGTATTTACGGTATACTGGTAATACATACTTTGGAGGAGGAATACAGATGCTGCAGGTCCATCACGTGAGTTATCAATATGAAGAGCAGGAGGCGCCTGCACTGACGGATGTCTCTTTCTCCATCAGACGCGGTGAATGGGTCTCCGTTGTCGGTCATAACGGCTCGGGCAAGTCGACCTTAGTCAAACTCCTCGGTGCGATCATGCCGCTCCAGACAGGCGAGATCACGATTGATGGGCTGCCGGTCACTGCAGAGAACGGCTATGAAGTGCACGGTAAAGTCGGCATGGTGTTCCAGAATCCGGATAATCAGTTTGTCGGTGCGACAGTCGAGGATGATGTGGCGTTCGGGCTTGAGAATTACGGCATTGAACATGATGAGATGCGCCGGCGGGTCGATGCCGTGCTGAGGGCGGTCTCTATGGACCATATGAAGACACATGAGCCGCATCACTTGTCAGGCGGCCAGAAACAGCGCGTGGCGATAGCGGGCGTTATCGCGTTACGCCCCGATATCATCATCCTGGACGAAGCGACTGCCATGCTGGATCCTGAAGGCCGCCTGGAAGTGCTCGCGACCATCCGTCAGCTGCAGCGTGAGTTAAATCTCACTGTCATCGCCATCACCCATGACCTCGAGGAGACGCTGGAAGCGGACCGTCTTTTAGTGATGCATCAAGGGAGGCTCGTGATGGAGGGGACACCGGAAGCGTTATTTGAGCGTGGTGATGAAGTGGAGGCGATCGGTCTGCCGCTGCCGTTCTCGATGCGCATGTACCAGATGATCACAGGAACATCTAAATTTGTGAAGGATGAGGAGCTGCTCGAGTACTTATGATTAAATTTGACCAGACAGGCTTCGCTTATTCGAAAGGGACTCCTTTTGAAGTGCGGGCGCTGCACGCCATAACAACAGACTTCAGGCTTGGACGGTATTACGCTGTTATCGGTCATACAGGGAGCGGGAAATCAACGCTTATCCAGCACTTGAATGCACTGCTGAAACCGACAGAAGGCATGATGCATTTTGATGACGTCCAGGTCACAGCGAAGACGAAGAGTAAAGAACTGCTACCGCTCCGTCGTAAAGTCGGGGTTGTTTTTCAGTTCGCTGAACAGCAGCTCTTTGAAGAGACCGTGCTCAAGGATATTATTTTCGGGCCCCTCAACTACGGGGTACCTAAAGAAGAAGCCATCGAGCGGGCTTACCGCCTGGCAGCCCTCCTCGCCATAGATGAAAGCCTTTTTAACCGTTCGCCTTTTGAGCTCTCAGGCGGACAGATGCGGCGTGTAGCGATAGCCGGGGTTCTCGCCATGGAGCCGGACATACTGGTTCTCGACGAACCGACAGCGGGCCTTGATCCGCGCGGCCAGGAAGAGATCATGGCGCTCTTTGACGATATCCAGGCGACCGGCATGACCCTCATCCTGGTGACGCACCAGATGGACCAGGCTGCTCGTGCGGATGAGATCAAAGTGCTGCACGACGGCCGACTGGTGCTGGAAGGCACACCGGCAGAGATATTCAGTAGAGATTTGACGCCTTATGACATGATGCCTCCTAAAGTGGTGCAGCTGCAGCGTGCAGTAGAAGAGAAGCACGGCATCAAGTTCCCGGCGCTCGCGCTGAATATGCATGACTTCAGCCGCATGTATCAGGACTGGAGGCAGCACGATGCTCGATAAAATGGTACTCGGCCGTTACGTGCCGCTCGACTCATTCGTTCACCGCCTGGATCCGCGGACGAAGATCATCTTCGTCTTCCTGATGACGATCGTGATCTTCTTTGCGAATAACGTCATCACCTACGCCTTCCTGATCCTCGTCATTTTAGGTATTCTCTATGCAGCGAAGCTGAAGCTGTCCTTCCTGCTCGCAGGTCTGAAGCCGATACTGATCCTGCTGCTCTTTACGTTCTTCATGCATCTCTTCTGGACGAAAGGCGGCGGCACACTCTTTAAGCTCGGCTTTATCACAGTCGACCGGAACGGCGTCGAGCAGGGGCTCTTCATCATGCTCCGCTTTGTCCTTATCATTATCCTGACGACCATCATGACGCTGTCAACAAGCCCTATCTCGCTGACAGATGCCATCGAGACCCTCTTCAGACCGCTGAAGAAAATCAAAGTGCCGGTCCATGAACTCGCGCTCATGATGTCGATCGCACTGCGCTTCATCCCGACCTTGATGGACGAGACGCAGAAGATCATGCGGGCACAGATGTCACGAGGCTCTGATATGACGACAGGGAGCCCGGTGAAGCGGCTGAAAGCTATCGTGCCGCTCTTGGTGCCGCTCTTTGTCTCGGCCTTTAAGCGAGCAGAAGACCTCGCTGTTGCGATGGAGGTGCGGGGCTACCGGGGTGACATCGGCCGCACGAAATACCGCAAGCTGCACTGGCGACAGGCAGACACGCTCGCCCTGCTTGCAATCATCCCGATTACATTATTGATCCTGTACTTCAGGAATTAGAGGTGACTCATGCGTATACTATTACAGCTGACTTATAACGGCGCGAACTTTCAGGGCTTTCAGATCCAGAATGAAGGGCGCACCGTGCAGTACGAACTGGAGCGCATCCTAAAGCGTATGCACCGGGATTTCGTACGTATTCATCCATCATCGCGTACCGACAAAGGGGTCCATGCCCTCTGTCAGTACGTCCATTTCGATACTCATCTGAAGCTGACACCCGACAAATGGCAGCATGCCTTCAACTCGGCGCTGCCGGATGATATCTATATCACAGCCGTCAGAGAGATTCCTGAGACGTTCCACAGCCGCTATGACTGTATCGGTAAAGCCTATCGCTATAAAATCTATCAGGCGCCGCATAGAGACGTCATGAAGACGGGACTCGAGACGTGGTATCCTTATGACCTGGACCTTGTGAAAATGAATGAAGCGGCGCAAGCCTTTCTCGGCACACACGACTTCACCTCCTTCTGTTCAGCGAAGACGGAGATCGACAACAAAGAACGGACCATCTACAGCTTCACCGTGACGAAAACGCGTGACGGCTACGACTTCCACGTCATCGGCTCAGGGTTCCTCTACAACATGGTCAGAATCATGGTGCAGCATCTGCTCGATATCGGACAAGGCAGACGCCAGGATGATACGACGGCGCTACTTGCCGCACGTGACCGTAAGAAAGCGGGCAAGACCGCACCGGCAGAAGGACTCTACCTCGAGAAAATCTATCTGACCCCTGAAGAACTGGCAGAAGACATCCCGCCAGGCACGAAAATAATTACCAAAAATACACCGAAGTCATTGACAACAGCCCCCGGAATGTTATAAGATAGACAACGGTATTGTTTAATATCAACCACTACAATAAGCCCCGGAAACTTATTGTGTTACAGATATATAGACAGAAATCATGAGGGAACTTTTTTTATTTTAGGAGGAAAAACACATGCGTCAAACATTCATGGCAAACGAATCAAACATCGAACGCAAATGGTACGTTGTTGATGCAGAAGGACAAACATTAGGTCGTCTTTCTTCAGAAGTAGCATCTATCTTACGCGGTAAAAACAAACCAACATTCACACCACACGTTGACTGTGGCGATCACGTCATCATCATCAACGCTGAGAAAATTCACTTCACAGGTAACAAAGCACAAGACAAAATCTACTACCGTCACTCATTACACCCAGGTGGTTTAAAACAGATCTCTGCTGGTGAATTACGTGAGAAAAACCCAGTACATTTATTAGAAACATCTATCAAAGGGATGTTACCAAAAGGTTCACTCGGCGATAAAATGGGCAAAAAATTACACGTATACGCTGGACCAGAACACAAAAACCAAGCACAACAACCTGTAAACTACGAGTTACGTGGTTAATTAAGAGGAGGACAATACATTGGCACAAGTTGAATACCAAGGCACAGGCCGTCGTAAACATTCAGTAGCACGTGTACGTTTAGTACCAGGCGAAGGTAACATCACAATCAACAAACGTGACGTACGTGACTACTTACCATTTGAATCATTAATCTTAGACTTAAACCAACCATTCGATATCACTGAAACTAAAGGCAACTACGACGTATTAGTCAACGTACGTGGCGGCGGTTTCACAGGACAAGCACAAGCAATCCGTCACGGTATCGCACGTGCATTAATCGAAGCAGATCCAGAATACCGTGGATCATTAAAACGCGCGGGCATGTTAACACGTGACCCACGTATGAAAGAACGTAAAAAACCAGGTCTTAAAGGCGCTCGTCGTTCACCACAGTTCTCAAAACGTTAATACTGGAATTGTTGCAAACTTGTTTGCTTACAAGTCCAGTACGCAAACTGGCGTAGACAGTTTGTGTTCAATTAAATATACGTTTAAAACACTCTTTGGATTATTCCAAAGAGTGCTTTTTTGTATGGCTTTATCACAGATGTTGCCCCTTAAGTACCTTCTCAATTTTCAGAGTTCCATTTAGGTGTAAGTCTGAAAATGCTAAATGAACTACCCTTGCTTCTATCAAGATATGGTTCCATATGATTGCTGATTAAATAATCTCTAATTGGCTCGTAGAGTGAAGAAATTACTGCTAGTCCAATAGTTTGTGAAATAATATTTCGTCGCATAATTATATCAACATGTACTTTTTTTAAATAGTGTTGATAATGAGCTCCTTGTCCTTTATCTACCAATACCTCAATACAATGTTTTATGTCTTTTTCTTTAAGCTCACCATTTGCATCAGATATCTTTAATAGAGGTTGAGCTATAAATTCTTTATAAGTATAAACGTTTCTTTCTACTATACATTTACTTGAAGCATAAAAATATGGACTTTGATTTTTCATATCGTCATAATCTCTATAAATTAATGCAATTTTAGGAAACATTTTTGCTTCTTCAAATCTTAAAGTATTATTATCAAGTGTAATGTGGAAATCATTTAAAAGACTAAGTAATGAAAACTTTTCTCGCTGTTTTTTTCCTCGTTCATGACTTTCATTTTGCTCTAAAAATAATAATCTGAGTTGCACCATTATAACTGGTTCAAATTCGTGTAACCCTTCGCTTTCTATTAATTCTAAACTTCTTTTTATAACTGATAAAGAATCATATATCTTAAGTATAGGATCATTTGCAAATGAAAATTCATTCTCATTGAAAGAGTCAGGAACAGGTAGATAGTTCATAAATATTCTCCTCTAATAATTGATTCATATTAAAAATCAATATGTTTCTGAAACTTCTCCGCTAGTTTTTCTCTAGATGCCTATGTGATATGCGTATAGATGTCCATAGTGGTCTTTATATCGCTATGTCCCAGACGTGACTGAACTTCCTTTAATGTTGCTCCAGCCTCGAATAGGAGTAATGCATGCGTGTGCCTGAAGCCATGTACGTGTATCTTGTGTAAATCCTTATGACGATTAAAGAAAGCCTCTAGTTTATCATTAGAAATTGACACACGCATTATAACTTTTATCAATATAATGAAGAGGTTGAGTATCGAGTTACTAAACTTTTTAATTCAAATATTTTATATTCAATTACTGAGTTTGAAACAAATATAATAAAACTAATAGATGGCTTAAAACAATTAAAAATTATAAGGATAATGCAGCAATTATAGGAAGAACTATTATTAACAGTACTATCTATACCATATAATAGTCAATAGGATTTGGACTAGATGTTTTACCACCAAGTAAATCTGATATAGCTAGAAAACTTGCCGGGGATTTGTTTGAGAAGTTGATTTTAGAACTATTTATTGAAATTGGAATTGGAATTAACGTAAGAGGAGAGATAGTTAAAGTTCCAATTATAGATAATAATAAAGTTACTGATATGAATTATCAATATGAGCTTATTATGGAGAGAGAAGATGAACCACATCCTTGTTAATTGGTTCAGTTAAAACTATGAGCAAAGATAGGTTAGCTAAAGTATTTACTGACAAATATATATACAATAAAATTACTGAAACAAGGGTTCCTCATACAGGTATTTTTCTGCATAATGTACAGAGAAAAAGTACTAAAGTAGAGAACATCTTTGATATCAATTATACATTTTTACCTGGAACATTTAAGGGTTTAACTATTATCTAAATTGCAATTACAAGTTAGCCACCCTGACAAATCTAGTTCATATAGAATCCTAGGGATTCACTTAGTATGTTCTCTTTAATTAGTTCCTTCAAAAACACTTCCATCGCTGACTGTCCATTTAGTATCTTGCGTGGATATCTGTTCATCCATTCCTGGATTTTATGGACGGTAGAAGTTGTTACAGTTGAAATGGGGATACCTTTAGGAATATGCCGGCGAATAAATCTGTGCTGATTTTCTTTCGTCCCTCTCTCCCAAGAGGCATAGGGGTGAGTGAAGTAGACTTCAGATAATCCTTTGAGGCATTCAGAAAGATCGCTGAATTCAGGTCCGTTATCTGATGTAATGGACTTGAATATTTTAGGGAAAGCATCTCCTGTTTCCTTTATCAGATGACGTAGTGCGTTGACTACATGGCAGCTTTGTTTACCATCAATCTTTAAGATAAGTTCATACCGGCTTTTTCTCTCAACCATCGTGAGGAGAACCTGATCCTCCCCAGACTTCTGGCCGACAACGGTATCTATCTCCCAATGTCCGAAGGTTGTGCGTGTATCCACTGCATGAGGACGTAGTTCGATAGACT
>NZ_SCWF01000004.1 GCF_004359575.1 Macrococcus bovicus | reverse complement strand
TGGTGACTACATTATATAAGAGAGCTTCTTTTTTTGCACTTAAAAACGGAAATTCCTCAATGGAATTTCCGTTTTTCTTTCGAGTCATTATATAAATCGTAGATTTAGTTATTTATGTCCCAGACTCTTATTTACATATATTAAGAACCTGGTCAAAATAAGTCCTGAAGTCATTCATATTATTCTTGATTGCTGAACAGGCCGCATTGACAATCTCCTCTTTATCAGCCGCTCTTTTTTCGTTGTAATGAATGATGACTGTTCTTTCATCGTTAGCTGGCCGCTCTTTATAGATCCAGCCTTTTGTGACTAAATTATTGAAAAAGCGTGTCCGCTTATAAGGCTTGATATCTACATATTGATTCAGACGTTTCATCGACATCGGACCGTTATCCCATAACGCGACAAGCGCCAAATATTCTTCCTTAGACAAATCAAAACGGGTTTGGATAACATCAAAGATTGTATCGATTTCTTTCTGTAATTCATTTAAAGCGACCATATCGCTTAATTCATTCTTTTCGCGTGACATCAAATGCCCCCTGTCTGCCCCATTATTACCTTATCATTACCCTTTTATTCAACAATCAACCCTATATATTCGATTCTTTTATCCATAAAAGCAACTATTTCCGCCAGCACTTGCTTATTTTCCGGTTCCTGATGAAGTTCATGGTAAAGCCCCGGCCACTCCTTCACTTCACAAGTCATCTCACGTTCAAAGACCTTGACCTGAGATAAGTCAACCAGATGGTCTTTAGTGCCGTAGTGCAGCTGAATCGCAACCGGCTCAATGCGGTCCAGATTCTCCATCGTCTCCTTCATCGTCTCAATGATTGAACGATACCAGTGGAAGCTTACCTGACTCACCATCAGAGGATCATTCTGCACCTCAGCGATGGCATCTTCAGAGCGGGTCAGCTGATCATAAGCAATCTTCATATCAAACTTGGCGTCCTTAGATGTCCCGCCGAAACTGGAGGCGAAGAAATTCTTGCGGGTCGTCGTGGTATGCTGAAAACCGAAGAGCGGCGACAGCAGGATGACACCTTCCAGCTTAAGTGTCACATGTTCCAGCAGATTAGTGATGATCAGGCCACCCAGCCCTGCACCGATGACGAATACCGGTAAATAGTAAGATTCTGCGACATCTATCCAGTCGAGAACAGCTTCTCTGTAGTCCGCAAAAGATTGGATATGCCCTTTCCTGACACGTGAGGTCTGGCCCTGGCCAGGCAGGTCCCCCATGATGACATGGTAGCCTTGACGTCTTAACTGTGTGATCAGCCAGGCATAACGTCCATGATGCTCCAGTATACTGTGGACAATCACGACGACACCTTTAGCTGTTTTTTCCGTTTCCCACTTCCACATAACTCTGCCTACTTTCCTCTTTCATGATAGAATTAATTATACCAAAAAAAGAAAGGGAGATTCATCATGCTTGTGAACTACCAAGGACAACAGCCTGAAATACATGAGACAGCATTTATCGCACCAGGTGCAGTCGTAACAGGTGATGTTCAGATCGGCGCCGGCTCCTCTGTCTGGTATAACGCCGTTATCCGCGGTGATGTCAGCCCTGTCATCATCGGCACAGAAAGCAATATCCAGGATTTATGCTGCCTGCATCAGTCCCCAGGCCGTCCGCTGATTATTGAAGACCGCGTCACCATCGGCCATAAAGTCACACTCCACTCTGCCATCATCAGAAGCCACGCACTGATCGGCATGGATTCCACTGTACTGGACGGTGCAGAAATCGGCGAATACGCATTTATCGGCGCAGGCTCACTCGTGACACCCGGCACCAAAATCCCACCCCGGACACTTGCATTTGGCAGACCCGCTCGAGTCGTCAGAGAACTGACGCCGGATGATTATGAGGATATGGAACGAATTGTGCAGGAATATGCTGATAAAGCGCAGGTCTATAAAAAAGAGCACCAATAAAAAACGGTATCGCTTAAGCGATACCGAATTTTTTATGCATAAATGGCAGACCGGCCAACAGGAAGCTCAGTACAAATTCATAGAACATGGAGAAGATATTCGAGAAGAAGAATGCGACATTCTGTCCGAGAATCGTCCCGATGCCTTGATCACCGAATAAGAAGTTCACATCAATTGCATTATCAATGATATTGAGAAGAATGATCACTAACGCCATCGTCCATGCTTTCTTAGTCACAATCGCCACAAGCACAGCGATAATGGTGATGACAATCGGCTCAAAAACAAAAAGCTGTAAAAACGGATCAATTTCATGTCCGAACATGTAGAACGCCATATCTTTAAACATAGATGCACCTCTTTAGCATATTCATTAAGATACATCTATTCTATCATCCTGCCGGAAGGAAAATTATTAAGAGTTTTTAAAGAATAACGGCCTGCCTTTACAATAAATTAATATTTGTCAGCGACCTGGACGTCCTGCAGTTTTTTCCAGTAGTAATAACCATAGACACTGTTGATCAGGAAAGCGATCCACATCGTGACAGCAGATAATCCTTCAAATGTCAGTTTATCATTTAATACCATGAGTCTTGCCCACAGGAAAATAGAAACCATATTTATCAGGATCCATAATAACCATTGTTCTTTATAACGCAAGGTCATCAATGTTTGTGCAACTAAACTTAATCCGACAGATAGAGCATCTACAAAAGGCTGCTTTGCATTGGTGAAATTATCAAGATAATATCCTGTGCCTACATATACTAATACCGTCATTATAATGGTAATGACCCATCCGCGACTGTTTAACCCTCGAGAATCTACTTCCTGAACATTTGGATCATCGGTATGATGATCGCTATGCATATTCTGCAACCAAGCATAAAGACCGATGAACTGGAAAATACCAAAAACGACCTGAAGACCCACTTCACCGTAGAGGAAACTCTTATAGCTGACATAACCGTAAGTGGCTGCCTGAATAACACCGTAGAAGAAAGTACTTAATCTTCCTTTTGCAGACATAATAACACATGCAACGCCAGAAATACTTGAAATAGCTGAGATAGCACTGAGTGTATTAAAATTTTCACCATTATTCCAGAAATAAACAAGAATAAAAATTTGGGCAACTAGAATAAATGCGAACAAGACTTTCTCATACGTCGTAAATCCTTTAAAGTCCTTCACTAAAAACATCAGTTATCTTTCCCTTCCGCCAGCAGTTCATCGACCAGTCGATGGGCTTCTTCGTATTTCTCCTGGAAGCTGTCACCTTGCAGCACCACTGTCCGTTCCATCAGGCCGTGCTCCTCCAGTTCATCCAGGAACATCTGATGCATTTTATTCCGTGAATCTGCATCTGCCTGAGACATATCACGGAATCCGTCATCGACATAGGTGGTCGTCGGCGGCAGAAGCAGGATCAGCGCCCATGTCTGCTGCGAAATATAGAAGTCAAAGACAGGTGCGATTTTCTGATAGTCTTCATCAGAGAGATAAATCTTGGAATAGAGCTTGGTGGTCATCACATCTGTATCCGCAAAGAAAACTTTACGTGTACCCGGTGAATGGATATGTTTCCTGTTCACCTCATACTGGCCGATACCGATGGCCTGCAGATCCTTGATATCCAGTTCATCATCTTTCACCTGACGTTCTGTCTGATATTCACGAGAATATTCCAGGGAATACGAAGTGGAATATCGACGTGCCAGGTCACGCGTCAGGGTCGTCTTACCTGTACTTGCTGTACCGATGATCAGCACGTTCTGCACGAAGAATCTTCTGAACGGACGTGTGACATAGTCCCAGTTATAGATCGGATTCTCACGGATGGATGTTCCGCTGATACCTGTGATCCGTCTGTCAACACGCGTGATGACGATATCGCGGTCCGGCCACTGCGCCGTAAAGTACGTGTTCAGCGGTTCAATGTATTCATCCTCACCTACATAGAACGTGACCGAGTTAAACTCACCGGCTCCTTCTATAATATGCGCCTCAAGGAGTTCAAGCCAAGGCTGCCAGCCGGCCGGATATTTCGGTATATCCGTTTCATCCAGCTTCATAACGGTCACGTTGTCATCGTCTTTCAATAGTTCGCGCATAGACTTCGTACGGTTGACCAGACTCATACCTGCTAAGTCCCCGCGGTCGCCCTCATAACCTGACACGATGACCACAGCCCGTGTATTTTCACGCTTTGCGCGCACAATCTGTTCAAAATGCCCCACATGACAGGGCGCAAATGTTCCAAAGTAAACCCCTAAATCTCTCATGTTCCTGCTCCTTCATCTTTTTTTACATTATACATGAATAAAGCGCTTACTGATTGAAAAGTAAACATTTAATTTACAATTCTTTAAACGTTTCTTCACATTAGCCGGCTAAACTGTTAAAGAAGAGACCATTAGGAGGCCCTTATGCATTTTATTAAAAAAATTGTCATCGTACTCTGCTGCATCTTTGCTGCCCCTCATGTGATTGATATCAGTGTCCAGCCTCTCGACAGCAAAATCATCGCTGATCAAAGTGTCCAATCTGAGGATTAGGCACTTATTTTTTATGACTTGCAGGGTGATGAGTAATTTTCTACAAAATAACTCATGAAGTTAAAAAGAAAACGCTTAACTTTTTGAATATTTGTAGTAAAATATATTAAGTTATATGAAAACACTAGGAGGTTTTTTAACATGGGTTTAACAAGAGATTTCTTTATCATGTTAAGCGAGAATCAGACACTGAATGCAGCAGCAAAAAGATACGGTCTGGCACTCGGTGCAAATAAAGTAGTAGCTGGGGTGGATATTCCGTCTACTATTGAAGCGATCAAAGTATTGAACAGTAAAGGAATCACAGCGACTGTCGACAACTTAGGCGAGTTTGTTTTTTCTAAGGAAGAAGCAACTAAAGCCAAAGAAGAAATCATCGCGATGATCAAAGCGATTGACAATGCCGGTGTCAAAGCCCATATGTCAATCAAATTAACGCAGATCGGTCTCGATGTAGACAAAGAGTTCTGCTACGAGAACGTCCGCGAAATTCTGATGGCTGCCTACCAGCACGGTAACATGCATATCAATATGGATACTGAGGATTACAATCATACTGTACAGACGTTTGAAATCCTTGACCGTCTGAAAGGTGAATTCAAAAACGTCGGTACAGTGATCCAAGCTTATCTCTTCCGTGCAACGGATGAAATCGAGAAATACAAAGATGTACGTCTTCGTCTCGTCAAAGGGGCTTACAAAGAAAGTCCCGAAGTGGCTTATCAGACGAAAGAAGATATCGATGAGAACTATATCAAGCTGATCGAACAGCGTCTCTTAAATTCGAAAGCAATGACTTCAATCGCGACTCACGATCATAACATCATCAATCATGTGAAGAAATTCATCAATCAGCATAACTTAAACAAAGACTTGATTGAATTCCAGATGTTATACGGCTTCCGCACTGAACTGCAGGAGGAAATCGCGAAACAAGGCTATCAGTTCTGTGTCTATGTGCCATTCGGTCAGGACTGGTACGGCTACTTCGTCCGTCGTTTAGCGGAACGTCCTCAGAACTTACAGCTTGTGACCAAATCAATCTTCACACCGCAAGTCAATAAAAATCTGGCAATCGGCGCAGGGGCTGTTGCAGCGGTTTCAGCATTAGCTTTACTTGCTAAACGTAAATAATACGAAAAATCGGATGTCATCACGACATCCGATTTTTTTATATCATCTTATTCAGATTGGCCATCTCAATGGCAGCGACCGCTACTTCGCCGCCTTTATTGCCTGCTTTTGTTCCGGCACGTTCAATCGCCTGTTCAATCGTTTCGGTGGTCAGGACGCCGAAGATAACGGGAATACCGAATTCGTTTGCTTTCGAGACGCCTTTAGCGACTTCATTACAGACATAATCATAATGGGTCGTGGCACCGCGGATGACACAGCCCAGTGTGATGATGGCATCATATTTCTCCTGCTTCGCCAGCTTCTGGGCGATGAAAGGAATCTCAAATGCGCCCGGCACGAGTAACTGGTCGATATCTTCTGCTTCTACCCCATGACGGATCAGGGTATCCATAGCCCCCTCCACCAGGCGGTCCGTAATAAAATGATTGAATCTAGAAGCGACAATGGCTATTTTCAGTCCTTGTCCTGTTACTTTAGCATCATATTTCATATTAAGTTCTCCTCCAGTAAATGTCCTAATTTTTCTTTCTTCGTTGCCAAATAACGGCTGTTGTCCGGATTGCTCGAAAACTGATGCGGAATACGTATTCTGACATCAATGCCGTAATCCCTTAAGCCTTCTATCTTCCGCGGATTATTAGTGATAAGATTGACAGACTGAATACCGAGGTCACGGAGAATCGAAGCCGCAACCGCATAATCCCGGAGGTCTGCATCAAAACCGAGTGCTTCGTTCGCTTCGACCGTATCAAGACCTTCTTCAATCTTCTCATAAGCCTTCAGTTTATTGATCAGGCCGATGCCGCGTCCTTCCTGTCTCAGATAAATAAGCAGACCGCCATGTTCATTGATATGACGGAGGCCGTTCTCAAGCTGGGTCCCGCAGTCACAGCGTCTTGAATGGAAGACGTCACCTGTCAGACATTCGGAATGCAGGCGGATATCAGGTACTCCTGTATAAGGCTTCATGTAGACGACATGTTCACGGTCGCTGTAGATCTCACTATAGCCGTAGACCGTGAAGTGACCGAAATCTGTCGGCATCTCCACAACCGCTTCACGCTTAATCAGTGCTTCCTGCTGCTTACGGTAATGAACCAACGCTTCGATCGTGATCATTTTAAGCTGATGCTTATCTTTGAACGTCACCAGGTCGTCTCGTCTTGCCATCGTCCCGTCCGGATTGATGATTTCACAGATGATGCCTGTTTTTCTGGCGCCACATAATCCAGCCAGGTCAACACAAGCTTCTGTATGTCCCTGTCTCTCCAGCACACCGCCGTCTCTGGCCACCAGCGGGAAGACATGACCGGGCGAGTTGAAGCAGCGGTCATCCTCTCCGAGCAGTGCACGGACTGTATCAAAGCGCTCCTGCACACTGATCCCTGTCGTGGACGAGACATGGTCGATACTGACCGTAAAAGCGGTGCCGTGCGGATCGTTATTATGTGCAGTCATCGGTGTCAGCTCAAAGCGCTCCGCCAGTTCTCTTGATAAAGGGGCACAGACCAGGCCCCGTGCTTCTGTGATCATCAAGTTCAGGACAGCCGGCTCTGCAAATTCTGTCACAGCGACTAAGTCTCCTTCGTTCTCTCTGTCTTCCGAATCCACCACAATCACCGGTTTACCGGCCTTCAGTTCGCTGAGAGCTTCCTCTATTGTGCTGAACATGCGAGTGCCTCCTGTCTGACTATATATTTGCCGAGCATATCAAACTCAAGATGAACAGTGTCCCCCGGTTTTAATGTCATCAGCTTAGTCGCTTGCTGCGTCTCCGGTATCAGCTGAATCTCGAAGTAATGAGCATTCAGCTCAAAGAGAGTCAGTGAGGTACCGTCGACAGCGATTGAACCTTTTGGAATCACATATTTCTGGTCATTTTTATCAAGACTGATGTGATAGACGACCGCATTACCTTTCGACAGTTTACGCAGTACTTTTGCTGTCTTATCAACATGGCCGGAGACAAAGTGACCGCCTAAACGCGTCGTCGGCAGAAGTGCCCGCTCCAGATTGACTGGATAGCCGGCGCTTACTGACTTGAACTTTGTGCGGTCTGAAGTACCGATGATGACATCAACGTCAAAAGACTGAGAGGTAAAAGAGGTCACTGTCAGACAAGTGCCGTCAACAGCGATCGAGTCACCTACCTTGACATCTTCAAGTACTTTCTTGCAGCGGATCGTCATGGTAAGCGCGCCCTGCTGCTTGATACGTTCTATCGTACCCACTTCTTCGATTAAACCTGTAAACATCTTATTGCCCCTTTCGATAAGTCAGCCGGACATCATCTTCGAACTGCTGAATATCCACCAGTCTGAGATGCGTCATGCGACTTTCTTCTGTATGATAAAAACGATTGTTTAATGTGCCGCCAAGTAGTTTCGGGGCGTAATAAATGACGACCTCATCAAAACAATCCTGATTGATCCATTCACTGATGACACTGGAACCGCCTTCGACCATCAAGCGGCTGATACCTGCTTGGTAGAGAAGTTCGAGCAGGCGTGCCGGCCGGAAATCCTGTGTGATCAGGGTTTCTGCATGCCGGACTGCTGTCGGACTGATCACGATGATTCTCTGTCCGCTCGTTATATCCGCCTCGTGAAGCGTTACGTCTCCTGTGCGCGAGATAATCACCTTTATGGGCACCTTCTCACTGACATGACGCGCATCAAGCTTCGGTTCATCCACTGCATAAGTCTTTCTGCCGACCAGTACAGCATCCTGCTGATGTCTGAGTCGATGAACGTCCTGGCGTGACGCCTCATTTGTCAGCCATTTACTGTTGCCGAAGTCATCCGCAAGCTTACCGTCAAGTGTGGCAGCCAGTTTCAGTGTGACGTAAGGCCGCTTCTCTTCCTTCGAGATAAAGAAAGCATCATAAAATGCGGAGACTGCCGCGTCTGGTGCATGCACCACTTCTACACCGTGTGCCTCCAGATAGCGAATACCCGTATCATCCAGACTTGTATCACGGACAGCAAAGACCACCTTCTTAATGCCTGCCTGAATAATGGCTTCAGTACATGGCGGTGTCTTGCCTGTATGATTACATGGTTCGAGTGTGCAGTAGAGTGTCGCGCCGGTCGCATCACCTGCCATTCTGATAGCCTGTACCTCTGCATGGGCGGACCCTTCCTGCAGATGAGCGCCTATCCCGATGATGACGCCATTCTTCACAATAATACAGCCGACTGCCGGATTGCGTCCGGTCTGACCGGCCGTCATTTTAACGAGATCAAAAGCTTGTCTGATATACATCTGCTCCTCCTCAAAATAAAAAGGCGCCCCGAGGGGCGCCTTAAATTTAGGTGTCACAAATAAGACCCTGTAAGTATTAAAAGACATAGTCAAATAAACCATCTTACAATGGTGTCTTATTCTTTCTCCCATCCAGACTCTAACTGTCGGCTTCAGAATTTCACTGAATCAGCCAATATCGATATTCGATAAAGGGTCGCGGGCTATGACCGCCGGTTGGGAATTTCACCCTGCCCCGAAAGAATGTATGAAATTATGTTAGTTGCCTAACGTATTAATCGTACTGCTTCTCGACAATAAATGCAAGATGAAGGCAATCAGAATGGAAAGCTGGTGCAATTAACAGTTTTTGCACCAGCTTCTCCTTAGACTTGGTGCAATTAACCCTTTTTGCACCAGCTCTCCCTTAATCAAGCCCTGCCAACAAAAATGCTCAATGCGTGCTTACTTGAGGCGGTCAAAAAAGGCTTTGACGTCACGTCGTGCTTCCAGCAGGAGTTCATAGACACCGTTATTCTTCATATTGACGCCGCCGGTCAGCTGGCCCAGCATCACAAAATCATCCAGCACGCCGTATTTCGGACTGATGACCCGCCCGTCTCCCGGCATGACTTGTATGCCGCCGTCCGGGTGTTCCGCTATCAGACTGTCATTCAATAGACCTGTCAGCACCGGACTGACCGAAGTACGACTTATGAACCGCGCCGGACCCGTTGCATTGATGACGTAATGAACACGGTCCTCTGCTCCATCTTCGTACTGAAGACGATACTTGCGATATTTATAGTCAATCGCTTTCAGACCTGCTTTAATCACGACTCTGTTGTTTTCAATATGATCAATCAGCTCCTCTGCACTTGGCTCCGGCATCGGATTGGAGTAGTGCTGCACGAATGGCTCGTACGTCTCAAGATAACGTGCTTTATCTTCGCCTGTCATATAGGGCCAGATCTGTGATGCTTCGAACATCGCCTGATAAATCATGGACTGAAGTGCCCCGATGGCTTCATGGTTTTTCAGGTCAAACCGCATCGCTTTCACCGGGTCTTTGCGGGACACCCCGTAAAACTTAGCAATGTCCACACCTTGATGCTCACATTCCTTCTTAAACAGCGCCACCACTTTATCAAGTGGTATGAAATCGTGGTGCTTCTTACGGATCTTACGGAAAGCGGCGGCGGTCCAGTACTTCATCTTGAATGTGACCATCTTGCCGCGGACGGACTGCACCTCCCCTGAATGAGAAGCCACGAGTACTTTAGCGCCTTCCTTCGTTAAATAACGTATACAGTCAAGTCCGCTGAGGCCGGCACCAATCACCGCATAATCTTTATCCGCTTCAACGTCCAGTGTATAAAGAGGATAGGGCCAGGAAATGAAGTTCTCTGTATCCTTCAGCCTATAAGGATCTTCTGCCGGCAGTTGTCCCGGCGTCATAAAGATATGATCAAACTGATACTGCTGGTCCTGTGTTTCAAGTTCATAGCCTGCCGCCCGTTTGCTGATGGCCCGGATATGCTGCGTCACGACGGTGACCTTCCCTTTGTCAACAAGGGATTCAAAGTGTGCTGCCATATATTTGCCGAAGAGCTGACGAGAGAAGTAGATATTGCCGTCCGCGGTCGAATGATCTCCTTCTCGCGCCTGAATTTCTTCAACGGAGCGGTTTTCTTCCACCCATCTCATAAAATCATCCTTCTTGTTGCGCTTCATGGACAGCTGATTGGCCGGATAATTGAGCAGCATGGCCACATCTTCATATTGAAAGGCACGCCCCTTGCCCATATATTTCTTGTCATCAAAGACGGTGATATCCAGCTTTCTGCCGCCTTTATGATTCAGTAAGTACTTCAGGACGTGAGTTCCGGCTACGCCACCACCGATAATTGCTACTTTCATATTGCCTCCTAGAATTTTCATTTTATCTATCATACCCTACTTCAGTTGCGAATAAGACATTAATGTTATTATACTAAAGAGACTATCAATATCGGAGGTTCCCTATGTACAAAAGAATAACTGCTGTCATCCTTGCTGCAGCTTTAGCGGCCGGCTGTCAGCCAGAACAGACAACCCAGGTGACTGACACAGCGTCACAGCTCAAGGCCGCACAAGAAACGAAGGACGACGTGACGTCCTACGCTTCTACCTACAAGACACAGACAAAGGAAAACAACAAAGAATCCCAGAGTTATCTCGGACTGAAAAAGGATGAGGATGATAATCAGGAAGTGACCGTCAAAAACGCTGAAGAAGACGGTAAATTCTATGTCTATGATAAAAAAGCCATTCTCCAGAAGGACGGCGAGTGGATTGACATCTCAAAGCTCGGCGGCTCCCAGCTCCTCTCCATGACTAAACCGCTTCTCTACAGCGAACAGTTCAAATTACTGGAGAAGATGACAGATGCCAAATATAAGGACCATACATTGACTCAGTCCATCAGCGGCTATGATGACTATATGAACGTATTCGGGCAGAACGAAGAGGATAAAAAAGCCATCACCAGTCTGAAGAAGACTTACCCGGAGATTCAGAATGAGATCACTGTCACTTTCGACAAGCACAATCAGATCGAGAAAATCACCAATGACCTGAAACTCAAGAACAGCAAGACCACTGTCCATAACAATGCCGTGACCACATTCTCAGAAATCAACAGTGTCCGCCTGGATATCCCGGGCCCCGTTAAACACGCCAGGGAAGTCGGCGCATAGAAAAATAGAACCTCTCAGATGAGAGGTTCTATTTTTCTTCCGGCGGCAGACTGCGCGTAATAAAGAGCGACATGACCAGCCCTGCGATGATCAAGACCGTCGCAAACCAGTAGGCATGATGGACACCGGCTGTCAGCGCCTCATTGACCTGGGCAGCGCTCGGTCTCAAGGTGCCGTCCAGCGCTTGCTGCTGACCGTTTGTCATAATCGTGATGAAAAGTGAGACGCCCATCGCCCCCGCTAATGGCTGCATCATATTGCTGATGGCAGTGCCGTGCGGATAAAGGCGCTTCGGCAGTTCATTCAGCGCATTCGTGTTACTCGGCATCATGATCATCGATATACTGATCATCAGCAGAATATGCGCGATGATAAAGATGATGACTGAAATGCCGGGATGCATAACAGAGTAGAACAGCATGACGAGCATAAGCATTATCATACCGGGAATAATCATTTTGCGGGGGCCGATTTTATCAAAGATGCGCCCCATGACAGGTGACAGAAAACCGTTGAGCAGTGCGCCCGGCAGAAGAATCATGCCCACTATTTTAGCTGAGAACGCCATCGGACCCTGCAGATAGATCGGCATCACGATATTGGAAGCAAACATCGCTATGACGACGACAACAAATATGAACATACCGCGGCTGTAGTTCGCATATTTGAACACAGCAAGGTCAAGCATCGGTTCAGCCAGCTTCTGCTGACGCAGGCCGAAGAGAATGAGAGCAGCGGTGCCAAGAATGATCGTCAAGAGCACCACCGGATTCGTGAAGCCGCCCGCACTGGTGCCGACAGAACTGAAGCCGTAGATGACACTCGCGACCCCGAGTGACGACAGCAGGCCTGACAGCACATCAATCTTCGGTCTTGTGACCTCTGTGACATTTTCCAGGTACCGCAGTGCCAGCAGTATAGAACCGATCGCAAAAGGGACAACGATGAAAAACAGCCAGCGCCAGCCCAGTAAATCCACAATAATACCGGACAGTGTCGGACCGGTTGCCGGTGCAAACATCATGACGAGACCGAAGTTCCCCATGGCCTTGCCGCGTTCATGCGGCTCAAATAACAGCAGCATTGTGGTCATGATCGTCGGAATCAGAAGTCCTGTCCCTGCCGTCTGAATCATCCGTCCTGCTAACAGCATCGGAAAGTTGACCGCGAAGCCTGCTATCAGTGTACCCACAAGAAAGATGCTCATCAGCCCGATGAACATCTGTCGCGTCGAGAACCACTGGACAAGTGAAGCCGACAATGGCATGAGCATACCCATCACCAACATAAAACCAACATAAAACCTGTGGCAAGCTACTGAACAGTCGGCGCATCGATGCTGAAATAATGCATCAGCTCCGTCAGCGCGATATTGAGCAATGTCTCATTTAAAAATGTGAAGAATGCCCCTGTCATAAAGATCATCTCTTTTAACCGCAATAGGTTTAGTACGATTTAATTGTCTATACATCATACTTTATCACATTAACAAAGTAAAATATCATGTCACTACTGTTAAATTAAAAAATATCGCAGCTCAATCTTGAACTGCGATATTGTCTATTCAGGATAGATGGACAGCAGGCGTTCATGATAAGCTTCGACCTGCTGCATGAGCTGCTGATAATTCCGGAGTGTCGCTGCCATCTCCTCAGCAACGGCCGCATCTTCTGCCGGCAGCGTGAATGACTGCATATTCCTGACACTGAGGACCAGAAGTGAGCTCCCTGTCTGCAGCTGGTTGAGCCTTGACCTGCCGGCCGTACTGTTCAGATAGGCAAAGACAAAATACGGGTTCATTCTCAGACAGCGGACCACCATGATATTAGAACTCGGAATCACCTGCTGACGGCTGATCCGCTCATCGACCAGCGCTATCTTCAAGGAAGAACCTCTTGCTGTCAGGATGATATCGCCCGATTGCAGCAACAGCTGACGGCGAGTATCCAGCATGTCCTGACTGAGTGACTGCTTCGGCTGCTCGATATAGGCGTCCTGCAGTTCAGACAGATTCAGCAGGTAACCGCCCTGCTCCTTGTCCGCATCTGCTGCCAGTTCACGTTTCGTCATATCGCGTCCGCGAAACACCTCGGCCACCTCTCCCAGCTGCACGCCTTCAGCCGGTTCACTATAAGACCGCAGTGTATAGTCCATTTCACGGATTTCTTCGATCGGACGCTGGACTGCCATCTCATCTTCCTCTGACACTGCGCGCACAATGCATTGTATGTCTTCTTCTGATAACTGGCGCTCACGAGCATTTGTCAGATGACCTAGATGTCTTGCATCTACAAAAGTCACTGTCTCTGCGGCCCTTTTGTCGAATACCACTATCGCCATCGCTGCTGAAGACAGCCGTGTCAGGTGATCCGGCAGCTCGATGACCGCACGGATATAACCTTTTTCAATCATCTTCATTCTGATCGCCCGGTCCTTGACATTATTCAATGAGGACAGACGCATAATCGCGATACCGATACCCGTCTTAGTGAGCGATTCGACGACTCTGATAGCAAACAGCCAGTCGGGTAGAGAACGTGTCTCAATACTGTAGTCAGCGAGCTGCGCCAGTGCATGATGGTAACGTCTGTCGATACGACCGATAAACGGCATATTACAGAAGACCTGATCGTAGGAGCGGCTGCTGAAGTTAAGCAGGGCATCCACCTCCACTATTTCAGCATTCTGAACGTGTGCCTTCTCAATCAGAATGCGGCTGAGGACCACTTCGTCGTGTCTTAGCTCCTCTCCGCGGTAACGATGACCGATAGCAGCATGACGAATGAAATGACCGCTGCCAGAACCGATATCGAGTACGCTGCCTCCATTGCCGAGTGCCTTGAACAGAGCGGCAGCCAGTCTTTCACCTTGCTCAAAAAATGAGGATTCATAAAAGCCACGCGCCGCATAATCATCGAATAAACGAACCACCTCGCTATCCGTCAGCTGCTCAAATGCTGCATCTTCTTGTTCTCCTCTTAACCAAGCCAGAAAGTGCGCCGCGCTGTCATCATTCATATTCTTTTCAGCCATCTATATGCCACCTCCGATTCTCATCAATCGTAATGAATATTCTGCGTAAAGTCAATTAAGGTTATTTATAACCTGTTGACACTCTACGAAAGATTTGCTATATTTAAGAGGTTAAAAATAACCTAAGGGAGTGTTGTTATGTCAAACACTGTAGAACTGCTGCAGGAAATGAAAGCCATCAAAGAAGCTCATTACAGAAGCCGGACAGCTTATAACTACTACTACCATCGCTATGACACACTGAAAGCACAAGTATCAAGACGCATACTGGACGCACATCCTATTGAAGAACAGCTAGAAGAAGTCAATGCTCAGCCGCGCCTCCGTACAAAACATCATATCCTTGCTGACTACCTGGCAGAAGAGCAACGCCCTATCCGCAGTTATGCCGCATCGATGAGCAGAAAGGGCAGACTGGAGGCACTGGAACGTGAGCTGCAGATCGTCCTGCTCGAAGAATTTCTGACAGAAGTGAATGTACGTCTCGGCTGAAAATTCATCATTCAGACAGAAATTCCAGCAGAAAATAGGGGTATACTAGGATAAAGGAGTGATTGTATGCTGACTATTTATGAGGATGTCTCTCAGCTTTCCGACAGTGACCGTTTCACTCTGGGGATGACCATCAGCCGGCTTGAACAGAATCAGATCAAAGTCGAACATTTTGATATCCATGAACAGCCGGATGCCTTCAGTCCAGCTATTCGCACACTGATGGAGACAGAGTCTTTACCTATCACCTTGCTGGACGGTGAAGTCATTAAAACGGGCAGCTACCTGACAGCGGAAGATGCCGGAGAACTTCTGATCGTCAATCAGCTGAACGGTATCGGCAAACGATGCAGCAGCGACGGCTGTAAATAAGAGAATGCACAGTCTGACACCCCTGAAGCTTCAACTTCAGGGGTGTCAGACTGTGATATTCGACCCTTTTATAGTACTGCCCCGTTAGACTCAATCACTTTCTTATACCAGCTGAAGGAGTCTTTTTTCATCCGCTTCATTGTGCCATTGCCCTCGTTATCACGGTCGACATAGATCATGCCGTAACGTTTCTTCATCTCACCTGTCGTGAATGAGACAACATCAATAATCCCCCAAGGCGTGTAACCTATTAAGTCAACGCCATCTTCATTAACAGCCGCTTTAACCGCTTCAATATGACTTCTGAAATATTCAATCCGTGCCTCATCATGAATCTGACCATCCACAATCTCATCCACTGCACCGAAGCCGTTCTCAACAATGAACAAGGGAATCTGATAACGATTATAGAGGGTATTCAATGTATATCTCAGGCCGTCCGGATCAATCGCCCAGCCCCAGTCAGAAGCACCGATATGCGGATTTTTCACACCGTTCGGCAGACCCCCGTTAATAATATCTCCTGTATTGTTCTGCTGCACGTCATGCTTGACAGTCGTTGACATGTAATAGCTGAAGGCTAAGTAATCAACAGTCCCATCAGCCAGGATTTCTTCATCTCCCTCTTCAATCGGCAGACTGATCCCTAGACGTTCCAGTTCCTTCAGTGCATATGCCGGATATTTCCCTCTGACCTGAACATCCGGAAAGAAGAATCGTTCGCGGTTCGCAATCTCAGCAGCCATAATATCCTTAGGATGACAGGAGAACGGATAGACCGGAACATGGGAGACCATCGCCCCGATCTTGAAGTCAGGATTGATACGCCGGCCGATCTGTACGGCTCTGGCACTCGCCAGCAGCTGATGATGGGCTGACTGATACATGACGGCTCTCGCATTTTCACCTTCCTTCACTTGAATGCCTGCATTCGTCCACAGGAATAGCGGATTATTGACATCCATCTGATTGTTGATTTCATTGAAAGTCATCCAGTATTCCACTTTATCTTTATAGCGCTCAAACACCACTTCTGCAAAACGCGCAAAGAAATCGACGACTTCACGACTGCGGAAACCACCGTATTCTTGCGCCAGATGAAGCGGAATCTCAAAATGACTGAGTGTAATCACCGGTTTGATGCCATGCTGCAAGAGCGCGTCAAAGACATCATCATAAAACTGGAGGCCTTCTTCATTCGGTTCTGCTTCGTCACCTTTAGGGAAGATGCGCGTCCAGCCGATTGATGTGCGCAGCACTTTAAGGCCCATCTCAGCGAATAAGGCAATATCCTCCTTATAATTGGAATAAAAATCAATCGCTTCATGATTCGGATAGAACTCATCCGGTTCCACACGCTCAGTGATGCGTCTCGGCACGCCATGTGCCCCTGCAGTCAGGACATCCACAACAGAAGGCCCTTTCCCGCCTTGGTCCCATCCTCCCTCGAACTGATGAGCAGCGAGTGCGCCGCCCCATAGAAAATCCTGTGGTAATTGAGTCATAGTCATTCCTCCTTCAAATAATTATACAGTTATATTATAATTGTACCGGTATAATTAATCAAATCATCACCTGCTATTTCATGTATAATAAAATCATTACTATGAGATGAGGATTTGCTTGCTATGAAGAAATATGAACAGATTGTCGAAGATATCGAAGCATATATTCATGACAATGAACTCGCACAAGGGACCAGACTGTCCAGTGTAGAATCCTATGCCGCCCACTACCAAGTCAGTAAAAGTACGATCATCAAGGCGATGGATATCCTGGAGAAAAAAGGGGCTATCTTCCAGCAAAGAGGCAGTGGTGTCTTCGTCAGACGCCAGAGAAGAAAAGGCTACGTCAGTTTACTGACGAACAGAGGATTCACAGAAGAGCTGAAGGACTTTGCCGTCACGACACAGCTGCTCAAATTAGAGCTGATGAAACCGACTGAGGAAGTCATGCTGAACCTGAAGCTCAGTGGGGAGGATGAAGTCTATTACGTCGAACGCTTACGGGATATCGACGGCAACCGTCTCTGTATCGAAGCATCCTACTTCCCTAAAAAGATTGTCACCTATCTGAACAGTGAAATAGCTGAAGGCTCCATCTTCAATTATCTAACAGAAGGGCTGAAGCTCAATATCAGTTTTGCTGATATCTATCTCCATGTGGATACATTAAATGAGGAACAGGGTGAGAAACTGCAGCTACACGCAGGGGCACCCGCCCTCTTTGTCGAACAGGTCGTTTACCTCGGGACGGGTGAACCCTTTGACTATTCCAAACTGACCTACCATTATCAGCACTCCAAATTCTTCGTCCAGGCCATCAACTTTTAAGGCCTGAACAAAAAAACAAGATTTCTGCCAGAGACAGAAATCTTGTTTCTTTGCTTATATCAGTTCTTCCGCATACAGCCGTACCAGCTTGTATCCGTCGCCTCGCTTATGAAATGTCATAAACCAGACTACTTTCTCGCGCTTGCCGCCTTTACCGTCCTTCTCACGATGCACTTCGATAAAGGCCAGTATTCGATCACGCACATTGGTCTTATAGACGATATCGAAATCCCAGTGATCGGTGATATTGATTTTATTCTCAATTAAATCCAGAAAATCTGCTCTATCCAGATTACGACGTACGCCTTCCACGCTGACAACCGAACTATAAAGTTCTGTATCCAGAATTTCATCAATCATTTTCATATCTTTCTTTTTGACTGCAATTAAAAATTCAAAATACGGCATATCCGTTCCCCTATCATTATAATAATACTTCATCTATGTCTGTACTTCTCATCTGCCATATGAGTGAGATTATTATATCAAGAACACTATTCATTCTATATTATATTTGTGTGACAGAAAGGGTAATAGCATATTGTCTTTTGCATTTATATCGCATATAAAAAAGGTGCGGTTCTATCATTAGTTGAATCGCTAATTAGTTTTACACAATTTATTATCATCAATTATTATATCAATAAAATTTTTGATCAGAAATTTTATATCAGCTATTACCACTCTCCACACCATTCCGCAGACTGTTACCTGCATTGAGTTCTTTCTGCACTAAACGTTCTCTTTCTTCTTCAGGTTTAACCATATTCTTTCCCCCTTATTATCATATTCCCTTTAATTGTAATATAACAATATTGGATTAGCTATAAAATAATGGAAAAATAAAAAACCACCCTTCTCGCAAGAAGAGCGGCTCAATCATGATTAGTTCATGAACTGAATTTTAGTCAGCATATTTTTATTATCGAAATAGAAGGTCGTGTGTACACCGTTTTTAGCTGTTACAGTATAAGCTGTTTCTGTCTGGCCCTTATTGCTGCCGTAAAGAACTTCTGAAGCTTTACCATAAGCTTTCGTCACTTCTTTCATGGATACTTTGTTCTGCTGAACAGGGATTTCCATGAAGTATACTGCACCTTTACCTGTTTTCAGAGCGAATGTATCAAATTGAGTGGCAACGTATTTAGAAGCTGTCTTATTTTTTTCGAACATCTTTTCAGCTTTGACGCTGTTGAGAAGGTCTGCTTCAGTCACCACTGCTTTTGCGTCCACTTTCATGCCGTTGATCGTGACGTTACCATATTTCACTGCATTCACAAAGTTTTTGTCGAGCACATAGCTTGCACTATAACCTGTGTAGCCTTTCCATTGGTAGTAAGGTGTCATTGCTTGCGTAGCCGCGTGCGCTTCAGCTGGATGAACCAGGCCAGCTGCTGATCCAAGTAATACTGTTGAAGCAAGTCCTAATTTGATGATTGAGTTTTTCATGTTAAACATCTCCTGATTATTTTTTACAAATATATTAGAAACAGAAGGCCATTATAAATCGCTTTGTTACAAATTGTTACGGAAATATTTCTGATTGTAATATACTTGTAACATTAAATTAACATGAACGTAAATCGATGTAAAGCATTAACAGTAAAAAATTCCAAAAATAGGACTTGAGACGTAGAGAAAAAGTGACTAAAATAGACAAACTGTGCTTAAAAGTGCGGATTGGATGAGCATCCTGTGGCCTCAATCCATCCATTCTTCTTCAGATATCACAGGCAGACCATCAAATTCTGTAACTCTCTGAGCAAAGCAGCGTTTAAGTTCAGCAATAAGGTCAATATCATCAGAAATAATATCCAGATAGATAGGACTAAATCTCATGACAGTCTGATCATTATAAAAGTACATAAGAAGCGGCATAGACTTCTTCCGTCTATATGTCCTGAATAGCTGTATGATGTCCTCTCTTTTAATATGCTGTACCCTTACAAAATAAAGCCTGTCAATTGCACAAGGCAATACCATCCAGTTAGAGATTTTGATATAACGATGTAAATAAAATGTCCTCACTGGGCCATAAGATTCCAGCTGTTTTGTAAAGACCAGCGTCGATAATTCTGATAATTGCTCAAGCAGCTCTTTAAAAGCACCTATAGAAAGTACCTCAATTCTGAATCTGATCCGGTGCTTATCCTTAACTTGAACAAAGGGTGACAGCTTAGTGTTCAGAAAATCAACACCTGCTATATAAGTCATTTAATAACCCCTTCCCTTCACTTTATTCCAGATTTTAAAACCGTCATCACATTAGCAAAAAAACGACAGATATAAAGATCTGTCGTGAAGCTCATACTTACAGCACATGTCTGGAAATCAGCTGCTGCAGTGCGGTGATATCTGTCTTGCTATCAAATAATTTAACAAGCGGTGCCGGCATTCCTGCGACATAGAGCTTGAGCTCAGCATCGATATCAAATCTGCCGGCATTCTCTACACTGAACGCACGGATGAACTTATAAGGCACAGTGATAAATTCAATCTTCTTACCCGATAATCCTTGCTTATCCACAATCAGAATACGTCTGTTCGTAAAGACAAATAAATCACGAATCAGAATGAAACTGGCCTCCACCACTTCATCGGGCAGCAAATAACCTTCAAACTCGTTCTGTACATCCTGTGGATTCTGTTCGCTGGAATTTCCCATTAACTGATCAAATAAACCCATTGTCATCCCCTCCTATTACTATCATTATAGAATAAATATCAAATCGAATGAGCTTAGCAATGTATCTTTAAGGAAACTTTAAGGTGCAGTTATTCTATCGAAAAGTAATCAGCCAGATACAACAAAAAACCCAGGCTGAGCCTGGGTTTCAGTTATTAACGATGATCGACGCCATCAAGTGATTCTCTCGTATAGTTGAATAACCGGAAGAACGGATTGTCGAATGCATGGCGTGCAAAGAAGCCGACACCCCAACGGCCAGCATTGAAGCCGCTGATGAAAATAATCAGACCGAGCAAGATGTACAGCGGATTGACTGTCACTGCACCCGCGAACAGGAACAGGAAGTTCATGCATACACCGATTAACGCTGCAATCGGTGTGAACAGGCCGATGATCAGCATAATACCGATTGTTACCTCTGCGAATGGGATGAGGAAATTAATAAGACCCGCAAGTGCTCCAGGAAAGCGACGAAATTCGGGTACTGTGCAGTGCCGGACATGCTCATGACAGGTGACTCAATGACCTTGTGCAGGAAACCGGATGCATCGAAGCCATCAGTGAATTTGTGCAGACCGCTCATCAGCCAGCCATAACCAAGATAAAGACGTGCAATGAGAAGAATGACGCGGCCGATGATGTTTGTTTAAAACCATTTAATCATTGTAACTACCTCCTTGATATATATTTTATACTTCAATTATATATCTAATATATATCTAAAATATAGTTTATCAATGAGTTTGTTAAATAGTTCACAAATACTTTAGAATTTACTTTTATTTCCAAATATTAAATCTTCCACTTATTGATACAACAAAACCCCAGCCAATCAACTGGGGTTTAGAGTCTTAATATATTTGTCACTTCCATATAGCCTTAAAATTCCAACCAAGTACTATAAAGATCGTTTCTTTTATAAACATTTTGCCTACTTATGTAACTTGGTTGTTCTGCTCCTCAAAAGAAAGCTTGGCTTGATACTGACACTTCTCTATATGGTAGGTACGAATCAATCCCTTCTTAATGAGCCACCCGCTTCACTCTTACCACTTTAGTAAGATCCTCTTCTATCCAATCATTAGATGAACGAAACATTTGAGCTTACCTTCAGATGACTCCAAGAAGACTGATTCGGTAATCTAGAAATCATCTCTAAAAATTATATACACACGTTTTTTATAAATCGATTTAAAATAAGTAAAACAAGGGGGAGACTATCAGCAGTTCTTATTTGAGGAGATACGGATCAATTCAACCCTAACAGATCGCAATAACTCATATCCTCTAAAACATTTTTAATATAATAAAACATGCTGATTATATTTATTATTTTAACAATAAATCGTAAAAATCAATTTTAAATTTTATAAAGATCCATTGCTATTCTAGCAAGGACTTCAGTTCTTCTTTTTATATCTTTAATAGTCCATGACTCTTTTAAATCAATTGTTTCATCTATTTCTGAATCAACTATACTTTCATTAATAAACAATTTAGTTCTTAGTCCAGTATAATCAACTGTTTCACTAGGTTTATAATCTCTCTTTTTAATAAAATCATCATTACTCATTTCAGAATTATATCCTGTTAAAGTTAGATTACCTAGTTTATGAGTATATTCAGATTGAATTTGAGAAGCATTATCTACGTTATTTGGTGAAATCATATTTGACCACTCACTACTCAAATTTTCACCTTGTGGTAAGATATGTTCCAATGTCCATATTAGTTGTTTCTTTCCTTTATTACTTTCAATGTAACTATCTAAATTATCGGGATTTTGTTTATGAAAATAATTTCCCTTTCTTCTTTCAATGTCTATTAAAATATATCTTACTGTAGAAGGTGAAATATCATAAACAGAGCCTGTAAGAGCATTATAAAATTCTTGTTCAGATGAAATGATTTTATTCAGATTTCGTTGAGTGATACTTTCGGCTATTTGATTAATTTGAGAAGAGAATTCTAATTCTCTTATAATATCAATTACTTTCGCTCTGATATTAGAAGCTTTTGGTTTAAGAACTAAATTTCTTCTAACGTAATATTTTATTAAATAATCTAAGATATTAAGGACTGTTTCACGTGTTAAGAGGTTTTGGTTAAATTTTTTCAATATAAATAGTTCCAGAGGAAATACTTGTGAAGATTCTAATTTTGCTAACTTAATCAATTTACTCACTATTTCATCATCTTCAATAAAATTATCGTAATTTTCTAATTGAGGAGAAATAAAGGAGTATATCTTAGCATTTTCTATGAGCTCATCCATATACTTAAACTTTTTCTTATTAAAGACTTCTTCATACTTTCTGAGGGCAAGTGATTTTGTTATTGAAACATTTTTATCACTTTCGAATGTGTCATAATTATTTAACAAAAACTGAGTAATTACTCCCGAATTTGAATTTTGGTTTTGATCAGTAAAAATATTTATTAATGAATTCCATTCTTTCATAGCATCTTCTTGAGTGATTTCAGAAACAGCTACACTTAAATAGTTTGACTTTAATAGATCTATTAAAGTGAGGGGAAGACCTTTTGCATTTAATGATGAAAAAACAGTAAAAGCATCAGTTAAATCGTCTACTGTTATTCTTAAAATTTCAATACTATTTAATTTGTCATAAAACTCAAAGATTTTATCATAACAATCTATATCATCAAAAAGATTTTTTACAAAATTGTATCTTTTTCCAAATAATCTATTTCCGAATTTTGATTTTTCTTTCTGATTTAATATTCCTAAATAATTATTATAAACTTCAGCGTCTTTATCTAATAATTCTAATTTAGGTTTATTATTTAATTCAAATATCAGTTTTCTCTTAATATCATTTTGTAAATTAATTATACTAGCTAGTTCAGATATTTCGTTACTATTTCCAGATGTAGGCTCTTTTAATTGTAAAGTTAATTTATTTTTTATTTCATCTAATTTTTCATAAATTGCTAAAAAGAATAATGCTATTGTCGTTAATCGTTGTTGTCCATCTACGACATCGAAAGTCGTTACGTTATTTTCTACATTCTTCTTAGAAACCAATAAATTACCAATATAGTAACCTTTAATTTCTTCGTTTACATCATTAAATAAATCTTCAATATTTTGAGTTTGCCATGAATAATTTCGTTGATAAAATGGTATTTTATATACTGTCTTACTTTCGATAGAAAAAATTTCTGATATTGGCTTTGTTTCTGGTGTAATATTCATTATTTCCCTCCCCATCTTAATTAGATCATAAGAGAAAAACTTTTTCAATTTTATAAATTTAATTTAAATGTTGATCTACTAGCCAATATTTAAATTTCAACGAATTTATCTTCTTGAAGGTATAACAATCAATTCTTCCAGGGTCATATTAAATAACCTAGAGATTTGATACAACTCTATCGCTAAGATCGGCTGTTTATTATTTTCTAGCCTTGAATATTTAGAAACATCATATCCAATCGCGGCTGCTACTTCAGAAGAGTTGAATCCTAAATTCTCTCGATGATATTTGACGGCAGCCATCATTTCTTCATTATTCAATACAATAACCTCGCTTTTTAATTGCGAGATTATCAATTGATAAAACAGGAAAGAGAATTCCTGCAAAGTCTGCAAGAATTCTCTTTAAGTAATGAAATTGTATTATAATAAATAGTTAAGAAATTTTAATTAAGGGGGACATACTATGAAAAAATATATTAAAGTCGTCGGTGCTGTTATTTTAAAAGATGATAAAATTCTTTGTGCACAACGGAGTGAATCTATGTCTTTACCTTTGTTATGGGAATTTCCAGGTGGGAAAATAGAGTCAGATGAACTACCAGAAGAGGCGTTAAAACGAGAATTAAAAGAAGAAATGAATTGTGAAATTAATGTATTAAATAAAGTGGTTACGACAGTTCATGAATATGATTTCGCGACAATTGAACTTACTACTTTTTACTCAAGATTGATTTCAGACGGTATTAACTTAACAGAACACAAACAAATTAAATGGCTGTCTACTCATGATCTCAATTCCTTAGAATGGGCACCTGCAGACATACCTGCTGTTAAAATAATTATGGAGAATGCTTAGCATTCTCCTTTAATGGTCCAAATATTCTTCAAGAACAAACTTTGATACTGGTTGTTCTAAGTTCCATATAACATTTATCGGTTGATCACCAGATACAGCTTCAGCTGTTACTTCTCCAAGATACTTATAAGGTTGTGTAAAAACATCTTTAGCACTTTTTCTAACTAATAAATGAAAGTGCTCATTCACATTTCCTTTTTGAAGTAACTTTTTAACTTTGTTTGTTTCATTTGCACTACTTGATGACTCCCAGTGAAATTTATGATTATTAATAAAATAATCCTGATAGTCGTGATTAACCTTTTTCTTTGATTCATCTTTATTAATCGTCACTAATATAAAATGATGGTTCCCTTTTGATTCGAATCCTTTCATCCATGGTCCACTTGCTGAATTTTCTCGCATCATATCAGCAAGATCTAATGTTGAATATTCTTTACCTAATTCAAATGGTATGTCTTTTTTGAGATATTCAATATGCATTGTTTTTTGATATTGATTAAGGCCAAATGTTTGATACATAATTAGTTCGTTTCTGACCGCTTCTTCAAAAGTATAGATTGATACTAAGCTGTCCTCGTTTGTTTTTATAAATTTGTCGTATTTTTTACCTACTCTTAGTAATGAAAATTTAAGTTTATTTTTAGCTGTTTCATTTAACTGAATATCAAAATGCTTTTCAATAAAGTTAATTTGATTTTCTAAAGTAGCTACACCTTCAATTAATGTATTAGTTAAAACCATAAAATCAAATAAGCGTCTTAATGGAAAGAAATAACTGAGTGCAGTAAAAATATCTGATAAATATTCCTTACTATTTATAAGTCGATCAACTTCTCTTTCCATTTTGATCATACGATTGATTTGTGACATATTAGAAAAACCTTTAATTTTAGAAATATAATTCAAGTTAGGCGCATCTTCATTTTCGAAATCAAGAATATTTAGTTTTCTTTCAGCATCATTTTCTTTAATCTCATGATAATACTCTAATATCTCTTTAATAATATTCTTTTTAGCAAATGGTTTGAATGATTCTAATGATTTTAGGATTTTTTCTTTTGATTTTCTATCTAGTTCAATATGCATGTGTTTGGATAAATCTTTTAGATTACGTTTAATATGTGTCTTTATTTCATTTTTATTCTTAAAATTCTTTTCTCCTATAAGTGCTATAGGAATCATATAGTTATTAGTATCATTAATGACAAAGTCCAGTACTACTAAAACTTCTTTTTGCGGATGTTTACGTAATCCTCTTCCTAATTGCTGCGTAAATATAATTGGTGATTTAGTCGGCCGTAGGAACAAGATTAAATTAATGTCTGGTATATCGACACCTTCATTAAACAAATCTACCGTAAAAATGATTTCGAGTTTATCTTCATCATTTTGTAGTCTCTTTATAGCTGCTGTACGTTCGGCAGAACTATTACTACCTGTGAGTACGGTAGTGACAAAGCCATTTTGATTAAACTCTTTTGATATCAATTTAGCATGCTCAATACTTTGACAAAAACCAATACATTTCCGTTTACCTTGAACGGCATACTTCATTATATTAGCAATAATAAAATCTACACGTTCATTATTGTGTTTTACGAGTGCTTTTAGAATTTCTTCTTCTGAATAATGTTTCTTTTCTAGTTCTACAAAATCATCATTAATTCCATAGTATTGAAACGGTACAAGTAATTCATGTTCTAAGGCCTCTCTTAATCTTATATTTATGATGACATTATTATCTACAAGGTCATAGATATTATTACCATCCGTGCGTTCTGGTGTCGCTGTAAGGCCAAGTAAAAACTTAGGTTGAAAATACTTCATTATCTTTGTATAAGTGGGTGAGGCAGCATGATGAAATTCATCAATAATCACCAGATCATACTCTTCTTTATCAAATTGTTGCCAGTGATTATTAAGAGTTTGTATTGAAGCAAAGGTAAAGGGTTTATTTTCTTTTATACTACCTACAAATTTTCCAAAATTATTTTCATTAAGCTCATTAAATACCTTTTTAAATGTTTTTAATGCCCCATTTAATAATTCCTCTTGATGCGCAATAAATAATACTTTTTCCGGTCGTAATTGTTTTGCACACCATGCTGCAAGAAAAGTTTTTCCTGTTCCTGTTGCAGCTATAGCAAGTGCTTTACTTTCACCTGCTTGAACTAATAGCTCTAAGTTTTTTAGCGCTTCTTTTTGCATCGAATTAGGAACTAATAATTCCCCATTTTGATTTGAAGTTTTATTTTGGGAATTAAACGTATAGAAGTAGGGTCGATAGATATTTTTATCTTTTATAAACTTCTCATATTGTGTGATATAGCTATCAGTAACTTGATGCGTTTGTTCATTATTCCATACTTCTTCAAATCTTTGACAAGTTGCATTAAATATATTATCACTTTGTCGTTTATACGTTCGTATATTCCATTCTTCAGCTGTCTTAAGTGCTACTGCTGATATATTAGATGATCCAATAATCACTGAACTCAAGTCATCTTGACTACTTCCGTTGGTTTGATGACGATGAAAGATATATCCTTTTGTATGAAAGCTGTCTGATTGATTTGAACTTTCATAAATTTTCACTTCTAAATTATCATACTTAATTAAATTGCGAAGGGCTGCTGGATCAGTAACACTCATATATGTCGTTGTAATAATACGTCCCTTAATTCCCCGTCTGTTCAACTGTTCTAAAGTACTGACTAAAATGTTTAAACCAGAATTTTTTATAAAGCTTACTATAATATCAAAACTATCACATGTATTAAGTTCTGATATTAGGTGATCTAATAAATTTTCTGATGTATTAAAATTATTAGTTATAAGTTTACTTTCTAACAACTGAAAATCTTGATCTACCTCAATATCTTGATTACCAATTAATTTAATATTAAAAGGAATTTCATTTAAATGTGTCGACTGCTGTTGATTAATATAATTCAATATATCTTCGTAATTATTCTTCGTGAGTAATTCTTTAGCTATTTTAAATTCATTATTATTGATAAAGTATTTAATCGTTTTTTCAATATCCAAAAATTTTTGATTTAACTGGAATTCTCCATTATGAACTTGATATGGACCATAAGTTTCAAAAACATAAGATTCCTTGTTATTATGATTAAAATTATTCATTTAATCCCTCATCACTCATCAGCAAAATATTTTCTTCACACCTTCAGTATACAAAAAAACCAGTATCCACTGATACCAGTTTTCTCCTCTAATCTATTTTTCTCACCAGGTCATTCTTCCATACGGTCTCACCGATCACCAGCACATCATCTTTCCACAGATGAAACTGATAGTAATGTCCCCTGTCCACTACATGTGTGACCTTCATCTTATGCTGCTTGCCTAAGTACTGCTGATAATGATTTTCCAGATACCGCTCAATCTTCTTATTGATCATCGCCTGTTCTCCGTTTTTAAATGAATATATCAAATCATCAGTGTGAGTATCTTTTTGTTTCTAATTTAACAATTAATTACTTTTAACGCGTCAGATGTAATATAATGAAATGTAGATGCTTTTAACCTGTAACTTAATTCCTATGTTTATTCTGGTTATAACTGGATATAGTGTAGTGTATCTATCATCTAAGGAGCTGAGGACAATGAGTCTGAACTTAATTATTGATTATCTGAAAGACAAACAGTGGAGTTCTACTGATCTCACGTATGTGATTATCTACATGGTTATCGCAAGTCTTCTGACCACGCCTATCTTCGGCATTCCGATTGGTCTCGCTGCCTTCCTGTATTTCAACGACAAAGAGAATCTGCAGGCCTATCAGCACAACTATAAGAACCGCAAATAAAAAGACTGCCGTGGCAGTCTTTTTATCATATTCTCTTCTATTTTATACCTCTACAGGATGATTGAATCGTTTGAAGTTCATTCAGCTCAGGTATTCAAGTACGAGAGTCCCCACTGCTTTGGCTGAGATCAGCAGTGATTTCTCACTGATTGTAAACTTCGGATGGTGGTGCGGATAGATCTCCCCGTCTTCAGGTGCTGCGCCGGCATAGATGAACAGACTCGGCTTCTCTTTAGCGTAATAGGCGAAATCTTCTGATGGGGGCTGTGCCTCACATATTTCCACCGGAATGTCTTCAAGATTATTTTTCAGTATGTCTACTGCATATTCTGTGAATGCCGGATTATTATAGAGTGCCGGATAATCATCATTGTATTCCAGTTCGCAAGTCACGCCGTACATCTCTTCCAGTCCATGTGTCAGACGTTTGATTTCTTTTTCGATAGTCGCTTTCGTCTCATCTGTCAGGCCTCTTACATCACCTTCTAAGGTGACACTGTCTTTAATAACATTGAACTGACCTTTACCATCAAATGAACCGATTGTCACCACACCTGTTTCGAAAGGATTCAGGCGGCGGGCAACAACTGTCTGAACGGCCATCACAAAGTCACTGGCTGCGACTATTGCATCATTCGCCATATGAGGTGAAGAACCGTGACCGCCTTTCCCGTTGACTTTCAGCTTGAAAAACGCACGGCCGGTCTGTACAAAGCCTGGACGATAGTAAATCTTACCTGTTGCCATCGTACTCATCACATGAACACCCATGACGTGATCAACACCCTCAAGCACGCCGTCCTCTATCATGCCTTTTGCTCCGCCCGGCGGTACTTCCTCTGCCGGCTGATGAATGACGATGACTTTTCCTGTGAAGCTTTCTTTCATTTCAGCAAGTGTCTCTGCCAGCACCAACATATAGGCCGTGTGTGCATCATGGCCACAGGCATGCATGACGCCAGGGTTTTTCGAGGCAAATGGCAGTCCTGTCTGTTCCTCTATAGGCAGCGCATCAAAATCGGCGCGGATGGCGATCGTCTTGCCCGGTTTACCTGAATCAATCGTGACTTTAATGCCTCTCTCTCCTACATTAGTCTCTACTTTCACATCTTTGTCCTGGTAGAAATCCGCGATATACTGTGCTGTTTTCTCTTCCTGAAAAGATAACTCGGGATTTTCATGTAGATAGCGCCGAATTTCAATCATCTTCTCTTCTCTAAGTTCAAGCTGTTTCTCTAATTTCCGATTCATTTATCTCATCTCCTTATCTCTATTATAAGTCATCCTCAGAAATATCCGCCATTTGTAAAGTGAATCGCCGGTCAATGTGTTCCAGCTCAACCTGGTCAGCAACGAAACAGTCCTACAATGATAGTGCCATCATCATGCGTATACAGTCATCATGTTTTCCAGATTTAATCGCTAATAATTGGAAATTTTTTTCTCGGTAATCAGTCGGAATACATAATCTGAGAACAGCAGTCCGATTGCGATAGCACCTGCCAGCATCGTGATTTCCATCAGAATCTCAACAGGCTTATCTGTCTGGTTCAGCATCATTTTCATCGTTGCATCATACGCTAACCCTCCTGGCACGAGAGGTATGATTCCTGGAATCATGAAGAGCATGGCGGGCTCAAGATAGAAGCGGGCCATCGTATGACACATGAGACCAAGCATCAGGCTGCCTAGAAAGTAACCATAGATGTCGGGCATTTTAAAATGATGGATCATCGTTTCGCTTGTCATCCATGCTGCAGCCCCCACGCATCCTGACAGGACAAAGAGTCGTCTCGGACTGTCAAACAATACCGCAAAGCAATAGGATGCGATGAAGCTGAAGATGAAGTTAAGTAATATATCCATGATCACCTCCTAAAATATATAGTCCATAGTAGCTACACCTGCCCGATAGCAAAGGAAGTAACGGCTGCTTCCAGTCCTTTAGTCAGAGCCATCATCAGGTTGCCGGCCAGTAGGTCCTGCAGAGAGTTAGTGATCAGAACGCCCGGGACAATCGGCATAACAGCAGCAATAAGGGTCACAGAGAGTTCAGGATCAGTTAGGCCATGGTTCATCGCGATAACGATGAAGGCAATGAGCAATGCACCTATAAATTCCGGAATAAAGAGACTCTGTACTATTGATGCCACACGTTCTTTCACAAAAAAACCGGCTGCCGCTGCAATCATAGCAGTCGCGATATTCTGCATATCGCCACTCTGCAGATAAAGAAAGCTGAGTCCGACTAAAGCACTTGCCACTGCTTTATAGTGTGCCGGATAACTTTCTGACTGATCTTGTATCACCTTGAGCTTTTCAAGTGCTTCTTCCACTGTGAGTTGATCACTTGTGATCTGATGAGCGACGGCGTTGACTCTCGAGACTTTTATCAGATTCGTATTACGCGCTGTCACACGCTTGACTCTAGGATAAGTCAGATCATGCAGGCTGAAGTTAATCACCGTGTTGGTGACGAAACTGTTGCAGTCGGCATAACCGAAATGACGGGCAATCTGATTCATCGTCTGTTCTATTCTGTAGCCCCCTGCCCCGGACTCGAGCAGGATTTCTCCCGCCAGAATAATCACATCCTTCAAATATTCCTCGTGTTTATTGATGTTCAACTCAATCGCTCCTCATTGCTTTTCTTATGCCTTCATACCCGTTCCTTTGTAAATGGACACATCAATCATGAAGATTGTACTGACAGACGAATGATAAGCTTTAATGATAAGAGATGCAGAGTAAAATCGGATTAAATATTTATATGTAAAAACTGCTTGTTCTTTCAATAAAAGGGTATATGATAAATGACAAAGAGAACTTGCAGGCCTATCAGCACAACTATAAGAACCGCAAATAAAAAGACTGCCGGGGCAGTCTTTTTATATTAATATCTTCTATTGCCCTCTATTTTATACATCCCATCCACCCGTAATTCCTGCAGATGCTGTCCGGTCAGTTGATCAATATGTATCTTTTCAATGTGACTGACGACCATCGGATAACGATTGCTGTTTAAGCCATTGGTGACTTCAATGGTATCATACCGGTTCTCTTTGAGGTGATTTCTACAGAGAGCGACCACTTGATTGAATTCATTTAATCCAAGTTCATAGTAGAGTTCATATTGAAATTCATAGCGGTTTTCTGTTGTTTTCCACTTATACTCAGAGACCTTACTGCCGTATTGTTTTAAGTCATCAGGCAGCTTAGTTTTAGCGCCGATATATAGATAATGTGTCATAAATCCTCCAAAAAAACAGCCTCTATTAATAGAGACTGTTACTTCATTAGCTTTGATAAGTATCGTTGTAGTAATAACGCTCATTCTTCTTCGGATCCTCGCCGTATTTATTCGGTCCTGGTTTGCCGTCAAGTATTGTGAAGACGAGGAAGACGATGCCTACAATCACGGCCACTAATATTGCGACACCTGCCATGATCAGCAGTGTACTTACTTCCGCCCCACCCAGCATAAACAGGGAAAGCGCGCCGAGAATCAGTCCGATTATAGTGACTACACCCCCTAAATGCGGCACAAGCGCCCACCAGCCGTTGATATTGATATCCTGCAGTCTTCTTGCCATCACTGTGAAGCTTGGTATGAGAAGAATCAGTGACCAGATGCCGTTCGCTACGTCTGAGGGTTTCGTCAGGGAGACATCCGCCATCTGATCATCTGCCAGTATATCGCTGCCGTAGCCCAGTGCCATATCCACAAAGGCAAAGATGATACCTAGGGCGAGTGAAATCAAAGTGTTGAATAGCACCGGTACCCAGTATTCCTTCCGTCTCGCGCGTCCACGCATCTTGAAGGCATTCTGCCAAAATCTTTTGTAAGCTTCCATCCATGTCATATTACATCTCTCCTTGGTATAAATAGCGTTCATCTTTCTTCGGATCATCGCCGTATTTGTTCGGTCGCGGATTACTGTCTAAGACGCTGAAGACAAAGAAGACGATAGACATGATAACGAGTGTGATACCGGCGATTGTGCTGGTCGTTAATGCTGTCGTCAGTCTGTCAGGGTCACTTAAGTATTCTTCGACACCCGGTATCATCAGTATCGCAATCATTGTGCCGAGTGCGATATACCAGCCGAATATAGGCAGTATGGCCCACCAGCCGCTGATATTGATGTCCTGCAGTCTTCTTGCGGTCACTGTGAATGTCGGAATCAGTATAAGGAGCAGCCAGATCAGATTGCCGTAATTGATGATGGCTTCACCGTCCATAGCAACTGCAAACCGCTTCGCTCCGCCGCTCATCGTGAAGAACAGTTCGATGATTTGTCCGATAACCGTATTCACCAGCTGCGGAATCCAGTATTCCTTCCGTCTTGCCCGTCCACGCATCTTGAAGGCATTCTGCCAAAATCTTTTGTAAGCTTCTATCCATGTCATCCTTTATCTCACCTCTTTTTCATCATAACATACTCAAATTTCCAGTTACCTTAAATTTTCCTTAAATATTGTAAAATAAAAATTCAGGACATCACATCCTGGACGCTGTTATTTCTTATAGTAATGTCGTGTAAAAAATTTACCTTCTAAGCCGAGCTTGTGATAGTACTTAGCCATCTGTCTCGCATTATGATGGGCCCACATCACATCTGTCGCATACTGGTGCCTGCCCGGGTCAACCGGATTGAAGCGCATCGAATATAAGGTGTACTGATTATCGCGTGACAGATATTCCCTGGCGATGAACTGGGCCCCGCCTTTGATCGCTTTCTCAGGTGTATCCCATCCTTGCTGCTGTGCATATTTCGCACCTTCTGCGACTGCATCATGATCAAAAGCACCGACACCGAAGAAGTTATAGTAAGTCTTGCCGTCCGGATCCAGCTGCCCCTTATCATTCACTTTCAGCCCTTTTGCGAGTTCACTGGCCCCTTTCCCTGTCTCCAGCTGGGCATGGCTGATCAGGTAAATCTCATTGAGATCTGATTGACGGGCAGCCTCACGGAATGCGTCCCCCTGCCCTTCCAGTATGCCTTTCCCTTTGAGCAGTTCATCCAGCTTGCCCGCACTGATCCCTTGCGGCTTGCGCAGGTTCAGGAACTGATACTTCTGCTCTGAATGTTGATAATAGGGTTCAGGTCGCAAGTAGCGAGCTATCTGTGAACGCGTCGCCTTCGACCACTTCACGCCATCAGACGCCACAGCATTGGCATGCATCTGACGCTGTAAGGCCTGTCGGTAAGTATAGCCGACCACGACATGCTGATCCCTGAATTTCTCTTCCTGTGCTTCCTTCGATATGAGATAAATCAGATAAATAGCCAGTGCCATAAGCAGTAAAATACAGACAAGAATCAATTTATTACGCATCTCAAGACGTTTGATAGAAGTTCTGTTAGCCGCCAAAATTAACCTCCTGAATTCAGTCTTTTCTATCATACCCAAAAAAGCCCATAAAAAAAACCGAACCCCATAAAGAGTTCGGCTGAAAGAAGAGATGATTAGTGGACGTCAATATCTACTTTAATACCATATAACGGACTTGTAGTGTCATACACTGACGGGCCAGCAAAACCAAGAAGAACTGCCAATGTTGAGAAAGTTAAAAGTGCTTTTGAAAGATTTTTTTTCATAGTATATTCCTCCGCTTTATAAAAGATTATATTGTGTTAATTCTTGCTCATATAAATCAATTAAAACTGTATTGTTTTTCATCTTTGCAAGACCATAGCCTACACTGCATAAGTCACGATCTTTTTGTGAAATGATATTCATTTCTTGTTTTGCACCGCTTGCAAGATAAATCATATTATCGAGCAAGAAAAGGACATTATGCTTAATACAGATTTCAATACCTTCGTTAGCAATATCGAGGCAATCCTCAAATTTATCTTCAGACATTAAAAAAGTTGCATATTGATAATAAATTTTCGCAGCTGCCTCATTATATAAATGATTTTCATTTATAATATATCTTGCTTTTCGAATATGAGTTTCTGCCTTTTCAGGTTCTTTAGATTTTCTATAGAAAATCGCTAAAGAGTTATGGATACTTGCTTCAAGCTCATTATCCTGATGCTTGATCGGATTTTCCAGTAATTCTTCAAGCATCTTGATGGCAATCTCTAAATCTGGCTTCGTATAGCCTGCACATACGGCTTTGACCCACGTCAGATAGCGATGCTCGTATTCGGTCAGCACTGTCTGCAGCTGGGCGTCGACGAAGACTTCAAGTGTCTCAAATTCTTTCGATTCTAAATAATCTTCACATATTTTCTTGCCGCGTATCGTATTATTGACAGGTTCCACACCAAAGAAATAATCCATACTGACATTCAGTCGACGCGCTATTTGATAGAGTGTTTCTGAACTCGGCATAATTTCATTTTTCTCGATTCTACTGACCTGACTTTGTGTACAGATATTTTTAGCAAGATCGGCTTGTGTCATTCTGAGTTCTTTTCTGCGACCGAGAACTTTATCTCCGATCTTTGATGCCAAGTTCATCATCCTTTCTCTTGTTATTTATTTAAATATATCATTTGCATATTGACTATGCAATATGTAATAGTCAGAAAATTGAATTTTCCATATAAAAACTCCCTCATTTGAGGGAGTCTGTCTTTAGAGGATAGCTAGGCCGCTTGTCTTGATGTCTTTCGCGAAGCCTTTGACTGTGTCTACTGATAATTCGTTGATATCACGGCCGATGTTCGGCAGTTTCTTCACGACGTCACCTGGGCAGGTGATGATATCACAGCCGATCTCATCTGCCTGAATGACATTATACAGTTCACGGCAGCTTGCCCAGAGTAGTTTGACGCCTGCTTTACTGTGGCAGACTTCCACCGCTTCTTTCATGAGCGGCATTGGATCGACGCCGGTGTCAGCGATTCGTCCTGCGAAGACTGATACATAAGTCGGCACGCCTTCTTTTACAGCGTCGACGATTTCTTTCACCTGTTCGATGGTATAGACCGCAGTGACGTTTAACTGAACATTTTCAGCTGATAGTTCTTTGATTAACGGGATAAGGGATTCACCTTGTGTATTGACAACCGGAATCTTGACGAAAACATTCTTGCCGTAGTTCATCAGAATTTCTGCTTCTTTACGCATGGTCTCCATATCATCAGCGAACACTTCGAATGAGATAGATGCATCCGGAATGGCTTTGACTGCATCCTCAGCGAACTGTTTGTAGTCCTTGATGCCTGCTTTCGCCATTAAGGATGGGTTAGTTGTAAAACCATCTACTTCTTTATTCTGATAGGCTGATTTCATCTGTTCAATATCTGCGCCATCTGCAAATACTTCTACCTTTAAGTCTCTCATCTTCATTTCCTCCTAGCACTTTAGTCAACCTCACTATAAAGCTTCTAAAATACAAATACAAGCAAGATGCTATATGCTAAAATAAGCCTATACTAATTTTTCAGAGGAGTATGAATATGAAGCAATCACGTCGCTATTTCATGATATCTGTTGTCCTGGTCGTTCTGAGTATGCTGCTCAGCGTGAAGAATCCCCTGCTCAGTCAGCTCTTCGGTTCAGTGACTTCAATCATTCTGTTTTCAGGTCTGGTCAATGCCATTCTATTGATTATCAGTGTCATCATGCTCGACCGTTATATGAAGCGTCCTGAAGCGACATTTCAGTCCGCAGCTAAGATCTGGCAGTTCGTCATCCTGGCTGTCATTATTTATCACTTGATCAGCGGCATGCTGCTGTTCGGTATTATTTAAGATTGTACAGGTGTACAGTCTTTTTTGATGGAGGTTCGGCATGAAATATCTATATGTAGGTGTTTTCGCATTTATTGGTGCTACTCTTCGCTACAGCCTGACACTGCTCATGGGCGATACTTCTTATCTGGGGACGCTGACTGTCAACCTTATAGGTGCATTTCTACTCGCATTTTCAGCCAGTTATCCCTTTGACAATCAGAATCTTAAAGTCGGCCTGACTTCAGGGATGCTCGGCAGTTTCACGACCTTCTCCACTTTCAGCGCGGATAGTATCCATCTGCTGGAAACTCAGCTGTCACTAGGCTTATGCTATATCACCTTGACGATGGCGGGCGGCCTCCTGCTGAGTTATCTCGGTCTGACATCTGGGAGGCGACTGTTTTGCTGATGGTCGGTCTGGGTGCTGTATTCGGCGCCGTCATACGTGTCTATCTCAGTCAGTTCAACGGCCGTTTTCCGTGGATGACCTTACTGATCAATACAGCAGGGTCATTGGTGCTCGGTCTTCTCTCGCACTTGGATACCGTCTATCTCTTCTTCGGCACCGGTATGATGGGTGGTTTCACGACATTTTCGACCTTTGCCCTGGAAAGTGTGCAGCTGTTTGACAAGGACCGGCTGAAGTCTATTCAATATATTGCCCTCTCCGTCAGCCTGCCGCTGCTCGCTTATCTGATGGGCTGGCTGATCTGATTATTTTTATTTTCTCTGAGAATCAGGCTATATCATTCCCCAATACGGGTAGAGATTATAAACAGAGTGAAAGGATGAGAAGCATGGCTGAAGATCAGACAGAGAAGACCCTCCGAGAATTGGATGAACATATTGAGGAGACCGGCATCAAATATAGAGATACACAGGGACAGACCAAAGAAGCAGCGCCGGGTGTCGTGCAGAGCGGCGCAGACAGCATCAAGACGACGCCTAGTGTCAACGGCGACAAATAAAAATGTCGAGTATCGTAACGATACTCGACATTTTTTTAGTGGCCGTTATATTCAGCTGGATCCGGCCCGTTACGGCGGTCTTCATTCAGCTGATCCAGTTCATAGAGGTCTTCTTCAGTCAGTTCGAAGTCAAAGACATTCAAGTTCTCTTCGATCCGGCTCGGTGTCACTGATTTCGGAATGATCACGACATCCTTTTCAATGTTCCAGCGGATGATGATCTGAGCCGGTGACTTGCCGTGTTTCTCGGCGATATCCATGACCACTTCATTGGCCAGAATCTCACCGTTCATCAGTGGCGACCATGATTCCGCGACAATGAACTTCTCTTTCAGATAGCCACGCAGCACCCGCTGATTCAGGTAAGGTGTGAACTCCACCTGGTTGATGACCGGTTTCACAGATGCCTCTTCCAGTAAGCGCTCCAGATGTTCGACGTTGAAGTTGCTGACACCGATATTACGTACTTTGCCGTCGTTATATAGTTTCTCGAGGCCCTTCCAGCTGTCAATATAGAGCTGGGTATCCTGTCCCGGCCAGTGCAGCAGATAAAGATCGACATAATCGAGGCCGAGGCGGTCCAGTGATGCCTGATAGGCAGCCTGTGCCTCTTCGTAGCCGTAGTCATCCAGCCATAGTTTAGTCGTGATGAATAAGTCAGCGCGGCTGATACCCGCCGCTTCTATACCCTGACGGATACCTTCACCCACTGACTGCTCGTTATCATAGATACGAGCTGTATCGATGCTTCTATAACCTGATACAATGGCATGCTTGACTGCTTCTACCAGCTCCTGACCTTCTTCGATACGGAAAGTACCGAGGCCGACCTTCGGCATCGTATTGCCATTATGAAATGTGACTGTCTGTTCCATCTTCCAACACTCCTTCATTCATGATTAATCATCTATACCCCTTCAGGGCCGCTATTAAAACAAGGAGGTCATCAAGACCCCCTTGTCTACGGGTTCAACCGTTCTATTTCATCCAGCATATGCGCCAGTTCCTCTACAGAATACTGGAAGCGGCCATGGAAAACGTATTTCTCGAAGAATGTTTCCAGCTCGTCTTCACCGACGATGACCTTGACATTCTTATCACGAGAATAATTATCCATTGTTCCTGCATCATGTCCCTCTTTATTGAAATACATGATAGGGGTCACCGGATATTGCAGGTGCAATGTCTCCTGCAGCAGCTCGGCATGACGCTTCAAGTCCGCGATATTCTGATTCAGCGATTTGAAGTAGACGACGTCACGGTCGGCATCACGTTCCATCGCGATAGTGTGTTCGATATATTTATCCAGGTCAAGCAGACTGAAGACGTGCTCGAACATCGGATCCACTGAAAACTGTGACTGATCCACGCCGTGATAAATATGCCCTTTCCAGTAATAAGACTCGAGCAGATAAACGCCGGTGCGTGTCATGACGAGATGAGCGAGTCGTTCTGTCCGCTTTAAATCACGGCCAGGCAGGAAGATATTAGCCAGCACATGCATATCTTCCGGACGGATGCGTTCATTGCGCACGAGACGATCCTTCAGCTGGATTAATGTGAAGTCAGTCAGATATTCTCCGCCGTCTTTTGTCAGCAGCTTCAGACTGTCAATCTGTGTCGCCTTCTCCGACAGCTGATGATTCAGGTCTTGACGTTCAGCGTCGAAGGCTTCCGCCTGCGCTGCCTGTTCTTTAGCAGCCTGTTCTTCAAGCGACGCGGCTAATGACCGGCGCTCTGATTCATGACGTGCTGCCAGCTCTTCCTGTTCACGTTTACGTTTTGCGTTTGACATCAGCCAGAGCACAAGAAATACAAGTGCCAGTACAGCAAGTGCAATCAGCCCATAATGCAGGGGTGTTAATTCAGATAAGTTCATAGATCTTCTCCTTCTTTATTGTCTTATTCATATTATAAAGAAGTTCAGCGGGAAGTTCAGTAATTTTCATAGATAAATGAGCAGAGACTTGCACATAAAAACTGCTTTCATCATTAAAAAGTTATTTTTACACTGGACCAATCTACTCATTTCACAAAAATAGACAGGAAGCCTCTGCTCCCTGTCTTTATAATCGTCTATTATTTCGCTAAAGCCGCTTTCAGTGCCTCTGCTTTATCTGTCTGTTCCCAAGGCAGTTCAACGTCTGTACGACCGAAATGGCCGTATGCTGCTGTCTGCTTGTAGATCGGGCGACGCAGGTCAAGCATCTTGATGATACCTGCCGGGCGTAAGTCGAATGTGCTGCGGACTGCTTCCACCAGTTCTACTTCAGAATAGTCACTTGTACCGAACGTATCCACTGAGATTGAAACCGGATGTGCGACCCCGATTGCATAGGCAAGCTGAACTTCCGCTTTATCTGCAAGGCCGGCTGCTACGATGTTCTTCGCAACGTAACGTGCTGCGTATGCGCCTGAACGGTCAACTTTCGTTGCATCCTTACCAGAGAATGCACCGCCACCGTGACGCGCATAGCCACCGTAAGTATCCACAATGATCTTACGGCCTGTTAAACCGGCATCCCCTTGCGGTCCACCGATAACGAAACGGCCAGTCGGGTTGATGAAGTACTTCGTTTCCTCATCGATTAATTCAGCCGGCACAACCGGTTTGATGACATGTTCTTTAATGTCAGCCTGAATCTGCTCAAGCTCGATTTTCTCGTGGTGCTGAGAAGAGATGACGATAGTATCCACACGTTTAGGCTTGTTGTTCTCATCATACTCAACCGTCACCTGTGTCTTACCGTCCGGACGTAAGTAGTCAAGCGTACCGTTCTTACGTACTTCTGTTAAGCGGCGTGCAAGTTCGTGTGAAAGTGAAATCGGCAGCGGCATCAAGCTCTCTGTTTCGTTGCAGGCAAAACCAAACATTAAGCCTTGGTCGCCGGCACCGATAGATTCGATGTCTGAATCCGATAAGTCTTCACGGTCTTCAAGCGCACGGTCTACACCTTGTGCGATGTCAGGTGACTGCTCGTCAATCGCTGTCAATACAGCCATCGTCTGATAGTCATAACCGAATTTTGCGCGGGTATAACCGATCTCTTTAACTGTTTCACGCACGACTTTCGGGATATCAACGTAAGTAGAAGTCGTGATTTCACCGGCGATCAGTGCCATACCTGTCGTCACTGATGTCTCACATGCCACACGTGCTTTTGGGTCTCCTGTCAAAATGGCGTCTAAAATTGCGTCAGAAATCTGGTCCGCAATTTTATCCGGGTGTCCTTCTGTTACTGATTCAGAAGTAAATAATTTACGATCTGCCATAGATAATTCTCCTTTTATATATATGATTACGGTTCAATCCATAGAAAAAAGCCTTTCCCTACAGTTAAGAGAGAAAGGCTCGACAATACAAGTCCATTCACTCTTATCGTTCAGATGAGATCTGCAAACGGTTTGGCACCTTACTTAAAAGGTTGCTGGGCTTCAAAGGGTCCATGTCCCTCCACCACTCTGGATAAGAGAATCCGCAAGTAAGATAATACTAAACTTTGTGTAAACCGTCAACATGTTTAACTTAAGACTCAAAATGTACTATTTTTATGAATTTTCTAACATTAAATATGTGAGATGGCATATGATTTTCATTATGCTATACTAATGAGTGAAAATGCTTACATCAGCATATCAATCATCTAATGGGGGATTATTAAATGAATGAAAATTACGCGGCAGAAATCAATCAGCTGCTGGAAAAACCGTCTACACTGAAACAGTTATCACGTACACAGTTAATCAACGAAATTATTCAGAATAACGAAGGGGAACTGACTGAGTCAGGCGCCATCCGCACTGAAACCGGTAAATATACAGGCCGTTCACCGAAAGACCGTTTCATCGTGCGTGAAGCAGAGACGGAAGATAAGATCGACTGGGGTGCTGTCAACCAGCCGATTGAAGAGGAAGTCTTCCTGAAGTTAGTCAATAAAGTGCTGAACTATTTAAATGACAAGGAAAAAGTCTATGTCTTCAACGGCTATGCCGGCGCAAGTAAAGCCTCACAGTTAAAATTACAGGTTATCAACGAACTCGCTTGGCATAATATGTTTGCCCGTACCATGTTCATCCGTCCTGAAACAAAAGAGGAAGGCCTGGCTATTGATCCTGAATTCACGATCATCTCTGCCCCTCACTTCAAGGCAGACCCAGCAGTAGATGGCACAAAATCAGAAACCTTCATCATTACAAGCTTCAAACATAAGATCATCCTGATCGGCGGAACTGAATATGCCGGCGAAATGAAAAAAGGGATCTTCGGTGTCATGAACTACTACCTGCCGGTGCAAGGCATCATGAGTATGCACTGTTCAGCGAACGTCGGTGAGAATAAGGACGTTGCTCTCTTCTTCGGTTTATCAGGTACTGGTAAAACCACATTATCAGCAGACCCACAGCGTAAACTGATCGGTGACGATGAGCACGGCTGGAACGATGAAGGGGTCTTCAATATCGAAGGCGGCTGCTATGCGAAGACGATTGATCTGACGCGTGAGAAAGAACCGCAGATCTACGATGCCATCCGTTACGGCGCTATCCTTGAGAACGTCAAAGTGGAAGAAGACGGGACACCTGACTATTCTGATAAATCTCTGACAGAAAACACACGTGCCGCTTATCCAATTGATAACATCGACAATATCGTCCTGCCATCTTATGCGGGTCACGCGAAGACGATTATCTTCTTAACAGCAGATGCATTCGGTGTACTTCCTCCAATCTCTAAATTAACCAAAGAACAATCGCTGTATCACTTCTTAAGTGGCTTCACATCTAAACTTGCCGGAACAGAACGCGGCGTCACAAGCCCGCAGCCGGTATTCTCAACATGTTTCGGTTCACCGTTCTTACCACTGCATGCCACTGTATATGCGAACATGTTAGGTGACCTGATTGACAAGCATGGCGTCAAAGTCTACTTGGTCAACACAGGCTGGACAGGCGGCGAATACGGCGTCGGCAGCCGGATGAACCTGAAATATACACGTTCCATGATCCGTCGTGCCATCAGCGGCGGCCTTGAAGATGTGGAATATGTCCAGGATGATATCTTCGGCTTAAACATTCCGAAGTCAGTGCCTGGTGTTCCTTCTGAGCTGCTCCTGCCTCGTAACACATGGGTATCAGATGATGCCTATGACGAGACAGCTACAAAACTGGCGAAAATGTTCCAGGAGAACTTCAAGCAGTTCGAATCACCGGAAATCGAAGAAAAAGGCGGCTTCAAATACCGCGGATAATATAGATAACCCCCTTCACTGTAATGGTCAGTGAAAGGGGTTTTTTATAGCAAGTATTCCGAGACTTGGTGCAATTACTTGTTTTTGCACCAGCTTTCCCTCTCTTTTAATGTCTGAAGTTCTTCCCTGTCTTTATCACGCTTTTATTTTAATAACTGTTTCTTTTTTTCTTCTAAGGCTTGAATTTCTTTTTCGTAATTCATATTTGTCATGGTATATCCTCCTGATGTTTATCGTTATCCTTATTATGCCACTCGTTTTTATGTGATAAAAAGAATAAGGTGAGCCACCTAGAAGAAATAAAAGTAATTCGATATAATGAGTAAGCCGTCTTCACTTCCATAGGCGAGATCTTATGGAAGGAGGTGGATAACTATGGAAATCTTAATTGTTAACGTAATTGCGCCATTGTATGTTGGCGTAGCCCTTGCGTTGTTTTCTCACTGGTTAGATCAACGCAAGGATTAAGACGGCATACTAGCACCTAAAAACCCCCTAACTGTTCCAGCAGTCAGGGGGTTCGGTGTTTCTATGGAAATCTTAATTGTTAAGTACATTATATCTTATTCAGTTTTCTTTGTAAAACTAATCAAGTACATAGATATACTTTACAGCATGTTTAAAAATCGTGATTTCTCGTCCATCTTCTGTTTCGATAATGATCTCATACTGTGGTGCAAATAAATATGTTCCAGTGATAGCTTTTCCGTCAAGAAAAACAACTTTGATTTTCTCACCTCTACGATGATAAAAACCACACTTTCTCTTTGTTAATGACGGTATTAAATCATGCTAGAAGACTAAATATAGAATTAGAAAAAGTAGATAATGCATTAGTTATAAATGATGAACAAGCATTAAAAATAGGAGAAAGCATCAACAATCAAAAACCATTAAATGAGAAAATAAATCTAAAAATGATTTTTGATATGGATAATCAAGAAGGTGAACAGCCTACTCAAAAAGAAGAAGCTAAAGATAAAAAACTTCAGGACGATATTATCAATCTCTTAAAGCAGCAGTTAAATGATAAAGAAAAGCAAATATCTTTCTTAGAAAATCAAATGAATGTTAAGGATGTACAAATCAATAAGTTAAATGAAACTTTAGACAATCAGCAAAAATTATTACATAATCAGCAAGCATTAGCGTTGGAAAGCAACGATAGAATAAAGGCGCTTGAAGTTAAACTTAAAGAAAATGACAAAAGACAGGATAAAGACGGCAAAGATCAGCTATACGTGGAGACAGAAACTCAAAGAGCTGACATGAAAGAGAACAAAGTCGATGATTTCTATAAAGATTTAAGGGAAGACGCTCCCAAAGGATTCTTCAGCAAGTTCTTTAAGAGGTGATCCAATGTAACACAATATAAATTATGTTACATGACAAACCCCGTAAACACAGGGGTTTATTTTTATGCCTGAAATAATGTATCATAATGATATCAATGCATACATTATACGTATCATATAGGAGTGATTTTGATGAATAGCGTGGAACCAATTCGAGACGTGAAAAAGATACAGGAGATGAAAGAGGCACTCGCTTATTATGGATCAGAACGAGACGTTTTTTTATTTAATCTCGGCATTAACTGTGGTCTAAGAGTGAGTGACATGTTGGGACTGAAGAAAAAAGACATTAAGGACTATACGATTAAACTCCGAGAACAGAAAACCCGTAAACAGAAACAAATCCCCCTTTATCATCTAAAGGAGGATATTGATCGTTATATTCAGTTCCTAGAGGACGAAGATTATCTGTTTAAAAGCAATAAACTCGATTCTGATGGGAATGATAAACCGATCAGTCGTGTACAGGCCTATCGAATCCTCAATCATTCAGCTAAGGCGATCGGATTAAATGAAATTGGCACACACTCGATGCGTAAGACCTTTGGTTACCGTTACTACAAGAAGACAAGGGATGTGGCTTTGTTGATGGATCTATTCAATCACTCTTCGCAGTCTGTGACACTTAGATACATTGGGATTAATCAAGAAGTAATAAATGATTCAATTAGTATTACTATGAAAAACATTTTTTCATAGTATATTAAATTGTAAAATCGTACAGCTTAAAATAATATATCAAATTAGTAATTATATTAAAACGTTCATACGCTAACTTTATTATTTTTTATTTTAAAAAACCAAATGATAGAAAAAAATAAAAATAATGTACTTAAAATAATATGATAAACGCTAGGAGCAATAGTGAATAAGATAATCAATAGAATTGAAAAATATACTATACTTATTATACTAATTATTAAGTGAGTAGTGAAAAACCTTTCTTTATAATCAAAAAGTAGGTTATTTGAAAAAATCCATATTCCTAAAGCAATTAATAATGTAAAAGCCGTATGGTAATCTTTGTCAATAAAGTTTGTGATGATAAAATACAATATAGTGAGTAATATAAAGAATTGGATTAGCAATTTGAAGTTTTTCATCTTTATACCTCCTTATTAATATCTATTCCATCCCGTAAGTAAAGTGTAACGGTAGCATCCACTATTATAATAATATTGCCAACCATATTCATAGTAGAAACGTACACCGCTGTATCCAGCAAGGTATAATTTAGTTCCGATCCATGCAGCAAGTAATCCTGCCCCTACGTAATAACCAACGGTTGTTGAGATTGCTCCTATAACATATGTGGCAACTCCAGCACTAATTGTATAAGTATCGGAAGACAAAGAGGCAATCTTACTTTTAGAAACATTGACATATCCAGTTTTAGTTGAACCACAACCATCAGATGGTACAACTTTTTCTGGCACGCTCGAAGAAAGAGTATTTAATGATATTTCAGGAGAATTTATTAATAGATTTGGAGAAGTTTCTACAACTTCAATTTTTAAATCTTTAATTATTTTATCGCCAATCATTTTTTCAACTGTATTTGGTTCAACAGGTGTTGGTACATTAAGTTGTGCTGAAGGCGCATATTCAATTTTTTTTGGAGGATATTCACTTGCTGAAACACTAAAAGATGTGATACTGGCGCAAAGTAAACATAAAGATAGTAACACGATGAAAATTTTTACTTTCATTTTAAAACCTCCCTTATTGTGGTAAAAATACTTCTACTCAAATATTATATTTAAGCAGGGATAGTGTCAATATAATAATTTTAAAATTCAGAAAATTTTGTTGTATAAAAAACTATAGTTGCATATTTTCACTTATCAACTGGATAATTAAGACAAATTAAAAAGACCGGCAGGAATGAAAGAAGCTACCAACTTCTTTCAGACCTCATGATTACGTTATCTACACTAACGTAATCATGATTTTACCGATCAATCTAACTATATAGTTGTGAAGCGAGTATGGGTCGCTTTATACACACATTATATAGTGGAAGAGGTAAAACTTCAATAGACTTGGCTCAAATCGAGAAAAAAGTGGATGGAAGAGAGATTACAGAAGACAGGTAGCGTAAGATCGCTAGCTGTCTTTTTGTTTCCCTCAATTCCATACTGTACTACAAGATTCCGTGTCGTTCATGGCTAAAAAAAACGACGATGGGCTGGAGCCATTGACCAACAAATTCATCCAGCATGTCTACGGGATTTGTCACTTTGACCGTAGGCATATACGGTAGTTTGCATGATTCCACTCTTCTACCACTCGTGAGTCACCCAGGCAGTGACGAGCAGATACAAAAAAGACATGGATAGGGTTTGCCAAAATAGTTAGGGAACATATGGCGTTCAGACGGCTTTACGGTGCATCACAGGCCGTCCGAGAAGTTAGGGACATAATGGACAGCGAATGGCAGAGATAACAAGTGCTATGGCCAGGTGAGAGACCTGATGCAATTACCATCTTTTATCGTTTTCTACAGCAGTCATCCACTCCTGGACTTTCCTTAAAATCTCCCGTTCATGCGGCGGTGTGAAGACATGTCCTTCTTCTTCGTAGATATGTAATTCATAGGGAACATCCAGCTCCTTGAGCCTTTCTTCAAGTATATAAGCATGTTCGATCCCGACCTGTACATCAGCTGTACCGTGAATAATCATAACAGGGGGGCTGTCCGCTCTTACATGGCGATAACCGTTCCGGCTGTCATATGCATCTGGGTTGACGTCGGGCTTGCCGATCAGCCGCTTCATCATACCGCGTAAGTCCGGCCGCTCTTCATACATATAATAAATATCGCTGACCCCGCCCCATATAATGAACGAAGTCGCGCCGACATCCTGATAGGTGAGAAGCCCCTGGATGCCGCCTCTTGAGAAACCAACTAAGTGTATCGGCAACTCGCCGTACTGACTTCTCAGTTCTCTTACCAATGCGCGGACGTCCTCAAGATCCGCACCGCCGAACTCATCTTTGCCCTGGCCTTTTGTGCCGCGGTAATAAGGTCCAATGACCAAGGTCTGATCATTCGCAAACTGCATCAGTCGCACCGGTCTGACCATGCCGACGCCCCCCTTACCACCGCGCAGATAGATGACGATGCGTTCAGGTGCCGGATGGTCAAGAAGCATCGCCGTCACTTCCAGCTCATCAGATGGATAGGTCACCTCATAAAAGCCGCGGTCAAAATAATCCGCAGCTACCCGTGTTTTGCTGAGCCACATACTATCATCTCCCGCACGATATATTGAATACAGTCATCCTGTAGCAGCCGGCTCTGCTCAGATTCCACTACTTCATCCAGTGAACCCACAATGACAGGCCCCTCCGTCTCATGATAATGCACCTGCTCACTGATAGCGGTAATCTCCGCCTTGAAGACGTCTTTAGTGAAAGGGCGCTCAGTCATGACGGTATAGCTCGTGACATATTGCAGACTGCCTGTAGCTCCTGTCTCCTCAAACAGCTCACGGTGCGCCGCTTCTAAAGACGACTCCCCTTTCTCTCTCTTGCCACCCGGGAACTCGATGCCCCGCTCCTTATGCTTCGTCAGCAAAAACTGCTGCCCCATAATCGGAATGATCAAGACATGATGATGCACGGGTTCATCCGTCTTCAGAATCACTGTATTCCCTTCAACATCCTTAAATTCCATCGCCCTACCTCACACTCAGTCTTTTCTTTAGTTTATCATAGTAAGCATGAGAACTGAAAAGTCCATGCAACTGCACTATAATAGATAAAACAACTCTAAAAGGAGCCTGACATGAAACAAATCCTACTCGCCATCATCCGCTTCTACCGCAATTATATCTCACCGATGACCCCGCCGACATGCCGCTTCCATCCGACTTGCTCCCAGTACGGTATGGAGGCCATCGAGACACACGGCGCACTGAAGGGCAGCTACCTGACCACCCTGCGTATCCTGAAATGCCATCCCTTTCATCCAGGCGGCTTCGATCCCGTGCCACCGAAAGAAGATCATAGACATTAAAAACTACTCAATCATTTATATTGAGTGGTTTTGTTATCAGTGCTGTATTCTATTATTTTCTTTCAGTGCCTTAATATTCATGTACATTTTATAGGCAACGAGCGCAACGAAAAAAGAAACACATAAACATAGGATACCCACCACTACACTCCAAGTATTAGGTACTTGTTCACCAATTGCTAAATTAGAGTATGCAGAAAATAAATTCATAGCCAGGAACATAAGTAACATCTTCAGTATATTTGATAAATGTTTAATTCATGACTCATTATCTGAAAACATCTCAAATTTAGGTTCTCCAGGCATATTTTCTTTTCGAAAATAGCCCCAGTTAGACAAAGTGTCGACATGCTCAATATCCATGTCTTCCATAAATTCTCTAAATTCCTCTTTGTTTTGATCCATGAATACCATTCTTACTGTCTCATCTTTTGTAGTTTCTTCAAACATATATTTTCCTAGACCCACTTTCTTCAAACGATATCCTTGCGCTGCCATCTCATTCAACCAGTCTTCTTCCTTCTGATAGTTATGTACTAAAAACCATTTACGCACTACTTTTGTCATCGACTATCACCTCTTAAGAATTTTTCTCCATTCAGACTTAGTTCTTTCAATCTTGAGATCTCTTGTATCAATACTTCTCGTCCTGCTCTTGTCAGTACATATTCCTTCTTACCTTTCGGCCCGTCTTCACTGACCAGTTCAATCCAATCCTTTTTAATCAATGTATTTAATGCACCATATAAAGTACCTGCCGCCATATTAATGCGATTGTTGGAAAGCACTTTGATGTTCTGGATAATGCCATAACCGTGAAGGGGTTCATCCAATGACAATAAAATATAGTAGATACTTTCTGTTAAAGCTGATTGATTATTCATATCGTCACCCTTTATATCGTTAAACTATATATCGTATAACGATATATTAAATCATAATAGTATTTATTGCAAGCAAAAAAACTGACATTTTCATGTCAGTTTTTTCCTTTTTAGCGATGGTTATTGCGCTTTGTTAATAAATAGACAGGTATACCGATAACCATTGCAATCAGTAGTATGCCAAGTGGACTGATCATTCCTAGAATCATTTTGATAGCTCCTTTTCTTTGTTACCTTATGACTTTAAATACTCTGAATTCTTTATCTTTGAAGATAAATTTTTTACCATTCGGACTTTGATTCACTTCATTAGTCACATCAAATTTCTCTACTTCTAATTTTTTTGATATTTTAAACAGCTGGTGCCGATTGTCTTTACTTTCAAGATAATAGGAATCAAATGTCTTCAGGTCTTTTATGGCATTTATAATACTAAAGGCGAAATCAAATAGTGCATCCACCCACTTCATCTTCTCAGACATGTATTTTGTTGCTGTTAATTCAAGGATACTTGCCTGGCTGTCAGTGACTTCCATCACTTTCTGTCTAGATTTATTCATGACGTCTCCTCCAGATCTTTTAGAGCTTTATTATACTTTCTGATGCTATATTCGCCCCAGATATAAGCTATAACCGTGAATATGATCAGCATGATTAAGTAGTCGATGACATATGACAGGATGATATTTGCAGAGATAGACCATTCTTCTGAGAAGATGAAGTAATCCCATTCCTTCTGAATTAACCAGCATCTAATAGTGAGGCTACTATACAGAATGTTGCAAATGCTAAAGACTCAAGAAAATAATGTCTTTTTCTTTTTTGTCTATCTTCTACAGACGCGGATTCAGCTAATGGTTCACCTTGCAGATTTCGAGGCAACATCAAACTTTCGTCTTTTCTGCCAAACCATGCGACCAGTGCCGGAATCATCACGATCAAAATCAGTTCATTTGTAATTCTGTAGATATCACCTGAACTTATATATTGATACAGTGCAGAAAATAAAATCACTAAATAAAGAATTGCAAGTGTAATACCCATCGCTTTTACAATATTGTCCGAGCTTCTTTCATCCATTTTTACTCCTCCTCATAAGAAAATATTTCTTCTATCGTAACGCCGAATACTTTTGCAATATCCCAAGCTAGTTTTAATGAAGGATTGTAATTGCCTCTTTCTAAGTGTCCGATGGTTTCTCTACGTACCCCAACTCTGCTGGCCAGCTCATCTTGTTTCATATCATATCTAGCACGAAATACTCTCAGATTTGTTTTTAGCAATGCAGCCTCCTCCTCAATGATTTTTTGGTTATGTTATATATTTATCACTTTCTGTTATAAATATATAATATAAATAGAGAAATTACAAGTATAATTACAAAATAAAAAAGAACTCACATTTTCATGTCAGTTCTTCTAATTGATTCATATCTACTACCGGGAATGTCATCGTCAGCTTGCCATTCTCCACATGTTCCTCGTAAAGGGCATAGTCGTCTGCAAAATAGGTACCCTGCGGTGTGACGTCCGGAATGGTCTTGAACTCACTCGCTAAGAGCGCTGTGAAGTATTTGCTGAGGCCGTATTCATACATGCCGCCGACGATCACTCGTAAATCGGGTATCGCTTCTTTAATCGCGAGGAGCGGATAGCCGCCGCCGAGCCGTGCATATTTTGCGACGATAGTTTTCACACCGGCTCCGTAATATTTTAGAATTTGATCGATACTTGATGCTGATTCATCTATCGCAAGCGGCAGATGCCGGTTGGCAGCGTAGAGGCTGAAGTCGCTGAACGGCTCCTCAAAATAATCGATGTCATAGGCCAGCAAGCCTTCAAGAGTCGGTACGTCTTCCTCGCCCAGGCTGCCGTTCGCATCTATCACGATCTTGATATCGGCATCACCTGCTCTGACTGACCTGACGTCGTCTAAGACCTGTTCGCTCCACTTGATCTTCACCCGGTTCTGCGGCTTGATATGCTGCCCGCTATGCAGCGTGTATCCTAACGGCACAGTGACTGCCACCCGTTCATTCAGACTCTGCCAGCCGATATAGTCAAAGAGCGCCATCGCATGAGGGGTACGTCGAAACGGTGCCAGTATTGCGCCGAGTGCTGCGTAATCCTGCCATTCGCTTGCTTTAATCTGTTCATATATATACTGGACAGACTGGTAAACCGTCTCTATCGTCTCCTCATGATACCAGTCCGTCTCAAAGGCATTGGATTCCGCAAAGTAAGTGTTACCTTCTACCTCAAGTGATATCACCAGCACTTTTCTCGTCACAAGGTCTGCTTTCACTGTCTTGACCGGATGCTTGAAGGGGGCTTCATAGGTATAGCACTGCAGATTACTGAATTTCATCGAGCAGCCATTCTTTGACGAGGTGTCTGGAAATCTTGCCATTGCTGGTGCGGTGCAGCTGCTTGATGCGTTTATAGAGAACCGGGCGTTTATATTTCGCAATCTCCTGCAGTGTTGCTGTTATCTTCGTGTCCAGGTCGCTGTCACTTTCATAGACAAGCGCCGGCACTTCGCCCCATTTCGCATCGGGCATACCAACAACAGAGCATGCACTGATATCAGGGATACTCAGCAGCAGCTGCTCAATTTCACTCGGATAAATATTTTCGCCGCCTGAAATGATCAGGTCTTTCCGGCGGTCGAGCACATAGAGATAGCCGTTTTTAATCCGGCCGACATCACCTGTCATAAAATAATCCCCGCTGAAAGCTGTGGCGTTCGCCCCTTCAGGATAAAGGTAGCCGTTCATGACATTGTCACCACGCACCAGAATCTCTCCGGCGCCGTTCAGTGGTGCAGCGACTTTGATATCCTCTGTCACCGGACCGACTGAATTCGGATGATTCAGCATATCATCAGGTGAAGCGGTGATAAACTGTGACGCTGTTTCCGTCATGCCGAATGAAGTATAGACCGGCAGATTGCGCTTCAGGCTTTCCTGCAGCGTGCGGTCATTGAGCTTGGCTCCGCCGATCAGCAGCCCTTCAAGTTTGTGCCGCTCGAGCCCCGCCTCCAGCAGCCACTCCAGGGTCTGCGGGACAAGTGAGATATGGGTGATGTCATCTTCTGCTAGTGCCTGGTTGATGGCCGCTGCATCAAATTTATCAAACAGCACCACTGTAAAGCCGTCCATGACGCTTCTGACCAGTACACTGAGCCCTGAAATATGATAGAGCGGCAATGCGAGCAGCCATTTCGTCTCACTGTCGAACGGGAAACTGACCTTACAGCGTTCCGCACTCGCGACATGGTTTCTGAACGTATGCGGCACCGCTTTCTGGACCCCGGTCGTGCCAGAGGTGAACATAATGGACATGATATCCTCCGGCTGATAAGTAGTAGCTGCCGAGGGTTCTGCCGTCCCTTTGAATAACGTCTCCGGCATGATGCAGCTCAGGGAGGTATAGTTGTTATCGGTAATGATAATATCGACTCCGATAGAATCCAGCTGCCGCTTCACTTCCGATTCTGTCAGATGCGTATTGATCAGCACCATCTCTATATGCGCGAGCACAATCGCGTGCATGATAATGACGGAAGTCAGCTGATTGGCCGGCTGCACTGCGATTCGACCGGGCAGCTCCATTTCAAGCAGCTGATCTTTCACAGCGCTTGCCTGTTCATATAATTCGGCAAAGGTCAGTGTGCTCTCATTGAACTTTACTGCAATGTGGTCCGGACGTTCTGCTGCTTGTTTAACTAAATTATGTTGCACTGACCGACTCTCCTTTTACTTTAAAATACGCGCATGCTTTGAAAGCAGACGCGTAAAATAGAACTTATGGAAATTTAGGGAACTGATCGAAGTCCGGCTGACGTTTCTCCTTGAATGCGTCACGGCCTTCTTTCGCCTCATCTGAAGTGTAGTAAAGTAATGTAGCGTCACCTGCAAATTGCTGCAGACCTGCTAAGCCGTCCGTATCTGCATTCATGGCAGCTTTCAGGAAACGGAGCGCTGTCGGTGAATGCTGCAGGATCTCTTTACACCATTTCACTGTCTCATCTTCGATATCCGCTAACGGCACCACTGTATTGACCAGACCCATCTCCAGTGCTTCCTGTGCATTGTACTGACGGCATAAATACCAGATTTCACGTGCTTTTTTATGACCGACGATGCGTGCCAGGTAACCTGAACCGTAACCTGCATCAAATGAGCCGACTTTAGGACCTGTCTGACCGAAGCGTGCATTGTCAGCAGCGATAGTTAAGTCACAGACGACATGCAGCACATGGCCGCCACCGATGGCATAACCGCGAACCATCGCGATGACCGGTTTAGGGATGACACGAATTAAACGCTGTAAGTCAAGAACATTTAGACGTGGAATGTTATCGTCACCTACGTAACCGCCGTGGCCGCGGACTTTCTGGTCACCACCTGAACAGAATGCCAGATCGCCTTCTCCTGTCAAGATGATGACACCGATACGCTGATCATCGCGTGCGCGTGAAAATGCATCGATCATTTCCATTACTGTGTTCGGTGTGAATGCGTTACGGACGTGCGGACGGTTGATCGTGATCTTACCGATACCCTCGAAATATTCATATTTAATTTCTTTGTATTCTTTGACTGTTTCCCAGACTCTAGACATGATATGCCTCCTTCATGAATTCTAATACTATTGTATCAAAAATTTCGGGATGTTCCACATGAATTGAATGACCCGCCGTCACTTCGATGTGCCGGCTGTCTTTGATACGCTGTGTCATCTCCTTATTGATGGTCCTGAATTTGTCGTCAAGTGTCCCCGTCAACAGCAGCACCGGACCATTGAGCCTCGAGAGTGCCGGCCATAAGTCCGGCTGACTGCCCGTGCCGTAGTCAGTGAGGGCTTTTTGCAGGGCTGCCGGCATCTGACTCCTTCTGATGGCGCTCAGTTTCCGGCGGCTGTCTTCATTCAGCGGCGCGGCCGTCTTAAAGAGCGGCAGACGCTCCCAGTACTGCACGAACTGCTCATAATCCTCGGTGAGACGCTCGCCACGCGTCTGGTCGAGCCGTCTCCGTTCCGCCCGGTCAGCAGCGTTCTGAAGTCCAGGTGACGCGCTTTCCAGAATGAGGCCCTGGACAGGATATTTCAGGGCATAGTAAAGGGCAATCCGTCCCCCCATGGAATAGCCATATAGCATCACGCGCTGATAGCCGGCGTGACTGATGACCTCATGCAGCTGATCTGCAATCCAGTCAAAGGACCATGTCTCAACTCTATCACTCCGGTCAGCGCCGTGCCCCGGCAGATCCACCCTTAAAATATCTGTCTGACCCTGCAGACGGCGAACAGCTTCTGTATAAGTACGGCTGTCACTCATAAAGCCGTGCAGCATCACCAGCAGCGTCTCATGTCCACCTTTTGTCCAGTGACTATGCATTGAGGGCCGCCTGTGCTGCTTGATACAGTGCCTGATGCGCCTCGTAGTTGGCCGTGCGGTCTGTTCTGACTTCGTAGAGCACATGCGTTTCTTCCGGCAACTTCATGTCCTCATCCGCCAGACGATATTCCAGATCATATAAAGCAGCGACATGGCTGAAATCAAGTCCGAGCGGCGTGCCATATAACCGTTCAAACAACGCCTCTTCTTCACGCTGCGGCAGGTAACTGAAGATACCGCCTCCATCATTATTCAGCACGATGACGCGTATATCAGACTGTTCAAGCTTATGCATGATCAGGCCGTTCATATCATGATAGAGCGATATATCGCCGATAAAGAGATTGACTGTCTCGTGCGCCGCCATACCTAGCGCGGTTGAGACCACACCGTCTATACCGTTAGCGCCCCGGTTACAATAAGCACGGCCGCGCTGCATAAAGGTATCGCCGTCCCGGATCGGCATACTGTTACCGAAGAAAATAACTTCATCTGCCGGAATCTGTTGCAGCAGCTTAGCCACAGCGGTTCCTTCATCTGTGACTGTACGGATATGCGACTCAATGACGTCAGACAAAGCGTGCTCGAGCTGCTGGAAGACGCTGACCAGGTCATGCTTGACCTCTGCTTCAAGCTTAAGCATGGATTTAAAGAAGGCGGCGGGCTGCATATTGAAGTGATAGGGCGGCACGACCGGAAAGGTATCGGGTTCACTTTTCTCCTGCACGAGTATCTGCGGACACGTCTGCTTCGTCAGCCACTGATTGAGCTGTTTGGAGACGACCGGTTTTCCGACACGGATGATGAAACCCGGTCTGATCGTCTGCTGACTTTTAAACAGCGTATCCGCCGTCCGGACGAGATGAGGATGATCCAGTCCTCTAAGCTGGCTCAGCACATCGGCAAGAACCGGCAGCTTGAACTGTTCAGCCGCTTCAAGCACATGGTCAAGCTTCTGATGCTGACAGTCACCGACAACCATGACACCGTTACCCGCTTCCAGCAGCGGTCTAAGCGCACTTAAGTCCACTGTCCGTTCCTCCTCAAAGACAGCCACAGGTTCAGGGGTCAGCAGTTCGCCTGCCGTCAAGTCCGGAATCAGCGGTTCACGGAACGGCACATTGAAATGGACCGGCCCTCTGTCTGCACCTTCAAAGTGATATGATGCCTGCAGCATCGTGGCTTCAATCAGGTCATGGGGCGCATCGTAGAGATCCGCCAGCGGAAAATCGATTTCAAACTTGACGAAATTCGAATACATTCTGACTTGATCGACTGCTTGCGGCGCGCCGACATTTCTCAGTTCATGCGGGCGGTCACCCGTCAGCACGACAAGGGGCAGCTGACTGATATAGGCTTCCGTAACGGCAGGCGTGAAGTTACTCGCTGCTGTCCCGGATGTACAGATGACCGCTACAGGGCGTTCTGTCGCCTTGATCAGACCGAGCGCAAAGAATGCCGCGCTTCTTTCATCCGGATGAATATAGGTCTTCAGCTCAGGATGCACTTCGCTGGCCATAGCAAGCGGCGTTGAGCGTGAGCCCGGCGAAATCACGACTTCTCGCACGCCGTAATCATAGAGTCGTTTAATCAGTTGATAGACTTGTCTGGTTAATGCTTCATTTTTCATTCTGTCACTCCTAAAAGCTGCAGCATCGGCTTGAATTTAGTTTCGGTCTCATCGAATTCAGCTTCTGGTACACTGTCTTCTACTACACCGCACCCTGCAAAGAGCACGGCGATATTTTCCTTAATAAGCATCGAGCGGATAGCGACAACAAATTCACCCTCGCCATCAGCTGTCACATATCCCATCGGCGCACCGTAGAAGCCGCGGTCACCTTCTGCCTGTTCGATAAATGTCGCTGCCGCCTCTTTCGGAAAGCCGCCGAGTGCCGGCGTCGGATGCAGGGCATGACTGATGCTCAGCACATTCCCTTTTTCCAGCTGTGCCGTAATCGGTGTATAAAGATGATAGACGAAGCGGTTCGTCATGATTTCAGGAGCATCAGGTAGATTCATGCGGGATGTGAAGGGCTCAATATCTGCAGTGATACTTCTGACGACAATATCATGCTCCACTCGATTCTTAGCGTCATTCATTAATTTCTGTGCGGCCTGGTCTATCTCTCTTGCCATCGTGCCGGCGATTGCATTCGTTGACAGCTGATGATCCTCGACTTTGACCAGCTGCTCAGGGGTACGTGAGACAAATGTACTTTCCTGTTCTTCCAGCAACAGAAAATAGCTGTATTCCTCATTCTGCAGTCCGCGCTCTATCAGCCATGCACTATCCACCGGTGCATCCATGACCACTTTCTTCTGTCTGGATAAGACGACCTTATCAAACTGCCCGGCTTTCATCGCTTCAACAGCTGTCGCAACGTTGTGCAGGAACTGCCCTTCATTCAGGTTGGCGACAGACTGCACGACTGGTGCTTTGATCTCGTCGTCTGAACGCCAGTTTAAGATTTCCTCATCGGTCATATCTGTATAAGTGTATGTCAGCTGATTATGCTGGCAGCGTATCTGAATCTTCGGCCAGATGAAATGACTATGCCCGAACGCATCAAATAAGGAACTGTCTCCGGCATCAAACTGAAAGCCGCCGAAGAGACGGATATGATGCGGTTGTTCCGCTTGATCAAGCAGTGCCTGGAACTGCTCTGTAATCAGCTCGGGATTACGGCTCTCATCCTTAATGATATAAGCATGTCCAAGACCGATCAGCCATTCACTTTTATCTTTATTCATATAGAAATAACGCTCACCCTTATAGCGGGCAGCGGCCTTGAACAGTTCAGCGGGTGATTCATAGGCGCCTGCCTGCTCTTTAATTTGAATATTTCCTGTCGACATACATTCAGCTTCTTTCAAATTCTTTTTAGTCCTATCTATTTTACCATTTTTAAGTCTTCTGCGTAGGATTCTCGCTCCTGCATTGACTAAGATTTCAATAAAGCATAAAATTTAAGCAGATATGAAGGAATAGGAGCTTAAAAATGTCAGAACATCTTGCTACACACACAGGTTTCAAAAAATATTATCATCTGATGCGACCCCATACCCTGACCGCTTCATTTGTACCGGTCCTGGTCGGTACAGCGGCAGCAAAAGTGTTCGGTGATGTCCGTTTCGACCTGCTCATTGTCATGCTGATCGCCTGCCTGCTGATCCAGGCGGCAACGAATATGTTCAATGAATATTTCGACTATAAACGCGGACTGGACGATCATACGTCCGTCGGCATCGGCGGGGCTATCGTCCGTAACGGCATGTCGCCAAAATCCATCTATAACCTGGCGGTCGCTTTCTATATTATCGCAGCGATTCTCGGCCTTTATATTTGCTCGCAGTCATCATGGCTGATCCTGCTCGTCGGCATCGTCTGCATGGCAGTCGGCTACTTCTATACGGGCGGCCCCGTGCCTATCTCCTGGACACCTTTCGGCGAAATCTTTGCAGGCTTCTTTATGGGCTTTGTGATCATCATGATCACGTTCTATATTCATACCGGTCATTTAAGCGTCTATCCGGCCGTACTGAGCATTCCGGTCTCCATCAATATCGGTATGATCAATATGGCCAACAATATCCGCGACCGGGTGAAAGACAAGATCAGCGGCCGCAAGACCTTTGTCATTCTGGTCGGAAAAAATATCGCCATTATCACTATGGCCATCCTGTATGCGCTCAGCTTTATCATCATTCTTTATGTGACCTTCACGAAAAATTATGGTTCTCTCTTCCTGCTCATTGTCTTTCTGAGCGCGAACCTGCCGGTCAAAGCAGTCAGACGTTTCTTCAAAGGCGATCAGCCGATCGAACTGATGCCAGCCATGAAAGTGACCGGACAGTTCAACACTGTCTTCGGCTTCCTGCTGGCTATCGGCATCTACTTATCCGCTATTACAGGTATATAAAAAAGACCGAATCCATGGATTCGGTCTTTTTGCTTAGCTGAAACGGTAAAATTCAGTCATGCGGTCCGCAACAGCCTGTGCATCTTCAGCTGTCACTTCTCCTTTAAGGCCGGACTGCGTCAAATCAATTTCATAGGATTTTTCATCATAGTCCAGGATCACTGACGTTCCACGTGCAGTGATTGCTTTTGGTGCGACTTCTTTCACTTCATCTTCTTCATGATGTTCACGGTAATCAACACCGAACTGACCTGCTTTCAGTTCTGCATACTGCACAAGTTTGTCAATATTCATCTTATTTTCCTTCATGATTCCGCCTCCTAAATGTTATGACTTCTTCATTTTAATGAATTCAGTCAGCTTAGGCAAATCCTCTTTAAGGATGCCGCGGACATTGTAATTTTTAGTCCCCATATTCTTACGGGCCACTTTCAGAAACAATGAGCCATATATACCATTGTCACTTTCGTCCATCCGCTCAAAATCCACTTGCGCAATTTTGTTGAATTCAATTTCGTCAAAATGAATGATTTTAGCGCGCTCTTTGCTATGTATCAGCATCAGACGGTCTGCCAGCACAATAACCAGCCCTTTCTGGTTCAGGTTCAGCTGACTGGCTGAAGCGAGATAGACGAGTTCATGATTCTTTATCTCTGAACAGTACACTTTTAAAAGCTTGATAAAGAAACGGCGTTCGCTCTTTTTAATTTTTTTGAAGGTTTTGGAGAATGTTTTATAAGTCAAAGGGTAATCAAGCTGTTCCAGCGCCTGACGTATTGTCATTTTCTTTTTTTTCATATCATACACCAATCTTGTTCAAGAATTATACTTATTATAGCTACAAACCCCAAAAATTTCTATGTAAAATAAAAAAGCCTTTTAAATTAAAGGCTTTGGTAACGGAGGGCAAGGGATTCGAACCCTCGAAACGCTTGTGACGTTTACACACTTTCCAGGCGTGCTCCTTCGGCCAGCTCGGACAACCCTCCATAAAAAAATCAGAAGCGATATTTCACCTCTGATATATGACCCCTACGGGATTCGAACCCGTGTTACCGCCGTGAAAGGGCGGTGTCTTAACCGCTTGACCAAGGGGCCTGGCTCCACAGGTAGGACTCGAACCTACGACCGATCGGTTAACAGCCGATAGCTCTACCACTGAGCTACTGTGGAATTATAATGGAGCGGGTGATCGGAATCGAACCGACGACATCAGCTTGGAAGGCTGAGGTTATACCATTTAACTACACCCGCATAAACAAAGGGCGACTGATGGGAATCGAACCCACGAATGTCGGAACCACAATCCGATGCGTTAACCACTTCGCCACAATCGCCAGAAATGGTGGCTCAGGACGGAATCGAACCGCCGACACATGGATTTTCAATCCATTGCTCTACCGACTGAGCTACTGAGCCATAATGGCGGTCCCGACGGGAATCGAACCCGCGATCTCCTGCGTGACAGGCAGGCATGTTAACCGCTACACCACGGGACCACTTATAATTGCGGGAGGCGGATTTGAACCACCGACCTTCGGGTTATGAGCCCGACGAGCTACCAGACTGCTCCATCCCGCGTCAATAAAAAATGTTACTCAGCTAATATATCATTTACTGTATTTACGAGTCAATTATTAAAAAGTGTAAATAGTTAAACGTTATTGCTGCGCCGTTTTGAAAGGACTTTTTAAGTATATAAAGAAATTGTAAAGACGTCAACAATAAATTGAAAACAATAAGACATCCGGACAGTCAGTGACTGGCCGGATGCCGATATGGTTATTCAGTTATCGTATCAAGGAGCAGGTAGACAAGCGGAATAATGATGAGTGTCAGAAATGTACTGAACAATAGGCCACCGATGACGACGATACCCATCGGCTGATTGATTTCTCCGCCGTCACCCAGTCCGAGCGCGACAGGAATCAGACCAAGAATCGTTGTCAGGGCTGTCATCAGAATCGGCCTTGTGCGCAGTGCCACTGATTCAGTGACTGCATCAAGCTTGCTCAGTCCTGTCCGCCTTCTCTGATTGATGAAATCGACCAGCACGATACCGTTATTGACAACAATTCCGATCAGGACGAGCATGCCAATCATCACCGACAGACTGAGCGGAATATGGGTCAGGAGCATGCTCAGTGCAATTCCGATAATCGTCAGAGGAACTGTCATGAGAATAATGAACGGATACTTGAACGACTCAAACTGCGCTGCCATCACGAAATAGACGAGCAGTACGGCGAGCACGAGCGCGAGAATCAGATCGTCCTTTGAATCATCAATAAGGGCTTGATCGCCTGAAGCCGTGAGTTCTGTCTCATCATCCAACTTCTCAGCTGCCTGATCAACAGCTTGTCTGACTTCTGACGTAGAAGTGCCTGATTTCAGGTCCAATGTATATTGTATCGCCGGGTTCTTGTCTATCGTCTCTATTTTGACCGGACTATCCATTTTTACGGTCTTTGACACTTCCTTCAGCGTGACCGTTTTTTCGTTATTCTTACCGATCATTATATCATCCAGCTGATTTTCAAGGATCTGCGCCGGCATACGTAGTGAGACATCTTCAAGTTGATCATTTAGTGTCATAGTGAACAGGAACTGCCCACGCATCAATGTACTGATCTCAGTCGCCACTTCGCTTGCGTTCAGCTGCTTTTCAGCTAGCTTTGCTCTATCCAGAACGATGACCTGCTCTTTTGTCGTCTCCATCAGGTTGTTCTGCACAGCCACCACACCATTAATGTCACGAAGTGCGGATGTGAGTTTCTTTTCATCTTTCAGCAGCAGCTGACGTGAAGGATGCGACAGATTAAACGTATACGTCTTAGCATCAGTACCTGTAGAACTTGAATTCTGCAGATTGACTTCTGCTTCTTTTTCATAAGTACGGGCTATCTTCTGCAGTTCCGGTCTTACTTTATCACTGACTTCACTGGTTGAGATGTCACGGTCATTCAGCGGCTTCATTTTGATATAGATCGTTCCTTTATTATCGCTGGTCTGTCCTGTTACACCGCCTCGTTCAGACACAGCAGCCACACTCAGTGTGTAATCTATCGACGGCTCGCGTTCCAGATAGACGGTCATCTCTTTCAACGCATCACGAGTTACCGATTTCTCTACGCCATTGCCCATATCCACATTCACTGTCATAAAGCCTTCATCTGTCTCAGGCAGAAAGATCATACCCGCTCTGAGAAGACTGAAGATACTCAGCACAATAAGCGCCAGAACACTCATTAACGTCAGTGCTTTATGCTGCAGAGCACCTTCAAGCAGACGGCCGATTACTTTTTGATAGGCAGGCTGTCCGATTGCTTTTGGATTTTTAAGAAAGCGGCTTGCAAGCATCGGTACGACCGTCAAGGCCACTACAAGAGAAGCAATCAGACTGAAAGCAATCGTCGCAGAAAATTCCTTGAAAATATCACCGATAATACCGGAAATAAAGACCACCGGCAGAAAAACAACAACTGTTGTCAGCGTGGAGCCAGTGATCGCACCTGCTACTTCACGAGCACCAGCATAGGCCGCTTCTTTCGGGTTTCTGCCCATCGACAGGTGCCGGTTGATATTCTCGATAACGACAATCGCATTATCAACCAGCATGCCAACACCTAGCGCCAGTCCGCCTAGTGTTAAGATATTAAGCGTAAAGCCTGAGAAGAACATCAGTACAAAGGTGAAGATGACAGAATACGGAATAGCGACTGCAATAATCAACGGACTTCTTATATTTCTCAGAAAGAGAAATAGGACTGCCATAGCGAATAATGCACCTAATAGAAGTGCTGTACCGATTGACTGAATCGAACGGTTGATATAGTCACCCTGGCTGAAAAGGACAGTTGCTTCTATGTTTTTGTAGACCGGGCTATCCAGTTTATCTTTCAGTGTCTTTTGAAAATCATTTGCCACTTGTGTCGTATCGGCATTTGACATCTCCAGCACATTTACGAGGACAGCAGGCTGACCTGCAGCACGAGTGATGCTCTTCGGCTGCACAGTCTGCTCTTTAACAGTCGCTACATCCTTCAGCCGGACTTCTTCGTTCATGACTGCAGCAAGTGGCAGCTCTTTCAGCTGATCCAGACTGCGGACATCTGACAGAACACGTGTCGATATAACTCGGTCATCTTGTACGATATTCGTTCCGGCAAGACTGATATCCTGACTCGCAATCAATTTCGCAAGCTGGCTGAACGTCAACCCTGTCTTCTTCAGTTTGTCAGGGTTGACTGTAATCGCCACTTCCTTCGTCAGCCCCCCATTAGTATCTACTGAGGCGACACCATCAATCCGCTTCAGTTCTTCAGTCAGACTCTCTACCCTCTCGTTGAATTCATTGACGGGCATATCGGAACTCAGACCAAACTGGATGACAGGCAGCTGAGATGGATCGAACTTCAGAAAACGGGGTTTGGCCGCATCATCAGGCAAATTGACGTTACCGATTTTCTGCAGAACATCTGTCTCGATATCCTTGACACTGGTATTCCAGTCCAGTTTAAGCAGAATCAGACTTGATCCTTCCTGCGATTGGGTAGAAATCTCATCTAATCCCTGTAAAGTAGACAGCTCCTGCTCAAGAGGTGCCGATACTTTCTGCTGGACTTCCTCCGGCCCGGCATTCGGATAGCTGGTCACTACTACAGCTACCGGAGGATTGATGTCAGGAATCAGCTTCAGCGGGATACGGGTCAACGAAATAACGCCAAGTATAAGCACAAGCAGCATTGTAATCGTCGTCATTACAGGGCGTTTAATACTGAGTTTAATCAAATTCATGGAAACTCCTTTTTATTTTTATTATTCCTTATTCTGTAGCCGAGGTCACGTCTTAAGCCTTAATGTCTGTCCATGAAAAAAGCTGATCCCATTCAAGGAATCAGCTTTTCTCAATCTGGTGAACAAGATGTGTTAAAATATCGCAGTACGGCGTTGGGATACTGAACTCACGGCCATACTTTGCCACCCGGCCTGTCAGAAAGTCTACCTCTGTCTTTCGGCCGTTCTGAATATCCTGATGCATAGATGGATAGTGCAGCCCCACTACTTCCGGACTGTATATGGCATGAAATTTATTCAGAGTCGCGTCGAAATCAAGTCGCGCCCCTTTTCGTTCACCGACTGCAATGATTTCTTTCATTAGCGGAATCAGCATATCATCAGCATATGGATAGGCGCCGAACTCCCCGATTTTCTTATCGGTCACTGCGCAATACGTATTGAAGCAGCAGTTGACCAGCGCCTTATTCCAGATGCTCGTAACGATGTCCTCACTGATCCTGCCATTCAGTTGTGCCTCGTCAAAGATAGCATTCAGTTCCTTGACGAAATCATCTACTGTGCCGTCCATGCGACCGAATTCAATATTGCCTGTCCCTTCAAGCGTCACTTCGCCGGGTCCATTGAAGCCTGCAGACCACATCGTCACAGCGAGCAGTATTTTGTCATCGGCTATATATTTTCTGAGCAGGTCCCCGTGACCGAGACCATTCATCATCGACATGACATTCGTCTCTGCCGTGATGACCCCTTGTGCCATCAGCTGCTTGATCTTCTCTTCAGCGGCCATCGCTTTAGTCAGCACAATCACCAGGTCCACCGGCATACTATAGTCTTTAAAGCTTCTGATCGACACAGGATGATATTCTGTTTCTCCTAGGGTATGGACTTTCAGACCATGCGCCGTCACCGCATCAATATGCGTCTGCCAGTCATCCAGAAGCACCACATCCTGACCTGCCTGAGTCAAATATAATCCCACTCTGCTGCCCATTGCACCTGCGCCTGCTACTGCTATTTTCATCTTATCAGTCCCTTCCATTTGTTATGTTCATTATATCACAAACTTTTACTGGCCTTCATATTCTTAAGTGTGATTTAAATAAATAGACACAAAAAAACCATCACAGACGTGATGGTTTTATAACGGAGTAGGAGAGATTTGAACTCTCGCGCCGGTTACCCGACCTACACCCTTAGCAGGGGCGCCTCTTCAGCCACTTGAGTACTACTCCATGGCTCCACAGGTAGGACTCGAACCTACGACCGATCGGTTAACAGCCGATAGCTCTACCACTGAGCTACTGTGGATTAATTTTTAAGACAAATATTATTATAACAACTACAGCTTTTTTTACAAGGCTTTTAGTAAATTTTTTTATAGAAGATTTACACCTGCTGATCCAAGAGCGCATACATGGCGAGGACTTCGTAGATATTCATATTCGCTTTCTTATAGTCAATTTCACTCTTCAGCTTATCGTTTTTCAGTGATTTGGTACGCAGGCAATATTCAAGCTTCAACGTATGCAGATACTGGGTATTAATGATGTGATGGCTGACCGGAAAGACCATCTCACTGCCGTCATCAAAGGTAATCCGTGTATCGTTGAATTTCCCCTTACCGTAGGAGCTGATCAGCAGCAGGTTGAACCAGTAGCCCTCAGCGACCCGGTCACTATGGCTCGGAAAGAAATAGGTGGAGGTCTCCGGCTTGATGACAATCGGTGGCTTATGGCAGATATCTGCGATGATACGCGTCGTCTCTTTCCTTGCGACATATGTCGTGTTATAGAAATGGCAGGACTGTTCTATGATCGTCAGAGGTTTCTGGTCAATCACTACAGGGTTTTTCCCGTATTCCTTAATCTCTGATTTCAGTTTATGACCTTCAATAATCGGTTTGATGTACATCGTTGTCTCTCTGATAATATATCGAAAAGTCGCCATTTAGTCCTCCAGGGGTTTTTAGTCAATTATACTCATTTTCATTATAAATTACCTTAAAATATGTTTAATTTACAATTTTTACTTTATTGTCAAAAATGATATATTTCCTCATTTAATTTTCAGAATATTCTTGTAACGAGTTTGATTTTCAGTTATAATGGGAACAATTATTCAAAAGGAGGCGTTCACTATGCAACAGTTAAATCAAAATGGTCTTGAGATGTTTATCGGCAATTTAAACAATCTATATATTGAGCTGCTGATTGAAGATGCGATGCGCGAGAATCAGAAAAGGGAATACCAGCAGTTGATTGAAGAATCCCTCCTTAACCATAATGAACAGGATTTCCTGTTATATACGACAGCGCTGAAAAAGCTGGAGGCTATATAGATGTCTACTAATCATCGTGAATAAAAATAAGAGATTAACCACTATGTGATTAACCTCTTATTTTTTTATGCCAGCAGGCTGAGAAATTCCTCTCGTTCCACGCGCCCGAAGTAATGAGCGAAATCAATATCTGCAATTGCCTGTGCCACGGCCTGTGTCTGATGCGGGACACCGACCAATCTATTTTCTATTTCCTTGATTTCCCCTACTCCAAAGAAGTCGCCGAATATTCTGGCTTCAGTGATCAGCCCTTTTTTCACATTTAATTTCAGGTCGACCAGTCCGCCCGGGAATTTCTGCTTGGATTCATAGTTGTAAGCGGGATTCTTGCCGTAGTTCCATTCAAATGTCTGATACTTCTCACGGCTTAGCTGGTGAATGGCCTGCCAGTCCTCTTCAGATAAGACATATTCCTCAACATTGCCTTCAAAGATATGGTTCAGCAGTCGTTCCTTGAACGCTTCCATAGAAATGGGCTCATCCAGAAACTCTGTGATGTTCGCGACGCGTGAGCGGATGGAACGGATGCCCTTTGTAATCAGCTTCTCTTCACTCACTGACAGACTTCTGACAACTTCATCAATGTTGCTGTCCAGCATCAGCGTGCCGTGTGAGAACATGCGGTCTTTGGCCTGGAACATCGCATTGCCGGAGATCTTACGGCTGCCGACCTGCAGATCATTACGGCCGGACAGCTCTGCTTTCACACCCATCTCATTGAGTGCTTCCACAATCGGCATCGTGAATTTCTTGAAGTTATGGAAGCTATCCTCATCAGCATGCGTCACAAAGCTGAAGTTCAGGTTTCCCAGATCATGATAGACAGCGCCGCCGCCTGAGATACGTCTGACGATATGGATATGATGTTCATCGACGTACTTCTGATTGACTTCTGCATAAGTATTCTGATTCTTGCCGATGATGATGGATGGTTCATTGACATAGAACAGAAAATAGGAGTCATTCGTTAGATTGTTCAGGATATACTCCTCCATCGCCAGATTGATGCGTGGATCCGTAATGTTATTGTTGCTGATAAATTTCATAAGATAGCCTCCTTTTTTCTGACAGTACCAAAATAAAGACAATTACGCAATGTAATTGTCTTTATTGATTTCTTCTGCTGCTGATTTCGCCTGAGCGATGCAGTCTGGAAGGCCGACTGCCTCAAAGGAAGCCCCGGTCAGTATCAGGCCAGGATAGGTTTCTCTCATATACCGCTGAATCGCATGAATGCGGTCAATATGACCCACTTCATACAGTGGCATACTATTCATCAGACGTGTCACAATGGTGAATTCCGGCTCACCGTTGATATCCATCATCTTGTCTAGGTCACGGCGTGCCAGCTTCACTAGTTCTGCATCGTCATGATCCCTGACCACTGTATCACCCGGGCGACCGACATAAGCCCGTAAGAGGACCTTGCCCGCCGGTGTTGAGTGCGTCCACTTCTTACTTGTCCATGTACAGGCAGTGATCACCGTATCAGAATTACGGGCGATGACAAAGCCTGTTCCATTCTCCTCATTCTTCACCTGTGATTCGTCAAATGCCATGACGACAGTCGCCACACTTGTAGTCTCCATATGCTTGAAATAACGAAGGGGCGCATCTTCAAACCACTTGCTGAAAACGGTATGCGGCACAGTGACAATCACTCTGTCATAATACGTTTCCTGTCCGTTTACGGTGACCAGATAGCCGTCTCCTGACTGCTGAACGGCTGTCACCTCACTGTTATAGCGGATCTTGGCTCCTTTGTCAGTCACTGTCTCTGCTAAACGGTCGATAAAGCTCTGAAGACCGTTTCTGAACTGACGGAACTGACCCTTCGTTTCAGTTTTTTTAGGGGCTTTCTTCTTCTGGTCACGCATGCCCTTGATGAGACTGCCATGCGTCTCTTCCTGCTCCTTGAAGTTAGGAAATGTTGATTTCAAGCTGAGTCTATCGATATCTGCACCGTAAATACCTGACAATAACGGCTCAATCAGATTCTCAAGCGCTTCGTTGCCTAAACGTTTTCTGAAAAAAGCACCGACAGAGATATCAGTCGTCATCTTGTCCGGCTTGATGAAGTAATCCATACCCGCGCGTACTTTACCGAGGGGCGACAGCAAGCGTGTCTCAAGAAATGGCTTGATTTCTGTCGGAATCCCCATAATGGAGCCGCCCGGCATCGGGTACAGCTGATTCTTCGCATAAATATACGACTGCCCGGTCTGATTGGCCACGATATCGTCACCTAGACCGATGGCAGTGGCGAGTTCTGTCATGATTGATTTGCGGGCGAGATAGGATTCAGGTCCCAGTTCTATCGTATAGCCGTCCCGCTGATAAGTCTTAATCTTGCCACCTGGACGGTCAGACTGCTCTAAAACTTCTATCTCTGCATCTTCCAGATAATAGGCTGCTGACAGTCCCGTAATACCTGCACCAATGATTGCGACTTTCTTCATTACGATTCACTTCTTTTCTTATGATTTTAATACTGACTTGATCTCGTCAACCATCGCACCGATAAAGAGAGGATGAGTGCCCGGCATCTCAGGACGGTAGTAATTGACGCCTAGCTCATCACAGATCACTTTACATTCTACGTCGTTGTCATAGAGCACTTCTAAGTGTTCACAGACGAAGCCCACCGGTGTATAGATGAAGTTCTTATAGCCATGCTGTTCATACAGTGCACGTGTTAAATCCTGCACATCAGGCCCAAGCCATGGATCCGGCGTATTCCCTTCTGACTGCCAGCCACGTTCAACATGGATGATGTTGGAATGTTCCGCGATAAGCTTTGCTGTCTCAGCCATCTGCTCCGGATACGGGTCTCCTGCCGCCTTGATTTTCTCCGGCAGACTATGCGCGCTGACGATCAGCACGGTCTCCTGCCAGTGCGGTTCAGTGATGCGGTCGAGCGTCGTATTGACCTGTTCCGTCCAGTACTGAATGAACTTCTCCTGACGATAGAAATCTGTTACATGCTGCAGTTTGATGCCGTATTTCTCTGCTTCTTCCGCCGCCCGTTTATTATAAGAACCTACTGAGAAGTTGGAATAATGTGGCGCCAGGACAATGGTGACCGCTTCAGTGACACCATCATCAGCCATCTGTTTAACCGCATCTTCAATAAAAGGTGCAATATGCTTGAGACCGATATACAGTGTGTAATCATCACCTGTCTCCTTGTTCAGCGCATCGCGCAGTTCCTCTGCCTGACGTTCTGTCATCCCCGCCAGAGGTGAGATGCCACCGATAGCCTGATAGCGGTCTTTTAAATCCTGCAGTGCTTCTTCAGACGGTCGACGTCCACGTCTGATATGTGTGTAGTACGGTTCAATGTCCTCTTCTTTGTACGGCGTGCCATATGCCATAACCAGTAACCCTTTTTTCCCCATGGTCAAGCTCCTTTATTTTTTGTATTGTGCTGAATAATCGTGAACGAATTCAGAGACGCGGCGCAGCGTATCCGGCTGCACTTCCGGGAAGACACCGTGTCCTAAATTGAAGATATAGCTGTCTGACTGCAACCCCTGATCTAATATGCGTTTCAGATGTGACTCAATGACCGGCCAGGGCGCAAGCAGAATGGCCGGATCCAGGTTACCCTGTAAAGTCTTCGTAATCCCTTTTGCACGTGCTTCTTCTATCTGCAGACGCCAGTCAAGACCGAGTACGTCGACCGGCAGTGCGTTCCATTCTTCTATTAAGTGACTTGCACCGACACCAAATGTTGTAACCGGCACATTCTTCTCTTTAATGCCCGCGAAAATACGGTGCATGTGCGGCGCGATAAATTCATGATAGTCTGCTCTATTAAGTGCGCCGACCCATGAATCAAAGACTTGAATCATCTTGCAGCCTGCATCAATCTGTGCGTGTGTGTAGGTGATGCACATATCGCTCAGCTTCTCCATCAGCAGATGCCAGGCTTCAGGCTGCTCATACATCATCGCCTTCGTCTTGTTGTAGTTCTTGGAAGGACCGCCTTCTATCATATAGCTGGCAAGTGTGAAAGGTGCACCCGTGAAACCGATCAAAGGCACATTCAGCTGTTCAGTCGTCAGCAGTCTGATCGTATCCAGAATATAAGGTACATCTTTTTCCGGGTGGATTTCCCCTAGACGCTCGACGTCTTGAATAGAGCGGATAGGATTGCCGATGACGGGACCGATACCTGACTTGATTTCGACATCTACTCCGATGGCACCAAGAGGCGACATGATATCTTTATAGAGAATCGCGGCATCTGTATTGTACTGATCCACAGGCAGCTTCGTCACGTAAGCACAAAGCTCAGGATCATGTGTGATTTCAAACAGAGAATGCGTCTCTTTGATCTTTCTGTATTCCGGCTGACTTCTGCCAGCCTGGCGCATAAACCATACCGGCGTATGGGTTGTTTTTTCACCATAGGCCGCCTTTAAAATTGTATCGTTGAATGGCATTTAACCAGTCCTCCTGTGTCTTTTGAATACTCACTATTTTACCATACTCGGACGTAGCCCGTATTCAATTAAGAATTTGTCATAAATATGACATAATAAGGGGTATGAGTGGTAAATAGAAAGAAAAAGATAACGAGGTGTAGAACGATGAACGTTTATTTTACCCATGGCTCTGATTACTATATGGAGCGCTTAATACAGAAATATCCGGTGCGTAACATTATTAAATATGCGGGTCCGGAGGATATCGTGGTCTATGAAGCGACAGAAGACAAAACAGTCTTCAGTTCAGGAGAAGTCTATGAAGTGGTCGAACAGCAAGGCACAGTGAACGGAGAAGGTGTACTTCTGCTGAGATACTTCCAGGTCAGTGAAGAAAAACAAAAAGTCGCTGAGATGACCTTAACAGGACATAGCGACTTCAGTGAATATGATGGCTATCAGGCTTACCAGCTGCTGAGACCCCATAGAGGCCAGACTTATATCGCCCTCTTTCAGTTCGCTACAGCTGAATCTGCAGAAGACTTCAGAAAAAGTTCCGTCTATCGCCAATATTATGACGACTCATTGAAGCAGTATCAGTCTGCTGATTTCATCTCGAACGTTCAATTCACTAAATTATTACGGCCTTATGAGCCAGCAGAAAGAACAGAGGAATAAAAAAGACCGGCAGCTGCCGGTCTTCTTTGTCGTGACAGACGTTATGTCCGCCATCTGGCATTTATCGCTCATAACTCAGGGGGCAGCACCCTTTTCCGGTCATTATGAGCGATATTCTGTGTTTATCGCTCATAACTCAGGGGGCAGCACCTTTTTTAAGTCATTATGAGCGATATTCTGCATTTATCGCTCATAACTCAGAGGGCAGCACCCTTTTCCGGTCATTATGAGCGATATTCTGTGTTTATCGCTCATAACTCAGGAGGCAGCACCTTTTTTAAGTCATTATGAGCGATATTCTGCGTTTATCGCTCATAACTCAGGGGGCAGCACCCTTTTCCTGTCATTATGAGCGATATTCTGCATTTATCGCTCATAACTCAGGAGGCAGCACCTTTTTCCTGTCATTATGAGCGATATTCTGTGTTTATCGCTCATAACTCAGGGACCACCGCTAATCTTTCAGCAGCACCATGCGTTTCTTCAGTTTCGACATGACCTGCTGGTTGGTCCACCACATGATCGCAAAGAAAAACAGTACATAATAGAAGGTGCCAGGATACAGGCAGATATAAATAACTGCAACGACCACTGTCACTACGAGTGAGAGCTGCCAGAGGAATTTCTGGAAACCCTCTACTACTTTATTTTCCGCTACCGGCCAGACTTGCGGCCATAACTGATACGCCTGCTGTTTATAGAACTGTGACGACTGCAGGACAACAATGTAGATCATAAAGACACCGATGATCGCAGCGATAACAGGCTGATGGACGAGCCAGATAATCAGACCGCCTATCACCACAAGCCGGATAATAATCCAGAATGCATCTTTACTGCGCACAAAATTACGTTTGAACAGAAACAGGAACATACCATCATGATTGTACGCCCGGTCTTTCAGCAGCACATCAAGATAAGGCCGGCGCCGCACATTGTCCTTCAATCCTCTGACATCAGTGAAGAGATTGATGAATTTATACTGACGCTGTGTCAGGTCTTTTTCGTATTCAACCAGCGTTTCCCACGGATAGACACGTTTCTCAGCTATCTGACGTACGAGAAGCAGCAGGCCGAGCAGCATCACAAGCGAGGCCACTCCTGTAAACCAGCTGCCGTCAAGCGACATATAGATTCCTGATATCAGTACGATGAACAGCATTATATTGACGCTCAGATTTGAGACACTGATTTTCAGGAAATAAAAGCGCAGCAGCAGGCCGGTGCCTATACCGATAACACCTGTCAAATAAGCCATGATAGCCCCGTGCATAGAGAAATATGTCCCCGCATGATAAAGCGGCAGCAGAATGGCAAACAGCACTGTGAACAGCAGGCAGCGCCGTATAGCAGAGTCCGCTATACTCTTTCTGACATAATCATCCAGTTGTGCTTCATAAGGCAGTAAGAAAACCTGATCCGCTTCTCTGAAATAAGTGCGCAGCGGCGCCAGTGTCGCCAGCGCCAGGATAAAGGCGATGATCAGATGGTAGTCTATACCGTCCGGCAGTGCTTTTAAGAGCTGGCTGTACTGCAGCATCAGCGCACCGAAGGCGATGGACAGGAAGATGATGAAGTGCCCATTGAAGATAAAACGGCTGTACCGTGCGATTTCTTTAGCGTTCGCACCTGCTCGTTTCTGATAAAGCGACTTCGCGTTATACATGTTGATCACCTTGCGTCAGCTTGATATAGATCGCATCCAGGGATTCACCAGGCATACTGAGCTGAGACTGCAGCTCCTGAATAGTGCCTTTAGCCACTAAATGACCTTGGTGCATGATCAGAAAGTAATCGCAGTACCTCTCAGCGGTCGCAAGTATATGTGTACTCATCAGGACCGTGCGACCGGCCGCGCGTGCCTCTACCATCAAGTCAAGCATCGACTGTATACCGAGCGGGTCAAGTCCAAGAAACGGCTCATCGATGATATGGAGTTCAGGCTGACTGATGAATGCACAGATAATCATGACCTTCTGCTTCATCCCTTTAGAGAAATTCTGCGGAAACTGCTTCAGCTTATCTGCCAGCCTGAATGTTTTCAGCAGCGGCTGACTGCGCGTCATCGCTTCTTCCTTGGTCAGTCCATATGCCATAGCAGTCATATCAATATGCTCTTCTAATGTCAGTTCATCATACAGGACAGGGGACTCCGGAATATAGCTGATTTTCCGGCGGTAATCATAAGGGGCTTCACTAAGTGCGATGCCATCGATGGCAATATCCCCTTTCATCGGCTGAAGGAGTCCCAGCATATTCTTGATCGTCGTGCTTTTGCCGGCACCGTTCAAGCCGATCAGCCCGACGATTTCGCCTTTTTTCAATGTGAAATCTATATCGTGAATGACAGGCTGATTGCCGTACCCACCTGTCAGATGTCTTACTTCTACTGTCAAACTCGCGCACCTCCTAAGGATTATTTCATATTGTATCAAATATCCTTTGTATTCACCTATTGATATGGCTAAAATAAAAATATATCTATTTTACAGGAGGACCTACTATGACAGACTGTATTTTCTGCAAAATCATCAGCGGTGCCATCCCGTCCTATAAGGTTTATGAAGACGCGTATACTTATGCCTTCCTTGATATCTCACAGGTCGCTAAAGGGCACACGCTTGTCGTCCCTAAGAAACACAGTCAGGATCTGCTCGAGACAGAACCTGCAGTGCTGGCCCAGGTCATCACTTCCGTCCAGAAAGTCGCACAGATGATAGATGCCACCCTGCAACCTGACGGCATCAACATCGTGCAGAATAACCGTGCATTCGCCGACCAGAGCGTCTTCCATCTCCACTTCCATATCATGCCGCGTTATCAGGACGATATCGACGGCTTCGGTTACAAGTGGCAGACGCATAGCGATGCATTCGACGCTGACGCCATGACTGCACTCGCTGAGCAAATAAAGAATGCTTGATAGTCAGAATTAGGGGTATAACTAAGGAAAACCAATTGGAGGAATCATCTTATGAAAATCACACATATTGCTGCCGGCTTTACGGTCGGACTTGCAGCAGGTGCTGCGACTGCACTGCTGAACGCAGCCAAGCCTGGATCTGAAGTACAGCGTAATTTCATGGCGAATTCTACTGATGCCAAGGCTCAGGTTAAGCAGCTGAAGACAGAAATCGGTGACCTGAAGAACTATGCGATGCAGACGAAAGAAGAAAGCCAGAAGCTCATCAAAGAACTGGGCACTGAAGTCAAAGAAATGATTGCCAATTATAAGAGCGACATTGAGCCGAACATCAAACATCTGAAGTCCAATGTCGAAAATGTCAAAAATCGTGCAGATGAAGCAAAAGAAACATTCTCTAAAAAATAGCCTTATGTTAAAATAAATCAATTGCACTTATTAAAGCATGATGTCCTCGCATCATGCTTTCTCTATGACCTATTGAAGGGGGAATTTTTTTGCAGCGTGACCGCGAAATCATCGAACAAATGCTCTTTACTCATCATGTCTCTCAGCTGAGCAAAGCTTTATGGAAGACGGTCGAAAAGGACTGGCAGAGCTGGATCAAACCATATGACCTGAACATCAACGAACATCATATCCTCGTCATTATCCGCAATCTGGAAAAAGCAACGATTTCACAGGTCTCCCAGTACGGTGTCATGCATGTCTCAACGGTCTTCAACTTTGCGAAGAATCTCGAGAAGCGCGGCTATTTACGGATGCCGAAAAGCGAGTCGGATAAACGTAATACATATCTTGAACTGACTGAAAAAGGCAAGGAGCTTCTATACGAAACCTATAAGAACTACGAGAATACGGACGACCGTCTGCATGATGCCGCTTTAGAATATCAGAAGGTCATGCTGACGATGCCCGCTTTCAGCGACCTGAAATATATTGTCTCTCAGGTTTATGGCCGGGACTTTATCGAGCAGCTGGATAAAAGCCATCATGACCTTCTCGAAATACTGCTTGACGAAAATGAGGACAGTGAGGCATAATGCATAAGATAATATGACTGATAAGGAGCATTATTCATGTATTCATGTACTAAGAAACTCAACCTGAAACACACGTATGGCCGTCAGCGATTGATTTTCACTTCATTTCTCATCACTGTCATCACCTTCCTTGTTTCATTTGAGGTTTTCAGTTCTTTTGTCAGCGATCACTTCAGCGACAAGTATTTTCTGTTGTTTGTCGGGGCATGTCTGGCTGTTTATCCGTTACACAAATTCTGTCACATCATCATGTTCATGAATGACTTAGGCTCTATCATCATCCAGAAAGTCACAGCAATGGGGTTTCTGCCGATCCTGAACATCAGGCTCAACCACCCCATCAGTAAAGGGCGCTTTCTCATTACACTCGTAATGCCGTTTATCATTATCTCAGCACTGACATTGACCGCTGCAGTGTGGTATCCGCTATACGGACATTATTTTCTGTTTCTATTCTCAATGAATGTAGGTCTGTCATTTGTTGATTTCATTTATATGAAGTATCTGCTGGCCTCTCATAACTGCTCTTTCGTCGAGGAACGGAAGCATGGCCTGGAGTTACTCACGAAGTTCGACATATAATTTCATGATATTTTCATAATGAAATGCTATGCTAGAATGAGCAAAGAAAAGGAGATTGACAATGAAGAAACTAAAAAATGCAGTAGTACCAGCCCTCCTGTCTGTTTCAGTACTTGGACTGACAGCTTGCGGCAATGGCGATGAAGGCAAGACTTTAATCACTTCTAAGGCGGGAGACGTCACAACGACCCATGTGATCGATCAGATCGGCAAAGAAGAAATCGCGAAGAATGCCTTCCAGATTCTACTCAATGACATCCTGAAAGATAAGTACGGCAAGAAAGTAGATGAGCAGAAAATCAAGGACGATGTCGATGCTGAAATCAAGAAATACGGTGGCAAAGAGCAGTTCGAAGCCTTATTGCAGCAGCAGTCACCTGGTATGACAGCAGACAAATATAAAGAGTCCCGTCTGACAGAGGCTTATCAGAAACAGCTGATGAACGACACGGTGAAAGTTTCTGACGACGAAGTGAAAGACAGCGTCAAAAAAGCCTCTCATATTCTGATTAAAGTGAAATCTTCATCTGATCCTTCCGGCTTATCGGATGCGAAGGCGAAAGAGAAAGCACAGTCAATTCTCGAGCAGCTGAAAAAAGATCCAAAACAGTTTGCAAGCCTGGCTAAAAAAGAGTCCGGTGACACCGGTACAAAAGAAAAAGGCGGCGAACTCGGCTATGTCGCTAAAGGCGATACAGTGCCAGAATTCGAGAAAGCGCTGTTCAAGCTGAAAGAAGGCGAAATGTCCGGTCTTGTTAAATCGGATTATGGCTACCACATCATCAAAGCAGAAAAACAGGATGATTTCGCTAAGCAGAAAGAGGCCTTAAAAGAGAAGATCCGTCAGACTAAAGTACAGGAAAAACCTGAGCTGATGATTGATGCCTACAAAAAACTCTTAAAAGACTACAACGTCGATTATAAAGATGAAGACCTGAAGAAAATCATTGATGAGAAAATCCTCAATACTACAGCTTCACAGCAGTAATAAAAATGCTCTGATCCTCAAGATCAGAGCATTTTTTTATTCCAGTGTCTGCGGTTTATAGAACTGTCGGCCTTCCAGCGCGAATATCCGTTCTGAGAACTGCCCTTTCTCCACTTTCTTCAGATGTTTATCAAACATCTGCATACGGGCATCGATATTGTCGATGAAGTGAAGGATCTCTGCTTCTTTGACCATCGGCAGTTTAGGTGAACCATACTCCAGTTTGCCGTGATGCGCGAGAATCAGATGTCTCAGCAGCATGATTTCCTCACCTTCAATTCCATGCTCACGCGCCATCTCCGCTACTTCATCACTCATGATGGAGATGTGACCGAGCAGATTGCCTTCCACCGTGTAGCTCGTCGCCACAGGACCGGACAGTTCCTTCACTTTTCCCATGTCATGCAGAATAATGCCCGCATAGAGCAGACTCTTATTCAGTGATGGATAGATTGCGCACAGAGCTTCTGCCTGCTTAAGCATGGTCATCACATGGTAGAGGAGACCGGAGACAAAATTGTGATGGTTGGAACTTGCTGCCGGAAAGACCAGAAATTCCTGCTGATATTTCTTCAGTAACAGACGGGTGATGCGCTGCAGATTGGCATTCTCTATATCCATGACATAGGTCATCAGCTGGTCGGACATCTCCTGGGCAGAGACGGGCGCCGCTTCCAGGAAATGTTCAAGCTTAATGCCATCTTCTTCTGTCGCTAAGCGGAACTGATTGACTTTCATCTGCTTGCGGCCGCGATAATCAATGACATCGCCTTTGACTTTGACCAGTTTCTCCGGCTGCAGCAGTTTGATATCCTGTTCTGTAACCGTCCAGACTTTTGCTTCTATATCACCGCTCTTGTCCTTCAGATATAAGGTCAGGTACGGTTTTCCTTGATTGGTCACCCCTTGGACAGCTCGGTGGATCAGGAAAAATGCTTCGACCGATTCGCCGGGTTTCAATGTTTCAATTGTTCTCATTATTTTAACTCCTTCTCGTGGCGCTCAAGTACGATTGTCTGCTTGGCCGGTATATTCGTCGAGCGGTTGCAGGTGAAATACAAGTACTGATTATCCTGCTGCTGCATTAAGTACTCCAGTATCTTATCCTTACGATGCTTATCAAAATGAACAAATGCATCATCAATAATAATCGGAAATGGATAGAGGTATCTGAGATGATCGACCAGGCTTAGTCTCATCGTAATATAAAGCAACTCTTTCGTCGACTGAGACAGCTCGGTCGGATGATAGATCTGCCCGTTCTTATGCTTGACGAGCAGTGCATCCAGATAGATGACATCGATATAGCGCCCTTCTGTCAGCAGCGTGAAGATCTCTGAAGCTTTACGGATGATGTTCGGGATACGCTCTCCCTTGATTCTCTGATGATGTGCATCAATCAGTACTTCTATATAATGCAGGGCACTGTAATCAAGCGCAAGCTCATTGACGATATTACGTTCAATGGCATAACGATGGTTGAGCTCTGACAGCGTGGTGTCCTCTTCCATTGTTTTCATCATCTGCTCAATCTGATAGTGTTCATGCTCCCGCTCTTTTAATGTCTGTTCATATTCCTTCAGCTGATCCGTGATACGTCCTTCGATGAGCCGCAGATCTTCAGATGTCTGCTCTGCCAGCTGGGTGCTCATTTCATACGTGAAGTTCTCCTCTTCAAGCAGCTGACTCAGCTGATGATGGCGGTTCAGATTCTGATGATACTCAGTGAATGCTTCAAACTGTCTGTAATAGTCTGACTCCTCCGCCGCCCCTGCTTCATCGAACAGCTGCTTCAGTTCTGTATCCATTTCTTTGTAGCCTTCCTGCAAAGTGGCCAGTTCTTTTTCAGCCAGCTGTAACTGCTCTGTCAGGCGCTGCTGTTCTTTTCGGTTGCGTATCTCTGTTTTGACGAGGCCGCCAAGTTCTGCGAAGACGACTGAGAGGGCCACGTCAGATGAGACCAGGCTGAAGGCATTCACCTTCTGGCTGAAGTGATCAAGCTGCTGCTGCTCAGCGCTCAATGACGCCTTCAGCTGGAGGAGCTGCTGATAGGTCTGCTGCAGACGGTAGATGGTCCGGAACGCATCCGGCAGCAGTGAATCTTCGTAACTGAGTTTCAGCTGAAGTAGGCTCTTCGTTCTGTTCAATGTATCATTCACTTTTTTAAGCGCCGCTTCTTCTTCAGTCAGGAGCAGCTGCAGTTGTTCTTTTTTACGTCCAAGCGCTGCCTTCTCATCCAGAATACGCAGCTGTCTGTCACGGAGAGCCCGCTGACCTTCCAGATCAAACTGATCATCCAGCTGTGACTGCAGATGCTGAATTGAAGTTTCCAGCTGGCTGATCTCGTCCTGCATGATATGGTTCTGATTGTTTGGAACAGGCTTGTTCTGGAAGAATAAGATCATCATGATAATCGGTATCAAAAAGAGTATGGATGCCGGAATGTAAAACTGCAGGTAGAAGAGATAGGCCGCAGTCGCGAGCCCGACCAGTCCACCGAGCAGATAGATCAGATTCAGTTTCTGCCGTTTCTGCTCTTCAATCTCTGCTGTCCGCTGCTGCTCAGATTCAAGTTTATGATAGAGCTCTGTCTTCTGGCTCAGTTCCAGTCGCTGTTCCGAAAGCTGGATACCTGTTCTGAAGAGTTCATCGGTCACGATATGCGGTGTGATATCTGCCAGTTTATCTGCATTCAGCTCTTCTTCACGAGACAGCTGACTGATTTCACGCTGCAGCTGAGCGGCCTTCAGGTTCAGCTGCTCTTTATCTGACAAAGCATAGATCAGATGATCCTTCAGCGCTTCGTCTATCGTGACCGCATGATATTCCTGCCAGCCGATATCATGCTGCAATCTCTCTAATATCGCTTCTTTGTCAGCGATATCCCGTTCCAGCATCTCGCGGTTCTTCTGATGCACTTTAATCTGCGGCTCTTCCTGCAGCAGCTGTTCTGCTGCTGCAAAATCAGACGCAGCAAGTCGCTCAATGGCCGCGTTCTCACATCTGAGCTGACTGATTTTCTCTTCACAGAGGGCGATATCCCGTCTTGCGGCCTGCAGCTGTTTCTTTAAGCCTTCGTAGCGTTCAATCCCATGATCTGGAAAGACCAGCGGCTCAATATTCAGCTTCAGTTCCAGCTGTTTCCATTCCTTGGCACTGTGATGAAAGATCATCTCTTTCTGCTTCATCTGCTGCAATTTCGTCAGCTGCTGGATATGTGTCTTGATATCGTCCATTTTCTGCTTCAGTTCAAACTGTTCTGCCGTCAGCTGCTCGTACTGCTCAAGCTTGACTTCCTCATCCCTGATCTGCAGCTGCAGATTCAGAATCTCCGCTATATGATCGCTCAGCTCACCTTCAGAATGATCCGGTGACAGAAGCCGCAGCTTTTCTTTGATCAGATCCGTCTCAAGCGTTGAGAATTCAGTAGAACCGAAGACCCCTGCCTGCATCAGATAATCCTGCAGCTTCTCTTCTGTCAGCTTGTGCACCTGCTGCAGACCCAGGACATCAAATGAAAAGATTCTCTCATAGGCAGCATCCGTCATAAAGTTGAACTTCTGATGCAGCCATTCACCATCCTTCGGGCTGTTGTTATAGAGAACTGTCAGCTGCTCTGTGCCACCGCGGTAAACCCGCTCGATATGGAGCTCAGAACCAGCGTCCTCAATCACCATATGTCCGCCGTACTGGTTCGTAAAGCGCGGGACATACAGCGGTTTCTCTGTCCGCCCAAAACCGAACAGCAGTGAATGGATGAAAGTCTGCATCGTTGATTTGCCGGTCTCGTTTTCACCGTATATTTGAGTGAAGTTTCTATTCAGATTGAACTGCTGCTCTTCCAGCCGGCCGAAGCCGTATATCTCAAGCTTCTTAATTTTCATCGCTCTTCAGCCTTTCTTTCAGCTTTCTTTCCCCTTGATGAATCAGGGCGACCCGGTCAATCTGCGTATAATCATCAAGAAAACGGCTCATCTCCAGATCGTGATACAGCGGTTGCATCGCCTGATCGAACATGGCATCGTCTTCTATCATCGCTGCATCAAATTCCCGGTGCAGGGTCGTCGTATCAACCTGCTCCACTGTCAGTTTATCGATCCAGACAAAGACATGATCATGACGTTCGTGCTGCTGCACAAGGCGCTTGACCGCTGCCAGTCTCTTCGGCGTGATCAGCTGCTCCTCCTGATTGATCAGTTCAATCTGGTAGATGCCTTTGCCGTCCGGCCGGTGCTCCCCTTTAAATTCTTCCAGTAATTTGAGGAGACCATTCTTCGACAGATCTTCTACCCGGACTTCATACTGACCGAAGATGATATGCTGGACGGGGACGAATAATACTTTCATTTCGATATGGTCGCCTTCCACCATCAAGTAGCCTTTACGACCTGTTTCAGCAGGCAGATAGCTCTGAATGTTGCCCGGATAGTGAATATGAGGCATCTCACTGACCAGCTGTCTCTTATGACGGCCGCCGAGCGCCCAGTAATGATAGAGCTTCTCGTTAAGGGCTTCCTGTTCGAAATCACGGCCGAGTTCGCCGTAAAGCATTCCGATATGGATGCTCTTATCAACCTGATTCGTCGGAAAATAGCTGATATCATGACCGCTGCTTGTGCCGTGGATATAGACCGTATCACCGGACTTCGTAATAAACTGATAGCTTTCGACTTGATCATTGAAGATGATGACATTATCGGGCCAGCTTACCGGGCGCAGCGGCAGACCGGTCTCACCCAGAATGATATAGACATAAATGCCTGCATCCTTCAGTCGCTGGAATTGCTTCTTCAGGAAGATGGTCGTTCTCAGTGTCTGATTATCCGCAGCCAGGACATCTCCAGCGATCAGGACAAAGTCAACCTCCTGCTGAATCGCATCCTTGATCAGCGTACTGAAGCTTTCAAAGCTGGCGCGGTGAATATCTGACATGATGGCTTCTGAGACATAGCCACTCAGCTGGAATGGCGCATCTAAATGTAAATCTGCACAGTGAATAAATTTAATCATTGATCTACCTCGTTTAGTGACTTCACTTTATTTTACAATAAAAAAGACGACGAAACATAAAAAAGCCGAAGATTAGTCTTCGACTTTATAGAGATGATTCAACTTTTTGATTTTTTCGCTTGTATAGTGCGCGTATGACTGATTGTAACTCTTCGGATCTTTCGGATTCAGATAATTCTCGATCTTGCCCGTCTCGGGATGAATGAATTTAGAGGAAGCACCGCAGCCGATGCCGATGATCGTCTGAACCTCCTCCATGATGAGGATGTTATAAAGCGAATATTCCTGGTCAATGGCATAGCCGATATTCTCAAGATTGCCGAGAATATTTTTCTGCCGGTATAAATAATAGGGTTTATAGCCTTCTTCAGCAGCGAACTGCCGGGTCATATTCATCATGTGCATGATCTCATCACGCGGCGCCACAGGATATTTCTCTTTGTTGCGGGTCATCTCGCTTGCGCGCTTGAAGCTGAGAGTATGAACCGTAAGAGACTCCGGTCGCAGCTTCTTTGTCTCAGCGAGGGAATGCGCCACATGTGTACGATCCTCATTCGGCAGCCCGATGATCAGGTCCATATTGATATTATTCATCTGGTATTCTCTGGCAAGCTTGAATTTGTCGACTGTCTCTTTGACAGAATGATGACGGCCGATCGCTTTCAATGTCTCATCTGTAAAGCTCTGCGGATTGATGCTGATGCGGTCGATGTCAAAGTCATTCAGCACTTTAAGCGTCTCCGCATCAATCGTATCAGGACGTCCCGCTTCGACCGTCACTTCTCTGACGGTCGACATATCAAAGGAGGCATAGCACTGATCCAGCAGCATCTTGAGGTCTTTTGGTGTGATGGATGTCGGTGTGCCGCCGCCGAAATAAATAGTCGTCACCTTGATGTCATTCTCTTTCAGCCAGCGACCTGTTTCAGCGATTTCATGCAGCAGACCCACCAGAAATTCCGGGACATCATTCTTATGGACCAAGATACTGTAGGCCGGGAATGTGCAGTAGGCACACTTCGTCGGGCAGAAGGGGATGCCGATATAGACACTCACTTCCCGCTTCAGCTCGTATAGATCGGGTATCGCTTCATTCTGAGTGTGAACGATTGACTTCATCAGATCAAGTTTCTCCTGGCTGATCAGATAATCCTGCGTCAGTCTGCTGCTGATGGCTTCATGTGAGAGTCCCTGACGGTAAAGGCGGTGATACAGCTTTGTCGGCCGGATGCCTGTGAGAATCCCCCAGCTCTGCGTGATGCCTGTATGGGCAGTCAGCATCGTCACAAGCGTCTCCGCAACGGCCTGTTTCACCGTCTTCTTATCCTGGCCTGTCCGCTTTGCGGTCGCTGTATAGACTTCCCCGTCTATCGTCAGATGCCCCGTCACCGTGACGCCTTCTTCCTTTGTCACCTTGAAGGCAAGTTCATGCTGCCCTTCTCCTACCAAGAGAAAAGAGTCTTCATAATAAAGGTTGATGATGTTCTGCAGGTAGAGGAGATCATGCTCCATTTCCTGATTCTTCAAATATAGTTTCATGGCTTACCTCTTTAAAAAAAATAAACGAAAACAAGGTTTCGTTTATTTTCTACATGTTTATTGGTTGTCTTGCCCGTATAAGTCTTGTAGCGGTTTTAAGATGATGCGGTTCAAGTCTTCGATGACCTGTCCCATGCGTTGTTCAGCCTGCATGAGTTTTGAGATGTTCTCATCCTGCTCAATCTTGCCCGCAAGCTCATTCGCTTTGGCGATATCCTCTTCTGTGATCTCTTCACCGCTCATCTGTTTTTCCTGTAAAGTCATCTGGATGCTGCGGAAATCTGCGAAGATGGCTTTCGATTCCTCATTGCTGTTAACCGCTTCTAATTGCGCTTTAACCGCCTGATACTCTTCGCTCTGGCGCAGTGCGCTTTCCAATCTGTTTGCATCATCATAAATATTAACTGACATATTAATTCTCCTTTAACTAACTGTTTCCTCTAATTTAACATACTTAAGGAAGATAATCACTTGATTAGGATCAAATAAAGAGGGCGACGACACCTTGCAGGAGGCCGATGATGCCCCCCAGTAAAAAGCCGAGCAGCGTGATCAGCTTGAGCTCTTTACTCGCGATTTCGATGACCAGCTCTTCAATAAATGACAGCTGGAAACGGTCGATCTGGTCTTTGATCAGCTCTGCGATATGCAGGCGGTCAAGAATGGCGGGCATGCTGTCTGCCACGCGTGCCAGTCCTGTGTCAAGCAGCCGGTCCATCCCTTCATTTTCTGCATAGCGGAATGCTTCGGGGAACAGCTCATAGAGCGGCGTGCGTGTATAGTACTCGATATTGATTTTCTCTTTGATCGTCTCGACGGAACGGTTGATCAGAAGACGGACTTTTTCTTCCGAAATATAATCAATAGGCGCGGTCTGCATAAGACGGCTATATTCTTTATCAACTTCACTCTGGATGATGGCCTTGATCTTCTCTTCCTCTGTCAGCTTCAGCATCTCTCGCTGCACGCGCTCAGCAATAGCGTCCGGTGTCATCAGCATCTGCAGCAGACCGATCATTTTACCTTTTTGCGTGAAGAAATTCTCAACCATGTTCAGGATATCGTCATAGCCTTTATCTGAAGCGATATACACCTGAAACTTCTCCAGCAGCACATCAGAAGCCCGATTCACTTTCTCAGTGAGTGCCAGCTGGGTCTGCTCAGGCAGCAGCTGACTTAGCGCGGTGCCGGCATACTGGTCAGCGACAGCGGTCAGCTCTGCCTTGATTTTCTCTTCCAGCATGTGGTTCAGCCGGCTGTCAATATCCAGGTTAAAGCGCTCAGCTAAATAACCGATCGTGTACCGCTGATCTTTCAAGTTCCCGAGCTGCTCTTTCAGCAATCTTTCAAAGAAGACACGTGTTTCAGCGGTCATGATCTTTTCCTTGAAGACGTCAGGCGTCAGCAGATGACGGGTGACCATCTCACCTATTTTCTGGGACAGTTCATGACGGCGTTTCGGAATAAGCCCCGGTGTGAACGGCAGCTGACGACCCAGCACATAGACAGGTTCGTAAGGTCTGAATAACATCTTGATCGCAATATAATTCGTGAATCCGCCGATGACAGCACCAATCAGACCCATAAAGAGAACAAGTAGTATTGACTGCATAAAGCTCCTCCTTTATAAGAAAAAGCAAACGTCATGACGTTTGCTTAAACATTTACAAGCTGCTCAGCTGTCTTCTTAGAGAAGAACATTTCAGCTTCGCGTTCTTTATTAGAACCATAGAGCGGCTGATTAGAACGGTCAAGAATACGGTAAAGATTTGAGATCTTGTTGAACTGTAAAGTAAAACCTGCTTCTTCGCGTCTCGTTTCCCACCAGAGCTCATCTAAGTTATCGTTCTGCGGATATGCACAAGCACCACGCGAAATCACTTGGACCACTTCAAGCGGATCGCCGCCAAGTGTTGTCTGGAGCACTTCTGAATCGCGGAACAATGCACATAATGAGACACATGTGGTCCAGTTAGGCAGGACACGTTCTTTCTCAATCTGCACTAATGTTTTCTTTGAAAGACCGATCGTCTGAGCCATGGTATCTTGTGTATAGCCAGCTTCAATTCTGACCATCTTAAATTTTGTCTGCAGTAAATCTGTAAAAGTTTGTTTATCCATTCCATTCGACCTTTCTTTTATATATTTACTCATCATTAAATGTTAATAACATTAAATTGAAATAATACACATCTCAATAAGTCACTTTAACATCTTAATATAATTTACAAAAAATTAAAAGAAAAAAATACTCATTTTATGCTCTTTTGCCGATATGTGTCCATTCTCTGTAAATTGACAGATTAGTCACGCAATTCAAATGATGATGCCCTCTTTTTTCACGCTGTCACGGGCTGTATTCTCTATTGTAGAAATCAGCAGGCTTTTGCGTCATAATAATGAAGTATTCTAACTAAAGGCGGGATTGTATGCATATTAAAGATAAACTGGAACAGGCAAAAAAGGGCGCGCGCGTCAGTATCATGATGTATATTCTGCTGACCATCCTGAAAGTGGTGTTCGGTTATCTCAATGATTCTCATGCCCTCGTGGCGGATGGTCTTAACAACGCGACAGATGTCATCTCCTCTATCGCCTTACTCATCGGACTATCTATTTCTATGCGGCCGGCAGACTCCAACCATAACTACGGTCATTACCGTGCGGAGTTTATTGCATCACTGATCGCGTCCTTCATCATGTTCGCCGTGTCAGTTCAAGTCATTGTGCAAGGCATCACTCACTTTATTCAGGGCGAGTATTCAGCCCCTACTTTTGAGGCAGGTCTCGTTGCACTGCTCTCCGGAATTCTGATGTTAGGGGTCTATTTCTACAATCGTAATCTCGCCAGAAAAGTCGGCTCCAGCGCACTGAAGGCAGCTGCGTACGACAACCTGTCCGATGCGCTTGTCAGCTTCGGCACCCTTGCCGGCATCCTGGGCGTGATGCTCGGTTTCCATACGCTGGATACCATCGCAGCTGTCGTTGTCGGTCTTATCATCATGAAGACATCCATCGATATCTTCAAGGATACGGCCATCACCCTGACAGACGGCTTTGATGTCGAGACGCTGACCGACATGAAGAGCCTGGTCACAACGATTCCCGGCGTCATCCGGGTAATTGACTTAAAGGGTCGCAACCACGGCGTCATCACATTCGCCGATGTCACCGTGACAGTCAATTCCCTCCTCACTGTCAAAGAGAGTCACGATATCGCTGAAGCCATTGAGTCCAGGATGAAAGAACAGTTCGGCTCCATCGAGACCATCGTACACATTGAGCCGGAAGGAGGAGATACAGATGTTCAAAGATAAAGTAGTGGTCATTACAGGCGGCGCAGCAGGAATCGGACGTGCTGCCGCAGAACGCTTCAGACAGGAAGCGGCTGAGGTCGCTGTCATAGATATTCAGGAGAACGGGTATTTTACAGGCGATATCAGTCAGCCTGAGACACTCGTCCAGTTCCACGACAGAGTGGTGAAGGACTTTGGTGCGATCGATGTTCTGATCAACAACGCACTGCCGCTGATGAAAGGCATTGATGATTGCAGTTATGAAGAGTTTCTGTACGCCCAGCAGGTCGGTGTCGCCGCGCCGTTCTATCTCAGTAAGCTCTTCAAGGACGATTTCACGGCCGAGGGTTCCATCATCAACATCACTTCTACACGTGCAGCTATGAGTCAGTCCCAGACGGAAAGCTACACAGCAGCGAAAGGCGGCCTCACCAGTCTGACGCACGCACTGGCCATGAGCCTGAATGTCAGAGTCAATGCCATCGCGCCGGGTTGGATTGATACGGCTGAATCTGAATTTTCAGGGGCGAACCACTCGCAGCACCCTGCCGGACGCGTCGGTAAACCAGAAGATATCGTTGAGATGATGTTATTCCTTGCTTCAGCCAGAGCAAGCTTTATCACCGGTCAGGTCTTTACAGTTGATGGCGGCATGACCAGACAGATGATTTATCACAATGATCAAGGCTGGCATTTCAACGGCTAAAATAAAGCGAAGATGACACGTCATCTTCGCTTTATTTATTGATTAAGTTGTAAGTCATCGCATAGATAGCGGCCTGCGTACGGTCCGTCACCTCAAGTTTCGTGAAGATGTGGCTGACATGTGTCTTGACCGTTTTTTCAGACACGAACAGAATATCCGCAATCTCCTTATTTGTATGACCTTTTGTCATCTCTTCCAGTACTTCCAGTTCCCGTTTAGACAGTCTGTTCCTAAGATGGGGCAATGAGACTGCCGCCTCCGCTGCTGTCATGACTGAAGGATGGAAGTATCTTTCCCCCGCCACCACTTTATTGATGGTCTCTATCAGTTGACCGGGTTCAGCATCTTTGATTTCATAGCCATCTGCCCCTGCTTCCATGACGCCGATGACATGCTCCTCGTCAATATAACTGGATAAGATGAGAATCTTAATCTCCGGATAATGCTGTTTGATGTATTTAGTCGTTTCAATTCCATCCATACGCGGCATCACAAGGTCCATCAGAATACATGCCGGATGCACGCCTTCTGCCAGGTAGTCTATGACTTCCTGACCGTCACTGAAATCTGCGATGACTTCATAATCTGTCATCGAATCCACCAGAAACTTCAGACCCTGTCTGACAATATGATGGTCATCAACGAGTACAAGTGTCGTCATGGTCTCATCCTTTCAGCTGCAGTGTAATCGTTGTTCCTGCTTTACTGCTGTCAATCAGGAGCTGTCCGCCTATCGACTCTGCACGCTGCTGCATATTGCCAAGTCCATGTGTCGGCAGCTGACTGGCTGAACTGACAGTAAAGCCCTTGCCGTTATCTTCTATTGTAACAGAGTGTGCACTGATTGTGATGACCGCCTGCTGTGTCTCAGCATGTTTTCTGATATTGTTCAACGCTTCCTGGATGATTCTGAAGATAGTAATCTCTTCTTTATTATCAAACTGTACGAGACCCTCTACGTGGAGGGTCGTCTCCAGATTCAGCACCTGGGCATACTGACGGATGGCATGGGTCAGCCCCTCCTCCAGCCCGATAGGCTTCAGCTGCCAGATAAGTGCACGCATCTCATTGACGGCATTCTGACTCGTCTCCTCTATGATGGAGAATGCCATCTTCGAGCGGGCATCCTCCGTCTGAGCCCCCGCGGCATGGGCTGTCAGCTTCAGTGAGAACAGCATCTGATTGACAGAATCGTGGAGGTCACGTGCCAGGCGATTGCGTTCATTCGTCAGCGCAATCTCCCGTTCCTTCTCCGTCAGCGCAATCCGCTTGATTGCACTGCCGATCTGGAAGGCGACTGATTCCAGCAGCTCTAATTCTTCTGCACTATACGTTTCCTTATGAGGTGTGGCGACATTCAGCAGGCCGAACTTCTCCTGTCCGGACTGCAGCGGCACAGTGGCATGATGCGTGATGCCCCCTGTTTCAGACGGGAATTTGCGGTTCGCCTGAACGATTCGGGAGCAGGTGATGATGTTCGAGGCCTTCGTCAATTTGCCTTGATGATACCTTGAGACACACCAGCAAGGGCCTTCCGTCATATAATGGCAGTGATTCCGCTCAAGCGCCTGGGGTAGGTCATAATCAGAGACAAGCTGATGGTGACCGTCCTGATCGATAAAAAAAATCCAGCCGGTCGAAAAATCACTGCCTTCGACCAGCCGTTTCAGCGCACCCAACAGCATTGACTGAACTTCTGTTTCCTCATTCAGAAATTCTGCTATTTCTTTTAACAGTGCTGTCTTTGATTTCATGCGCTCACCTTATTTCTTATATTGAATGTGATAGAGGTCATGTCTACGGTCACGCAGCTGGCGCACTGTGCCGTCTTCACGGCCGCGGCGCAGCACTTCGAGGTCAACATCACCGATCATCACCATCTCCACATTTTCACCTGTCTCACCGATGATACCGTCACGCGCAAAGCCGAAGTCGCTCGGTGTGTAGATACCTGACGCTGAATACTGGATATCCATGTTTTCAGTCTGTGGCAAGTTGCCGCACGTGCCGCTTGTCACTGTATAGATCTGGTTCTCAATCGCACGAGCCATGGAACAGTATTTCACACGTAAGTAGCTCTGACGGTCTTCTGTAGAGAACGGCGTGAAGATGATCTTCGCCCCTTTTTCCGTCGCGATACGTGCCATTTCAGGGAATTCGCTGTCATAACAGATCTGGATAGCAATCTTCCCGCAGTCCGTGTCAAAGACTTCCACCTTATTACCTGGTGAAATGCCCCACCAGCGACGTTCATTCGGTGTGACGTGGATTTTGTACTGCTTCTCAATTGAGCCGTCACGACGGAATAAGTAGGAGATGTTGTAGATTTCATCGTCTTCCTCGACGAAGTGGGAACCGCCGATGATATTGATGTTATAACCCATCGCGAAGCTGTTGAACATCTCGATGTACTGCTCCGTATATTTAGTCAGATGGCGAATCGATTCAGCCGGATTGCGTCGCTCGTCAAAGCTCATGAGCTGGGTCGTCAGCAGTTCCGGGAAGACAACAAAGTCACTGCCCGCATCGTAAGCCACATCGACGAAATATTCAATCTGATTCGCAAACTCTTCAAATGAATCTATCTTACGCATCATGTAGTTGACCGTACAGATACGGACCGGATAGCTGGTCTTGAAATGAAGATTGCTTTTCGCCACAAAGTCAGGATTGTTCCATTCCATCAGTGTCGCGTACTTACTGCTTTTGACATCATCAGGCAGATAGCCCGGATTGATACGCATCAACGTAAAGCCGTTCATAAACTGGAAGGTCAGGACCGGGTCCTTGATCTTGCGCTTCATCACATCATTGACATATTCACGCGGGGATAGTTCATCTTTATAGAGATGATAGTTAGGAATACGGCCGCCGATGATGATACTCTTCAAGTTCAGTTCATAGGCAATTTCACGGCGTGCCTCATAGAGACGCTGGCCGACACGCATGCCGCGGAAATCCGGATGCACCATCACCTCTATGCCGTAAAGATTGTGCCCGTTCTCATTATGATTGGTGATATAACCTTTGTCTGTAATATCATCCCATGTGTGACGGTCATCGTACTCGTCGAAATTGATGATCAGACTGGAAGAGGAACCGATGATAGTTCCTTCATATTCAATGACCACCTGTCCGCGCTGGAAAAGATTCAAATGGGATTCCAGCTGCTCCCTTTTCCAGGGCTCCATGCCGGGGAAGCAGACCTCCTGAAGCTTGATGACTTCATCTATATCATCAAATGTCATCAGACGTGATTCAATTGATTTATTGAAATTCTCTAAGTTAAGTTCCTCTGTCATGTTCATACTCCTTCGTTTGCTCTATAATAAGTATTATACACGACTCAGGGAGTCGCTAAACATATAATGGAGGCAACAATGAATATCACAATCAACTCGTCATTTGACGGCATGACAGTAGAAGAACTGCTGAAACACTGGGTGCTACCTAAAAAAATGATGCATGAACTGCGCATGTCCAAAGAACTGATGCTTAATAACGAACCTGCTACATTCCGCTCGATTCTTCATACAGATGACCAGCTGATGCTGCCACTGCCAGAGGAGAAAAGTCAGTACAAATCGTCCTTCAGACTTTGTGAAGTGGCTTACGAAGATGAATACCTGGCGATACTGGTTAAACCCAAAGGTGTCAAGACCCATCCAAACGATATGATGGAGACCAATACCCTGCTGAACCACGCTGTCTATACGCTGAAATCAGATTATGTTGAACCGATTCATCGTCTCGATCAGGAGACAGTGGGCCTCGTGCTTGTCGCCAAGAATCCACTGGTCAAGAAGATACTGGACCGCATGCTCGAACAGCGCGACATCACCCGAACCTATAAAGCGAAAGTCCGCAGTCTGCTGCCCCTGAAAAAACAGACCATTGAACTGCCTATCGGCAAGGATAAATTCCATCCGAACAAACGCCGCGTGTCCGACAGCGGTCAGCATGCCGTCACACATATCATCGATTCACATGTGCTCGGCGACGGTGTGACTGAAGTTGAACTGAAACTGGATACCGGCCGGACGCATCAGATCCGTGTCCACCTCGCAGCTATCGGCTATCCCGTTCTCGGCGATCCTTTGTATAGCGACTCCAAATTACGCCAGCTGCAGTTGACCGGCTATAAGCTGACTTTTGTCCATCCGATTACGAATGAACGTGTAGAGGCAGAACTCAAACAGTAAAATTGCATTTTGACCTTCTTTCACTTAACATATAAGTGCTAATTAAAAGGAGGAACATTATGTCAGACTTAAATATTTTCACAGATAGAAAAGCGGTCAAAGAATATGACCCGGATTTCAAACTGTCAAAAGAAGAACTCATCGATCTACTGGAGAAAGCAAACCGTGCACCTTCTGCGTGGAATCTGCAGCACTGGAAATATATCGTCGTTCATAGTGATGACGCCAAAGAGAAACTGCTGCCTCTCGCATTCAACCAGCGTCAGATCACTGAGTCGAGCGCGACACTCATCGTTCTCGCTGATAAACAGGCGGAGAAAAATATTGATGCCGTCTTTAATCCAGATGTCGAAGCTGGACGTATGACACCTGAACTCAAGGAGCGCCTCGCCGGACAGATCACTGGCGCGCATTCACGACCTGAATATGCGTTTGAAGCAGGTGTCCTGAATGCATCACTTGCCGCGATGCAGTTCATGAACGCCGCTACACTCGCTGGATTATCAACCTGTCCGATCGGGGGCTTTAATCGGACCGCTCTGATCGAAGCGTTCGATATTGAAGACCGCTACTTACCGATCATGCTCATACCGGTCGGAAAACAGGCTAAAGAAGCACGTGAGACGTCACGTCTTGCTGTTTCAGACGTCGCTGAATTCCTCTAAAAAAATCAGTGCAGCGAATTCGCTGCACTGATTTTTCAGTTTCTTCTGATACGTGCACGCACACGGTCAAATAAGCGGGCACGCTTAGACATCATCGGTCTCGGCGGCTCCACCTCTTTTTTGACGAGGCTGCGTTTATACTGTTCCGCTTCCTGCACGAGTTTCTCCTGTGAGTTAGTCGGCTCCAGATCGTTCCTTACGTATTCATAGACCCCTTCATTAGTCTGCTCCCGTGCTTTCAGATTATCATTCAACTGCAGCGCCAGAATATCTTTCAGTCTGGTCACAATCACTTCATCAAGTACTGGGAACAGAATCTCGACCCGTTTGATCATATTACGCGTCATCATGTCTGCTGAAGAGAGATACATTCTTTCTTCGCCGTTATGATAGAAATAATAAATACGGGAATGCTCAAGGAAACGTCCGACAATGCTGATCACGCGGATGTTCTCGCTGACCCCTGGAATACCCGGCTTCAGACAGCAGATACCGCGGATGATCAGATTGACCTTAACCCCTGCCTGACTCGCTTCGAACAGCTTCTTGATCACTGCTTTATCAGTCAAGGAGTTCATCTTGGCGATGATGAGACCGTTGCCATTGGCTTGATGAGAGGCAATCTCCTGGTCGATATGATCCAGGAACTCATCACGAATTTCAAACGGCGCCACATGCAGCTTCTTGTACTCCGGCTTCTCAGAGTAGCCACTTAAATAGTTGAAGAAGTTCATGGCATCCTGACCGATTTCCTTATTCGTTGTAATGATACCCATATCTGTATAGATTTTAGCGGTCTTATCGTTATAGTTACCTGTCCCGAGATGAACATAAGGGACCAGTTCCTCGTTTTCGCGTTTGATGACAAGCGTGATTTTACTGTGCGTCTTCAGATGCGTCATCCCATAGATCACATGACAGCCCGCTTCTTCAAGCATCTTCGCCCAGTGAACATTGTTCTCTTCATCAAAGCGCGCTTTCAGTTCGACTAAAACCGTCACCTGCTTGCCTGATTCAGCCGCATGTTTCAGCGCTTCAATAATCGGTGAATCGCTGGATACACGGTACAGCGTCTGTTTGATGGCCAGTGTATTCGGATCTTCTGCAGCTTCTTTAATGAAGTCCACAATCGGCTGGAATGATTCATACGGGTGATGGAAGAAAACATCACGTTCCTTCGCTGTCTGATAGACATTCTGCTCCTTCAATGCAAGCGGCGGTGCTGCTTCAAACGGCTTAAACTCAAGCTGCGGGTATTTCTTGCCGATCATGCCCGCCAACTGGAAGAGCATCGTTAAATCAAGCGGGCCATCAATTTTATAGATATCCCGTTCTTCGATATCCAGTTCCTGAGTTAAAAAGGAGCCATTGATGGTCGGATCATGCCGTACATCAATCTCCAGACGTACCGCAGCCCCACTTTTTCTTTTCTTAAGGAACTTCTCGATTTCAATCAGCAGATCTTCCGCGCCGTCTTCATGAATCGTCAGATCGGCATTACGCGTGATTCTGAAAGTGAACGTCCGCAGAATTTCATAACCTGCAAATAAGCGGCCGATGAAGTGAGTGATGATATCTTCTAGCAGAACATAGACGCGGCGCTGGTCATCCTTGATTTCGATGATACGGTTAAGGAGCGCCGGTATCTGTACGATGGCAGATTTTTTAGCGCCCGTCGCATCCTTGACATCCACAAAGATGTTCAGCGACTTATTCGTTAATTTAGGGAACGGGCGGTACGCATCAATCCCGAGAGGGGTCAGTGTCGGCAGGATTTCAAACTCAAATTTCTGTTTGATGAACTCGTAGTTCTCAGCAGACAGTTCATCAGGGGTTTTGAAGAAGACCTGGAAACTTTCTAGTTCTTTCAGCAGTTTATGATACTGTTTATACTGGATCCGCACATTTTCACGGTTTTTCTCATCGATAGCAATCAGCTGTTCAGTCGGTGTCATCTGCGTTTTATTTTCACGCTCTGTGAAATTCAGCTTCACCTGATCTTTCAAGCCGGCTACCCGCACCATGAAAAACTCATCTAAATTGGATGATGCGATAGCTAAAAACTTAAGACGTTCAAGCAACGGATTCTTCATGTCCATTGACTCTTCGATGACTCGATAATTGAAAGCGACCCAGCTAACTTCTCTGTTGTTATAATATGCTTTATTGTTTAAATCCATCTTTTTGTTCGTTTCCATTTTAGTCACCTCAACTATGTCTATAACCTTTACTTATACAGTTATAACGGACTAATGTAAATTTTCTGTAAAGATGATGTTAATTTTTGACTTAGTGATTTTTTCCAGGTGCTTTTTCTGGCGCTCTGCCTGATATTCCTCCGCAATCGGATCGCCCGAATAATGGATATACAGGTTCACATGCTCCTTCTCCTGTTCCATATATAACTCGGTGACGACGCGTGTATTGCTGACATTCAGCGCATGCGCAAACTTCAGAATGCTGCCGAGCACCTGAATTTCCCCTCTTTCCTTATCACTGAACCAGCCTGTCTCATCCATGAAGAACTTGAGGAGCGATTTGCTTTTATAGCTTGCAAGAAGCGCTAATTTAACACGCTCACGATGAGCGATGCCGTTCAGACTTGAGTTTGAGATGATATAGTACGTGTGCTGGCTGGATGCATCAGAATCGATATAACTGCCCAGATAGAACAGATAGGCTGCCTGCAGCATCAGTTTCTTCTGCTGCTTATCGCCCGCGATGAGATCCATTTTCTCCAGCTCAAAATAAAGCATTTCTGCCAGCTTGCGACGCTGCAATGCATCTTCATGCTTGATGTTGTAGCTGTAAGCCAGATTGCGCAGGCTCTCTTTAAACACTTCATTCTTATCAAAAGGATGTTTGTAGTCTTCCTCAATAATAGACATCGTGATGCCTTCACGCAGACCTTTACGTGAGAAAATAAATTCAGTGGCATTGACTTCCTCGTAAAGCGTCGTGAAGACGATGCCTGAAGGGACAATGATGTCCTGACGGTCCTTGCTCAGACCATCGAGATCATCAAGCTGTTCCATCGTCGAGGTGATCAGCTTTTTGAAGACATATTCGATATCCTGCTTCGACATGGAATAACCGTGGACACCCGCAATCGGATATTCAGACAGAGACTGATGGATACGTGCGAAGTTACGTGCAGATCCCCCGATAGCAATAATAGGTACTTTACGCTTACCCAGCCATTTAAGTGACCGCAACTGTTCCTTGACATATTTTCCGGCCTCTTCGATAGCACCAGAATCGTTATGAGCCTTACCATTAAAGAATAGTTTCTGCAGGGTGACGACACCAAACGGGAAGCTGTGCGAGAACTTCAGTTCCTTATCCTCATAATAAGTGACTTCTGTGCTGCCGCCGCCGATATCGACGGTGACCCCGTCTTCGTAATCAAGCGTGTTGACGACTGCATAGTAGCCGAAGTAAGCCTCTTCTTTTTCCGAGATAATGCGCATCTTGATTCCGGTACGTTCCACCACTTTATCAATGATTTCCGTGATGTTCTTTGATTGCCGGACGGCCGCTGTCGCAACAGGATATAATGCTTCCACATCAAACTTGTCCGCTACTTTCTGGAAGCTTTCGAGGGTATCACATAAGACATTGATCCCCTCTGCAGCCATTTCTTTGTCGGCATCCAGATACTGATAAAGGCGAGCAGGTGTTTTAATATTCTGCAGTTCAATCAGCCCTGTTTTTTCAGAGTACTCAAAGATGACTAATCTGATAGTATTTGAACCGATATCCACTAAACCTATTCTTTTCATAATCTACCTCTTCCCTGCTTCATACTTATTATTTCGGATGAATCATATCCTCCGGTTTGATCCAGTCATTATACTGTTCTTCTGTCAGATAACCGCTTTTCAGGGCCGACTCTTTCAATGTCAGGCCTTCTTTGTGGGCGGTCTTCGCGATATAAGCTGCTTTCTCATAACCGATGTGCGGATTAAGGGCAGTCACAAGCATCAGTGACTGGTTCAGATAGTTCGTGATATTCTCTTCAATCGGCTCGATTCCGACTGCACAGTTGTCATTGAATGAGTTCATACCGTCCGCCAGTAGATAAATCGACTGGAGCGTGTTATACATGATGACAGGTTTAAAGACATTCAGCTCAAAGTTACCCTGACTTGCTGCCATACCGATCACTGTATCATTACCCATCACTTGTACAGCGACCATCGTCAGCATCTCACTTTGAGTCGGATTGACTTTACCCGGCATGATTGAAGAACCAGGTTCATTTTCAGGAATCGACAGTTCACCGAGACCTGCGCGCGGACCTGACGCAAGCCAGCGTACATCGTTCGCAATCTTCATTAAATCTGCTGCCAGTGCCTTCAAGGCCCCGTGCACGAAGGTCACTTCATCATGAGCCGTCAGCGCATGGAACTTGTTCGGGGAGGAAACGAAGTCATAACCCGTCTGCTCCTTGATCTGTGCGGCCACGCGGTCACCGAATTCCGGATGCGCATTGATGCCAGTCCCCACAGCAGTGCCACCGATCGCCAGATTCAGCAGTTCTTTTTTAGCTGTGTTCAGCAGTTCCTCACATTTGTCGAGCATGTAGCGCCAGCCTGAGATTTCCTGACCCAGCGTTAAAGGTGTCGCATCCTGTAAGTGAGTACGACCGATTTTGATGATATGCGCGAACTTTTCCTCTTTGTCTTTCAGCGTGTTGCGCAGACGGTCAAGTGCCGGCATGAGTTTCACTTCAATCTCATTGTAAAGGGCAATGTGCATCGCCGTCGGGTAAGTATCATTTGAACTTTGCGATTTGTTGACGTCATCATTCGGATGAATACGTTCTTCAGAATCTGATTCAGCCAGATACTGGTTCGCAGCGAATGCGACGACCTCATTGACATTCATATTACTCTGCGTACCGCTGCCGGTCTGCCAGACGACAAGCGGAAAATGTTCGTCCAGTTTGCCTGCCAGTACATCATCACAGGCTTTGACAATTGCAGCTGCTTTCGCTTCAGATAATTTACCCAGTTCTTTATTGACGACTGCCGCCGCACGTTTCAGATGTGCGAAGCCGTAGATGACTTCAATCGGCATCTTTTCTTTACCGACCGGGAAATTCTGCTTGCTGCGCTGCGTCTGAGCGCCCCAATATTTTTCAGCAGGTACTTCGATTTCACCAAATGTATCGTGTTCAATTCTTACAGACATGTTATTCTCCCCTTAATGTTTTGATACTTCTATTCTACATTAAATAATAAGGACATTCATCACAAAAAAACAGCTGAATCATCAGCTGTCTTCGCGTTCATCTTGTGTACCGTTGAAGTTATGCTCCTCAGCATTCTGCTCTGAAATCTGTTCCATTTCTTTTCCGAGTTCTACAACATCACTGAAATCTTCAACCATTTCATTTTCTGGATTGTGCATGGATAGTCCTCCTTAAAATTTGTCAGGCTGCTCATTAAGGGATATATTGGAAATGTCAAATACATCCAGGAGCGCCTCATGATCATCTACCATTCTCGTACCCTCATTCATCAATATTTAAGCTATGAAATGCTGAAATATCGTTATCCCTTTGGCGTTGAGACGATTGACAGACAGGAAAGAATGAAGAAAGGTTACAGCGGTGAATCTCTGGCTGACCACTGGCTGACCGACTTATTCACGTCCTCCAGCTGCCTTTATCTTTGTGATTTACGACTGAATATTGACTTTGAGCAACTGCAGATTGACAGCCTTATTATTTTTGATCAGACTGTCATCGTCCTTGAAATCAAGAACTACAGTATGGATCTGATCTATCAGAATGGCCATTTCTACCGGCAGTCCGGCGAGATACTGACCTCACTGCACACACAGCTCGGTAAAATCAGGCGGCTGATGTCCAAACTGATTGCTGACTATGACAGCACGATTGAGGTGAAGGTTATGCCGTTCTTTGTCAACAGCAAACAGCAAATAAGCGGTCTGCTGCTAGACGGTGATGTCCTTGTGCCTGGTAATTATCAGCACGTGCTCGCACCCTATATAGCTAGCCGAGCGCCCCGTGATGACTTAGCACGTTATCTTGTTTCATTGAACCAAGCCAATGACTTCGACAGAAAGCTTGAGATTGATTACGATTCAGTCTCTAAAGGCATCTACTGTGAGAGATGTCATCAGCCGCTCATCAAGAAAAGCCAGCGCCAATATGGTTGTTCAGCGTGTGGCCAGGTCTATAATGCGCATCAAGTTGTCAGCCATCAGCTCAAAGTCTATCGTTATATATGGGCTGACCGACCTGTGACGACTAAGACCGCTTATGAATGGATGGACGGCAAAGTCTGTTGGCGGACGCTGCAACGCATACTGGCAAATAAGACAGACGAATCACTTATTCCCTGAGACTAGGCTGGCGCGCCACTCAAGCTGTCTTCTCTTCCCGAGTGGCGCCAGGCGCGCCACTCAAGCTGTCTTCTCTTCCCGAGTGGCGCCGGGCGCGCCACTCAAGCTGCCTGCCGCTCCCCAGTGGCGCCGGGCGCGCCACTCAACCCTCTATTATTTTCTCCCTCAATTAAAAAACACCAGCTCATCACGAGCTGGTGCGCTTTATCTTATGAGAACACTGAATAATAATATTCACGTACATCTGCTGGCAGGCCTTGTGCCGCTTCCCAGTCTAAGATGACTGTCGACATACGGTGTGACTTCAGATTGCCGGCCTCAAAGTTTGTATTGGTTTCACTTGTGCTGTAAAGCTGTGAGACAACATTCGCTTTATCTGCACCTGTCACTAACAGAATGATTTCGCGTGCAGTGAGCAGACCCTTATCTGAATCAGAATTCACTTCACGGTAACCGACTGTGCCATCTGTATTGATTGTCCCTACCAACATAGTCAGTTTACCTTTGTTTTCTTTTGTCTTGGCTTTCTCTTTAATTTCTTCATCAATATTCACTGTTTTCTTCACACTATGCAGCTGATCTTTGACGATGCCCATATTCAGAAATTCAGCCCCAGCATTATCATAATCGAATACATGAATCTGGCTCGCATCGACTGGATAAGTCGCCATCTCTTCATGTAATTCACGGTAGAAATGATCCTGCTCATCGTTCAGTGCAAACACAACGATTGAAGTCGGGTTATTGTTGAACTGTTTTCTTACGATATCTGCCGCATACTGAGAAGCGATACCCTCAGTTTCAAAAATCTTAAAATTCATTGCCATGATGTTTTCCTCCTGAGTCCACTTTTAATAATTCACTTATACCCTTATTAGTATATCATTGAAACATAAGGTTTCACTCTTAATTGTTATGGTATATAATAAAAGTAATTATATTTCAGGAGGTCCTTCCCTTATGAACACTTTATTAATTTGCATGGTCGGTTTATCATTCATCGTTGCAATGTTAACAGCTGGTCGTGAATCTCAATACGGCATCCGCGACGAAGAGCTTAAAAACTTAAAATAAAAAAAGATTGGCTCTCCGCCAATCTTTTTTTATTGCTGCAGGAATCCTTGTTTCTTCACCACGTCATCTACATCCAGCCGGGTCTTTTCACTCAGCATTCCGACGACCTGCTCACTCCATTTATCAGCCCGCTTACCATTCGTCCGTGCCCGGTAATAGGCCGCGATCTCCTCGTCATATCCTGCAATCTCTTCAGCATAGCTGCTGCTGTCATAACCGTTCTCATGATAGATATGCTTAAACGGCAGCCGTTCTTTCTGACTGCCTGAGTCAGCAGGATGACCCACAACCATCCCAAAAAGCGGATAGACATGTTCCGGCAGATTCAGGATATCAATCACCTGCTGCATATCGTTGCGCAGGCTGCCGATATAGCAGATGCCAAGTCCCATACTTTCCGCTGCGACCGCCAGATTCTGCGCGGCAAGTGCTGCATCTACAGTCCCTACCAGAAAACTTTCTGTCGCACCTAAATAGTCATTGATATCTGCGCCGAGTTCTTCGCTCATCAGCTGATGGCGGTAGAAATCTGCAACAAATACAAACAAGTGACCATTGTCCTCTACATAGGTCTGACCGCTCACTTTTCGTAAGGCTGCCTTCTTATCAGCATCGGTCACGCCGATAATGGAGTAGGCCTGCAGGTAGCTGGATGTTGAGGCCATCTGAGCGGCCTCCACCAATCTCCGTACTTCCTCTCCTGTCAGCTTCTCGTCAGTAAACTGCCGGATGGAGCGATGATTCATTAACTGTCTGATGACTTCATTCATATCTACACCTCTTATTTCAGATTTGGATAATTCTGCTGTCTCAGTGCTTCATAGACTAAGATGGCAGCAGTGTTCGACAGGTTCAGTGAACGTACATTATCGTTCATCGGAATTCTGAGCGCTGTATCCATATACTTTTCTTTTACCCAGTCTGGCAGGCCAGTGGTCTCTTTACCGAAAATAAAATAATGCTGGACAGTCGTATCTGAGTAATCAAACGTCGTATGCGGCTTCTGACCGAACTTCGTCAGCAAGTAATAATTGCCGCCCGCTGTCTTCTCAAAAAACTCTTCGATGCTGTCATAGTAGATGATATTGACAAATTTCCAGTAATCAAGGCCCGCACGGCGCAGCATCTTGTCATCTGTCGAAAAGCCGAGCGGACGGATCAAGTGCAGCGTCGTATCCGTTGCGGCGCAAGTTCTGGCGATATTTCCTGTGTTGGCCGGAATTTCCGGCTGATAAAGCACGACGTTAATTGACATGTGTAATCTCCTCTAATCCTTTTAATATTTCATTCTTGACTGCTGCGTCTTCTTCCATCCTGTATCTTTCCTCCAAGAAAGGGCGTTCCGCTTCCCCGGCAATTTGACCGATCGCCCAGTATGCAGTTCCTTTGATGACCGGACGCTCATCTTTCACAGCCACTTCTTTCAGTGTCGGCACTGCACTCTCTTCCTTAAAATGGGCAAGCGCGATAATCGCATTGCGCTGGACCGGCTTCTTGCCACGCCAGCTCCCTGCCAGATGACCATATTCATTCTTGAACATCTTATTGCTCATAGTCAGGAGCGGTTCAAGTAACGGCTTCAGCTTAAGAGGTTCCAGTATGATGTCGTCATGGGTCGTATGGATGCCGCGGTTCTTCGGACAGACCTGCTGACATGTATCACAGCCGTACAATCTGTTCCCGATCTTGCTTCTATATTCATCCGGCAAGAAGCCTTTCGTCTGCGTCAGAAAACTGATGCACTTCTGTGAATTAAGCTGGCCGTTACCGACTAAAGCACCGGTCGGGCAGCGATCTATACAGATGGTACAGTCCAGACAGCTGTCCAGGACAGGTGCATCTGGCGGCAGCTTGATGGAGGTGAGCAGTTCACCGAGATACGTCCATGTCCCGAGCTTCCTATTCAGAATAAAGCCATTCTTCGCGGCATAGCCCAGTCCCGCGCGCTCCGCTACAGCCCGGTCGCTTAATACACCGGTGTCGACCATTGACAGACACTCCGCCTCTGGTAGACGCGATTTGATGAATGCTTCCAGTAGCTGCAGCCGTTTCCTGAGCAGGGAATGGTAGTCCATCCCCCAGGATGACCGCGCGAACATGCCGCGTCGCTCTCCGCGGGTACTTTTCGGTGTGCCGGGCAGTTTGTTAGGGTAACCCACCGCTATAGCAATGATCGATTCAGCTGAAGCCATGGACTTCCTCGGATCGATTCTCAGCTCGATATCTGACTCCTCAAAGCCTGAAGCATAGCCCTTCGCATAATATGCTTCAAGCTTCGGCCTCAGCTCTTCAAACGGCTCCGCTGTCGTAAATCCGATGGCATCGATGCCGATCGTCTTGCTATACGCAATGATCTCCTCTTTCAGCGTTTGAGACATGTACTCACCTCCAAATCAATGCAACTATTTTACCACAAAAAAACACAACGCCGGAGCGTTGTGCCTGAATTTATAATACTTTGGATAGAAAGCTCTGTGTCCGTTCATTCTGCGGGTTGCCGAAGATCTGGGCAGGCGGTCCTTCCTCCTGGACAATGCCTTTATCCATGAAGATGACCCGGTCAGCCACTTCTCTTGCAAAGCCCATCTCATGTGTGACGACGACCATCGTCATCCCTTCACGCGCCAGACTCTTCATAACAGCGAGCACATCACCGACCACCTCAGGGTCGAGCGCTGACGTCGGTTCATCGAACAGCATGACGTCAGGATTCATCGCCAGTGCACGTGCGATAGCGACACGCTGCTTCTGTCCGCCTGACAGCTGCGACGGATAGCGGTCCGCCTTATCCCTCAGACCGACTTTGTCCAGCAGCTCGAGGCCGAATGCCTCGAGGTCAGCCTTGTTGCCTTTTTTCAGCAGTAATGGAGTCATCGTCAGATTGTCGAGCACCGTCTTATGCGGGAAGAGATTGAAGCTCTGGAACACCATCCCCATCTTCTGGCGATGCAGGTTGATATTCGTTTTCTTGTCGTTCAGGACATTGCCCTCAAAAATGATCTCACCGCTTGTCGGTGTCTCAAGCAGATTCAGACAGCGCAGCAGTGTTGATTTGCCGCTGCCGGAAGGTCCGATGATGGCCACCACTTCCCCTTCCTGCACATCGATATTAATCCCTTTCAGCACTTCAACATGTCCAAAGTTTTTATGGAGTTCTCTCACATTAATCACTTACACTCATTCTCCTTTCGAATAAGTTCATCACTCGTGATAAACCAAATGTCAGTAAGAAGTAGACGATCGCCACAATCAAGAGCGGTTTAAATGGATCAAACGATGCCCCTTGCACGACCTGCGCATTGAACATCAGTTCGCTTACCCCGATGACCGAGACGATGGAAGATTCCTTGATGACAGTGATAAATTCATTACCTAACGCCGGCAGGATGTTCTTGATGGCTTGCGGCATAATGACTTTGTTCATCGCCTGGGCATGGCTAAGTCCGAGCGAACGCGCCGCTTCCATCTGTCCTTTATCCACTGCCTTGATTCCTGCACGAATAATCTCGGCAATGTAGGCACCACAGTTCAGGATGAGTGCAATCGCCCCGCAGACAAATGCGGATAAATCAAGTCCGAGTACTGCTGTCGTACCGAAATAGACCAGAAACACCTGAACCAGGAGCGGCGTGCCGCGGATAAATTCGATATATACCCAGGCGATGGCCTTCAGAATCTTATTCGTACTGAGCTTCATGAAGGCAAAGATGCCCCCGAAGAGTGAACCGAAGACAACGCCCAATAACGAAATCAGAATCGTTGCACCGAGTCCCTGCAGGAAATAAATGCCGTATTTACTTAAAAATGAGCCGTCATCAAACATGGCTTCGTTTGCTTTTTCTTTATAGCCTTCAATCAGCTTCTGATCATTCACCTCTTTGATGGAAGCATTCAACGCATCGAGGAGCTTCGGTGAATCTTTCGGCAGTGCGATGGCTGTCCCTTTATCAGCATTGCCGAATTCCAGGTCTGAATAGGCTAACTGCGTATTCTGTGACAGATAAGCATCTGCAACAGGGCCTTCCATAATGACGCCCTCCACTTTACCTGTATTGAGTGACATGATGGCTTCCGGCAGACGCGTCAGAGAGGTCAGATTGGATTCAGGCAGCTCTGTCTGCGCCAGCTCTTCCTGTGTCGTCTGTTTCTGTGCGGCAATCCCCTTACCCTTGAAGTCTTCTACTGTCTTCAGTTTGCTCTGATTTTTCTTCTGAACGACCATACGCTGTTTAACCTGCATATACTCATCCGTAAAATCGACTTCTTTCTTACGCTCAGGCGTCGGGCTCATCCCCGAGATGATCACATCAATCTTGCCCGTCTTCAGTGAACCGAGGAGACTGTCAAACTGCATATTGACGATCTTCAGCTCCACTCCTAAATCTTTCGCTATTTTCTTGGCCAGTTCGATATCGATACCGACATATTCCCTCTTGCCGTTCACCGTTCTCTCAAATTCATACGGTGCATAGTCAGCCGATAAACCGACACGCAGCTCGCCCCGCTCTTTAATGACGTCAAGCTGATCGTCTGCAGCAAATGCGCTGTAGAGCGGCAGACTTGCAATCACCAGCAGTAACGCCAGTATCAAGGTAATACTCTTCTTCATGTTCAATATCCCACCCTCCTTAAAAACTTTTGTAATAACTATACATTCTATTTAATATATATACAATAGTCAATTTAACGTTGCTTTAAACAGTTAAAGAAACTATAGTTAAGATATATTATATTCAGAAAATTCGGATTATGAAAGAGGTTTTTTTGATGAAGGAAATTAATGCTTACGTCTCGCAGCTGGAAGTACCGGGTACACGACAGTTTTCAAACAAGGTGGCCCGCTATGATAACTGTGTGGATCTCACTCTGGGCCAGTCAGGATTTATGCCGGCCAGCTATATCAAAGAAGCGATGATCAAGGCGATTGAAGAGAATCAGCTGCGCTATACCCATAACAAAGGGCTGCTGGAACTCCGCGAGGCGGTATCGGACGATATCTACCGCCGGCTGAACGTCCGTTATGATGCTGAGACTGAAATCCTCATGACGAACGGCGGCTCTGAAGCCATAGATGATGTACTGCGGACCCTCCTCAATCCCGGCGACGAGGTGCTGGTGCCCGTACCTACCTATCTCGGCTATGAGCCGGTCATCAAACTGCTGGGCGCGGAGACGGTCTATATCGATACGACAGACAGTCATTTTGTACCGACGGGTGAAGCGGTCGCTGCTGCTATCACCGAACGAACAAAAGCCATCATCTTCAACTATCCGACGAATCCGACCGGCGTCACCTATTCATATGACGAGATCAGCGCGCTGGTCGATGTGCTGAGTCAGACAGATATCTTCATCATCACGGATGAAATCTATTCAGAGAACGTCTATGACAGCCCCCATCACTCATTCATGGAGTTTCCGGCGGTACGCAAGCAGCTCTTTGTCGTCAGCGGCCTGTCCAAATCGCATGCCATCACCGGCGCACGGGTCGGCTACGTCCTCGCACCGGCCGAACTGCTGGAACATGTCACGACCGTGCATCTATACAATTCCATCTGCGTCGCGACACCAATGCAGTACGGCGCCATCAGTGCACTGAAATACGGTCAGGAGGACGTCAAGAGGATGAACGCGGCTTATGTCGAGCGCCGTGACTATCTGTACGACCGTCTGGTGAAGATGGGACTGCCGGTCATCAAGCCGCAGGGTGCGTTCTACATCTTTCCGGATATCTCTGCCTACTCATCTGACTCATTTCAGTTCGCCAATGAGCTGATTGAAGCCGTGCAGCTGGCGGTGGTACCCGGCAAATCCTTCTCAGACCTCGGTGAAGGCTATATCCGCCTGTCATTCGCCTGTACGATGGAGGAGATCGTCGAAGCCTGTGACCGGCTGGAGCGTTTCCTGCACGATTATCCGAAATAAAAAAATCCAGCCGAGGCTGGATTTTTTTAGAGTACTTTTGACAGAAAACGCTGGGTCCGTTCATTCTGCGGGTTGCCGAAGAGCTGGGCAGGCGGTCCCTCCTCCTGCACGATGCCTTTATCCATGAAGATGACCCGGTCTGCGACTTCACGGGCAAAGCCCATCTCATGTGTGACGACGACCATCGTCATCCCTTCACGCGCCAGATTCTTCATGACAGCAAGCACATCACCGACCACCTCCGGGTCGAGCGCAGACGTCGGTTCATCGAACAGCATGACGTCAGGATTCATCGCCAGGGCGCGCGCGATGGCGACGCGCTGCTTCTGTCCGCCTGACAGCTGCGACGGATAGCGGTCCGCCTTATCCCTCAGACCGACTTTGTCCAACAGCTCGAGGCCGAATGCCTCGAGGTCAGCCTTGTTGCCTTTTTTCAGCAGTAATGGAGTCATCGTCAGATTGTCGAGCACCGTCTTATGCGGGAAGAGATTGAAGCTCTGGAACACCATCCCCATCTTCTGGCGGTGCAGGTTGATATTCGTCTTCTTGTCGTTCAGCACGTTGCCCTCGAACACAATCTCGCCGCTCGTCGGGACCTCAAGCAGATTCAGACAGCGCAGCAGTGTTGACTTGCCGCTGCCTGACGGACCGATGATCGCGACCACTTCCCCTTCATTGACTTCCAGGTTGATTCCTTTCAGTACTTCCACCTGACCAAAACTTTTATGAAGCTCTCTCACATTAATCACTGACACTCAGTCTCCTTTCAAATAGGTTGATCAGTCGGGACAGCGCAAACGTCAGCACAAAATAGACAGCGGCCGTAATGACAAGCGGTGTGAACGGATCAAAAGACGCCCCTTGCACGACCTGCGCATTGAACATCAGTTCGCTTACCCCGATGACCGAGACGATGGAAGATTCCTTGATGACCGTGATGAATTCATTGCCGAGTGCCGGCAGGATATTCTTGACGGCCTGCGGCATGATGACCTTGTTCATCGCCTGGGCGTGGCTCAGTCCGAGTGAACGCGCGGCTTCTATCTGGCCTTTGTCGACCGCCTGAATGCCCGCCCGGATAATCTCAGCGATATAGGCGCCGCAGTTCAGGATCAGCGCGATAGCACCGCAGAGGAAAGCGGACAGGTCCAGCCCGAGCACCGCCGTCGTCCCGAAGTAGACAAGGAACAACTGGACGAGGAGCGGTGTCCCCCTTATGAATTCAATATAGAGCCAGGCGATGGCTCTCAGCACTTTATTCGCACTGAGCTTCATAAAGGCGAAGATGCCGCCGAACAGTGAACCGAAGATGACACCCAGCAGTGAAATCAGCACTGTTGCACCGATTCCGCGCAGAAAATAGGAACCGTATTTATTGAGAAATGTCCCGTCATCAAACATATCCTTGTTGGCCTGCTTCTGATATTCCTCAATCAGCCCCTTCTCCTCTGCATCCTTGATGGATGCATTGATGGCTGCCAGCAGCTTCGGATTGCCTTTTGGGACAGCGACTGCCGTCTCTTTCTTGCCGTCATCGAACGTGAGATCGGCGTAGGTAAGGTCCTTGTTCTTGGTCAGGTAGGCGTCACCGATGACACTGTCAATCACGGCCGCTTCTGCTTTCCCGGTCTGGACCGCCATGATGATATCAGGCGTCCGTGTCAGGGCATTCAGACTGGCATCCGGAATCTCCTTCTGGGCGATTTCCTCCTGTGCCGTCTGTTTCTGTACCGCAATGGTCTTACCCTTAAAATCAGCGAAGGAAGTGTATTGGTCTTTATCCTTCTTCTTGACAATCACTTTCTGGTCAACAAACAGGTAGTTATCAGAGAAATCCACCTTCTTCTGCCGTTCAGGGGTCGGGGTCATTCCTGAGACGATCACATCAATCTTCCCGGTCTTCAGGGCACCGAGAAGACTGTCGAATGTCATATTGACTATCTTGATCTTCAGGCCGTGATCCTTCCCTATTTTCTCGATGAGTGAAATATCGATTCCTGCATATTCATTCTTACCATTGACATTCCGCTCAAACTCAAAAGGCGCGGCGTTGGCTGCGAGGCCCACTCTTAATTCCCCTCTTTTTCTCGCAGTATCCAGTAAATCTTCCTTCGCCGAAACTGGCGCAGGTATTAAGGTAAATAACAAGACAATGAGCATTACTAAACTGAACAGACCTCTTTTAGGCACGATGACATCCCCTTTCATTTACTGGATTAATTATACAATCCAGCCAGGGAAGATACAATACAATTCGTTGCAATTTTCAGACATTTAAATACTTCCATAATAAATGCAAAATAAAAAATCCAGCCTCGGCTGGATTTTTAAATTTCCGGTTCAAATTTATAAATTTCATTCTGATACTGCGGAATAAACTTCTTCAGTACATAATGGAAGAAAATCGCGGCCGGCAGGGGCACGACCAAGTAAGCGAGCAACAGTTTGAGCAAGGCATTCCCTTCCATCGTCGGCAGGGCATTGAGCGGTCCGACCAGACCCGTGTAACCGAAACCTGCGGACATCGGAGTCCCTTGGATGCCCATAAAGTAGGCCATCAGACCGCCGACAATACCATTCAGTATCAGGGGCACGATAATGACCGGATTTCTGAAATAGACCGGCATCATCATCTTTGCCGCACCGATCACAAGTGTCGTATTGACCCCTTTATTGTTGACGAACCATGACCCTACGATGAAGGTGTAGCAGCAGGCCGCAATCCCGAGGTTCGCTGCACCACTGCCGAGTCCAGACAGACTGATGACCGTCGCAATAGCGACAAGGGAAATCGGTGTCGCCATCATGACAGAATAGAAAACACAGATCAGAATACACATGAGCAGCGGGTTCAGCGTCGTAAAGTGATGAATCAGTTCGCCGAGAGTCCCCGTGATCATTCTGACATAGGGCAGTGTCAGCGTACCGATAATCCCCGGTATAATGCCTGCAAGAATCGGCAGAAAGACAAGATTAAGCGTGCCGAGACGGTCACCGACCAGCTGAATGACGAGAACAGACAAGGCGATGGTAATCAGAATATTGATCAGATCCCCCATCCCGGTCAGCATCGCGCCCTGCTCTGTAAACTTGACAGCCCCTGAACCGATAAAGGCTGCACCGCCGATAATAGCGCTCTGCGGACCGTTCATCTTGAACTGGTGGCCGACCAGCGTGCCGATGATAATGGATGCGCAGAACTGGAAGATCTGCAGAAACTGCAGCAGCACATTGAAGATATCATAATGCTGCGCCAGATATTTAAAGAGTTCACCCAGCATAGCGTTCGGAATCAGCGCAACAACGATTCCTGTCGCCATGCCGTTTAATATTTTAAAGAAAAAAGACTTCAATTCATTCACTCCTTTAATCACTATCTAGTCCACTATCATAGACTAAAAGTGATATATGCACAACGCTTATTTCAGGTGCATAATAAAAACAGCTGCGAGTGACTGAATCAGCTCCTTCTCCTCTATCATCGGATTGTGACCGGCGTTCGCGACAAGCGTCACTGTCGCGTTCGGTTCATTATTGAAGAATGACAGCTGGTCCTTGTATCCGACGACGGTATCCTGTTTACTGACAACGACATGCAGCGCGGTATCATCACCGATATCAATCACATCTTCACAGCGGAACTGATAGTAGACACTCGCGTCTCGTCTCAGCTCCTTCATGAAAGTCTTATCAGCCTGCTTGATGCCCGGTACGATCTGTTCACGGTACCGTTCCCATGTCTGCTGGTTGATGACAGCCGTCGTAGCCAGATACTCATCGTAGTAGTCCGCATCCGCCTGGACAGTGACACGCTCCTCAATCTTCTGTTCAAGCGGCTCACGGTTGCGTTCACTGTACTCGCCTTCCACGACCGGACAAGTCAGATAGGCACCCGTGATCCGGTTCTTCCAGCGGTCCATCAGCCCTAAGCACATATAGGCCCCGTAGGAATGACCGAACAGGATGATATCCTGATGCGGCGTCAGTGTATCGATGAATGCCATAATGACATCCAGCATATCATTCGTCGTCGTGATGGATAGATCCGCCTCCGACTCACCCATGCCAGGAAGATCCAGATAGATACGTCTGAATGAATCATCAAATAAATGGTCGTACAGCTGGTACTGACTGGACAGATTCAGCCCGTTGCCATGAATGAAGTAGACCGGTCTGCCCGTGCCGGCCTCCTGATAGTTCAGTGTGATATTTTTAATCTGTATGTGCATCTCATCCCGTCCTTCTCTTTTGATAACAGGAGATTATACCCTCCCGAAGAAAAAATAATCCGTTATAAAACGAATAACCGATAAAATTTAATTGACAGAAAATTCTTTCAAATATAATATTTAATTTAAATACAGCTTAAACAAAGGGGAAATAACTATGAACAAGAAACTTGAGAACAAGGTCCTCGGCGCCAGTCTTATCGGCTCCTCCATTGAATGGTTTGATTTCTTTCTCTATGCATCCGTAGCGAGCGTCATCTTCAGCAAGCAGTATTTCGTGACGGACGATCCGACTGTCTCTAATCTGATTGCCTATTTCGGCCTCGCGCTCTCCTTCTTCATCCGGCCGTTCGGCGGCATCTTCTTCGCCCATATCGGTGACCGGATGGGCCGCAAGAAGACACTCGTCATGACACTCTTGCTGATGGGTGTTGCCACAGTGGCCATCGGTCTGATTCCGACTTATGAATCCATCGGTATCGCGGCACCGCTTCTGCTTCTCCTCTGCCGGCTTGTACAGGGTCTCGGTATCGGCGGTGAATGGGGCGGGGCTCTGCTGCTGGCTACTGAGTATGCGCCACCTGAAAAACGCGGCTATTTCGGCAGCGTGCCGCAGATGGGCGTCACAATCGGTATGGTGCTCGGCTCACTGGCCTTCTATCTGATGACGGCGCTGACAACTGAGGAACAGTTCAACAGCTTCGGCTGGCGTATTCCGTTTATCTTAAGCGGCGTGCTCGTAGTCTTCGGTTTCATCATCCGTAAGGGCCTGGACGAGACACCTGCCTTCAAGGAAGTTCAGCAGTCAGGCACTGCACCGAAAGTCCCGCTCTTCCACACCTTGAAATATCACTGGAAAGAAGTGCTGATCACAAGCGGCGCGAAATTTGTCGAGACCGCGCCTTTCTATATCTTCGGGACGTTCGTCGTCGGCTATGCAACGACGACACTCCATCTGAAGTTTGAACATATCATGCTGATTGTCATGGCCGCTGCGATATTGACAACCCTGATGATTCCGTTCTACGGCAGACTGAGTGACCGTGTCGGCCGCCGGAAGCTCTACCTGATCGGTGCGACCGCTATGATGCTGTACAGCTTCCCGTATTTCTGGCTGCTTGAACAGCGTTCCATCGTCATGGTGCTGATCGCGACTATTATCGGTCTCAGCATCATCTGGTCACCGATCACCGCCGTTTTAGGCACGATGTTCTCGGAAGTCTTCAGCAAGGAAGTCCGCTATACGGGTGTAACGCTCGGCTATCAGATCGGTGCCGCACTGGCCGGCGGAACAGCACCGATGATCGCAGAATACTTGATGGGCCGCTTCAATCACTCCTACGTGCCCGTAGCCATCTATCTGATGGTCATCGCTGCGATCTCCATCACCGCTGTGCTCAGTATCAAGCGTCATAAGGAGCCTGGCCATGAAGTATTATAACGACGAAGCCATTCAGTCCGTCTACCAGATGCCGGATGCTATCGAAGATATCCGGGCTGTCCTGGAGGACGTCCGGAGCCAGCATATTATCATGAAGGAGCGGACAGTGATTGAAGTGCTAGGCACCGAGAACACCATGCTCTATATGCCCTGCATTAATACGAGAAGTATGTATTCCATTATGAAGACTATCTCCATATTCCCGGAGAATAATGCGCAGCCGGTCTCGCAAGGGGTCACACTGCTCAGTGAGCTCACACATGGTGCCCACGTCGCGACTCTGGAGAGCAGCTATCTGACACGTCTCAGAACCGGTGCCATGAGTGCCGTCGCAACCGATCACTTAGCTGCCTCAGATGCACAGGTGCTCGGCGTCATCGGCACAGGCGGCATGGCTTTCGAGCAGGTGCTCGGCGTTACTGCCGTAAGAGATATTCAGACGATCAAGCTCTATAACAGAACAACCGATAAAGCGCATGCCTTTAAGACGAGATTACAGGCGGTAACCACAGCTGACATCGTTGTCTGTCAGACAGCGGAAGAAGCGGTGACTGGTGCAGATATCATCAATTGTGCCACCCGTTCTGAGGAAAAAGTCTTCAGTCACGACCATCTTAAAAGACCTGTTCATATTAACGGCGTCGGTTCCTACTTACCCTCGATGCGCGAGATTGATACCGAGACGATCACACAAGCTGACTGCATCGTCCTCGATGATATCGAGGGTGCAAGACACGAGGCAGGCGAATTCATTCAGGCAGAACAGGACGGCAGTTTTTCATTCAGTGAGGCTGTCCCGCTGGCCGCTATCAGCACGCTGCCGCAGCAGCCACTGGAGATCACTATCTTCAAGTCTGTCGGTGCCGCCTACTACGATCTTGCCGTAACGGTAGGGGCCTACCAGCGACTGAAGTAACTGCGACACTCAGTTCATCTAGCATCATTAAGATAAGCTTGCTCTCATCCAGTGCAAGCTTATCTATTTTGAGATTTGATTCATAAGCAACTTATTTGAGCTCCTTATCAATAAGGATTATAATAATTAACGAAATAATACTAACTAGTAATAAATAAAGAAGACGGTTATGATGAAAAATATTACGATTGTCGGCGGCAGTGTCTTAGGCACTCAGATTGCCTTTCAGTCAGCTTACTTTGGTTATGATGTGAAGCTTTATGATATCAATGAGGAAGCAGAAAAAGCAGCTATCGACAAACTGGATAAGCTGATTGCGACTTACACGGCTTTCTTCCATGATGACACTAAAGCCCAAGCAGCCAGAGCACGTATCTCTACGACGCATGACCTGGAGACTTCCCTGCAGGATGCTGATCTGATGATTGAAGCCATCCCTGAAATCAAGAAAATCAAAGTCGACTTTTATACGAATGTGGCGAAAGTCGCACCTGAAAAAACGATTTTTGTGACAAACTCTTCAACGATGATTCCAAGTGACTTCGCTGAATATACAGGACGGCCCGAAAAATTTCTGGCGTTACATTTCGCCAATGAAGTCTGGAAAAACAACACAGGCGAAGTGATGGGGCATGCCGGCACTGACAAGAAATATGAATATGAAGTGCTGGAGTTTGCGGAATCAATCGGCTTGATTCCACTGCATGTGCTGAAAGAACAGCCCGGCTATATCTTAAACTCAATCCTGGTGCCATTCCTTGAAGCCGGTAAACGCCTCTATGTGAAAGGTGTCGCTGATCCGGAGACCATCGATAAAACCTGGATGGCAGCAACCGGTATGAAAGTCGGCCCGTTCGGTGCGTTAGATGTCATCGGACTGAATACGGACTACAACATCACCTTGACAAAAGCACAGGAAGAAAACGACGAGGAACTACTAAAATTCGCTCAGCTGATGAAAGAAGAATATATCGACAAAGGCCATTTAGGCACATCTACAGGTAAAGGGTTCTACACGTATCCAAATCCTAGCTACCGACAAGAAACCTTCCTGAAAGCAAAAGGCGATCAATAATCTCATCATAATAGAACACCCACTCCATTGATTAAAATGGAATGGGTGTCTTTTTGTTTAAGAAAATTTTAGAAGCACGAAATGACTTGCTTACCAGACATTTTTCATTTTCTCATACTCTATCATTTTCATTCATACTAACCATTAAATACTCACAATAAAACCTCCAGCTGTCAGCCGGAGGTGCTTCATTTACTGCTGCTTCACTAATTTCAGAGGAACTTTAACTTCTTTTTCCACCTTCTTGTCGTCTTTCAGTGATGTAACAGTTTTGACTGCTTCTTCACCCATTAAAGCTGGCTGCTGTGCGATAGTGGCATCCAGATTACCCGCTTTAATTGATTTCAGTGCATCGTCATTGCCATCAAAGCCAACAACTAAAATATCTTTATTACCGATTGCTTCTATAGCGCCTAAAGCCATTTCATCATTATGTGCAAAAATAGCTTTTATGTCAGGATTGGACTGCAGGATATTCTGAGCTACGTTCAGACCTTCAGCTCTGTTGAACTTAGCTGTTTGTTTTGCAACTACTTGCAGTTCTTTATCAGCAACCTGATGGAACCCTTTTCCTCTTTCACGTGTTGCACTTGCACCAGGTACACCTTCAAGTTCAGCTACCTGTGCCTTCTTCCCTACTTTTTGAACGATAAAGTCAGCTGCCATTTTACCACCTTCGACGTTGTCAGAAGCGATGAAAGAAGCGACATCGCCGCTGTCGACTGAACGGTCCAGAGTGATAACAGGAATATTCTCACCGTTCGCATTTTCAACCGCTGATGCGATAGCCGCTGAATCAGTCGGGTTGATGATTAAATAATCTACTTTCTGTTGAATCAGGTCATCAATATCATTGGCCTGTTTGGCAGAATCATCTTGTGCATCGACAACTTTAACCTTATAGCCTTGGGTCTTCGCTTCTTTTTCAATAGCATCTTTAATTGATACGAAGAAAGGGTTATTCAGCGTTGACAAGCTGACACCAATCGTCATTTCCTCTGTTTTGTCAGCTGACTGATCACCCTTCTTCTTCTCGGGAGACTCAAGACTACATGCTGCTAACGACAATACCAACACTAATAAGATGGCTAAAAACTTTTTCATACGTAACACTCCTTTTATATAGTTTGATTAATCCCTTATTTCTTTCTATCAAGCAGCACGGCAATAAGAATCACAATACCTTTGATCACTTGCTGATAGAACGATGATACACCCAGTAAATTAAGACCGTTGTTCAACACACCAATAATAAGAACACCTATCAATGTGCCGAATATACGTCCCTTACCACCCGTAAGTGAGGTTCCCCCCAGCACCACTGCCGCAATTGCATCCAGTTCGTAGGCTGTTCCTGCTGTCGGCTGTGCAGAATTCAAGCGTGATGTCAGGATAGCACCGGCAAGCGCTGCCATTAAGCCTGAAATAGCGTAGATCATTATTTTGACACGGTTGACTTTTATACCTGAAATGAAGGCAGCTTTCTCATTGCCTCCGATAGCGTATGTGTGCTTCCCGAATACAGTCTTATGCAGAACGAAATAAAGAAGGATAAACACAAGTAACATGGTAATCGCCGGAACAGGTATGCCTAAAAAGTATCCTTTGCCGAACATCTGGAACAAGATACTGTCACCTAGATTGGTAATCGGATTCCCATCTGTCACTACTAGAGTGAGCCCTCTGAAAATAGTCATTGTAGCTAATGTCGCGATGAACGGTGCCATCTTGCCGAAAGTAACCAGTACACCATTGACGGCCCCAAGAATCAGACCGATTATCGCACCAATCAGTAAGGCGAGGATCGGGTCAACACCATTTGTCATCATAATTGCTGACAGAGCGCTGGACAAGGCAAGAATTGAACCGACTGACAAGTCGATACCACCGGTCAGGATGACAAAGGTCATACCGAACGCAATCAGGCCATTGATTGAGACTTGTCTTAATAAATTGAAGATATTGCTAGGTGCGATGAAACTGTTGTTCAAAATCGTGATGACGATTACCAACAATATCAATCCGAGCAGAGGTCCTAACCGCTCCAGAATGTTGCTTTTTTGTGATAATGATTTATCCATTTAACACGCCTCCTGTTGCTAGAGTCATAATATTCTCCTGCGATATCTGTTCTTTCGCCAGTTCACCTGTGATACGTCCTTCCTGTAGCACATATACACGATCACTTAATCCGATGATTTCAGGCATTTCCGACGAGACCATGATAATCGATAGCCCACGATCTGTCAGTTCATTCATCAAAGTATATATCTCCCGTTTCGCACCGACATCAATACCGCGTGTCGGTTCATCTAATATCAGAACCGCAGGACCGTTACCTATCCATTTTGCAAGGACGACTTTCTGCTGGTTGCCACCGGATAATGAAGAGACCGGCAAATCTTTATTTGATTTGACTGATAATCGTTTCTGCATCTCATTCACGAATTCCTCTAGCGGATTATTCTGGACAACCCCATTTTTTGCAAAGCTTTTCAGGTTGGCAAGGGTCATATTGTCCTTGATTGATGCATCCAAGACCAGACCTTCATCTTTACGATTTTCAGTAATGAAGCCGAACCTGTTTTTGATAGCATCTTGAGGACTATTGATTGTTACCGGTTTTCCGTTCAATGTAACCTTCTTCCGTCCCTTATCAATCCCGAACAGACTGCGCATAATCTCTGTACGACCTGCTCCCATTAGACCACTGAAGCCCAGAATCTCACCTTTCCTGAGATTGAAATTAATCCCTTCAAGTCCGAACTCATCATTCGTTAAGTCAGACACTTCTAATATAATCTCTCCAGGTATAGTCGTACGTTCAGGGAACTGCTGATCCAGGCTGCGGCCGACCATAGCCTGAACAATCTCGTTATAACTGGTTTCTTGCGTAGGTTTCGACATCACAGAGATGCCATCACGCATTACTGTAATTTCATCAGCAATCTTAAATATTTCATCCATGCGATGACTGATATATACAAATGCCACACCTTCTGCTTTCAGCTGATTCATCATGATAAATAGATGTTCAATTTCCTTATCGGTAAGTGCAGCAGTCGGCTCATCCATAATAATGACTTTGGCATCTGTCATTAGCGCTTTCGATATTTCAATCATCTGCTGCTCACCGATTGAACACTTACCTGCAAGACGGTTCAAGGGCAGATTAAAATCAAGTCGTTTAAAGATACGGCGTGCTTCTGCTGTCATCTGACGCTCATCCAGCATACCGAACTTGTTTCTCACTTCTTTACCGATGAATAGGTTTTCAAGCACAGTCATATCCGGCCAGATGTTAAGCTCCTGATGAATAAACTGAATACCTGCCTCTTCTGAGTCTTTCGGAGAACTATAGTCCACTTCCGCTCCGTCCATCTTGATGATACCTTTATCCCGCTTATGGATACCTGATAAGATATTCATCAAAGTCGATTTCCCAGCACCGTTTTCACCCATCAAAGCATGGACAGTGGCGCTATGCAGGGTGAAATCCACTCCACGTAATACATGGTTCTCACCAAATGATTTCTCAATCTGCGACATTTCAATCATGCTGTCACCTCCTTAAAAGTTAACACCGCTTCTTAAAATAATATTGGCATAAGGTGTCGCTTCACCTGTTCTGATAATAGCTTTAGCCTGCCGGCTTCGTTGCTTGAACTCTTCGTGCCTCACATACTCGATCTTCATCTCACCACCGAGTTCCAAAACTGCTAAATGAATATCAGTATTCGCTGCTTTAATCTCGTCGGCCATGACCATTCCCTCAATGACCATATGCCTTTCAACCTCACTGAGCACATCTAGAAATGAAGGCAGGCCTTTACTAACTGCCAAATCTATCTTCTTTACACCGGCAGGCACCGGCAGACCACAGTCTGCAATAATCAGCTCATCAGTATGCCCTAAGTCACTTAACACTTTGGAAATCTCGCTGTTCAATGTTCCTGTACGATACATTCAATCATATCCTTTCTATGCGGCATGCCGCCTTGTGCACCGAGGGCTGTCACAGATAAGCCGGCAGCCTGATTACCGAATGCCACTGCTTCTGACAAACTCATATTCTCACTTATTGCGACTGCAAGTGCGCCGTTAAATGTATCGCCTGCACCGGTTGTGTCCACAACTTTTTGTAAGTGCGCGGGTACTGTAACCATTTCCTCATCAAAATAAGTTGCACCTTTTTCACCTAGCGTTACAATCATCTGGCGACGATACTGCTGGAGTAAGTCTTTATAACTGGTACCAAATAATTCTTCAACTTCTGTCTCGTTAGGGGTGAAATAAGTTACTTTATTCAACAATTCGGTATCCAGAGGTATAAAGGGGGCAGGGTTGTAAACAAGACGCAACTGTCTCTTATGACATTCGTTGATGACAAATTCAATCACTTCAAGTGGTATTTCATTCTGTAGCAAGACGATATCCTCAGCTGTGATTTCATCCAGCACCTGTCTGACTTGTTCAACTGATACTTTATAGTTAGCGCCCGGCACCACAACAATAGAGTTGTCTTGATCAGCCAACATAATGCTTGCTGTACCACTTGTACAATGTGGAATCGTTTCCACATGGTTGACTTGTATCTGTTCTTTAATCAAATTATCTAGAATCATTTTGCCGAATTCATCATCGCCTACACATCCCACCATATGGACGCTGGCACCAAGACGGGCTGCTGCCACTGCCTGATTGGCTCCTTTACCACCTGTCGTCATGAAGAAGCGGTCGCCTAGCAAAGTTTCACCTTTTTTAGGTGCTCTCTTAACTTCTGTCACTAAATCAACTGACATACTACCGATAACATAGATTTCACTCATGTTTTTCACTCCTTGTACTTTCTCGTGCAATCAGATGAACATCAATACTCATATATCTGTCAATCTTTTCATCGTTCAGTAGGGCAATCAGCTGATCACAAGCAATTCTGCCCAGTCGATAGGCCGGCTGGTGAATGGTCGTCAGACTTGGATAGGTGTGACTGGATATCAGAATATCATCATATCCGACCACCTGGATATCATCAGGTACACGTTGTCCGTACCGCTGCAATAAACCCAGCAGCTGAATCGCAACCAAGTCGTTATAACAGATCAGACCATCATAATCAGCTAGTTGAGTCATCAATGATTCATCTATTTCATCAGATGCTAGCTCCACTGCATCAAACTCAACATCAAATTCGCCCAACGCATCTCTTGCGCCTTCAAACCTTTTTTTAAATGAACTGAACTTCTGATTTCCATAAACAACCAACAGACGTCGACACCCCTGTTCGACTAAGTGTGTCGCCTGTAGCCTGCCTCCCTTATAGTGATCCGCTTCTACTGCAAATGACGTGTCATCAGTCCGGTCAAGCGTGACATGCGCCATACCAAGATTGCTGATATATTGCGATGCATCTATCATCTGCAGGGTGGAAGAGATAAACCCTGCACAGTTATTTACTTTAAAGGTTTCGATATATCTTGATTCCTTCTCAACATTCTGGTCACTGTTACCAATGATGATATGATATCCGCGCTGAAGCGCTGCATCTTCCACTCCCCGTGCCACCAGAGTAAAGAATGGGTTGCTGATATCTGGCAGAAGCAGACCGATGATTTTAGATTTCTTGTTATATAAGGAACGGGCTGTTTCATTGGGACGGTAATTGAGGGCTTTAATGGCGGCATCAATTTTCTTTCGAGTATCCTCATGAACATAACCTGAATTATTGACAGCCCTTGAGACTGTAGCAACGGATACGCCGGAGTATTCAGCAACATCTTTAATTGTGGCCACTTTTAAACCCCCCTTTATGTAATCGTTTACATACATAGTAGCACGTGAAGAAAGCGATTGCAAACCTTATTCAGATTTCCTCACCTTAAATTATCATAATAGAACACCCACTCCATTGATTAAAATGGAATGGGTGTCTTTTTGTTTAAGAAACTGATGTAAAATATGCTTTTACTTTAAAAAAGGAATGGTGCCAAACGGCTTGTAAACGATACCTTCATTCGCTTTCACTACGCCGATGATATTAAAGATCAGATAAGCTGTCCCGATAATTGGTGTAGTAATGAAGCCGATTAACACAAACATCAAGAGGCCTGAAATCGTCAGCCAGATGAAATAGGAAATGCCAAAGTTAAGATAAGCTTTGCCCTGGGCATCCACATAGGCAGATTGATCGCGCTTAACCAGCCAGAGAACAATCGGTACTAAAATAGACGTAAAGATACCTAACAACCAGATCAGCATGCCAAAATTTCTATCTTCTGTTTTAATCTCCATTTGTATACTCCTATCATTTTTTCTTTATAATACCATTTTTTCAGGTCTAAAAATACACTTTTAAAAAATAAAGCTGAATGATGTAAATGGCTGATGGAGTTATTCTTGAATGCGTTCTTTAGATATCTCTTTATTAAAAAAGCCCTGCAGCTGAATGTTCAAGTTCATCTGCAGGACTATATGTTATTTGCGTTTCAGTGCCCAATCTGTCGGCAGCAGTGATATGAGCAGCAGCACGCCCATTATAATGAAGAAGCCACTAGCACCTAGTTGAAAGAGTGTGTCGCTTAACGCTGTCTGTTTGAAGCCATTCATGATATACACAATGAGAAACGGTAAATACGGAATTCCGCTCATTATCTGTATGTCGACGTACCACTTTTCACTGATACCTATATCACGTAAGCGACGAATAAAGCCGCTGGAACAAGCCCAGACAAGGATAAAAAATGACGGCAGGCAGAAAAATAGTAACCCGATAGACATTCCTTCTCCCGGATTGTAGAACTGTTCATCCAGCCACCAGAGTAACCAGCAGATCAGCATCCAAATAGCAACCGACAGTATCATAGGCGGCCAGAACTGTGTCCGTGTATCCCGTCCTTCACTCGTAAAGGCATACCACCAGAAATCCTTCATAGCTTCTCTCATTCCCATATTCAGTCGTCCCTCTCAAGAAACACATCATCTCGCTCATTCCCCTACCAGCGAGAGCCAGGGACGAGGTAGCTGTCAGTCTTTCTCTTTAAAGTTATTTTTCAAGCTCTCTAAAATATCATCCTTACTTTTACCGAGCATCATTTCCACACCAGCCAGAAAAGCCCCTTCCACGAGCGGGTAATGGGCGATCGTGATCTGTGAATAATCATTCATCTCGAGCGCCATCTCAATATTCATCTTACTGGAGCCAATATCGTAGAAGACAAGGGCCTCATCCTCTACTTCATCAAACATCGCTGTAATCGCATCAATCGATGTGCCGATTTCGCCGTCGATACCACCGACTGCTTTAATCGTCAGACCCTCTGCCATCTGACTGACAAGTTCCTGGATTCCTGCAGCAATTTCTTCACTATGACTGACGACACAGATTTCCATCAGCGGACACCTCCGATCAAGGCATCGAGGATATAGACCGCACTCTGGGCACCCGGATCAATCGTCCCCTGTGACTTTTCTTTGAAATAGGCAGCGCGTCCTTTAGTCGCCATCATATCCTTCGTCTCTTCAGCCAGCTGCTGCAGCTCTTCTGATGAGAGCAGATGATCGGCATCTGCTGCCGGACTGATGACATCATACATCGTCTTCTCGCCGCCTGTCACCTTGCCGCGTGCACTCACCGCTTCCTTGAACGCATCAAGGAGTGCATGGATATTGCCGGCTGTCAGTTCATCCTCAGCGACCTGCGACATCTTGACGAACGAGAAGCCGTACAGCGGTCCAGACGCGCCGCCGACCGCACTCATCAAGGTCATGCCGCAGGATTTCAGTACGTCTGCGATGGTCTCGCCGGTCAGCTTGTCATTCACTGCCTTGAATCCGCGCAGCATATTCACGCCGTGATCACCGTCGCCGATCTCTCTGTCTAGGTTCGTCAGCAATGTTTCATTCTCTTCGAAGGTCTTAAGGAGACCAGTCAGACGTTCTTTCAGTTCATGTGCATTCATACGAAGTCCTCCTAAAAGTATTTACTCGCTGCCTTACTGTCCAGAGCTGCTACGTAATCATCGTCATGCTTGAGGAGTGTAATGGAGAAGCCCTGCATATCCAGCGCCGTCATATAGTTACCGACAAAAAGCTTTGTCATCTGTAGATGCTTCGTATCAAAGTATTCTTTTAAGTAGCGTGCAACGACCGCGAGCTCACTGAGCGGTGTGCCGCCCATGCCGTTGACCATGACGATGAACTTGTCACCCTCGATTTCTTTCTCGAGCTCTGTCATCAGCCGCGCAACAATCTGATCGACCGTCTCCATTTTTTCGCGGTAGATGCCCTTCTCGCCGTGGATACCGATACCGATCTCCATCTCATCAGCTGCAAGCTCGAAGCCGTGCTGCCCAGTCGTCGGCACCATACAAGGCTCAAGTGCCATCCCGATTGTATGCATATTCGGCAGCACCGCCTCCACTTTGGCTTTTACTTCTTGAAGAGATAAACCCTGCTCAGCATAGTAACCTGCAATCTTATGGACGAAGACAGTGCCCGCCACCCCGCGACGCTGTTCCTTGTTATCGATGGCGATATCATCCGCGACAATCACGCGGTCAACCTTGATGTCCTCCATCTCAGAAAGCTCCATCGCCATCTCAAAGTTCATGACATCACCGGCATAGTTCTTGACGATAAGAAGTACGCCCGCATCAGTCGCCACCGCCTTGATGGCCTCAAGTATCTTGTCCGGTGTCGGCGAAGTGAAGACCTCACCACAGACAGCCGCATCAATCATCCCCTGTGCGACGTAACCTGCATGTGCCGGTTCATGACCGCTGCCGCCGCCTGAGACAAGGGCCACCTTATCCTTCTTTCTGTCTTTACGCACAATGACTGAATCTGCAATGACTTCATGTGTGTCGTCCGCTAACGTAAGTCCTTTCAGCATATCCGCAACAAACTGTGTCTTGTCATTCACTAACTTTTTCATTAGATTCGCCTCCTGTTGCTTATATTATAAATATTTCCATTAGAAAGCGCTAACAATTGTATGCTGGACAAATTATATAGTAGTCATTTCCGCGATAATCGAATTAATCCGATTTACATTATTCCCGCACTTCACCATTCGTCGCTATAACTTCTTTATACCAGTCAAATGATTTCTTTTTCCTGCGTGCCCTTGTACAGTTGCCTTCATCATCCGACTCCACAAAAAAACCAGATATCATCAATGATATCTGGGATGCAAGATATTCTATTTTTAGTTTTTGGATTTTTTCTGATAAGCTTCCAGTATCTTTGATGCGGTAACGACATCGAGTACTGCAGAACCGACTGTCTTAAAGATGGTAATTTCATCTTCTAACTGACGTCCTTTAATCTCACCGTTAATAAGCTGACCGAGTTCTCCGTTGTACTGATTTTCATTAACGAAACCTTCTTCAAGCGGCTGGATAAAATCACCTGCCTCCTGCATAACACCATCTGTTGTGTCAAAGATAACTACATCCGCGTCCTTGATGATTTCTTTCGGTATTTCACACATATCCTTTGTATAGGCACCGACACCATTAATATGTGCACCTCGTTTAATATGACGCGCTTCAAAAGTAGGACGCTTACTCGTGGTAACACTGGTTATGATATCAGCATCTGTCACACAGGCCTCACTGGTCTCAACAGGAACCATGCGTACACCAAACTTCAGGGCCATCTCTTCCGCAAAAGCGCTAGCACGGCTGAAATCCAGATCGAAGATACGCACTTCTTCCAGGTCACGAACAGTCAGCATCGCTTCCAGCTGGCATTCAGCTTGACCTCCTGTACCAATCAAAGCACCGATTTTAGCATCAGGCCGTGATAAAAGTTCTGTTGCCGCCCCCTGGACTGCGCCGGTACGAAGTTGCGTCAGATAAGTGCCATCAATCATTCCACTCACCATCCCCGTCTCAGGGTTCATTACAATCATCGTGGCCGGTACACTAGGCAACCCTTTCTGTACGTTATCCGGATATACCGAGACAATCTTGATTCCAAGTGCGTCTTTCTCGCCTTCAACGTAGCCTGGCATAAAGAGTGCCTGCCCATGTCTTGTCGCAATGTCAATATTCGTGCGCAACGGTACAATAGCCTGTCCTTTTGAATAATGGGCGAGCGCTTCTTTATCCGCTTCAATGGCATCACGCATCGTGAAGCAGTCTTTCACGTCTTGTTTCGTCAGATTAATCATCATGATCTACTCCTTAAGCAATCTTTGTGTCGGTCCGGTTCTTATGAAACTGTGATTCAAGCATTGTATAAGCACTATACAGCAAGACGGCAATGACCACCCATTTCAGCATGTACGTATCCAGAGACTTGACGAGGAAGACGGCAGTCAGTACGCCAAGGACACCGAATGTTGCTGCAAACAATGTAATTTTTCTGCTGTAGTGCTGTAATTTAACGAATTCCACACTGCCGACCGGCACTGAGAATGTACATGCCCCCATCATGATCGGGAATGCAGCGACAGGATCCATACCCATCAGATATACCGTAACCATCGTCAAAGCATATGAACCAATACCAATATTATTGAGAGCACCATAAACAAAGAGTAGGAAACCTGTCAGTACTAATTTAAAACCGTATAATTCAGTTGCAGTTCCGCTTGAAGCAATCCAGTTCATCTGACCCGCAAAGATCAGGAGGGCTGCAACAATCAGGCCGAAACCGATGAAGACTTTGATAATATTAGCTGGTAATTTGACGACAAACCGAGGACCGATATAAGCGCCGATGACCTGACAGATAATGCAGACTACAAGTGTCTTAATACCGACATCAATAGAACTGATGTAACAGATCGCCATGACAGCTACCGGAATAACACACTGGGTATTCAATGTACCCGGCAGTTTTTTGATGTCGACCCATTTAAGTTTGTCATAAAGTACTGTTCCTATCGCGAAGTCTGAAATACCGAATGTAGATAGAAAGAACATGGCAAACGAACTGAATGGCAGAGCCTTGGCATTTGCCGGCTCAGCTTTCATCTCCTGAGTATGAGTGGCAACATCTTTGGCAAAGAAAAAGAGGAAATACAGATTCACGAGAACAACGGCAACAATTAACAGAGTGACCATAACTAAAACCTCCCATTTTTAATTTTGTGATTATTTTCACAATTGCGTATAAAAAAATTTATTCTGACTTAAATCTCATCTATAATTTACCATGACTTTTTCTGGAATACTATAATAATTAACAGGTATTTTCGAACTATTTGTGAATATATTCACAAATATATGTGATTTACTTATGTACGATTAAAATCCTATCACCTATTCAACTGAATCTTCATTCATATACTTTGTGTCATGCTACAATCAAGATAAAATTGAATATTTTATTCATTTGTCTATGGTTTGCGGCGTCCGATATGATAACTACTGAAAGGAAATTGATAATGATACCTGTTTTATTAGCTGTCAGAGAAAATGACAGAATGTTTATGCTGAAATATGGTTATGATTTACATGACAGTCTTCAAGATGATATGGACATTGTTCTGAATACCCTGGATTATGCGATTGAAGAAGTATTAATCAAGAAGTACGGTTACGAATACGACCTAGAGAAGCTAATGGAGATCCCATGGATCAAAGAACTGTATCATCAGAAAGAATTGATACAGCAGCATCTAGCTGATGATAATGGCTATACCGGTTATCAGCCTTATCAGTTATGGATATACGGAGATAGTGAAGTCAAACTGACTCTGCATAATAACCAAGTTCTGATAGGTCATATGGAAAGCCTGGATGAAGAAGATGTAAACCATGCCTGGCTTGAATTTCGTCTCACTGCAACTGCCGAGTTGAAACCGATAGCATTCAATGACATCAAAAGTGTCCATAAGATATAAAAAGAACTATGAAGCTGCGACTTGCAGTTCCATAGTTCTTTTTCAGTATTAAATAGGTTTCTTCGTTTTAAATACTGGCTTCATACCAACATCGAAATCCAGACATCAGCCACCTTATGTGATTACTTCACCATATATACCACTCGCCCAATTTTTATCGACCTTTATGTCATTGTCTTCATGTCTGATCAACAGATGTGACGTAGACTCGTCATGCTCAATCAGCTGGATTTTTGAGTTGATCTTAATGTGCTTGCTGTCCAAGAAGCTTAACAGTTCCGGATGGTCGTCTGCTCTTCTGATGATCAAGAGATCTCCTTCACTGAAACTTAGTAAATTCTTCTGATAAGTCTCCTGATAGTCGTCCCCTCTCGGAATGATGCCGCCGTGCGGACAGTGTGCGGGATAGCCCATCAGCTGGTCAATTCTGTCGATGAACAAACTTGAAACTTTATGTTCAAGCACTTCAGCTTCACTATGCACCTGGTCCCAGGAATAATTCAGAAATTCGATAAGAAAGCTTTCGATCAGTCTATGTCTTTTAATGATTTCAAGCGTATGCTGCAGTCCTTGCTCCGTCAGCATGTATCCTTTATATGACTGGTAGTCCACCAGTCCATCCTTCTGCAGCTTTGTCATCATCTCAGTGACGGACGGCGGTTTCACTTTCAACTGATTGGCCAGTAATTTATTGGATACATAGCGGCTGTCTCCGCCTTGAGTGAGCAGCACTTTTAAATAATCCTCTTTTTCTTCGGAAATTTTGTTTACAGCCATGAGGTCATCTCCTTGCCTATTATATTTACAATATATCATATCTTTTATATAATGAATTTGTTAGGCGTGCCTAAAAAGGAGTGATAAGATGCAAAATAGTTTAGAAGAAATAAACAGCACTGTGCGTTATAACGACAATTATCCTTTTCTGAAAAGATTATCCGCGTTTATAGGCCCCGGTCTGTTAATAGCTGTCGGCTACATGGATCCCGGCAACTGGATCACATCGATGAGCGGAGGCGCTAAATACGGCTATGTTCTACTCTCGGTCATCCTGCTTTCCAGTTTGATGGCCATGCTGCTGCAATCGCTCAGTGTGCGTCTCGGTATCGCGAGCGGCATGGACCTCGCTCAGGTGACGCGCCGGATGACTACGAAAAATAAAGCTGTAGTTGCCTGGATCATCGCCGAGCTTGCCATCATGGCGACAGATATAGCTGAGATCATCGGCAGTGCCATCGCGCTGAATCTGTTATTTGATATTCCACTTGTCATAGGGGTAGCGATTACGGTAGCCGATGTCTTCCTGCTGTTACTGATCATGAGACTAGGTTTCAGAAAATTAGAGGCAGTCGTCGGCGTCCTCGTCTTCACCATTCTGATTATATTTGTCTTTGAAGTCTACTGGTCCCATCCCGATGCACGAGAGATCCTGAACGGCTTTGTTCCGCAGACGGCTGTCCTCACAAACAGCGGTATACTATACATGGCGCTCGGTATAGTGGGCGCTACCATCATGCCGCATAATCTCTATCTGCATTCATCTATTGTTCAGACCAGACAGTATAACCGTGACAGTAACCCCTCTAAAAAAGAGGCCATCCGACTCGCCACTATCGATTCCAACCTGCAGCTGTCTATCGCCTTTCTAGTCAACTGTCTCCTTCTGACATTGGGTGCCGCACTGTTCTATGGCACGCATCAGTCGCTCGGCAGATTCTATGAATTATATAGGGCACTGAAGGAATCTCACATAGCCGGTCCTGTCGGCGGAGGAGTGATGAGTACGCTGTTTGCAGTTGCGCTGCTCGCTTCCGGCCAGAATTCAACCATCACAGGCACCTTATCAGGACAGATTGTCATGGAAGGATTCATCAACTTAAGAATGAAGCCCTGGATGCGACGCCTACTGACCCGCCTATTAGCCGTGATTCCTGTCTTTTTCTGTCTCTACTTCTACGGCTCAAGCATAGCGAATGTGGAAGAATTACTGGTATTTACCCAAGTATTCCTGAGCCTCGCACTGCCTTTAAGCATCATCCCCTTGCTGATGGCGACCAGCAAGAAGCAGATCATGGGAGAGGACTTTGTCAACAGAAGAATAATCAACATCATCGGCTGGTTATCGGTGGTCGTTCTATGTGTGCTTAATCTCTATCTGATAGTTGAGACCCTCTTAGAGGTGATATAAAAAGAGAATAAATGAACAGCACCCCGAAGGTTAGAGTTCTCCTCCAACCTTCGGGGTGCTTATTCAGCTTATATCATTTTATGACGTTTATTGCACTCAGCCTTTTAAAGGCAGCGCCATCTCCTTCAGTTTATCAAAGAAGAGCACTTCATCCTGGCCATAATGAAAACGTCCATCCTCATCTATATGATACTGATCGCTATCGATCGTCTTCTCGATGAAGGCCAGGAAATCATTCAATGACTCGGCGACAACATACATCGTCTCAAGATCACTGCCATAGGTGATGATCTGCCCTTTCGTTCCGGTCTCGCCCGGATCCGTGTCCACGGCCAGGAAGTTACCGAAGCCGTCAGTCGCAAAGGGCAGCCAGAGCGCATGATAATATCCTTCCTTAATGGCACCTTCAGGCACAATAGCAGCCGTCATCTCCTCTGCTTCATCCTGATTGAACTCGACTTCCCTGATGACTTCCTCGAGCGGCAGCCACTCAAGACCGAAGAACAGACCGATGCTGTCATAACTCTCACCATCCGCCTCCCGGTAGAGCGCCACGAACTGTTCATCAAGCGGTGCCTTGAATACTTCAGCAAGCTCCTCCATCTCCTCAGCCGTCGCACCCGGATTCAATGTAGCCGCAAAATAAACCTTGTCATTCTCAAACAATCGTTTAATGTCCATACAATACCTCCCCCCTTGTAATAGTTGATTATTCCCTGTGAGGTATATTTTTATACATCAGCACACAGTTTTTGCCAAGTATATGATACAATGGCTAAAATTACCTTCATCAGTAAAGGAGACACCTATGAACAGATATGACGCTATTCTTCTTTTCAGCCAGATTGGCATGCTTATCCTCGGCTTGCTGTATCTACCTGACATCATCAAATCAGGACTGACACCGGATAATCTATATAGTCTCTTTATGTTCCTCGGCGCAATGACGCTCGTCGCAGGCTTCGGCACAAACATTTTCACCAATACCCTGAACCGCGAAGATTACAGCAGACACTATCCCCTCTCAGTCCGGCTGCGCTGGTCATGGATCAATACAATCGTTCAGGGACTCTGCATCATCGCCTTCGCCGCCATCTGTTATTACCTCACCTTTTATCTGAGTGACGAGCAATTCTGGCGCATACTGAGTCTTCTCTGGATTCTGCTGTGTTTCTATAACATTTACCGGGAAGGGCGGCAAAGAAGAATATGGATGGGAAGAGAAAGCAAATAAAATGCTGCAAATCATCAATGAAATACTACTCTAGGGTAAACAATTTGCTTAAAGCAAGAATTAAAAAAATTTACTATGGAATTTAAGTTATGAAAAGACCATCTATTTTAAACGATAAATTAATCTCTGAAATTAAAATTTAATGTAATTAGACGCAATCATCGTTTATTTAGTAATCTGCTATCATATTAAGCTATTTCCACTTTTCAAACAATTTGAGAAATTAAACAGAAAACTTAATTTTTATTTTTGATTATTTTATTGGCTACAAAAGATGTTAATTTGCCAGATGATTTAAAAAATCATCTTCCATAATTATTTTTAGTATTATTTTTTCTTTAATCGCTTGATAACTATATCTTAGAAGTTCTATATAAAGTATATTGATTTACATATTCATTTAACTTATTCATATGATTATCACACTGTCTAACATTTCAATTTAATCTTTCTTAATTCTCAATAAAACAGACTTATAAATAGTATTTTTTACATTCTCAAAAATATCTTCAATACCAAAAATAGTAAATATTAATTTATTGTATTCATTCCACTCTTGATCATTAAGTTGATCAAGAATCTTAGGAACTCCTCGAGATGAAACTTCTTGCCATTTGCGGATTATCAATTCTTTTTGATTCAACTCTAATATTTCAAAATTCAACATATAAGTGTCGAATATACCTTCTTTAGTAGTATCCAGAGCACCTAACCCCCTTGCAAACCCTGCTCCTTCTATCATAAACTGTCCTATAAAAGAATTTAATAATGCATGTACAATATTTTCACACTCTGAGAACTCTTTTTTTAAAATAAATACCGTTAATCTTTGATCTATAATTAGTTCAGGCGGTGTTTTGGCCCAGAACAATCTTTGATCCGGATTTAAAGAAGTTACAAAATTTCCATAAACCTCTTTTGGCAACTGGTACCATACTTTCAACTTCTCTTGTGATTTAGTTTTAGTGTTTCTAAATTTTTCAATATAGTTAATAACACCATACTTATTGTTCATTTTTAAAGATTCAAGAGTCTCTCTAACTATTAAAGCATTCGAATTTGGTGTAGCTTTAAAAGAACTTTTCGGCGCCTTTTTTAAAATGGGTTGTATGTATTCATCTTCAATGTTATCTTCACTTTTAATATTATAGAAAAAATCATCGTTTGTTGATTTCACTCCTCTTTTAGCAGTAAACACTGCTTTTGTAGGAATAATTATATCTTCTAATCTTTTAAACCAATTTACATCATTAAAACAAATATTTGGAGACAATCCTTTGTCAATAATATATTGGATGTCCTCGTATGAATATTTGTATTTTTCAATCCCTTCAATATTATCATCTATCAATATACTGTTAGCAATGTCAATCAACTCATCGTGACTTATTTTATGTAATGATTTGTTGATTTTAATAAAGTTTGTAATTTCATTTTTATCAATATCATCTATTCTTTTCTCTAATATTAAAATAGTGGCAATAATATTTGAATTATTAAACCACTTGGATGCTCCTGAAATTATCACTGATTTTACTTTAAACAACTTAATTAACGTATTAAAAAAGTTTTTATTTTTATTAGCTTTCATCCATGAGACGGAAGTTATAACCCCTAATTTTCCATTATCTTTTAGTAACTCATGTGCTTTAATTATTCCAAATTGGTACCAGTCTGCTTTAAGGTCTAATTCCTCATTGTATATTTTTAAATAATCATTTATTTTTGAAATCTTTAAATTATCTGTTTTGTCTCTATCATTACTACTGATAAATGGAAAATTAGAAATAATAAAATCAACTTTGTCTAGAGTATAATTAATTTTATTTCCATTTTCAGGATTTACTATTTCAATTTTATCTCCTATTCTTTGGTCTAAAAAGTCTTTTTGATATATTACGTTTGGTAAGTTTAATGAGTTTTTCTCAGAAAATGAGATATTGGCAACTTGCAAAGGTAGTTTGTATTTGTCAGCAGCCCACACTTTGTTATGAGCCTGATATATGCCAACCTCATCTTTTAACAATTGCATAGCTTCTCTTGCAATTGTTCCTGATCCTACACATGGATCAAAAATAATTCCACTTGTATCATCTATTACAGAATAAACTAATAATTTTGCTAAATTAACAGGAGTAGTATAAAGCCCCATTAATTGTCTTTTAGAAACATTAATTAGACTTTCTAAAATCATTTGAAATTCTTGATGGTTATATTTGTTAAATTCTTTTGTAGAAATAAATATCGCATATTCTTTAAGAAGTATAAAAGTTTCATTAGAAATTATAGTTTCTCTTTCATCAATATGAAATATAGTGTAAAAATCTGATAATCTTGTTGCATGATTAAAAGATTCTTTAATAATTTGAATATCCGACTCATTTATTAAAGTATTCAGTGCTACATTTAAAGAATTATGATAGCTTTTTATCATATTGGCAAAAGTTATTCTATTTAACCAATTTAAAAGAACATACTTAGAATATAAAACAAATATTTCTTCATTTTTTTTGTTTTTAGTTTCAGCTGCAAGTTCTAGTAATTCTTGTTGATACCATCTTTCGATTTCAATTTTCATTTGTCTCTTAGGATATTTTTTATAATATTTAGCTAATATAGGAGCATGCATTTCAGCTATATTCATTAATGTTTGATCCACCGTTTGAGATATATGACTAGTAGTAATAATATCATTGATAAACAAATTATTTAACAGAACAATTATGTCCTCTAATCTCTGAATCCATATAGTCCGATTCTTAGCTACATCCATTCTATTATTTATACCGATTACTTCCGAATGACTAAGTGCCCATTTATTGTTAGAAGTGGATTTTCTCGTATAAATATGAGCATGATTAAAATTCCAAAGTAAAATAACATTAGTGCTTAATCTATTAGCCTTATCGACAGCATTTTTAAAGAATTCATTATCATTTATTGATACATCAGGCATTTTTAGCTCAATACCTACTGCAACTTCTAGTTCTTCTTTATCCTTAAAAAATAATACATCCGGAAATAAAGTTGTTGCTCTATTATCAATAGAATCATTAATTTTTGTTAGGGAAAGTTCTCCCCCTGCAGACTTAAAAATGAAATCGTTTTTTTCAAAGATCATTTGTGCTTCTTTAATAAAATTTATTGCTTCACTTCTTTCATTAATCTTTAATTTCATTAAACCTTCCCCCTAAACAACCCTGTCTTAGAAATATATTTTTTATGAAACTCATCTAAATTATTAAACTCATTTAAAAGACGTGCTTCCGATTTTTCAATATAATTAATAGTTTCTTTCTTAAATAGTTCACTAAATTCATTCTTTTCAATACCGATAAAGTTTCTTCCTTCTTTTAAAGCAGCTACTAAAAATGCTCCGCTTCCTGACGTGTTATCAAGTACAGTATCTCCTGGATTCGTGTAAGTTTTAATTAAAAATTGCCCCAGAGCAACTGGTTTTTGAGTAGGATGAATTACTTCACCTTCTGCCTCTGCGGTTTTAAAATACAAAATATCCGTGGGATACCTTTCTCCTGTGCTTTGCACATGCGATGCTGAAAATTTCCCATAACTCCCTGTTAGTTGATCTTTTCTGATACCTTTATTATATGCTTCTCCTTCTAACATTTGTGGATGATATGTTGGTTGTTTTTTATAAAATATTAATACCTCTTCAAACTTTCTCAATGGTTGTTTTTTTGCATTCAGAAAATTAGTAGCTTTTGATTTCACCCATATATATTTATACTTATACTCTTTTATATTTGATAACATTAATTGTGCTGAAAACAGACCGCTTGCAGTAAATGCCATTACACCATTATCCTTTATAATCCTATGATATTCTTTCCATAAATCATCTAATGGTATAACTGAATCCCATTTATTTTGTGTTGTTCCATAAGGTAAATCGACCAAAATGAAATCAATAGATTTATCTTCTATTAGTTTCATTTTTTCTATTGTGTCTCCTTCAAGTATTGTATTTAATATATCGGTATTAGATTCATAATCAAAACTTAGCTGCTGCATATTTTTATCTCCTTCTATTTCACTATAATAAAATATTTAAGTGTTATTATTTAGTTATTAAAGAATTATATAATAATTGCTTGAATTTAAATTTTCGCTTAGATTTTTTCCATTTTTTTAAAAGCATTTTTGTTATCTTAACTTTTATTTGTTGCCCCATAATTCTATAATTAATATAATTTTATATTATAATTTTTCAACTATCATCATATATAATATCTAATAGTTATCTTATTAAACTTTAACCTGCCCGCATCAGCTCCATCAGCGCTGACTGCTGAATCGCTGTTTTCAGATTGGTCTTGTTGATGCCGAGTTCCTGGTTGCCTTTTCGCATGATATGGACTTTAGGATAGATATGTTCTGAGCCGTCCTCCAGTTTCTTCAGGCCACTGCTGCTGCCTTCCATCCCTTTCATGGAATGTGGCACTGTACCGATGAAGATGTCTGAATATGCTGTAGTATATTCTAGGGCTCTCAGGTCAAAGTTAGTCGCTTCATCGTATGAGATGACTTCAAACTGGCCCGGTATGCTCGCCGCCTTGAAGATACCATCAAGATCTTTTGTCTTGATGGTGGCATTGTTCAGTCCGATGATCAGAATCTTCGCTTTCTCATTAAAGCTGAAGGCTCTTTTTTCCTCTGACTTTATACCATACTTCACTTTGAACGTCTCAATATTACCCGTTCTGTTCTCCATAATCGCTTCCTGCTTGATTCTCTCAAACAGTCCTTCCAGCATATTCATCAGCATATCGTAATCCATCTGCATCAGTAGTCCTCCTTATCGAATTTATTGAAGATAGTCGGCAGTTTCTCCTTAAAGCGCTTGATACTCCTCTGCATACGCTTATAATCGGCCAGTTCTATCTTCATTTCATCAGCAATCAAGTTCATCTCTTCCTCTGAAAGCACTGGCACCAGGTATTCTGCAAGCTTCTTGTTCGTGAAAGTGAAAATGACACTACCTGTATTCATCCGTTCTATCATGTTATGGCCAATCTCACTGTTCATATAGGCGAGTAGATAGTGTGGGTCTACTTTGCCGGTATCCGGTCGGATGATGGTGATATTCGAGCTGACAATCACTTGTTTATCTGCTGTCGCTTTATCAATAATGGCCACTTTAATCTTGGAGCCGCGGCTTGTGATGACGAGATCATTCTCTTTGACGAGCATCTTCTGGTTGGCATCCAGCAGTTCCTGACTGATCGGCTGCTTGATGTCATCGATATAAATATCATCCAGGTCACTCAGGTTCAATAGGTAGCCTGCCTTGTCTTTATCTTTATCCGCATCAAGCGTCTGCTTATTGATGTCACGACCTCTTAACAGCTGTGTCGTCAGTTCTTTGAGTGGAACCGGGTTAATCAGATGATTCTCGGCATTCTTCAGATGGACGAGTGGATGGAGATTATATTCCACTTTTTCGAGGTCAGACTCCGTAACGTCAGTAGTCCGTTCTGAACCTGACTGAAGGTCTGTCATGATACGCCCGATATTATCTTCAGTGAATGTGTTCTTCTGTCTCGTCGCACCGGTCACATATTCCCCGCTTGCATCAATAAAGCGAATTTTATCGTTCTCTGTCTTCGTCAGAATCAGCATATAGGTCGGAATCGCTGTATAGTTCATCAAATCAGACGGCAGCTGAATAACCGCTTTCAGACACTTACGGTCCACGAGCCACTTGCGCACTTCCTTGTCCCGGATTGCGTTCAGCGCAGCGCCTCTCACGATACTGATGCCGACACCGTCTTCTTTCAGTGCGGCATAGACTCGCAAAGTGAAGATCCAGTCGGATATCGCAATCTTGTCGAGCTTGTATTCAGGATTCTCTGCCAGCTGCCGGCGTATCTCCTGTCTCACATTACCGAGAAACGGCATGTTGCAGTAGACCATGTCATACTTATCCTTACTCCAGTGAATGAGCGAATCGGTCTCTTTGATATCGAGCTTCTTCACTCCGCTTAGTCGTGACAGGACTTCCGCAATTTTGATGGCGTTAGGATTGAGTTCCTCACCGTGATAGTCAGAACCGATTCCCGCTTCATGCAGCTGTCTGATAAAGTGACCGGAGCCTGATGCAATATCTAGAACAGTGCCACTCGTCTCGGCATAATGCTTGAATATCTCAAGCGCCAGCTTCTCACCCTCATCAAACTCGAACAGTTCATGCGTGCGGTCATGCTGATTAATCATATAGAAGAACTGGATGAGTTCATCTTCTGATAATTGTTCAAGAAGAGATTCCAGTTCATTTAAATCTACTGACTCTTTCAGATTCAGAACAGATAGATTAAAACGTCCTGTCTCCAGCCACTCTTCATAAATATTGATCACATCCAGTGAACTGATTCTGATACTTCCTCTTAAAGCGTCCATAACTGACCATGCCTTTTTTAGTAAATCCAAGCTCGACACTCCCTTTTTGGTTATATTTAACCTTTTGTTATTCTTAATATAATACAAAATGTTGGAAACGTCAATATATTTGGTTAAATAAAACCAAATAAAATCCCCGTTGCTTTTAGCACGGGGATTTTATTTAAAACAATAATAAGAAAATATTAAGTATTTTAAATCTTATCCTATTCTCTTTCTTAATCTAATTTCTTCACTTTTTCGATTATGATTTGTATATTTGAAGGATCGTACTTTATTCCGAATTCCGACAAAATCTTATATAATGTATAAATTGACTCATAGCCTCCCAGATGATGGCCTAAAGCCAAAATATTGTCCTCACCTGGTATATTGAGTATAACTTGTCTTGTTTTCTTATGATTTTCTTCTTTCGGTCCATAATAATATCCTAATTTTAAGTTTGCAGATAACTCTGTAGAATTTTGAAACTTCTCTTCATTTTTAAGTTCTTCAAATTTTTGTTGATCTGCGAACAAATCTTCGACAATCACTTTAAATGCTTTCATCGGCTGCATAGGATTTAGAAGAGTTTTTTGTCCATCATTACCGCTTTTTCTATAAATAATAGGATTTCTGTCTAGCTTATAATCCTGCATGTATTGATTTTTATGTTCAATAAACTCAGAGATATTAATCTGTTCTTTTTCTCCTGTGCCTTCACGTTTAATATAATTAGTCTCTCCATCCGTTCCACTAGTTAATTGAGCTCTTTTCATAATTTTCATGAACTCTGCTACCACCTCTTCTGAGTTCATTTTCCCGTCTCCGTCCTTTATATACAAATCTTTTAACAGAGTAGTAAGTAACTCCAAAAAGACAATATATCTTCCTAAATCATCTTTGTAATCTTCCTCATATAAATCTGCAAGTTTATTATTTACTAATTTAGAAAGCAAGTAAGTTTTGTACGTTTCGTCATCTTTAACATCTTTAAGATTCAATAAATGAAACACTTCATCGTAGGTTTGTGCATTGATTAGTGTTATATACAAAGGTTGAAACGATAGCTGCATACAGATAACTGATAGTAATAATATTTCTTCTTTAATATCGTTATAAGTTAATTTTCTTTCAGAAGAGATTGAACTTCCATTAAGAAGAGCATTAATTTGTCTATTTAAAAGATAATTGTTGATTAACCGTTTTATGCCACGTGGGTTATTTCTTACACTATAACGTATTAAATTTTCCAGACTGCCAATTGGAACGTTTGTATCAATTTCGTCTATTGTGAACCAGTCGATATTAGAGCTTAGAAATGATAAATAATTGTAATGCTCAATAGGTAGTTTAAACGGAACTTGTATCATTTTATCTAAGAAACTTTTCGTTTTTTCTTTAGATGTATTTTTAGATGCCACTATGCCTTGTTGAATCACCTTATTATCTACAGCAAGGACGAATATACATCCTTTAATATCTAAAAACAACTTAATAATTTCTAGAAGACTGACTGTTACGACTGGATTAAGACGATCTAAATCATCAATGAATATAACTAACCTGGAATTTTCTCCTTTGGCTTGTAATCTTTTTTCTACAATTTCGGTAAGATTTTTTTTAAGTTCTTCAATCGCTTTAGCAGGATCAATCAGTTTTTCACCTTTCTCTTTCGGATTATACTGTGTTCCAACTTTAGCCAATGCTACATTTAAGCCAATCAAGGAAATAGCAGCTACAACTTCTTTTGCTTTTTGAATGATTTCATCCATATCTAGTGCATTATCCGATAGTTTATCAATCATATAACTTAAAAATGAGATTCCCAGGTTTTCTTGTAAATTAAACTGAGAGTATTGCCACGTATTAAATGTAACTGGAATAAAATTATTTGCAGAGGCATTCTCTTCATTCATTTTTTCCAGTTTTTTCATTGTTAAGTTAATGAAAGAAGTTTTACCTGTTCCCCAACCGCCTTGTAAAGCAATAGTGATAGGCGTTTCACTTTCAGCAATAAAATTGCTTAATGCAGTCACATAAGAATCAACACCGAATGTATCTTCATTATGATCATTAATAGGTAAATCATGAATACCATTTTTCATTATTGAATATCCCCTTTTTAATCATGATTTTGACATATTTAAAGCTCAAACATCGCTACTTCCTGCAATTCTTCTGAAGATAAAATAATCAGTTGTTCAAATTCTCTATTCTTTTGTGGTATAAGAAGTTCCAGCATAACAATATCCACTACCTCTCTAAGTGAGAAGTCGATTCCTTCTTCCGGTCGTTCACCATCAAAGAAACATTCTTCAATATCCAAGGTCTCATCACGATTTATAGTGGCAACATATTTCTTCTCTCTATTATTTTCCCCGCCTACTATGAATCGTCCTTTTTCATCTAAACGATTTCGTGTCTTAAAGTCGTGCAGCAGCGTCTTAAATATCTGTTCACTTACTTCCAGCCACTCCGGCCCTCTTCTATCCATCGTTCTGTACTTTTCAATCAGCTCTCTATTCATCAAAAGCCCTCTCCTTTATGACAAATACCGTCAACAGCTCTTCACCCATCACCTTAACGACAACTGCTTCACTATGCAAGTGTTGATAGATTCTTTCTGCTAACTGCTTACGCGGCATTTCTTTAGATGTGCCTTCTAACTGTAATGCTGGCATATAGGTTAATGGGATGTTGAGGTCGATGTCCCTTCTGACCATCTCCCAGCCAATCATGTGGGAGATAGTCTCAATCGTAAATGTCTTATTGCCAGTAGCATATACTTCACTCAGATGTTGATAATACGAGCTGTCCTTGACTATACTCAATCGCTGTTCCTTCGGTCGGTATATGGCCAACGTATGGAAGACACCGTCACTCCTTCTGCTTTCCAGAATGATGAAATCATAATTCATTTCAGATTCACCCAGTACTAGCTGTTGATAGATTGTAGTGGCTTCTGCTGTGTTCAGAATATATTGCTGACCCTGTCCTATATGTTCTGCCATGTCACTACCCGCATAGGTATCCAGTAAATAACTGAAATTCTCCAGTTCATCATGGAAGAACTCGTGATCTTGATCAGGCATATTTTGAAAAGCAATGACGAAATCAGGATCTAAATAGTCATCTGCACATAACTGAACTTCTGCTGCTATTACCCGGTTTACTTCATTCAGTCTGAACATTTTCTGCGCTTCTGTCAGCATACCTATCCCCCGTTTATCCATATTAATTTCATTCTCTAATCATCTGCCCATTCCTTCTGTACATTGTCATCGTAATAGGAGATGGCAAACAGTTGCTTATCTTGATTAAAGTGAAAGTGTGCATAGCCGTAGTCATCGCGATAGGTCGTGAACTCACCGTCATCATCCCAATCAGGCTTTTCTGTGGATGTCTGGTGTGGTGGGCCCCATAATTTCCGGATTGTTGTTCTATCATAGTTGAGTGATTCAAGATGATTATAATCAATAGACAGAATGAAGAAGTCATCTCTGTGCCATTCTTTTTTGCCGACAAAACTGAAGGTCACGGGTTGTTCTGTCGTGCCATATTCACAGCCAAATGCCTCGGGGTAGTCGTAACTCAAGTCATGTTCGCCTGATCCGAGTTCATTCATTACTTCCGCATAAGTAGAGCCGTATTTGATTCCGTTATAGCTGAACGTCCCGGCGGTCATTTCATTGATGATTTGTCGGTCCGTTATATTAGGTCGTCTGATCATTGTTCCGCCTCACCTTCGCCACTATTTTCCCAATGACAAACTGCAGAATCGTGAAGACAACAGTCAGAAAGACCATAAATCCGGTCGGCCCGAATGGTTTAAAGTAGCCATTGTCCTGGCCGTTGATGAAGATGATGCAGAGAATGATTGAGAGAATCATCGAGATGATATTGCCTCTTATGACGGCTATATCCCGCTTCTGAACTAATAATAAGCATGCAAGCGCGACGGTATAGATGATCGAGAAGGTGTAACCGAGTACCGTTCCCCACTTGAAGTCTGCATAGGCCGCGATAAAGGCGACGGGCAGCAGGTAGCCGAGTTCCAGTTTGTGCAGTGATTTTTTCAATTCTCCACCCCTTTTCATTTTATCCACATTATAACATTTTTCTTATCAATAGATAGAGCGTGATCAGATAAAATGTATGTCCGATCATCCAGCCGCTGAATTCCTTCGGCGAGATGATATAGACCGGCGATTCTGCCACTATGACCATCAGTGGGAAGAGGATGATGAAGAAGAGGAAGAGTCCTATCATAAATGGTCTGAGCGGTCTCCCCCGTTCATAGAGACTGCCGGCTGTCCACGCCACGACCAGGCTGATGAAGGTGTGGAGTGCAAACTCGAGCAGGATATGGACATGCGGCCGGTGCGTCAGGAAATCGATATTGAGCAGTAAGGGTGCGGTATGGGTCCCGAATAATGTGTCATAGATGAGCAAGATGTCGTACAGGATGAGTGCGGTGACTATCCCGATCGTTGTTGTCTTCATAAACGTCTCCTTTTTCTTTCTATGTTACCGCACTGCTTAGGATTTAGTCCTGTTTTTTAGTACAATGGAATCAAAAGGAGGGCTTCATTTGATAGAAGAACGTGCACGGGAGATTCTGCATGAGACCTACGGGACGGATAGCGCGTTCCGGGCGGGTCAGCTTGAGGCGATTACTGCGGTCGTCAAGAAAGAGAAGACGCTGGTCATCCAGAAGACCGGCTGGGGCAAGTCGATTGTCTATTTCATTGCCACGAAGATACTACGGGAACAGGGCGCCGGTCCGACGGTGATCATCAGTCCGCTTCTCGCGCTGATGCACAACCAGATTGAAGCGGCAAGTCGTCTCGGTCTGAACGTGGTCACCATCAACAGTCATAACCGCGATGACTGGGAGACAATCTATGCGTCATTCCATAAAGTCGATGCCATTATCGTCTCGCCTGAGAAATTGTCGGACCCGACGTTTATTGAGAGACTGGGTCAGGTCTCAGGTATCGAGATGGTGGTCATTGATGAGGCCCATTCCATCTCGGACTGGGGGCATGATTTCCGTCCGGACTATCAGCGTATCGTCTATCTGCTGCAGTCATTCCCGGACCATATCGCTATCCTCGGTACGACGGCGACAGCCAATGACCGCGTCATCCAGGATATTAAGGATCAGCTCGGTGACGACCTGCAGGTGTTCCGCGGCGACCTGATCCGTGACAATATCTCGATTCAGGTAAATCCGTCACAGAGCAAGGTGGAGCGGCTCGCCTTTATCACCGATGCCCTGATACGCCATCCGTATCTTAGCAGGGAGCAGGGTATCATCTACTGTCTGACGAAGAAGGAATGTGAGTCGGTTACGGACTTTCTTGTTCAGCACGGCATCTCTGCAGTCGCCTACTATTCCGGTGTGCAGGACACGTCCGGTGAAGATATATCAGAAGCGATACTCGAGCAGTTTCATACCGGTGCCGCACGCGTCATCGTCTCCACCGTCAAGCTCGGTATGGGCTATGATAAGGCGGATATCGGCTTTGTCATTCATTTTCAGCTGCCGCAGAATCTGATCGCCTATTATCAGCAGATCGGACGTGCCGGCCGCGACGGCAGGGCGGCGCTCGCCATTCTGTTGCACGGCGATGAGGACGAGGAGATTCTCAAGTCCTTCATCGACAGCGCGAATAAGGACCCTGAGCTGCTGCAGCAGATACTGACGCTTCTCGGGCAGCACACGGAGGGTCTGAGAAGAAATGAGATCCTGCCTTCATTCAACCTGAGCGTATCGAAACTGGATGGCGTGCTGAAATATCTCTTCGTTCATAACTATATCTATAAGGACAAGAGCCGCTATCTTCTGAACAGGAACCAACCATTTGATGCCGTACGTAACGCGCATGTCCAGCAGCAGCTCAATCAGACACGGCTCGCTGAACTGGCACGCCTGAAGGAATTTGTGAGCTATGAGGGCTGCTATATGAAGTTCATCGCCGAGGAACTGGATGCACCGGATACAAAGTCACGCTGCGGCATCTGTGCCCACTGCAGAGGCCGGCAGTTCATTACCCTGGCAGACGACAATCCGTATCTCGCTGCGGCCAGAGATTACAAGAATAAGCTGCACGGCATCATCCAGCCGCGTAAGCGCTGGTCCGATAATAAGAAGATTGATGAAGCACTGCAGTATGAGGCAGGCTGGACCTATACCGTTGACGCCTACTCCCCTATCGGCAGACGTTTCATGCTGGAACGGGATAACGGGCATTATTCAGACAAGACAATGACCACTATCAGCCAGTTCCTGGGTGAACATATCACAGACAATGACATCGACACAGTCGTCGCTGTCCCGAGCGTCAGACGGCCGGACCTCGTACCGGAACTGGCGCGTCATATCGCTGCAGCGCACGACATTGATTACATCGAGGCACTGGCACGGACAGGTGCCGGGGCCCGTCAGCAGGACATGCACAACTCGGTGATGCAGGAACAGAATGTGCGGGAACATCTCACGCCAGCTGACAGCCCATCATTAACCGGCCGGCGTATACTGTTGCTCGATGACCTTGTCAGTTCCAGATGGACCCTGACCGTTGTCGCGAGCCTGCTGAAAGAAGCAGGCGCTGCTAAAATCTATCCGTTCGCGCTCGTCAATATAGGCAGTGACTGACTGTCAGTCCAGCATCTTTTTGCGCATCGCTGCTGTCGGGAGTGGACAGGCTTGTCTGGTGAAATGATGCCGGTTACGCGCAACGAGTTTGTAGAGACTGTCTCTAATAGTGGTGGGCACCACTTTGAGGAATCTCACATTGAAACCCAGGTCCAGCAGGATTTCTATGACCGCTTCACTGTAGATGAATGCCTCATCCTCTCTTAAATAAATCACACTATCAATGGACTGCAGCGCTTTGTTAGCCAGTTTCCGCTGCGCTGTCTCAGATTTAAGTGCCGCAAAATGCAGTTGATCAGCTTGATCCAGACGAATAAGCAGACGTACAGCGCCGTTACAGATTAAACAGTCATCATCAAAGAATACGATATTCATATGATAGGCCCCTTTTTAACTCCTATTATAAACTTATTGGTCAACAGCCTCATGGTTACAGCTTGACTTCAACTCCCAATAATTTACACTAACAGTATGAAGGGTGTGACATAATGAATAGAAGTCAAAAGATAGCGGCTTTATTACCCATCTGGTTGATGATGATTGTCTCTTACAACATTATGCTGCATGTTATATTCGACGGCGGTTCTCTACTGAGACTCACGCTGACCGTCCTGGGTTTTATCTTTATAGCTTCACTCGCCTTACTGGGTGCCTGGACAGTATATCAAGACAACATACAACACCATGACGATAGCTTGAACTGATTCTATTAGCAGGATAAATAAAAACACTCCTGTCCAATTCATATCAAATGAATTGGATAGGAATGTTTTTATTATGCATCATCACTGTATCATCCAGCAGAAGAAATATTGATCTCATTTACAGGAAAACGTGATGGATGATAGATATCAGGATTATGATACGTTTCAGTTAACCATCATAAAGCTTATTGTTCGCACATCTTTACTGATACTGAGCCAGGATCTCCTGCCATTTGACCTGGGCTGCTTGGTCGCCAGAAATCTCAAACGATGCACCTGGTGTATAGTCTCCTCTTACGCCTGTGTCATCGTATTCACCGAATCCCGTTGTAAAACCAACTTGATCGGCCGGACCAATAAGCTCATAGACTACGCCATTATCAGCAAGGAGATATTTGTGAATATCAGTTCCCGGCTTAACTGCCCTAGAATAGCCTTCAGCAGTACTTCCATTAGTTCTTTGTTGCCCAGTTGAGCCATCTTTTGCCGTATAGAAAGCGACACCCCCTATAGCGTGAATCTGAAAACCGTTGTGCCCTGGATTCTCTAAATCCTGTGCCTGCACATCACCGTCAGGCGTCTCAGCGTACCAGTCGCCATGTCCTGCTGCACCATGCGTGAACCATTCATCAGTGAACGCCATATTTCCTATCTCCGCTCGCTCACCAGCCCAGTCATAGAAGGCTTGCCTCATCGCTAGTTTGTCATCTTCAGTGAAGGTCTGGTTGGCCTCATTGGAATGATTCTCATTTTCCGGAAGCTGCTCGATCAGTACCACCTGGTCGCCTTCAAATAACACGACAATCTTATAACCGTTATTTTTATTGCTGTCATAAATATAAATATCGGGGTCGCTAGATAATGGTGCTGAAGCTTCAGTTTCTGTCGGCATGCCGTATGCCGCTTCTACCTGACTTTTCGTCACTTTCATTGAAGGATTAATGAAGATATTCTCTACATAGCCATCTGGGTAATCGAGCGCGATATCACCGAATTTACCAGTTGTCGGGTACTGTGCTGCTCGACCATGTCCACTGGACTGACCATACAGCTTTTCCACCTCATTGATCGGCATGCCGACGGTGATACCTCCAAACTCATTAATGTAATTATGATAAAAATAGTCATTGATAAAGTCTTTTGATAGAATATCGACTTTCCCATCTTGAGTGATATAAGAGATACCTTCTGACTGCTCTACGGATTTTGCCTCTTTCTTTTCCGCTGGCTCAGTCGTTTGCTCTTCAGTTGAAGGCTCTGGCGCTTTAGTCTCAGCAGTATTCTCTTCCGTTTTCAGGTCAACTGATTTCTGACTTGCTGTCTCTTCCATCTTATCTTCATTTGAACAGGCTGCCAGTAACAACGAAGCTGCTGCCACCATCATCAATCGCTTCATCATGTCCCTCTTTTCTTTTATTTAGTCATTTGATATATATTTACATTAATAGTATAAATTATTTGTAATTAAATGGATACCCTTCTACAAAGAAAAAAAGCCCCTGAACTTGATGTTCAGGGGCTTTCTGTGATACCACCGGTCGGGGTCGAACCGACACTCCGTGAGGAACCGGATTTTGAGTCCGGCGCGTCTGCCAATTCCGCCACGGTGGCTTGAGTTAAAAACAATATATTAATTATAGAAGAATTTCCGGTTATCGTCAAGACAGAAAAAAGACCAGTTGCCTGGTCTTTTCTTACTGATAGCTGACTGACTGCACGATAAAGGCCTTACCGCTCTTCTCTGCATTGACGGTCAGATGTTTACCGTATGTGCGCGTTGTTGTATAGACTTTGAATTTCTCTGTTCCATCCTCATTTGTATAGCTGCTATTTTTAACGGTTGTCGCTTTGCCGAGATGTTTCTCCAGGTCTGTGAGCTTCAGTTCCTTGTCACCTTGAAGCTCATAACGCAGGGATTTCAGCTGATTGCCGGCTGGTACATTGTAGCTGAGGACCAGGTTCATACTCTGGCCGTACGTCGCTGATACTGCTTTAACCTTACCTTTTACACGGATGATGTCATCAGATGATGAGTCTCCGATCTTCGTCAGGACTTCTGCTTTTGACATGCCGGGCTTCACACCGAATAACTGATAATCCCCCTTTGTCATCGCTTTGATATTTGCTATTGTCGGGTCTTTAATATCAGCATCCTTCAGCTGAGACGGATCAACCTTTTCTGCACCTTCATAATCAGTTGAATAGCCACTGACTGTCCATTCCCCTGTCGGGCGTTCAAAGTTGATGGTGAGATGGCCATATGTGCGTGTCAGGAAGTCATCTTTAATATTCTTCGTCTCATTATCATAGAAATCAGTAAAGCTAGACTTACCCAGGTTTTTCTGAATATCCTTCAGCTTGACAGGTTTCTTCGTGCTGTCAAATAAGAAGCTCTGCAGCTTCATCTGGCTTATTTCAGCATGACGATTTTCTTCACCGGCAGTAAAACTCACGGGGCCGTATGATGCATCGACCATCGCCCATTCATCACTTCTTATTTCGTACTCGTTAATCGGCGTACCCAGTACTTTTACTGCCTGTGCGTATGTCGTATTCAGTTTAACGCCTTTGACTGCATACGTCCCCTTCTTCAGCTGACTGACTGTCTCTTTGTTCTTCAGATCGGGTAGTGCAATAGGCTTTGCTGCGGCACCTGCTGTTCCTGCAAGACCCGTGGTCATCAGAGTGGCTGCGAGTAAAGTAAATGCTGTTTTTTTCATGCTGACACCTCTTTTTCTAATTAATGTAATTCAATTAAAGTATAGATTGAATTGTCAGAAATTGATAGTCCCTCTGAATATATTTAAGAAAACTTTAAGGTAAATAAAAAAACTCTCCGTCATATAGATGGAGAGTTTCAGAATATAAAAAAGACAGGATTACTCCTGCATCAAAATTCATTTAATTAAGATGGAGGCGCCAACCGGATTTGAACCGATGATAGAGGTGTTGCAGACCTCGGCCTTACCACTTGGCTATGGCGCCTAATGAAAAGCTGGGGTAGCTGGATTCGAACCAACGAGTGACGGAGTCAAAGTCCGTTGCCTTACCGCTTGGCTATACCCCAATGATCAAAGGGCGACTGATGGGAATCGAACCCACGAATGTCGGAACCACAATCCGATGCGTTAACCACTTCGCCACAATCGCCATGGCAGGGGCAGTAGGAATCGAACCCACATCAAAGGTTTTGGAGACCTCTATTCTACCGTTAAACTATGCCCCTACTATTAAGAATGGTGGAGGGGGGCAGATTCGAACTGCCGAACCCGAAGGAGCGGATTTACAGTCCGCCGCGTTTAGCCACTTCGCTACCCCTCCATGCATGGTGCCGGAAAAAGGACTTGAACCCTCAACCTACTGATTACAAGTCAGTTGCTCTACCAGTTGAGCTATTCCGGCATAATAAAAAGATGGCTCAGGACGGAATCGAACCGCCGACACATGGATTTTCAATCCATTGCTCTACCGACTGAGCTACTGAGCCATACAATGGCGGTCCCGACGGGAATCGAACCCGCGATCTCCTGCGTGACAGGCAGGCATGTTAACCGCTACACCACGGGACCATTGTAATTGCGGGAGGCGGATTTGAACCACCGACCTTCGGGTTATGAGCCCGACGAGCTACCAGACTGCTCCATCCCGCGATAATAATAAATAAGTATGCGTATTCTAGTTGTATGCTGAAGTAAAAATAATGGCGGAGGAAGAGGGATTCGAACCCCCGCGAGCCGTTAAGCCCCTGTCGGTTTTCAAGACCGATCCCTTCAGCCGGACTTGGGTATTCCTCCATTATATAAGTGGACCTTGCAGGACTCGAACCTGCGACCCAACGGTTATGAGCCGTTTGCTCTAACCAACTGAGCTAAAGGTCCTAAATCCAAGGTTTCACTATTAAAAAAGTTAGTGGCGGCAGAGGGGATCGAACCCCCGACCTCACGGGTATGAACCGTACGCTCTAGCCAGCTGAGCTACGCCGCCGATATAAGATTGATTATTTAAAATGGTGGAGACTAGCGGGATCGAACCGCTGACCTCCTGCGTGCAAAGCAGGCGCTCTCCCAGCTGAGCTAAGCCCCCATTTTTATGCTTAAAGAAGTAAGTCGGGAAGACAGGATTCGAACCTGCGACCCCTTGGTCCCAAACCAAGTGCTCTACCAAGCTGAGCTACTTCCCGTAGCTATAAATGGCGCGCCCGAGAGGAGTCGAACCCCTAACCTTTTGATCCGTAGTCAAACGCTCTATCCAATTGAGCTACGGGCGCTGAATATTTGAATGGTGCCGAGGACCGGAATCGAACCGGTACGGTAATCACTTACCGCAGGATTTTAAGTCCTGTGCGTCTGCCAGTTCCGCCACCCCGGCTAATATAATAAAGGATTTAAGTCAAAATAATGGAGCGGAAGACGGGATTCGAACCCGCGACCCCAACCTTGGCAAGGTTGTATTCTACCACTGAACTACTTCCGCTTATATGGTGCGGGTGAAGGGAGTCGAACCCCCACGCCGTAGGCGCTAGATCCTAAGTCTAGTGCGTCTGCCAGTTCCGCCACACCCGCAATTAAATTTGAAATAAGGATGAGCCATAGAGGATTCGAACCTCTGACCCTTTGATTAAAAGTCAAATGCTCTACCAACTGAGCTAATGGCTCTAACATGGTGCCGGAAAAAGGACTTGAACCCTCAACCTACTGATTACAAGTCAGTTGCTCTACCAGTTGAGCTATTCCGGCATAATAGAAATGGTGGAGGATGACGGGATCGAACCGCCGACCCTCTGCTTGTAAGGCAGATGCTCTCCCAGCTGAGCTAATCCTCCGTAATAAAACTGCCCGGCAACGTCCTACTCTCGCGGAACGTAAGTCCAACTACCATCGGCGCTAGAGAGCTTAACTTCTGTGTTCGGTATGGGAACAGGTGTGACCTCTCTGCCATCATCACCAGACAGGGTGAGAA
>NZ_SCWF01000046.1 GCF_004359575.1 Macrococcus bovicus | reverse complement strand
GATCCATTTTGCGGGATGTTGCTCTTCATATGAAGATGCTTTACACCGCGTATCGTCCCGCAGATTCACTTTGCGGGACGTTGCTCTTCATATGAAGATGCTTTACACCGCGTATCGTCCCGCAGATCCACTTTGCGGGACGTTGCTCTTCATATGAAGATGCTTTACACCGCGTATCGTCCCGCAGATCCATTTTGCGGGATGTTGCTCTTCATATGAAGATGCTTTACACCGCGTATCGT
>NZ_SCWF01000045.1 GCF_004359575.1 Macrococcus bovicus | reverse complement strand
CCATGATGTGGTCCTTTGTATTGGATTTGGATGCGTATTACTACCTCCAACCATTATAAAGGACTTTTTTTGTACAGAAAATAAGTTTTTAGAATATTCCATTTAAAACCGTAGGTTGGAATATTTTGGCAAGTTATACAATCAAGTTAGCCACCTAAGGTGGAAGATACATTAATTGTTTATAAAAAAATACGCCATGACGAATTCATGTTAATATTGTAGTTCTCACACCGACAATAAAGGAATGAATTCG
>NZ_SCWF01000044.1 GCF_004359575.1 Macrococcus bovicus | reverse complement strand
CTGACTTGTAATCAGTAGGTTGAGGGTTCAAGTCCTTTTTCCGGCACCATGTTAGAGCCATTAGCTCAGTTGGTAGAGCATTTGACTTTTAATCAAAGGGTCAGAGGTTCGAATCCTCTATGGCTCACCATTCATGATTTTGCGGAAGTAGTTCAGTGGTAGAATACAACCTTGCCAAGGTTGGGGTCGCGGGTTCGAATCCCGTCTTCCGCTCCATTATTTCTTACAATAATCCATTCATATAAATTGCCGGGGTGGCGGAACTGGCAGACGCACAGGACTTAAAATCCTGCGGTAAGTGATTACCGTACCGGTTCGATTCCGGTCCTCGGCACCATTCAAATATTCAGCGCCCGTAGCTCAATTGGATAGAGC
>NZ_SCWF01000043.1 GCF_004359575.1 Macrococcus bovicus | reverse complement strand
ATATGACACTGAAATACTCTGCAAAAGATATTTACGAAAAAGAATTCGAGCGAACAATGGTCCGAGGTTTCAAGCCTGAAGATGTAGATGGGTTTTTAGATGATATCATCTCTGACTATCAGAAGATGGAAGATATGAACAACCAGCTGCTGAAACTGACAGATGAAAATAAAAAGCTGAAAAAGGAAATTGATGATCTTAGAATCCGTGTTGCAACGGGACGAGGAGATTCAGGATCTCAGAATTATGATCTGCTGAAACGTATTTCAAACCTTGAAAAAGCAGTGTTCGGCAAGTAGTCGAATCTCAAAAACTATGATATAATGCTAATGGTCAAAAGATATCTCGGATAATCGCTATAGCAATATAGAGGAAAGTCC
>NZ_SCWF01000042.1 GCF_004359575.1 Macrococcus bovicus | reverse complement strand
TTGTTAGACCTATGCATGACCAATTTATTGAACCGACTAAGAAATATGCTGATATAATTATTCCTGAAGGTGGGAGCAATAAAGTTGCAATAGATATTATGACAACAAAAATTCAGTCTTTAGTTAGCAAGCAATAGTATAATTCAGTAAAGGAAGATGACAATATGGAAAATCAAAAGCAATATCCAATGACTCAAGAAGGTTTTGAAAAATTAGAGCGTGAACTTGAAGAATTAAAAACAGTTAAGCGTCCTGAAGTTGTAGAGAAAATTAAAGTTGCACGTTCATTTGGTGACTTATCAGAGAACTCTGAGTATGATGCAGCAAAAGATGAACAAGGATTCATCGAACAAGATATTCAAAGAATTGAGCATATGTTAAGA
>NZ_SCWF01000041.1 GCF_004359575.1 Macrococcus bovicus | reverse complement strand
GTACGCAGGGGTGATCGAAGGTGTCGGCCCACGCTACTGCCCGTCGATCGAAGACAAAGTCATGCGCTTCGCCGACAGAAATCAGCATCAGATCTTCCTTGAACCGGAAGGACTGACCTCTAATGAAATTTATCCGAACGGTATCTCCACCAGCCTGCCGTTCGATGTGCAGATGCAAATCGTCCGCTCTATGCAGGGGATGAAAACGCGAAGATCGTGCGTCCGGGTTATGCCATTGAGTATGACTTCTTCGATCCTCGCGACCTGAAACCGACGCTGGAGAGCAAGTTTATCCAGGGGCTGTTCTTTGCTGGTCAGATTAACGGCACTACCGGTTACGAAGAAGCCGCTGCGCAAGGTTTGCTGGCCGGTCTTAACGCTGCCC
>NZ_SCWF01000040.1 GCF_004359575.1 Macrococcus bovicus | reverse complement strand
CCATTAACTTTTTTTGTGAAAAAATTTAAACAGGCGAAGTCTTCAATAAGTGAAGATGTCCAAATTATAAAAAATACATTCCAAAAAGAAAAGTTAGGTACAGTAATTACTACTGCTGGCGCAAGTGGTGGTGTTACGTATAAACCAATGATGAGTAAAGAAGAGGCGACTGAAGTTGTTAATGAGGTCATTACTCTATTAGAAGAGAAAGAACGTTTGTTACCTGGCGGATATTTATTTTTATCAGATTTGGTAGGTAATCCATCGCTACTAAACAAAGTTGGTAAGTTAATTGCCAGTATTTACATGGAAGAAAAATTAGATGCTGTTGTTACCATTGCGACAAAAGGTATTTCATTGGCAAATGCGGTTGCTAATATTTTAAATTTACC
>NZ_SCWF01000039.1 GCF_004359575.1 Macrococcus bovicus | reverse complement strand
TTTCTGCTAAGGTTTAGCGCGTATCGACTTCGCAGATTTTCTGGAGCGTTCATGCAATTTCTCAAGAAAAACAAGCCCCTGTTCGGCATCGTTACACTGGCCCTGGCATGTGCCACCGCCCAGGCGCAGCCCACTCAGGGCGGGGTGCCTGCATTACGGTATTGGCGACCACTCTCAGCGCGTCCCGCTGAACTACGAAACTCCCACGCTCTGGAGCCACCAGTTCGGCGGAAATTGGGGCCGCCTGGACCTGACCCCCGAACTGGGCGCGTCGTACTGGTGGGCCGACGGCTCGCGCTCGCCCGGCCACGTGTGGCAGGCCAGCGCCATTCCGATGTTCCGCTGGTGGACCGGCGAGCGCTTCTACATCGAGGCCGGCATCGGCGCCACGGTTTTCAGC
>NZ_SCWF01000003.1 GCF_004359575.1 Macrococcus bovicus | reverse complement strand
GAATGACCTTCCTCATATAAATCGAAGATTTGCTGAAATGTTTCCGGTGATAGCTTGATTTTTCGCATAGAAAAACTCCCTATAAAGTTTTACTTTTTTAAGTGTCTACTTTATAGGGAGCATATCACATCCCGGTGAATCGCATTTTTTATCTTTTCTCTTTTACAGCTATAGTACAGCGGGCTATCGATACTAAACGTTCCTCCGCTGTCACGCGAACTTCCCACACTTGAGTGGATTTCCCGTGATGCAACACAGTCGCTCGCGCATACACACGTCCTGCTCTTACAGAAGAAATATGATTCGCATTGATTTCAAGTCCGAAAGCAAGCGAGTGGTTCAAGTCTATCAGGTCTACTGCACCTAATGATGCGGCAGTCTCACATAATGCCACTGTCGCGCCGCCGTGCAGATAACCGAAGGGCTGTCTGACTTTATCGGTGACAGGCATGCTGATACAAAGTTCACCTGGCTGTCTCTCTTCCAGTTGCATCTCAAAGTTCGAGAGCATATTCTGCTGTTCAAATAAAGCTTCAAAATCCATCTTCTCACCTCAACTCTTATAATACCATGGCTGCAATATAGCCGAAAATGAGAAGCGGGATATTAAAGAGCATGAAAGTCGGCACGCACGTATCCCAGATGTGATCGTGCTGCCCGTCCATATCGAGTCCTGCTGTCGGCCCGAGTGTTGAATCACTGGCCGGACTGCCGGCATCTCCCAGCGCGCCTGCTGTCCCGATGATACTGATCAATGCGAGGGGGCTGAGTCCGATCTGCTGGCCAAAAGGAATGAATAAGGCAGCGATAATCGGAACAGTCGCAAAGGAAGACCCGATGCCTAACGTAATAATCAGACCCGCAGTCAGCATAAATATAATACTGAGTGATCTATCGCCATTTGTAATATTCACCATGCCATGTACAAGCGATTCCACCTGCCCTGAATGGTTCATGACACTCGCGAAACCGTTCGCTGTCAGCATCACCACACCGATATACGCCATTATCTTGATTCCTGTCACCAGTTCATTATCAAGCGTCTTCCAGTCATAGACACGGAATAGGAAGAAGATGAGAATACCAGCCAGCGCACCAAAAATCATCGATTCTGTCAGCAGCTGAACGATAAATGTCATGACAATGGCCAAGATTGTGACAAAGACCGTGTAACGGCTGATTTCCTTCACTTCAAACGCTTCATCCGCAGTTTGACGATAGTCGCGGGGCTTACGGTAAAGAATGATACCGATCAGTAAACCGACTACAAACCCCATGGAAGGAATCAGCATCGCTTTCCAGATATCATCAAACTGGATCGTATAGTGGGCCTGATCGAATCCTTTCTTGATGATTTCGTGAAAGATATGACCGAAACCAAACGGCAGCAATGTATACGGGAAACAAAGACCGAATGTCAGGACAACTGCTATCATTCTTCTATCCAGTTTCAGTTCATTGAATAAACTGAGCAGCGGTGGAATGACAATCGGTATAAATGCGATGTGGATAGGCAGGATATTCTGTGACATACAGGCAAGAATAAGCAGGCTGACCACTATCACCACTTTTGTCCAGACTCTCGTTTTAACTGTGCTATCCTGCTTGATCAACCGGATGATACGTTCCACGAAATAATCGGTGATGCCGCTATATGATATTAAGGCAGCAAAACCTCCCAGTAAGGCATAACTGAGCGCCACTTCTGCACCGTCACCAATGCCTGCTGTAAAATAGCTGATTGTATCAGCAAGGCTCATATGGGCAGTCAGGCCTCCTACTAATGCACCGATAAACAATGACAGTACGACATTCAGCCTGCAGAGACTGAGTACAATCATCACAATTACTGCTATTAAGACAGCATTCATTTAAAAACCCCTCTTCTTTATCTTGGTAAAGTGCTACCATACTAAAGTAAATGAAATTTTATACTTTGTCAACTGTTATTATTTCGTGTATCAGTTCGACCTGGTATTTAAGAGGCAGTAAATGCGTCATTTCTGCTATCGTGAATGTCTCGCCGAATTGATCGGCAAAATAGTCATAAGACAGGACAGATAACTGCCGGTACTTAGAGGGAAATAACGTGTAGTGAGGATTCTGCATGCGATACTTCAAGGCTGTCTCACTGGAACGTTTAACACCGTATAACGTGATCTGCCTGTTGTCACCCGGTAAATAATCGAGCACAAGCGGCTGGACTTTATATTGCAGGCCATAATGAATCAGATCGTTCATGATAGCAAGTCTCACTGACTGAAGTACGACGAGTCTGCCGTCCCGTGCCAGACGTCTTGCCTCACTCATCTGATTGTCATACGCTACTGTCAGTACGACTGTCTCTCTAGTTGCTGCAAGAAGTGCCGGCTGGATTAAATCAGGATGCAGCACGATTACGACCTGATTGGCCCTCGTCCCACTACGCCATTCCGTGACTTTGACTTTATAGTCGTGATAGGTCAGGGGAAGCAGCTGATACATATCGTGCTCGCTTAGTGCATTCGGCTCAACGTGTGGTGCAGGCAGCTCCTCGTGATAGCCCAGGACTTCAGCATGTGGCCACTTATCTTTGATTGTCCAGTATAAGCCGGAGACATCCATATAGTGATTCAGCGTCGCCAGATCAACGATCAGCGCTGTATCGATATGTAAAGCCCCGATTCTGTCATGCAGCATCAGTTCGTCTTCCATGGTATATCGCTTCGGATTACCGGCAGGAATTCCGATAAGCCGTCTGTTCTCATATCGTACATCCAGTTCTGTGTCATGCTGATTATAAAAGTGTTCTATCTCTTCATCGATCCAGTGAATGCCCGTCTGCTGCCATTGATTGGACTGAAAAGGTAAAAAGCACATATAGACTGACTCTATATGTGCCGGTGGGTTAGTCATATTCATCACTCCTAGAACATCGTGTAGCCGCTGCGGCGTAGGTTTCTGATCACAATACCCGCTGCCACAGCTCCCACTAATCCTGCCGAGAGCATGATGATGTCGGCAGGCAGAAGATGCGTCAGTCCACGCCAGAGCTGACTGAACGCATAGCGTGGTTTCAAGATATAGTCAGCTGTCGAAATCTTGTCAACAATCGCAAAGACGACAAAGGGATAGAAGGCAGTCATGATCCATGTGGATTTAAGGAGCATATTTAAGATAAAGGCAATCCCGAAAAATAAGACAAAAAATAGTACAACGCTGATAATTAACTGAACTAAGGCAGTCATTGTTTCCTCCTCATGTTACAAAAAAAGTCATTGCACCTATTATAGCATGAAATATAGAACATGGCGGCTATTAAAGGCAGTCTGACCCGCACAAAAAAAGCAGGACTCCTCTGTCAGAGTCCTGCTTGATCAAGAATTATAAAAATTTACCTTTTTTAAGTGCTAAGCCCGTACCACCGATTTTGAAAACGGCACGTGTGTCAATCACTTTTTTCATGAAGGCTGCTTTTTTACCTGTGATTTCTTTACCCATTACCACACCTACGCCGTCATGAGCGCCGAGTGATGCAACCGTACCTCTTTCGTTGTAGACGAATTTTCCAAGCGGCTGGTTATTGAGTAATTTAACGATGGCATCAGCAGTGAATTCACCTTGCTGCATCGCAATCTGTGCAGTTGTAGGATAAGGACGTTTATTGTCGCCTTCACCTGCCATAACCGCTGAGCAGTCACCGATAACAAAGATGTCATCGTAACCGTCAATACGGTTATCTTCACGAACGACGATACGTCCGCGTTTCACACCTTCGAATGATTCTTCCATCAGCTTGCTGCCACGTACACCTGCAGCCCAGATCACTGTATTAGCATAGAGCTGTTCTTCCTGCTCACCGTTTTTCACAACGAAGCCATGTTTATTTGCTGCGACGATCGGCGTAGCAATTTTGAACTCGACACCACGCGCTTCAAGGTATTCTACAACGTAGTTAACAAGTTCATCTGAGAACATCGGTAACATTTTAGGCGCTGCTTCTACACAAGTTAATTTAACTTTAGCTGGGTCAACCCCATATTTTTTGCACAGTTCAGGTACGCGGTCTGTTAACTCACCTAATAATTCGATACCAGTGAACCCAGCACCACCTACCAGGATAGCAAGATCTTTGTCGTCTTTTTCTGTGCTCTGTGCATAATGAGAGAAACGCTCTTCAATGTGCTTTGCGATACGGCGGGATGTATTCACGTTTTCAATCTGGAATGCATGTTCTTTCATGCCGCTGATGCCAAATGTCTCTGACTCGAAACCAAGTGCAACGACTAAGATATCAAAATGGAAGATACCGTTCGTTGTCTCAACTGTTTTTTCATCACGGTTGATTTTAGTCACTTCTGCTTTAACGAAGTCGACTTTAGACGCATCTACTACGCTCGCAATCGGATAAAGCACATCTTGAGTTTTTAAAGTCCCTGCAGATGCTTCATGTAACCAAGTTGCTTCATAGTGATAATCATTTTTGTTGATTAAAGTGATATCGCAATCCTGTGCTGAAACTTTTTTCTGTAATTTAGTGATAGTCTGTAAGCCGGCGTAGCCCGCACCTAGTACAACAACTTTTTTTCTTTCAAAGCCCATTATATTCACCCATCTTATTTTTATTTTATTGTGATTTTCGTCACATGTTATATTTAAATCATTCCACTATAATAATAATATTAAAAACTGGAATATTCAATATATAAACTAACAGTTTTCCGGTGTGCCCGCGACTTCGCGAGTCCTAAAAGAGCTGCCACAGCCGCATGAAGCAATGGCATTCGGGTTATCAATCGCGAATCCGCCGCCCATCAATGATTGTTTGAAATCGACCACTGTTCCTTTTAAGATCGGTGCATCCGTCTGATCAACGAGTACTTTAACACCATAAAATGTCAAAATTTCGTCATTTTCTCCAGGGGCTTCTTCGGCACTCATGCCATAGGACAGACCGGTACAGCCGCCACCTTTCACTGAAATCTTCAAGTAACCATCAGGCATACCGTTCTTCTCCATCATATCCTTCACTTCATAAGCTGCCGCTTCTGTCAGTGTAATCGTCATCTTAAAACCTCCTAAAACATCCATGTTTCTTCTATATGCTTATAAATATTGGCAAGGAGCTGTTCCGGACTCTCCCCTGCCACATAATCTCCATTCACCAGGGCGTAAAGTTCATTGCTACACTGTCCGCAATAGGTCAGACACCCATATTCCAGACAATCGATATCGGGATCTTTTTCGAGCGCATCAAATACAACCTGACCGCCTTTTGCCAGATTTGAGATACAGAATTCGACGATCGGATTCATGGCTCACCTCTATTTTCAGATATTTCTACTAATCAATTGTATAATATATTATAATTTAAGCGTACATAAAAAAATAGGATTTTGACTCATGTAAGAAAAGGGGATTAACAAATGAAGAATCTTGTTTTACTTGGTGGGGGCTACGGCAACATGCGCATCATGCATCGTCTGCTTCCAGATGCTTTACCGGAAGAATATACGATTACCTTGATCGACCGGGTACCATTCCACGGTTTAAAGACAGAATTTTATGCGCTGGCAGCAGGAACTGAATCAGATAAAGATGTCCGGGTGGAGTTCCCGAAAGATGCTCGTCTTAACTTTGCGTATGGAGAGATCACGTCGATTGACCTCGAAAAACAGATTGTCTCAATGGGTGAAACACATGTTGACTATGATGAGCTGATCATCGGTCTCGGCTGCGAAGATAAGTATCATAATGTGCCGGGTGCTGAGGAATATACTTACAGCATTCAATCCATCATGCAGGCGCGTGATACATACAGCGCCATCGCAGGCCTGCCTTCAGGTAGTACTGTCGGCGTTGTCGGTGCAGGTCTAAGCGGTATTGAACTTGCAAGTGAACTCAGAGAATCACGTTCTGACCTTAACATCAGACTCTTTGACCGCGGTGAGCGTATTCTACCTGCTTTCCCGGAGAAACTGAGCAATTATGTCAAGAAATGGTTCGATCAGCACAACGTCGAAGTCATTCCGCACTCTAATGTGGTAAAAGTGGAACCTGGGAAACTGTATAACAATGATGAGACATATGACGTGGACCTGTGTGTCTGGACAGCGGGTATCCAGCCTGTCGAAATCGTGCGTAATCTGCCTGTCGAATTCGGTGAAGGCAGCAGGGTCCGCATTAACCAGTATCACCAGATTCCGACTCATCGCAATGTCTACGTCGTGGGCGACTGCGCCCTCCTGCCTCATGCGCCGAGTGCCCAACTTGCGGAAGTTCAGGCAGAACAGATTGTAGACATCCTGAAAAAGGTCTGGAAAGGCGTGGAACTCCCGGACACTATGCCGGAACTGAAACTGCAGGGTTTCCTCGGTTCTCTCGGCGAAAAAGAAGGCTTTGCCTTCCTGATGGACCGGACCGTTACAGGCCGTATCGCTCGTTTAATGAAGTCAGGTGTCCTCTGGCTTTACAAGTACCATAACGGTTAAAAAAGCATTGTCTCTATTCTGAAGAGACAATGCTTTTTATTATCTTGATACTACCCGACGAAATGCTGCTCCACATACTTCGTCAGCTGAGGCAGCTGGATGTAGCCGTCTGCGACAATTTCATCATTCATGGTGATCAATGGATAGAAAAGTTCATCGGCCTGTATACGTTCAACGATAGACTCGTCGTAGTCTGAATGATTGGCGCTGTCATTGATATCAATGTAGTTGAATGTAAAATCCACATTGTTGAACTTACGCTTTAAATTCGGCTGTACCCAGTCGAAGATATCTTTAGATGTCGGTGCATTGACACAGCTTGCGCATACGACATCTGCGCCGTAAACATTTACTTTTACCTGTTCCATGTGCAACCCCCTTAAATAATTGAATAAATTATGCTATAGTGATTATACTATACAGTAAATGAATAAAGAAAGGAGTCTATGATGACGACTGAACAACAAACTCAATTTGATCAAGTCAGTGAAGTACTTGATAAGTTACGTCCATTTCTGTTACGTGACGGCGGTGACTGTGAACTTGTAGATGTAGAAGATGGTATCGTTAAGTTACGTCTATTAGGGGCTTGCGGCACATGCCCTTCTTCTACTATTACACTTAAAGCAGGTATCGAACGCGCGCTTTTAGAAGAAGTACCGGGTATCGTAGAAGTTGAACAAGTATTTTAAGACTGCTCTTCGGAGCGGTCTTTTTTTATTCTTCAGTAAGCCCCTCTCCTATAAGACCGGGTATAGCACAGCCTGAACAGGTGACGGATGATACCGTCAGTATTTGCGGTGAAATTTTAATTAATTTAAGGGTTTACATTGTATAAATCCTGTAAAAACATATAATTAAGGTAGGCATAAAGTTTTTTCATCAATTTTGAGAGGGGTTAATACATGAGTGAAGTTATGACGGGAACCATCCAAATCACTTTAAACGGCCAGCCAATGGCAGTGCCGGCGGAAGCCAATCTGTTAGACTATTTAAGATTCAAAGGGATTGAAGTACCCGCTCTATGTTATCATCCGGATCTTGGAGCAATCGAAACATGTGACGCATGTATTATTGAGGTCAACGGGGAACTCGTGCGTTCATGTAGCACTCAGTTAAATGAAGGTGACGTTGTCAGAACCGGTACAAGCGAAGCATTTGAGGCACAGATGATCGCAATGGACCGCGTTTTACACAACCACGAACTCTACTGTACGGTCTGTGATTTCAACAACGGCAACTGTACAGTCCATAATACAGTTAAAAAATTAAAAATCGATCATCAGGCTACTCATCAGTCGCCTAAAGGTGCACCGGTCAACCGCGGTAAATTCTATCGCTATGATCCTGATCAGTGTATCCTCTGCGGACGTTGTGTACAGGCCTGTCAGAATGTCCAGGTCAATGAGACATTAATGATAGACTGGGAACTTGAACGTCCACGTGTCATCTGGGACGGTAATGGCTCTACACTCATCGACGAGTCTTCCTGCGTCAACTGCGGACACTGTTCAACTGTCTGTCCATGTAACGCCATGATGGAGGTCGGCATGGAAGGCGAAGCTGGTTTCCTGACTGGTATGCTGAAGGACGCATTCCGTCCGGCAGTTGAAGTGACGAAAGCCGTTGAAACAGGTTATACGCCTCTCATGGCTATTTCTGATATTGAAGCAGAAATGCGTGAAGACCGCATCAAGAAAACAAAGACAGTCTGTACTTATTGTGGTGTCGGCTGTTCATTCGAAGTCTGGACTAAAGGCCGTGACATTCTTAAGGTAGAACCGTCTCCTGAATCTCCGGCGAACCAGATTTCCACATGTGTGAAAGGTAAATTCGGCTGGGATTTCGTCAACTCAGGCGAGCGCTTAACGAAGCCTTTAGTACGTGAAGGCAATGAATTCCGTGAAGCTTCATGGGAAGAGGCTTATGCCCTGATTGCCAAAAACTTCAAAGAGACTATCGAAAAACGTGGACCTGAGCGTCTAGCGTTTATTACCTCTTCTAAGTGTACGAACGAAGAGTCTTATCTCATGCAGAAACTGGCTCGTGCAGTTGTCGGTACAAACAATGTCGATAACTGTTCACGTTACTGTCAGTCTCCAGCGACCATGGGCTTATGGCGTACAGTCGGTTATGGTGGTGATTCTGGTTCTATCACAGATATCGGTAGCGCGGAACTGATCATCGGTATCGGTACTAACACCGCAGAAGCACATCCTGTCATCGCGACACGTGTGAAGAGTGCACAGAAAGTCCGCGGCTCAAAGATTCTGGTCTCTGATATCCGTAAACACGAGCTTGCTGAACGTGCGGATATGTTCATCCGTCCAAATCCAGCCTCTGACTTAGTCTGGCTGAATGCTGTCACTAAATATATCATCGACAATGACTGGCATGACAAAGCGTTCATCGCTGAGCACGTCAACAACTTTGATGAACTTGTCAAAGGTCTTGAGAAATATACACTGGATTATGCCGTGCAGCATACAGGTCTGACAAAAGACGAACTGATTAAAGTGGCAACGATGATTCACGAAGCGAAATCGACAGTGGTCATGTGGGCAATGGGTATCACCCAGCAGCGTGGAGGCAGTGATGCTTCGACAGCGATTTCCAACCTCCTGCTTGCAACAGGTAACTATATGAAGCCGGGTGCAGGCGCTTATCCTCTCCGCGGTCATAACAACGTCCAGGGGGCAAGTGATATGGGTAGTATGCCGACTCACCTACCAGGTTACCAGAAGATTGACGACAAAGAAGCACTTGCCAAGTTCAGCAAAGCATGGGGCCGTGAACTGAATCCTGAAAAAGGTCAGAACAACCACCAGATGGTTGATGCGATGCATGCCGGTGAACTTGATGTTCTTTACTTAAAAGGTGAAGACATGGGTATCGTCGATTCTAACGTCAACTACGTCCGCGCCGGTTTCGAGAAACTGAAGTTTATGGTGGTCCAGGACATCTTCTTCTCTAAAACAGCAGAATATGCAGACGTGGTCTTACCTGCTGCACCAAGCTTCGAGAAAACAGGTACATTCTCCAATACAGAACGTCGTATCCAGCGTCTGTATCAGGTGATGGAACCGCTCGAAGGTTCTAAACCTGACTGGATCATCATTCAGGAGATCGCCAACCTGCTCGGTGCAGACTGGAATTACACGCACCCAAGCCAGATCATGGACGAAATCGCTGCACTGACACCTATCTATGCGGGTGTCAACTATGAACGTCTTGAAGGCTTCAACAGCTTGCAGTGGCCGGTCCATGAAGACGGCACTGATTCACCTCTTCTCTTCACAGACGGCTTCCCGTTTGATGATAAGAAAGCTCGATTCGCACCAGTGGACTGGACAGAACCGACTGAATATCCGGCAGAATATGATATCCATGTTAACAACGGCCGTCTGCTTGAACATTTCCACGAGGGGAATATGACCTATAAAGTAGAAGGTCTGGTGCTTGAGACACCGGGTGCCTTCCTGGAGGTTTCTCATGAGCTGGCAGCAGAGCGTGGCCTTGAAGACGGCACACTCGTACGTCTGCAGTCTCCTTATGGCCGTGTAGATGTTAAGACCATTGTCACTGACCGCGTTTATGGCAAAGAAGTCTACCTGCCAATGAACGACTCAGGCGACGCAGCGATCAACCTGCTGTCAAGTTCTATTGCTGATAAAGATACCTCAACACCTGCCTATAAGGAAACGAAAGCAAAATTAATCATTTTAGATAAAGGTGGTAAATCACCACTTCCTAAAACGAACTTCCGCTATGGTCACCGTGTACCGCAGATGGGTGTCAATGTCCAGAAGAAATGGGCGCGTCGTGACTATATCTTCCCGGGCACTATCGTCAAAGAAAGAAGAGGTGGTAAGTAATGGCACAAGCTACTAAAGTGATCAGAAGAACAGAAGTCGATGTTGAAGCCGTTCGCGCGAAAGAACTTCGTGAACTTGAAGATCAGCTGATTATGCATAAAGACACCCTGCATAAACTGTTCCGCCTGCTTGAACAGCTGGATGACCATGAAGTCATCAATGCGCTGAATGCCGGACTTGCTAAAAGTGACCCGATCCTGACTCGCATCCTAAAAGCAGTCAACGATACAGAGACAGATAAAGCCATCCGTAATGGTCTCCTGCTCGTCCAGGGACTCGGGAAATTCAACTTCAGTGAAATTGAACCGATGATCTTAAAGTTCAATAAAGGGCTGAAATTATCTACTGAATACAACCAGAGTAAACCACTCGGCTGGATGGGACTTCTCAATGTGCTGACGAATAAAGATTTCGTTGAAGGCTCTATCGTCCTGACGAAGTTTGTTAAAGGATTCGGTACCAGCTTTGAGCAGCTGAAGCAAGAACAGGGTATTGTCGATCCCGTTCAGACGGACGTCGGCAATATAGACAGAGTGTCAGCTGTCGAACTGCCAGGCAAAGCAGCCGGCACCCGTGAAAGTAACCGTCCGAGCGCTAACCCTAAGGTGAAGATGCTCGGGATGGCTGCAGGGGCCGCATTATCTGTCGGTGCCCTCCTCCTTAAAAAATAAAAACAATAAAGAAGACCTGGAACTTGAAGTTCCAGGTCTTCTTTATTGTACAGGTGTCTTAGGTTCTTGACCTCTTATCACCTGTTTAGCATTATCGACACAGAGCTGGATCATGGCGTCACGTGTCTCAACGGTCGCACTGCCGATATGCGGTAACACGACAATCTTGTTCTCCTTCAGGAAAGGATGTCCTTCCTTAACCGGTTCCTCGCGAAGTACATCCAGCCCTGCCGCAGCGATATCACCATTCTGGACAGCTGCGAGCAGGTCTTCCTCTACCACGTGACCGCCGCGTCCGATATTAATGAAGATTGCATGGTCATTCATCTTGCGGAATGTATCCTTATTGAAGATATCGGCTGTTTCTTTCGTGAGAGGGGCTGTGCAGACGATGTAATCTGCCTGCAGGAGTTCATCAAATGAGACATACTTTGCGCCCAGTTCTCTTTCAGCGTCTTCATGTCTTGAACGCGTATGATACATGATATCCATATCAAATCCCTTGCAGCGCCTTGCAAAGGCAGTACCGATTGACCCCATGCCGTAGATACCGACAGATTTTCTGTAGACATCTGTGCCTGCCATCAAATAAGGTTCCCAGCCTTTCCACTCGCCTGCTGCCACTAATTGAGCCGCTTCAATGATACGACGCGCCGTGATAAGCATCAGCGTGAAGCCGAGTTCTGCAGTGGTCTCTGTCAGAACGTCAGGCGTGTTGCAGACGATGACCCCTTTTTCCTTCGCATAATCGACGTCTATATTATCATAACCGACCGCTAGGTTGATGACAGCCTTCAGCTCCGGACAACTATCCAGGTATTCCCGGTCGATCTGATCACTCATCATCGTGATGACCACATCTGCATCCCGGCTCTTGTTAAGCAGCTCTTCTCTTGGCATCGCCTTTAATTTTTCGCCGTACATTTCAACGTCAGCGACACTCTGCAGGTCCTCTATAAATCGTTCAGGTATCTGTCTGGTCACTAAAACCTTCATTCTGCATCCTCCTGATAACTCTTAATGACATCATTCAAGTTCTTGACTGAATAAGACGGCGGCACTTCTTCTGCCATCACTGCATCATAAGTCGAGACCCCCGTCTGGACGTGCAACGTATCAATCCCGCTGTTGATGCCGGACAGTATATCCGTCATATAAAGGTCTCCGATCATCACCAGCTCCTCTTTCGGCAGTCCGATCATCTCGACTGCCTTATTCATGATATGGACTTCCGGCTTGCCGATGAAAAGAGGTTCTACATCCGTCGCTACTGTCAGCACACTGGTCAGTGCGCCGTTCCCCGGCAAAAGCCCTCGTTCACTCGGCAACGTCCGGTCCGGATTCGTTGAAATAAATGTGGCCCCGTTCCGAATGGCCAGTGCTGCATTCGCCAGCTTGTCATAAGTGATGTCCACATCTAATCCGATGACGACATAATCCGCCTCGACATCCTCGACAATTTCCAGTCCTTCATCTACAAGTGCCTGTCTGATGCCTTTACCGCCGACGCAGTGAACACGAGCGCCGGGCTTCTCATCGGCTATATACATCGCTGTTGCCATCGCAGACGTCACCACATTCTCAGCCGTGCAGGGGAAACCCATCCCCGTCATTTTCGCTGCGACTTCGTCCGGTGTCTTTGAAGCATTGTTGGTCACAAATAGATAAGGCAGTTCATTATCATGCAGATAATCGATGAATTCCTTTGCGCCTTCAATCACTTGTGTCCCAGCGTACATCGTTCCGTCAAGATCCAGCAGATACCCTTTATATTTTTTCATGATTGCCTCCTTTACCGAATGCAGATACAGGTCCCAGTTCTCTGTCAATAAATGATTCCACAGCACGCTGGAAATGCGTATAAGCTGCCAGATTGGCACTGAATACAGATTTCAGTTTATCGTGGTCGATGTGTGTATAGTCACGGACCATCCACTGTCTCGTCGGTAATGTCGCTGATATCATCTTGGCATCATCACCTGTAATCACTTTCTCCATTTCCATGATGTCAATCACATCCTGATAACTACCCGGGTCACGCATGATAAAGCCATCTATCATCATATTGCCGACGTCCACCGTGCTTTCAATCAGCATATGACAGATGCGTTCAAGCGCATAGCCTTCTGCAGCTGTGAAATCAGCTGTCAGTTGAGTGATATAGTCAAGCTTTAATGCGAGTTCATCTCGATCTACAAAGTACATGTTATCGCCTCCATCCCTAGTTTAACAAATTTTCTTATCGCCTTCATTACTGATATACTTGAGACGGAGGGATATTATGATAGATATGTTCTTATACGATGACTCTGAGAAGGCGAATGTCCGTTTCGTCAGCTTTCTAGGAGAATCTCGTCATGATTTGACACTCATCCAGACCGACCGCCATTACGGTAAGACCATCGTGCTGAATACGCAGTCCAATAAATTCGGCATCATCGGTCGTGATGACCTGGAAGAGGAAGGTTATATCGCCTACGTACTCGGCATCAGTGACGCTGAAGCGGCAGAAGTGACTGAATTCTTAAATGACGTCATCCATTAAAAAAAAGTAACTGCCTGCGCAGTTACTTTAAAAAATCCTTGAGCGTTTTACCAGTGGTAAGATCGTCAATCTCCTGAGCCGGTGCGAGTGTCACCGGCTCTTCTATTTGGACTGCCTCAGCCTCTACAGGCGTTTCCTCTACTGTTTCTCCGTCAACCTCTTCTGCCTGGTGGCGAATCACTTCGTGTACCGTCAGCCGTTTCAGGACGAAATAAGCACAGCCGAAGTTACAGTATTCGAGCAGATAATCCTGGATGCTTGAAAATCTACGGCTGATATCCGCTTTTTTATTTTTATCTTCATAGAAGCCTTTCAGACGCAGCTGTTCATAGCCGATATCACCGACAATAATCGGATATTTATCGAGTACTTCTGAATAGCGCGTTTCAAACTGCTCCTGATTGAAAGCATTCTTATGATCGACCATTATCTCAAAATGATGATCGCCTGCTCTCACAATCATTAAGCTTCTCCGAGCGCCTGACGTTGTTTCGCTGCCTCGTTCACCTGTTCATCAGCATGGTAAGAACTACGTACCATCGGCCCAGCCTGGCAGTGTTTGAAACCTTTGTCCATCGCTATTTTACGTAATTTACCGAATTCAAGCGGTGAATAGTATTTCTGAACTTTGATATGCTTACGAGATGGCTGCAAGTACTGGCCGATTGTCATGATGTCCACGTCATTTGCACGCAGATCATCCATCACTTCAAGGATTTCGTCCCAAGTCTCACCCAGGCCGACCATCAGGCTTGATTTAGTCGGAATATCCGGCTGCAGTTCCTTCGAACGACGGAGCACTTCAAGTGAGCGGTCATAGGTTGCACGAGCCCGAACTCTCGGCGTCAATCTGCGGACTGTTTCGATATTGTGATTCAGGATATCAGGCCGCGCATTCATGAGGCGCTCCCAGTTCTCAAAGCTGCCGCCCATATCTGATGGCAGCACTTCTATTGTCGTGTATGGATTGCGTTCGCGTACTTTGCGGATCGTTTCTGCATAGACTTCAGAACCGCCGTCTTTCAAGTCATCACGTGCCACCGCTGTGATGACAACGTGCTTCAGGTTCATCAGTTCGACTGATTCTGCCACACGTTCGGGTTCATTTAAGTCAAGTTCGTTCGGCAGACCTGTCTTAACCGCACAGAAGCGGCAGGCACGTGTACAGACTGCACCGAGAATCATGAAAGTCGCTGTACGTCGTTCACCCCAGCACTCATGGATGTTCGGACATTTTGCTTCCTCACATACCGTATGCAGGTTCTTCTCACGCATCATTTTCTTAAGTCCTGTATAGTTCTGGTTCGTATTAAGCTTTATTTTTAACCATTCAGGTTTTCTGAGAATTTCTTCATTTCTTGTCGCCACAATACATCCCTCCGATATCCATTAATTATAACGCAAAGTGATTTAAATTAAAATGTCTGCTTCATGAAAACCTTCTATCCAGTGCGAGCTGCATGACATCCCGCAGAAACTCAGGCATAAAGTAGGCTTTGTCATTCTGGACGAACTGCGGGAAAAAACGTCCGAACGTATACATATCTAGCGTGGCAAGTGTATAGGTCTGATGATCATCAATCAGCTGATCCCCCACAAAAAACTGTCGCTCGGACTGAATATAGCCGATATGATCCGTTACATACATACCGAAGACGTCACCCCTGAAGCCATATCCTTTGACAATTTCATCGCGGAACTCATGCTTGCTGCTCATAGCGATGACTTCTTTCAGCTCTCGTCCGGAAAGTGTGATCTTAACAGGATTAATGGGATGCGGCAGCATCTTATGCAGATCATATTTCGTCAAGCTGTCTCCTTCGTAACCTTCAACGATCAGTCCTGAATTGATCAAGGCACAGTCTGCATCCAGTTCAATTCTCAGTTCCCTTGCCAGCAGTGCCGTCGTGTAGGACGCGCTGTACAGTCGTCTTGGCAGACTGATCAGACTGTGATGGATGACTTCACTGAGCAAGTCACGGCCTTCCTCATAATAATGATCCTCACTATCGGCCAGTTCATCAGTCTCAATCAGTCTTGCCTCTTTCTGCACGAGATGTCGGCCGTCAAATTGCAGTTTGATCTCACCGATATATTCACCATATCTGCCCGCCGCACCGATAAGGACACCATTGACCCGTTCCCCCTTATCAAAATGATGATGCGTATGCGCACCGAGTATTAAATCGATACCTGGAATTTCCTCGGCGATCCGGCGGTCGGCAAAAATCCCTAGATGACTCAGAATAATGACGACATCACATTCACTGCGGATCGCTTCAACCTGCTTGCGGATGGCGTCAAGCGGCTCTGTCACCTGCCAGCCGAGTGCCTTATAAAAAGGTGTGAACTCTGCTGTTGCACCGATAAAGCCGAATTTAACACCCTTGAACTCATCGATCACATGCAGCCTGAGGTGACGGGGGAGCTGTCCTTCCATATCAAACAGGTTGCAGCATGTCACTTTAAAGTCTGCCTCATCATACAGTGCATTAAAGTCCTCATGGGTCAATGTGATGCCCTCGTTGTTGCCGATGGTCGCTACTTTGACATGTGCTTCGTTCAGCAGTTCAACGTTTCCCTTGCCCAGTGTTCCCTCGGTATAAGGATGACTTCTATCCACATGATCGCCTAGATCGACGTAATAACTGTTGTCCGGTCTGTCCTTTAAATAGCGAATAATCTTATTGAAAGTCGACAGATGACTGTGAATATCATTTGTATGGTAGAGTTTGATTTCCATAATATCCCCTCTTTAAATCAGGCTTTTTATGATCAGATAACAACCAAGAGCCAGCATAATGAGTCTCAGCATCAGTACGACTGTCTCTGACTTTGCACGTTTATTGATCTGGACACCGATTGAGGCGCCGATAAAACTTGAAACGACTAGAATAACTGCGTAATGCCAGATGACATTGCCCTGCACAATATGACTGATAGCACCAGAGATACTGGAGAACAGGATCATGAGCATGCTTGTACCGACTGCGATATGCGGCGGGAATCTGAAGGCGATAATCATGAGCGGCGTCATCAGCGCACCGCCGCCAATACCAAACAATCCCGTTAAGCAGCCGACCAGAAACGTCGCCATCACAGCAGGCACCGGCGCAATACTGTACTCGAAGGTCTGCCCTTTGGCATCAGTGAAAGACCGCATACGGGCGGGATTCTGAAAAAACCTGATCGGCCTGATCTTATCCCTGAACATCAGGACGATACTCATCATAATCATCAGCAGCCCGAAATAAAGATTGAAACTTTTCAGTGTCAGAAAATGACTGAGATAAGCGCCCACAATAGCGCCCGGCACAATGCCGAGCAGAAAGAGAAAACCGGACTTGATATCGACCTGTTTTGCCTTGATATAGCCGATTGAAGCCGATAATCCTGTGGCGATCAGGATGACCGTTGAGGTCCCGATAGCTGTCTGCGGGGTGATGCCGCCTATTAGACCTGTCCCACCTAAAAAGATGAGGGAAGGCACGATAATAATACCGCCGCCGAGACCGACTAATGAGCCGAGAATAGCTGAGCCGACGCCCAGTAAAATGAGTAGTACAATAGACATCTTGTCCTCCTTAGAACAGCGACAGCTGCTGTGCATTTAAATGATCATAATCAATCCCGAGTATCTCTTTCATCCGTAAGGCATTGCCTGCTGCATGTCCGCCTGAGTTATTATTGAAGATGACGTACACTTCTTCTGCCTTCTGATCGAGTATTCTGAACTTGGCTGCGAGAGCCTGCAGTTCTTCTTCATTGTATTCGTATAAATAGCGGACATCCCGCCATTCCTGGTCAGACATATCCTTCTTCGTCCAGCCTGCCACATTTCTGCCGTGCAGCCTGACAAGCGAGATGGGATGCGTCACCCGGTTCACCATCGGAATAGAGCCATGACCGCTCTGCGGCTCGTCGCATACCGCATGGATCAGTTTATTTTCATAGAGAAAAAGCAGCGTATTCTCTGTCATCTCTTCTGTAAACCAGCTGTCATGACGAAACTCTATCGCGATAGGCATTTCTCGTAAGTGCTGCTTCAGATATAGTATATAATTAATGTTCTGGGTATTACAGTCGAACCAGGGCGGGAACTGCACCAGGACCATGGCCAGCCGGTCTTCTTCTATCAATGGACCTACCATCAGGTTAAACTGTTCAATCAGCTGGATTCTCGTATCTGCGTACTGCTCGACTTCCGCATGACCGGTCAGTGCCTGATGAATTTTGACGACAAACTTGAAGCGGTCCGGCGTCTCACTGATCCATTTCCGTATATTCCGTTCAGGCTGGATCGCATAGTAACTTGCATCCAGTTCAACAGTCGGAAAATAACTGCCATATGTATATAATTTATCTTTTTTATTCGCCAGTTCAGGATATAATGTATCATGATCCGACCAGGCGGTTAATCCTATATTTATCATTATCATCACCTAGTCTAATCATATCATAAGTCATGAGGACACTCTCTAGAAAGGAATCTAAAAATGACGACCATCCAACTTGAAAAAATTAATGTCACTCGAAATGAGCATCATATTCTGCATGATATCACCTGCCAGTTTCCGTCCGGCACCATCACAGCACTCATCGGACCTTCAGGGGCCGGCAAAACGACTCTGCTTAAACTCCTGAACGGACTGCATAGCCCCACTTCCGGAGAAATTTACTTCAATGACACCCCTATCTCCAATATGGATATGCTGAATCTCAGACGCCATGCCGGTATGGCGCTGCAGAGTGCGCCGATGCTGCCCGGCACAGTCTTTGACAACCTGAATCTGCCAAGAGCCATTGCGGGTGACACTCTAACTGAAGATGAAGCGGTCGGCCTTCTTACCCAGGTCGATTTAGAAGATGTCCCACTGACACAGGACATCAAATCTCTGTCCGGCGGTCAGCGTCAGAGACTGTCTATAGCACGTACACTCGTCAATCAGCCGCGTGTGCTCCTGCTCGATGAAATCACTTCCAGTCTGGACCCGCGCAGTGTGAAAGAAGTGGAAAAGCTTATCCATTCTATTCATGAGAGTCAGCAAGTCACCATTATCTGGATTACACATGATGTTGACCAGGCGGTGCGGGCCACAGACCGTTATATCATGCTGAAAGACGGACGCGTCGAACATACAGGTGATTCCAAGACATTGCTGCACAGTCAAATTTCAGCAGTCAGAGAATTTATTGAAGGAGAAGAACAATGACTCTATTACAGCTCAGTCTGACGATCATCTTCGTCATCATTCCTTTAGTGCTCACAGCTTACCTGAAACTGGGTCTCGAGAAAGATATTATCATCGCGACCATCCGCAGCACCATCCAGCTTTTTATCGTCGGTTATATTCTGACATTTGTCTTTGAGGGCAATCATCCTGTCTATATCCTGCTGATGATCTTACTGATGATCACAGCAGCGACTCAGAATATCATCAAAAAAGGGCAAGGTATAAAAGGTATCACATGGAAGATTGTCGTGACACTGATCACAGTTGAAGTCATTACGATGGGGATCATGCTCGGCTTTCACATCATCCCGTTTGAAGCGCGTTATGTCATCCCTATCAGCGGCATGGTCATCGGTAACTCGATGGTCCTCTCCCTTCTGTTCTTAAACCGCTTCCTCAGTGAAATCAGAAATAACGATGAACAGATCGAACTGATATTATCGCTTGGCGGAACGAATAAACAGGCCATACATAGAAGCCTGATGTCAGCCATCAGAAGTGCGATGATACCGACAATTGAAAGTCAGAAGACGATGGGGCTCGTACAGTTGCCGGGGATGATGAGCGGCCAGATTATCGGGGGGGCAGACCCTATCGTCGCTGTCCAGTTCCAGCTGCTTATTCTTTTCCTGCTGCTCACTGCTGCGACTGTATCAAGTGTCATGGTCGGCTTCCTCAGTTATCCGACCCTCTTCAATGAAAAAGAGCAGTTTCTCGGCGAATATCAAAAATAAAGGACTGAACATATTGTTCAGTCCTTCTGCTATTTGAAGATGTTCTTTTTGACAAGGAATATATAGGTCAGTGCCATCAGAAGAAACGCGACTGATACCGTGCCTATCCAGTTCAGTTGAGGCAAGTCGACATTCATACCGAAGAAACTGAAGACAAGGGTCGGCAAGGTCAGGAATACTGTGACCAGTGTGAGGAGCCGCATGATATTGTTCATCTCATTACCGATGAGTGAAGAATAGGACCCGGCGATACTCTCCAGGATATTCGTATAGAGCTCTGTCGTACTTAAAGCCTGTGTATTCTCAATCATCAAGTCTTCCAGCAGTTCTTTATCTTCATCATAAAGCTTGATTGAACGGGAGCGGAAGATCCGCTTGATTGTATCACCATTGGCCGTGAGTGAGGTCAGGAAGTACACCAGACTTTTCTCGAGCTCCATCAGTTCATAGAGCTGCTTATTCGTCAGTGATGTTCTTAAGTTACTCTCGATGCGCAGACGTTCACGGTTCAGTCGCTTCAATGTATTGTTGTACATCGTCGCTACTGTAAAGAGTACTTCCAGCAGAAATCTCGACTTCATGCGCAGATCAAAACGTCGATTCATCAGTTTATTGAACATCTCATGTTCACGGGAACAGATCGTGATGATATAACCTTTACTTAAGATGATGCCGATCGGCACTGTGATATAGGATACAGTCTGTTTGATGTTTTCATCTATAATCGGAAAATCATTGATGATCAATGTACTGTTTGTCTCTTCATCATATTCAATACGCGCACTTTCTTCCGGATCGAGCGGATCTTCCAGGAATTCGATCGGGATATTGAAATGCTCCGCTACTTCTTCCATTTCTTCGCGCGATGGCTGCGTCATATTGATCCAGTTGTTCGGCTGGAATCGTTCAGCTTTAATAATGGTCCCTTCATCTGAATTGATATAGGTATTAATCATAAGATGTCTCCTTTCTGTCTGCCGTCGTTAACATAAAAATCTTAACGCAATTTCACTAATAAAGATACCTAAATTTTCACAAACAAAAAAAGACGAGCATCAGACTCGTCTTTTTTGTTGTGAATTAACCGATTGAACCTTCCATCTCGAACTTGATGAGACGGTTCATCTCTACTGCGTACTCCATCGGTAATTCTTTGGTGAATGGCTCGATGAAGCCCATCACGATCATTTCAGTCGCTTCTTCTTCTGAGATACCACGGCTCATCAGATAGAAGAGCTGTTCTTCAGATACTTTAGAGACTTTTGCTTCATGCTCTAAAGAGATGTTGTCGTTCATGACTTCATTGTAAGGAATCGTGTCAGAAGTTGACGCGTTGTCCATGATGAGTGTATCACATTCAATATTTGAACGTGCACCCTCAGCATCACGGCCGAAGTGAACGATACCGCGGTAAACCACTTTACCGCCTTGTTTAGAGATAGATTTAGAGACGATTGTTGAAGAGGTGTTCGGTGCTTTATGAATCATTTTCGCGCCGGCATCCTGTACCTGTCCTTTACCTGCCAAGGCGATAGATAACGTCATACCACGTGCGCCCTCGCCGAGGAGGTAACAAGCCGGGTATTTCATCGTCAGTTTAGAACCGATGTTACCATCGATCCATTCCATTGTGCCGTTTTCATAGACAAATGTACGTTTAGTCACCAGGTTGAAGACGTTGTTCGCCCAGTTCTGGATGGTTGTATAGCGGCAGTATGCGTCTTTCTTCACGATGATCTCAACGACAGCAGAGTGCAGTGAGTTGGTTGTATAAACAGGTGCTGTACAGCCTTCTACGTAGTGGACACTTGCGCCTTCATCCACAATGATCAGCGTACGTTCAAACTGCCCCATATTCTCTGAGTTGATACGGAAGTAAGCTTGCAGTGGTGTATCCAGTTTAACATTCTTCGGTACATAGATGAATGAGCCACCTGACCATACCGCAGAGTTAAGAGCCGCAAACTTGTTGTCGGCAGGCGGAATCACTGATGCGAAATGTTCTTTGAAGATATCTTCATTCTCACGTAATGCTGAGTCTGTGTCCTTAAAGATGATGCCCTGTGCTTCCAGGTCTTCCTGCATATTGTGGTATACCACTTCTGATTCATACTGGGCAGAGACACCAGCAAGATATTTCTGCTCCGCTTCAGGGATACCTAATTTATCAAAGGTCTGCTTAATTTCTTCAGGTACTTCGTCCCATGAACGCTCTGTATGTTCTGATGGTTTAACGTAGTAAGTGATTTCATCAAAGTTCAGCTCTGATAAGTCACCGCCCCACATCGGCATCGGCATTTTATAGAACTGCTTTAATGATTTTAATCGGAAGTTGAGCATCCATTCCGGTTCTTCCTTCATCTTAGAGATCTCACGCACGATATCTTCAGTCAGACCCCGTTCTGAACGGAAAATCGATACGTCTTTATCATGGAAACCATATTTATAATCGCCCACATCTGGTGCTTTTTTAGCCATTTGGTTCACTCCTTATTCTTCGTCTTTTGTTCCTTTTTCAAGTGCTTTCCAGGCAAGAGTGGCACATTTGATTCGTGCAGGGAATTTAGCGACACCTGATAACGCTTCGATGTCACCCATTTCCTCGGTGATTTCATAGTCATTGCCAAGCATCATCTGACTGAATTCATGGCCCATCGCTAATGCTTCATCAATCGTGTGTCCTTTAATCGCCTCAGTCATCATTGAAGCGCTGGACATTGAAATAGAGCATCCCTCACCTTCAAATTTTGCATCTCTGACGATATCACCGTCAACATCAAGCGTCAGACGAATGCGGTCTCCACAAGTCGGATTGTTCATATCAATGGTCAGTGAACCATCTTCAATCACCCCTTTGTTACGAGGATTTTTATAATGATCCATGATCACTGAGCGATAAAGCTGGTCTAAATTATTAAAACTCATAGCTGAAAAACTCCTTTGTTTTTTTCAAGCTATCCACTAACAGGTCTATTTCTTCTTTCGTGTTGTAGATATAGAAACTTGCGCGTGCGGTTGAAGATTGGTTCAGCCACTTCATCAGCGGCTGTGCACAGTGATGGCCTGCGCGGATAGCGATGCCATCAGAATCAAGTGCTGTTGCGAGATCATGAGGGTGAACACCGGCAAGATTGAAAGTGATCAGCCCTGCACGTTTATCCGGACCCGGACCGTAGATTTCAAGCCCTTCGAACTCTGACATCTTCTCATAGGCATAGGCAGTGAGCTCATGTTCATATGTCAGGACTTCATCCAGTCCGATGGCTTCTAAATAGTCAATGGCTGCATGTAGACCGATGGCTTCAGCTATCAGCGGCGTACCTGCTTCAAACTTGGTCGGCAGTTCTGTCCAAGTGGAGTCCTGGAGACCGACGAAGTCAATCATATCCCCGCCATATTCAATCGGTTCCATTTTATTCAGCAATGACTTGCGTCCATATAATACACCGATACCGGTCGGGCCCACCATTTTGTGACCGCTGAATGCATAGAAGTCGACATCTAAGTCCTGGACATCTACTGTCATATGCGGTACCGCCTGCGCGCCGTCTGACACCATAATCGCGCCCTTATCATGGGCAAGCTTCGCGATTGCTTTAATGTCGTTGATTGTTCCGAGTACATTGGAGACATGTGCAACAGAGACAATCTTAGTTCTGTCTGTAATCGTCGCTTCTACATCCTTTAAATCCAGTGTGCCGTCTGGCTGCAGCGGAATATATTTCAGCACAGCTTTACGACGTTTGGCAAGCTGCTGCCATGGTACAAGATTCGCATGATGCTCCATCTGAGTAATGACAATCTCATCACCTTCTTCAACCGCCATATCGCCGTAGCTGTGGGCCACAGTATTGATAGCGGTTGTCGTTCCACGCGTGAAGATGACCTCCTCAAAATACTGTGCATTGATGAAACGGCGGACGGCTTCCCGTGCGCCCTCATAGCCATCAGTAGCACGGGTACCGAGTGTGTGAACACCGCGGTGAACGTTCGCATTCTCATGCTGGTAATACTGATTCATTCTATCAATGACCTGCTGCGGCTTCTGGCTGGTCGCAGATGAATCAAGGTAGACGAGTGGTTGGCCGTTGACCGTTTCAGTCAGGATCGGAAAATCCGCTTTAACTTTATTGATATCGAATGGTGCCATTAGATCAGGACCTTTCTGTTATTTAATTGCTACTTTCTGTTCGATAACGTCTGTCAGCTGACGTCTTACCGCTTCAATCGGTAATTCATTGACAACAGGCGCCAGGAAACCATGAATGACTAAGCGTTCTGCTTCAGCCTGAGAGATACCACGGCTCATCAGGTAGAAGAGCTGCATTGGATCTACACGTCCAGCTGATGCCGCGTGCCCTGCTGTTACATCATCTTCATCAATCAACAGGATCGGATTGGCATCCCCACGTGATTTCTCTGACAGCATCAGTACACGCGATTCCTGCTGCGCATCCGCTTTAGTCGCACCGTGCTTGATATAGCCGATACCGTTGAAGATTGAAGACGCCGCATCCTTCATTACACCGTGCTTGAGAATATGACCGACAGAATTCTTACCGTACTGAATAATCTGCGTCGTGAAATTCAGTTTCTGTTCTCCGCGACCGACGACGACAGTCTTTAAGTTACTTGTTGAGTTATCCCCCATCAAGTAAGTCGTATTGTCATTGATTGTGTCACCATCGTTCATCAGACCCAGTGACCAGTCAATCGTTGCATCCTTGTGAGCGATACCACGACGGATGACGTGGCCTGTGAAACCTTTTGCCAGGAAATCAACAGTGCCGTAAGTGATTTTAGCGTTATCATTGGCGATAACTTCTGAGATCACATTCAGTTGTCCCGCTGCTTCTTCCACTGTGGATAAATAGTTCTCTACATAAGTCACTTCTGAACCTGTATCCGCTACAATCAGCAGGTGATTGAAAAGATTCGCGTCTTTGTCATCATGTAACACGACCATCTGAATCGGCGACTCAATGACCACGTTCTTTGGTACATAGATGAACAGACCGCCGTTCAGTAAGGCAGCATGTAAGGCAGTTAAACGATGCTCATCGACTTTAACCCCTTCAGTCATGAAGTACTGCTGAACAAGGTCACTATGCTCTGCCATCGCAGTGTGAATGTCTTTAATGATGACACCTTGTGCCGCTAAATTTTCGTCCACTTTCAGGAAAGCAGGCGTATTATTGTGCTGGACGTAAAGATTTTCGACAGCCTCAACATCAATGATAGATTTCACTTCTGCTGGTAACGCGTCTGTACTGTCAAAAGTTGTACTGTCCGCCGCATGATAAGTCACGTCGAAATTCCAGCGGTCAAGTCTTGTTTTGTCCGGTTTAGGCATGTCGATCGCGTATAAACGATTAAACGCATCTTCTCGAATCGCCGTCATCCATGCAGGTTCATTGCGGGATTCTGATAAACCTTTGATTTGTTCTAAGTTGATGTCACTCATTTCAGTTCCTCCTTATTCAGCTGCTTCATCCTGAATGTTTAATTCTTGCTTGATCCAGTCATAACCTTCTGCTTCAAGACGCTGAGCAAGTTCTTCTCCGCCTGACTTAACGACGCGGCCTTGCATCATCACGTGGACGAAGTCTGGTGTGATGTAGTTCAGAAGACGCTGATAGTGAGTGATGATCAGACAACCGAAGCTGTCGCCACGCATTTCATTGATACCTTTTGATACCACTTTAAGCGCATCGATATCGAGACCTGAGTCAATCTCATCTAAAATGGCAAACTTAGGTTCCAGCATCATTAACTGCAGAATTTCATTGCGTTTTTTCTCACCGCCAGAGAAGCCCTCATTTAAATAACGTGTCGCCATGTCAGGATCCATTTCAAGGAAGTCCATCTGTTTGTCCATTTTTTTGATGAACTGCATCAGGTTGATTTCCTGACCTTCCTCGCGACGAGAGTTAATCGCTGAACGTAAGAAGTCTGCATTGGTTACACCTGAGATTTCAGATGGATACTGCATCGCAAGGAAAAGACCTGCTTTCGCACGCTCATCTACTTCCATTTCAAGTACATTTTCACCATCAAGTAAAACTTCCCCTTGAGTGACCTCATATTTCGGATGACCCATGATTGCTGAAGATAAAGTTGATTTACCTGTACCGTTCGGTCCCATGATAGCGTGAACTTCACCTTGTTTGATTGTTAAGTTTACACCTTTTAAAATCTCTTTTCCTTCGATAGAAACGTGTAAATCTTTAATCTCTAATACTGATGCCATTTGTGTACCCTCCACGAATTATAATTATTTTAGACTTTTTATAGTTTATAATGATTTTAATTTACAGTCAAAGACTCTTAAATTCATTTACTCAATTATTATAACGTAAATAGATGGATTGTTAAACGGATTGAGACCATTTCATTGAGAATCATACCTGAGTGATTGAAAATAAAAAACACTCAGAACGAGTCTGAGTGTTAAAGATTAGTTTGCAGCGATAACTGCGCCTTTATATTTCTCATCGATAAATTTCTTAACGTCATCAGATTGAAGCGCTTTAACGAGTGCTTTAATTTTCGCATCGTCCTTATGGCCCTTCTGAACAGCGACTAAGTTAGCGTATGGTGAATCTTTATCTTCAAGTGCGATAGAGTCTTTCACTGGATTCAGTTTATTATCAAGTGCGAAGTTGGAGTTGATAATGACTGCATCGCCTTCGCCATTGTTGAACGTTTTAGGTAAAAATTCAGCTGCCTGTTTGTTGTTGAATTTCAGGTTCTTTTTGTTTTCAGCGATATCCTTGAATGTCGCTTTGACTGGGTCTGTACCTTCTTTTAATTTAATTAAGCCTGCTTTTGTGAAGAATGATAAGAAACGACCTTCTTCAGCCGGGTTGTTTGAGACGAAGATTTCTGCGTCGTCAGGTAGTTCATCCAGTGATTTATATTTTTTAGAATAGACAGCCATCGGTTCGATATGCACATTACCAGCAGATTCGATTTTATAGCCTTTTTCCTTCACTTCAGTGTCGAGGTAAGGTGTGTGCTGGAAGAAGTTTGCGTCTAATTCGCCATCGTTCAACAGACGGTTCGGTGTTGTATAGTCGTTGATGATTTTGATATCCAGTTTGTAGCCTTCTTTTTCAAGGATCGGTTTCACTTGCTCAAGCAGTTCTGCGTGAGGTGCCGGTGAAGCCCCTACTTTAATCGTTTTATCTTCTTTCCCGTTTTCTTTTGACTCGGAGCCACATGCTGTCAGGACAACAGCAAATAACAGCGTAAGTGCAAATACTAAAATTTTCTTCATCGTTTTTCTCCTTTGTATTTTATATTTAACGTTTGTCTGTGCGCTTCGCCAGGAAGTCACCGATAAACTGTATTGCAAAGACTATGAGCAGAATGAAGACAGTCGATACTAAGATCACATCATTCTGACTGCGGGTGAAACCTACTAAATAAGCAAGGTTACCGAGCCCGCCGGCACCGATAACACCGGCGATTGCCGTAGCACCTACCAGCGAGATCGTGGTAACCGTGATACCTGAGATCAGAGCTGGCAGTGATTCACGCAGCAGCACTTTCCAGATAAGTGTCCAGCGGCTCGCGCCCATCGCTTCTGCTGCTTCAATGACACCTTTATCGATTTCTTTCATACCGATCTCCACAAGACGGGCGTAGAAGGGAGCAGCGCCGATAATTAATGCAGGCAGCGCACCTTTGACCCCGCTGATCGTCCCCATCAGGACGTTGGTGAATGGAATAAGAAGCAGAATCAGAATAATAAACGGAATCGCCCGGAACAGATTGACAAAAAAGGCCATGATATTATAGAAAATCTTTGCCCCTCTTGATTTGCTGCGTGAAGCAAGGAATAACGCCGTTCCGATGATCAGACCGAATATAAAAGTGAAGATTGCCGAAATAATCGTCATATACAGCGTTTCATAAACAGCCACCCAGACATCCGGCCAGATGACATTCTCAAAACTGAACATTTCTCTTAACGTATCCATCATCGTATTATCCACGTCTTTCCACCTCCGCTTCAACGCCGTGCACCCTTAACTCGTCGAACATTCTTTCGACTTCAGCATTAAGGGCAGGCACATGTACGATCAGATGGCCGAAAGAACCGTTCTGCGTATGCTTAATGTTACCGGCAAGAACATTCGCATCCAGATCATACTTTCTGATCATCCGGCTGACAATCGGCTGCCCGGTAGAAGAACCGACGAACTTCAGGCGAAGAATCGCTCCGGTCGGATAATGTGCCATAATCTCATCGATAGAAGCTTCAACTTCAGCGTCTTTCAGATCATCTTTGACAAAGCGCTGTGTGACAGTTGACTGCGGATTTTCAAACACTTCCATGACAGGACCCTGCTCCACCACACGCCCATTTTCCATGACAGCGACCTGGTGACAGATTTTTCGGATGACCTGCATTTCATGCGTGATCAGAATAATCGTCAGTTTGAGCTGGCGATTGATGTTCACCAACAGCTCCAGAATTTCATCTGTCGTCTGCGGGTCAAGTGCACTGGTTGCTTCATCACAGAGCAGCACAGTCGGGTTATTGGCCAGCGAACGGGCAATGCCGACCCGCTGTTTCTGCCCCCCTGACAGCTGAGAGGGATAAGCATTTTCTCGGCCTTCAAGCCCGACCAGGCGAATCAGTTCATTGACCCGTGCAGTACGTTCAGTTTTAGAGACACCTGCAATTTCAAGCGGAAATGCAATGTTATCGAATACTGTACGTGACCATAGCAGATTGAAATGCTGGAAGATCATACCGATTTTCTGTCTTTTCTTTCTGAGGTCAGTCGGACTGAGCTCTGCAATGTTATCGCCACCGACGACCACATCACCCGTCGTCGGTTTTTCGAGGCCATTGAACATACGGATTAACGTACTTTTACCTGCACCTGAAAAGCCGATGACACCATATATTTCACCCTCGTTGATCGTCAGATTGACATCATCAACAGCGGTTATCATTCCTTTTTTTGTTGCGAACTGCTTGACAACATGATTTAACGTAATCACTTACGTACCTCCTTTAAACGAATAAAGCGTCTTTCCCGTAAAGAGAAAGACGCAATGAGTTCATCGTCTCTCATCTTCTAAAGCGTAAGCTTTATGTGAATTGGCACCATGTCATATGACGGTTGCCGGGTTTCATAGGGCACATCCCTCCACCACTCTTGATAAGAGTTATATTCAATTGTTATACATATTAGACTACAATATTTAAATCGTCAATACTTTACGAATAATTTCATAAATATTTGTGACGGATTCAAAACGATAGATGGTTTCCACTACTTCATCGTCTTTTACAATGAGCAGAACAGGCACACTCATCAGCTGATAGCGCTGCGCGAATGACGCCGAAAAATTTAAATCTACTTTCATTATATTGACTTCAATCAGTTCTGGCATGATGTCTATCATGCGCTCTGCGACCTTACATGTACCGCAGAGGGGCGTATAACCGAATATCACATAATTACCAGACGGGGCTGAAGGCAAATACTCCCTGACTTTCATCTTCCGCTTCCAGACCTTTCACTTCAAACTCATGTTTCATTAATTTTTTGGCGAGATAATCTACAGGGCAGCGGCCGACCTCACCATAAGTCGGATCAATATAGATATGCTTGCATTCACTTAAATGGCGTTTGAACCAGCTGCGAATGTTTTTCCCCGCTTTATCAGCATCAGTCATGATATAGACGTTATGGCCTGTCAGTTCATCGAGCATCTCGTCCATTTTACTGACACCCATCGTGCCGTTCGTGCAGATAATATGTACAGGTTCAGATAATACTTGTTGTAACTTTTTCTTGTCAGACTTGCCTTCCACAACTATGACTTTACTGATTACAGACATCTCATCACCTTTTCATATGCAGTTATAAAAAAATCCTTGATAAGCATCTTATCAAGGAAATTATAGCATTTACGCGTTAATCATTTCATCATATTGAGCTTGGTCAAGTAACTCATTTAATTCATCGTCACTTTCAGTCTCAACTTTAATCATCCAAGCATTTTCATAAGGAGATTCATTAACGAATTCCGGAGAATCTTCAAGTTCGCTGTTTACTTCTACAACTTTACCACTAAGCGGCGCATATAATTCTGAAACCGTTTTAACAGACTCAACGCTGCCGAAAGGTTGTCCTGCTGAAATTTCATCGCCGACTTCTGGAAGTTCAACGAAAACGATGTCTCCGAGCTCTGATTGAGCGAAGTCAGTGATACCGATTGTTTTGATGTTTCCTTCTGATTTTACCCATTCGTGATCTTTAGAATACTTTAAGCCTTCAATAGTTGCCACAAAAATCCCCTCCTAATAGTAATTACACTCTAATAATGACACAGCATGACAGCTTATTCAACATTTTTTATAGCCAGATCTGTCGATACTGTTCCTCCATGAAACCAAGCGTAATCTGCTTACCGTTGGTTGCAAGCGGTCTTTTAACGAGCATCCCATCAGATGCCAGAAGATTTAATTTTTCATCCAGTGGTAACGCTTCCAATTTATCCTTCAGTCCAAGCTCGCGGAACTTAGTGCCTTGACGGTTGAACAACTGATCGACCTCAACACCTGTATCCTCAATCAACTTCCTGAATTCAGCAGCAGTCGGTGTCAGCTCCACAATATGAATCGGTTCAAAGCTGACGCCATGCTCCTGCAGAAACTGAGCTGCTTTTCTACATGTTGAACAATTAGGTAACTGATAAAATTTTAGCATCGTCTTCCTCCATAACAGTAAGATAGAATAATAGTACCAATATTTCGACAATAGGACAAATGTCTCTCAAGCTCATCGTTTATTTTTTGACCAAGAATGGTATATACTCAATATAAAGACAAAAAGGAGCATGACTATGAGAACAATAAGTCAATATGCAGAATTCGAAGAGATTATTAATCAGGATGAACAGATTGTTGTGAAATTCTTTGCTGACTGGTGTCCGGACTGCTCAAGAATGGACTACTGGATTGATCCGATTGTTGATGAGTACCATGACATCACCTGGTACAAAATCAACCGTGATCAAGTGCCGGAAGCTGCAACGGAAAATGACGTTATGGGTATTCCGAGCTTACTGATCTTCAAGAACGGTGTGAAACAAGCCCATCTTCATTCAGCCAATGCCAAGACCCCTGAAGAAGTGAAAGCATTTCTAGCAGAACATATCGAAAAATAAAAGCCGGCATAGCCGGCTTTTTAAAATTCACTGATTAAATTGATATTTTTACGCGGCTTGCCCGCTGTCTCTTCAGGCAGCTCAGTCAGATACACTAAACCATGAATCATCTCATGATCATGAATACCGAGTGCCTCGTTGAACTTCGGCTCAGTCAGGCTGGCAGGTGTCTTGATGCAGCTGCCGATCCCTGCATCAAAGAGTAGCAGCGATAATGTCTGCATATAGCCTCCAACAGCGAGCAGGTCCTCCAGACGCTGCTTCTGTCTACGGTCTACCGGTCCTGCAATAATAAGTATGCCGCCAAGCTTGGCAGCCATATCGATAAATGCCTGTCCTTTTGCACTGTCATTCTTAAAGTTGACTTCAGCAAAAAGGCGTCCATAAGCTGGTAAACGGTCCTTCTTCACCCAGATTACGCGCCATGGTTCACGCATACCGTGATTCGGGGCATAAGCGGCCAGCTCAATCGCCTGCTGTATCTTGGCGTCCTCAAAATGACTATCCTGCTCAAACTTTTTTATGCTTCTTCTATTAATGATCAGGTCCTGAATAGACATGAGAAAAGTCCTCCTCTAGTTGATAACTATTATCAATTATAGAGAAGGACGATTATTTTGTAAATGCTTACTGATAAATCTCCATCAAGGCCTTCAACTGCTGAACGTGCAGCTGACCCGGCGCTGCTTCTTGACCGATATGGCCATAAGTCAGCGCTGAGCCGAAGACACCGCCTGCTAGACGACTGAGTTTCCCTTGTTCACCCATCGCTATGCCGACAATATGATGATCGGAATCCTGCTTCGTTTCGTAGACAGCAGTCAGAAGTTTCAGCACGTCGCGGCCATCTTCAGGCATGACCGCAAGCTTGCTGTAATCTACGTTCAGCTGCTGCATATGCTGATAAAATGCTTTCATTTCTTTCAGGCTCGGCGTGTGGTCCATCTCATGATGAGAAACCAGCACCTGGATCCCCTTGTCATGTGCAAGGTCAATCAGCTCATTCCGCAGGTCTTCATAAAGGAAAAGCTCAATATCAATGATATCGATGTGTCCTTCTTCAATAATAGAACGGTTGAGCGCATAATATTCATTAGGTTCAAGCTTGCCCTTGCCCCCTTGACCACAGGTGCGATAAGTAAAGATGATCGGCAGATTACTGAATTTCTCTTTCAATGTCTTGAGGTCTTCCAGATAATCCGCTGTCTGGTCCCCGCCACATAGGTCAGCCCTATACTCGATAATGTCAATATAGAGCTCATTATCCTCCACTTTCTTATAGAGGTCTTCCCACTGATCCTTATCGGCGGATAAGGTCACTACTATTTTAGATTTCACATTCACTTTATCCATAACGTTCCCTCCGTTCTCATTATAAATATATACCATATAAATGCTTGAAGTAAACGAATAAAAGAGCCCTGAACTAAGTTCAGAGCTCTGGTCATGCTATTGCTGATTGACATAGTTTGTCGGATCAACAGCGTATTCATTACCGACGCCACCTGCCATACGCTGGAAATGCAGATGCGGCGCAGTGGAATTGCCTGTGCTGCCGGACAATCCAATCTGCTGGCCAGCTGAAACAGTCTGTCCTGCAGAGACATTCAGTGAATTCATGTGCATGTACCACTGATAATAGTCGCTGTCCGCTTCTTTGATGGTGACCTGATTACCGCCGCCGTAATTACTCCAGCCAGCCTGAATAACAGTTCCGTCAGTGAGTGAGTAGACCGGTGTATTCTCAGGCATATCATAGTCGACACCATAATGCGCCCCGCCGCCGTAGTATTGACCGTAAGGCTGCATCTTACTGTAGTTCTTCAGCCAGCTGCTTGACGCTTGTGCATCATCAGATTGAGCCGTTTCAGTTGTCTGCTGTGATGCAGATGCTTGAGATTGTAGTTGAGTTACGTTAGTTTGAGTTGAAGCTGTGTTTTGTTTTTGAGATGATGTTTGACCTGCCGACTCATGATAGGACTGAGCTGAAGGACTTATGTTCGTCTGGCGCCCAGCCACCGGCTCTGCTTTTTCTTCATTGACATTCACAGAAGTTGGAACCTGAGCCATATTCACGTGACGACTCGGCTGTGCTATATCATAACCCTTTTTCTCAATATCTTGATGCGACTGGGATGCGGAATAGTTATTGTCCGGAATAAATATATTCAGTTCACTTTTCGGGAAATAGAAATAATGCTTTTTATGATTGCGATCCGTCAAATAGAAATACCATTCCTTATCATCAAACATGCTTTGGTCCCATTTACCATCTTTCGTATGATGATAATCGCCCTGCATATCTTTTGTATAATAAGAACTGTACTCATAAGAATAACCCGTCACAGGTTCTTGGACGATTTCATCTGCCTGAACGTCATAACCTCCGCCTGAATAAAGTGCGAATCCGACACCAAGCGCTGAAGCTGCTATAAATTTTTTCATCTGTTCATTTCCTTTCGTGTTTCGTGATAAATTAACTCTAGCAGTCTAACAGGCTGAAATAAACACATGTAACAGCTTTGTATTGCGCTTTTAAAACGATAGCAGCGATATTAATGTATTTTGTCCATTTGTTGAACATTGTTACAGAGCGTCATCTTCGGGTAATATCGAGTATGCAATATCCTCACATAAATGAACAATTGTGACAAGCCGTTTTACTGGACAGTTTCGTTTTGTAAGTCTGTTGTAATGTTTTTGGGTACAAAAAAAGTTCATCCGTTAAGATGAACTCATATATGGAGACGGCGGGAGTCGAACCCGCGTCCAAAGATCCTGCAGTTGATACTTCTACGTGCGTAGTCGCATTGTTAAGGTTTCACTATTAAGCTGACAATGGACAACCTACTTAATAGCTAGCCCGATTCATCTCTTCTGTTCAGACTCCAGGCGGAAGTGAACAGCGTATCCTACTTCAGTTGAACCTCGTGCTCAGGCACATAGGCGATGCTTGAGAGAGGTGCAGAGTGCGATTAGGCAGCTACTGCGAAATTGTTTGTTTTGCCAGTTATTATAACTGTTGTGTTGATGCGGAGACAACCCTCCGGCACGCTATACCAACCCAAGTGACCCCTGTCGAATCCGTAACGCCCCCTGGATACTATTTAACTAGCAACATATAATATAACAAATAGAGAAGAGAGGTGCAAATCATCTGCACCTTCATCTAGTATTTACCTTTCAATGCTCTATCCATCTCGCGCTTCGCTTCCTTCGCTTTCAGGGCATGTCGCTTATCGTAGTCTTTCTTACCTTTTGCGAGCCCGAGCAGCATCTTGCAGTAACCGTTCTTGATATATAGCTTGAGCGGTACGAGTGCATAGCCCTGCTCCCTTGTTTCACCGAATAACTTATCAATCTGCTTACGCTTAAGTAACAGTTTACGTGTTCTCAGCGGATCATGATTGAAGCGGTTCCCCTCTTCGTAAGGAGCGATGTGCATATTATAGACATACATCTCACCTTTGTAGACACGGGCATAGGAATCACGCAAGTTAGCACTGCCTCGTCTGATCGACTTGATTTCAGTGCCTTTCAGCTCAATGCCGGCTTCAATCGTTTCTTCAATTGTATAGTCATGACTCGCTTTTCTATTCTGTGCGAGTGTCTTGCCTTCACCTTTCGGCATATTTTCACCTCTATTTCTTCTTGCCGCGTCCAGCATTCTTTACAGCTTTTGCTTTGTAGAACGGCTTTTTATTCTGACCGCCGCTTCTGTTACTTCTTCCTTTACCTCTTCCTTTACCGCGAGGTTTACGGTTATCATCCTGACCTTTTTTCTCAGTACGGATGACTGTTCCCCGCGCCTTACGCTCTACCTGTCGTGGTTCCATACCGACGATGCTGAAGTCAATCATGCGCTCGTCGATATTGACGCTGAGTACTTTAATCTTGACTTTATCCCCAATACGGAAGACTTTGCCGCCACGTTCCCCGATCAACGCCATCTGACGTTCATCAAAGTGATAGTAGTCATCCGTCATATTCGTATTATGCACCATGCCTTCAATCGTGTTCTCAAGCTCCACAAACATGCCGAAGTTTGCCACGGACGAGATAATGCCTTCGAACTCCTCACCGACATGCTGCAGCATATATTCAGCTTTTTTGAGATCATCAGTATCACGTTCTGCATCTACTGCACGTCGTTCACGTTTTGACGTGTGATCACTGATTTCGACAAGCATTTCTTCCCATTTGTCCTGTGCGGCGTCATCCATTGATTGCTCAATCAGATACTTACGAATCAGACGATGCACGATCAAGTCCGGATAGCGACGAATCGGCGAAGTGAAATGAGTATAATACTGCGCTGACAGACCGAAGTGACCGAGTGACTGCTCGGAATACTTCGCCTGCTGCATACTCCGGAGCATCAATGTAGAAATCACCATTTCTTCCGGCTTACCTTTAATCTCTTTCGCGATGGTCTGCAATGTTTTCGGATGAATATGCTCTGTACCACCGCGCACCATAATACCGAAGTTCGCGATGAATTCGAAGAAACGTTTGATTTTATCTGCTTTCGGTTCTTCGTGGATACGGTAGATAAATGGCACCTTCATATAATGGAAATGCTCAGCAATTGTCTCGTTTGCTGCCAGCATGAACGACTCAATCAGGCGTTCACCCTTGCCGCGCTCACGGATAGCAACATCAAATGGCACGCCGTCTTCATTGACCAGAATTTTCGCTTCCTTGAAATCGAAGTCAACTTCTCCGCGGCGCTTACGCATTGCAGCCAGAATGGTATTCAGTTCCTGTGCATCTTCAATCATCGGTACTATATGGGCGTATTTGTCTCGCAGTTCTTTATCTCCAGCCAGAATCTCATTGACATCGCTGTAGGTCATCCGTTCATCTGAGTAGATGACACTCTGGAAGATATCATGATGAACAACTTCACCCTCAGGCGTAATCTCCATCTCACAGCTCATTGTCAGCCGGTCTACCTGCGGATTCAATGAACAGATGCCATTGGACAGGCGATGAGGAATCATCGGAATGACGCGGTCAACTAAATAGACACTCGTGCCGCGCTCATAAGCTTCCCTATCCAGTGCAGAACCTTCCGTCACATAATGACTGACGTCTGCGATACTGACTGTCAGAAGATAATTTTCGCCTTTACGTTCAAGACTGATGGCATCATCTAAGTCCTTCGCGTCAGCACCATCAATGGTAATCGTCAGCTTATCTCTTAAATCCCTGCGCCCTTTAATATCTGCAGGACTGATAGCATCCGGGACACGTTCCGCCTCTTTGATAGCGTCTGGCGCAAAATCAATATTGATACCATGCTGATAGATGATGGACAGAATATCGACACCCGGGTCATTTTTATGACCGAGAATCGCAGTGACATGTCCTTCAGGGTTACTGCTGCCATCTGGATAGGCTGTCAGCTCCACCAGTACTTTGTGGCCTTCCACCGCTCCTAAGTTACGTTTCTTCGGAATAAAGATATCCTGCGTGATCCGTTTATCGTCAGGCAACACAAAACCGAAGTGTTTCGCTTCTGTATAGGTGCCGACAACGGTTGTTATGGCGCGGTGGGTAATTTCCTTGATGACGCCTTCCTCGCGGCCGTCGCGACCTTTTGAGACTTTGACGAGAACCGTGTCGCCGTCCATGGCCTGATTGATAGCATTCGGCGGAATAAAGATATCTTCTATCCCTTCAGTCGTCGGACGCACAAAAGCGAAGCCTTTTTTGTTCTGACTGACAATCCCCTCAACATACTCAGAGTCAATCAGCATATAACGGTCCTCTTTTGTCCGTTTGATCTTGCCCTTTTGTTCTAATTCAACCAGTATTTTGACGAGTGCCTTGAATTCCTCCGCGTTTGACAGCGTCAGTGCCTGTTCGATATCACTGATGGCAAGCGCCTCGCCTTTTCTAGTCTGTAGAATGTTTAAAATTTCTGTTTGTGTCATAGTCTTCCCCTTTCTTTAGTGAGACCATTCCAGCCCTTCTAAAAATGCAGAATAATCATCAAAGAGCTGTTCTTTTTCCTTATCTATAGTAATGACGTGACCTGAATGTTCATACCAGTGAATCTCCTTCACATCACTTGATGACTCCTCGAAAATAATGTTGGCGGAATCCGGATTGATCATCGTATCCAGTCGGCCTTGTGCGACAAAGAGAGGTGCAAAGACGTCGTCAATCGATTCGCGCACTTTGACGATGGTCTGCTGAAGGTCTTCCAGCAGACTTGTCGGATGGAAGGCCGCCATCTCCCTTTCTATCTGGTCAGCAGCCTTGCCTTCACGTTTCTTGAATTCTCTGGCATATTCCAGGACCCCTTCAAACATATTGCCGGTTGTCTTGATATACATCGGCGAGCACATGGTCGCGACACTATGGACATCCCTGTTCTGGGAAAGTCTGAGCGCAAAATCGCCACCTAAGGAAAGGCCCGCTACAGCAATATCAGTATAACCTTTCTCATTCAGGAAGTCATAGGCTTCAAGCACCTGACCCCACCAGACATGCGGACTTGAAGCAAGCAGTTCTTCAGGGGGGACGCCATGACCTTCGTAGTGCGGTGCATAACACGTATACCCTTTCTTCTGCAGATAACGCCCTAATTGTCTGACATCAGAAGAGTTGCCGGTGAAACCGTGCAGCAAGAGGACAGCACGCGGACCTTCTTCAAAGAAAAATGGTTCAGGTAATCGAATTTTCATGATGATAACTCCTTTTATGGTATTAATACTATTGTATGTGTTTTTAAGTGCTATTCAAAATAAAAAAGCCCGGTGAATCACCGGACTTATCATCTACATGTTGAAATAAGTTAATGCCAGCATAATTAAGAAGAATAACACTGACAGTACAATCGTTGTACGCAGTAAAATCAAGTCGACACCCCGTGTCTTCTGTTTGCCGAATAATGTTTCTGCACCACCACTGATAGCACCAGATAAACCATTACTCTTACCTTCCTGCAGTAAAACAACAGTAATCAATCCGATACAAACGATGACCAATAAAATGGTTAGCACTGTATGCATATAGGGTCCTCCTACTCATAGTCACTTGCCCTATTTTACCATGAAATGCTACAAATGAAAACACAAAAAGACACGGCGTCCCGTGTCTTTCAGCCTACTTATTTATTTAAATTGTAGAAAGATTTAATGCCTTCAAACTTCGCAGTTTCATATAACTCATCTTCGATACGAAGTAATTGATTGTATTTCGCGATACGGTCTGTTCTTGATAATGAACCTGTCTTGATCTGGCCTGCATTTGTCGCAACAGCGATATCAGCGATTGTTGTATCTTCTGTTTCACCTGAGCGGTGGGAGACAACAGCTGTATAGCCTGCTTTTTTAGCCATTTCAATCGCTTCAAATGTCTCAGTTAATGTACCGATCTGATTTACTTTGATAAGGATGGAGTTACCGATGCCTTGTTCGATACCACGAGCAAGAATTTCAGTGTTTGTAACAAATAAGTCATCACCCACGAGCTGTACTTTATCGCCTAAACGTTCAGTTAAAGCTTTCCAGCCGTCCCAGTCGTTCTCGTCCATACCATCTTCAATAGAGATGATCGGGTATTTGTTGACGAGTTCTTCTAAGTAATCCACTTGTTCAGCAGAAGAACGTTTCGCGCCGTTCTCGCCTTCAAACTTCGCGTAGTTATAGACGCCGTCTTCGTAGAATTCTGAAGCGGCACAGTCAAAACCGAGGTAGACATCTTGTCCTGGTTCAAGACCTGATTTTTTGATCGCTTCTAAAATCGTTTCAACACCGTCTTCAGTTCCATCAAAGCGTGGTGCAAAACCACCTTCATCACCTACTGAAGTTTCAAGTCCACGTTCTTTTAAGATTGATTTTAAGTTATGGAAGATTTCAGCGCCCCAGCGTAAAGCTTCTTTGAATGTTTCAGCGCCGACTGGCAATACCATGAACTCCTGGAATGCGATCGGTGCATCTGAGTGAGAACCACCGTTAACGATGTTCATCATCGGAACCGGCAACTGCACACCATTGAAGCCACCTAAGTATTTGTATAAAGGCTGTCCTAAATAATCAGCAGCTGCACGCGCAACAGCCATAGAGACACCTAAGATTGTGTTCGCACCTAATTTACCTTTGTTTGGCGTACCGTCTAAAGCAATCATCATTTTGTCGATTGACACTTGTTCAAGCACAGAAAATTCACCTTCGATGATTTCTGGTGCAATAATCTCGTTTACATTTTCAACAGCTTTTTCTACACCTTTACCTGAATAGCGTTCTTTGTCGCCATCGCGTAACTCAACTGCTTCATGTTCACCCGTTGAAGCACCTGACGGCACAAGTGCACGTCCAAATGCACCGCTTTCAGTTAATACTTCTACTTCGATTGTCGGATTACCACGTGAGTCAAGGACTTCGCGTGCATATACGTCTGTAATAATTGGCATAGTTAAAACTCCTTTGAATGTATTTTCTCTTATATTATTGAATATTCACTATATTTAATCAACTAATATCTATTGCTTCTGAATCAACGATTCTCCAGTCATCTCAGCTGGTTGATCGATAGCCATCAAGTCAAGTAAAGTAGGCGCAAGATCCGCGAGACGACCGCCATCACGCAGTGTAACGGTTTCGTCTGTCACTATAACGGGAACAGGGTTCGTCGTATGCGCAGTCATCGGCTGGTCATCCATTGTAATGACTTCATCTGAGTTCCCATGATCTGCTGTGATGATCGCTTTACCGCCTTGCTCAAGGATTTTATCGACAACAGCACCCAGGCACTCATCTACCGCTTCAATCGCTTTAATGGTCGGTTCAAGCTTTCCGCTATGACCTACCATATCCGGATTAGCAAAGTTCAGAATGATGAGATCAAGGTCTTGTTTATCCAGTTCAGCAAGGAGTGCATCTTTCACTTCATATGCACTCATTTCAGGTTTAAGATCATAAGTGGCAACTTTAGGTGAATTGATCAGCACACGACGCTCGCCGGCAAACTCATCATTACGGCCGCCACTCATGAAATAAGTGACATGCGGATATTTCTCAGTTTCAGCGATACGCAGCTGTTTCTTCCCTGCACTGGCCACCACTTCACCGATTGTGTTGATGAGGTTCTCCTTCTCGAAAACAACATCTGCTTTGACAGTATCACTATACTTCGTGAACGTCACAAACTTAATACCGATCAAACGACGGTCCATCTCAAAGCCGACAAATTCTTCATTTGTATAGACTTCCGATAATTGGGCTGCACGGTCAGGACGGAAATTGAAGAAAATCATGCCGTCGCCGTCATTGACCCCTGTGTTCTCCTGATGGGTTTCATGATCTTTGACGACGAACGGAATAACGAATTCATCTGTCACACCTTCGGCATAACTTGCTTTCACGCCTTCAGCAGCGGTCTGATATTCCTTACCTTTACCATACGTCATGGCGTCATACGCCATCTGTTCACGTTCCCAGCGTTTGTCACGGTCCATGGCATAATAACGACCAGAGACAGAAGCAAACTGTCCGAGTCCGAGCTCTTTGAACTTCGCTTCAGTCTCTTCAATATACTGAAGCGCTGTTTCCTGACCTACATCTCGTCCGTCAAGAAAAGCATGCACATAGACACGTTCAACGCCTTGCTGTTTCGCCATGTCCAGCAGCGCAAATAAATGCTTGTAATGACTGTGGACACCGCCATCAGACAATAAGCCCATTAAATGCAGCGTACTGTGATGCTCCTTAACGTGCTGCATGGTATCCAGCAGCACCTGGTTTTTGAAGAAGTCGCCATCTTCAATCGATTTATTGATACGTGTCAGTGACTGATAGACGATGCGGCCCGCGCCAATATTCAGGTGACCCACTTCCGAGTTACCCATCTGCCCTTCAGGTAATCCGACATCAAGTCCGGATGCATTCAACTGATTATGCGGATACTTGTTGAAATAACGATCAAAATTCGGTTTATTCGCCTGCTTAACAGCGTTTCCTTTGATTTCATCACGATTGGCAAAACCATCTAAAATAATCAGCGCTGTAGGTTGAGTCATTATTTTGCACCTTCTAACAGCTTGACGAATGATTCCACTTCAAGAGAAGCACCGCCGACTAAAGCCCCGTCAATATCAGGTTGTGCCATATATTCCTTAATATTGTCCGGTTTAACAGAACCACCGTACTGGATGCGTACAGCTTCAGCTGCTTCCGCCGAGAAGTCTTTCGCTACTACTGAACGCACAAACTGACAGCTGTCCTGCGCATCCTGTGACGTTGCTGATTTGCCTGTTCCGATAGCCCAGATAGGTTCATATGCGATGACTGCCTGCTTGACCTGCTCCTCTGTAAAACCTTTTAAAGCAGCTGAAACCTGCTGACCGATGACTGCTTCAAATTCGTTGCCTTCACGCTGCTCTAACGTTTCGCCCACACAGATAATCGGCGTCATATCATTTTTAAAGACAGCCAGTGCTTTTTTATTAACATCCTCATCTGTCTCGTGGAAGTATTCACGGCGTTCTGAATGACCCAGTACGACATATTTAACACCTAAGTCTTTCAGTGCAGCAGGACTCGTTTCTCCAGTAAACGCACCACTCTCTTCAAAGTAGGCATTCTGGGCACCGATGTTCAATCCTTCCACATTCGCACTGACCAGCGCATCCAGCTGAATAGCCGGCGCGCAGATCACTGTGTCCACTTCTTCACTAGAAGGCAGTTCCGGTAAGTTCTGAACGAAATCCTTAGCTTCTGCTACTGTTTTATTCATCTTCCAGTTACCTGCAATAATTGGTTTTCTCATCATTAAACACTCCTATTTATCTGAAATAGATTTAATACCTGGTAATTCTTTACCTTCTAAATATTCAAGTGACGCACCGCCGCCTGTTGAGATATGAGTAAACTTGTCAGCAAAGCCCAGTTCCATTGCTGCTGCTGCTGAATCACCGCCACCGATGATCGTTGTCGCATCCTCTAAATTCGCGATTGCTTCACAGACACCGATAGTTCCTTTAGCGAAGTTGCTCATTTCAAAGACACCCATCGGTCCATTCCATACCACTGTTTTAGCACCTTTTAACTGCTCTTCGAATAATTCAACAGTTTTAGGGCCGATATCCAGGGCCTGTTCGTCTGCTGGAATTTCATCGACTGATAATTCCTTGATTTCGCCATCATTAGAAAACTCTTTTGTGACCTTCGCATCAACCGGCAGGACAATTTTGCCTTCCCCGCGTGCCAGTAAATCTTTCGCTAAGTCAATCTTATCTTCCTCTAACAATGACTGACCGATTTCTTTGCCTTGTGCTTTCAGGAATGTATAGGCCATACCGCCGCCGATAAGAACTTTGTCAGCTACTTTCAGCAGGTTCTCAATCACACCGATTTTGTCCGATACTTTGGCACCACCTAAGATGGCGACGAATGGACGCTCAGGATTCTCTACAACGCCACCGATGAATTTGATTTCTTTTTCCATCAGGAAACCTGCAGCAGAATCGAGATGCGCTGCAATCCCTACATTGGATGCGTGTTCACGGTGCGCTGTACCAAAAGCATCATTGACAAAGACATCGCCGAGAGAAGCCCAGTATTTACCGAGTTCAGGATCATTTTTACTTTCTTTTTTGCCATCAACGTCTTCAAATCGTGTATTTTCCACTAAGAACACATCGCCAGGTGTCAGATTCTGAATAGAAGCCTCTAATTTTTCACCACGCGTGACATTCGTAAAACCGACTTCTGTACCGAGTAACTCAGCTAAACGACGCGCTACAGGCTGAAGCGATAATTTTTCTTTATCCTCTTCTGTTTTTACTTTACCTAAATGAGAGAAAATAACGGGAATACCGTCTTGCTCAATGATGTACTTAATTGTAGGTAATGCTTCAACGATACGATTGTCATTCGTGATTTCGCCGTCTTTCATCGGAACATTGAAATCCGCTCTAACCAGAACCTTCTTATCTTTCAATTCTAAATCTGAAACAATCTTCTTTGCCATTACTATTCCTCCTCAATATGAGTGTCAGTATCAGTATAACAATTTTTAAGAAAAAATAAGCAGGAGAAGCGTATCTTCTCCTGCTTACGCTTAACTAGATTAAGCTTGCTGTGCTTGTTCAGCTAAATGTTGTAAAGTACGCACTAATTGAGCAGTGTAGCTCATTTCATTGTCATACCATGATACAGTTTTAACCATTTGATGGTCACCGACTGTCATTACACGAGTCTGAGTTGCATCAAATAATGAGCCGTAAGTGATACCGATGATATCAGAAGAGACGATCTGGTCTTCTGTGTAACCGAATGATTCATTTGAAGCTTCTCTCATTGCCTGGTTGATTTCTTCAACTGTCACTTCTTTTTCTAAGATACATGTTAACTCAGTGATAGAACCTGTCGCAACAGGGACACGTTGAGCTGAACCATCTAGTTTACCTTTTAATTCAGGGATAACTAGACCGATCGCTTTAGCAGCACCTGTTGAGTTAGGTACGATGTTCTGAGCTGCTGCACGCGCACGACGGAAGTCACCTTTAGCGTGTGGTGCATCAAGTGTGTTCTGGTCACCTGTATAAGCGTGAACAGTCATCATTAAACCTTCGATGATACCGAATTTGTCATTTAAAGTTTTAGCCATAGGTGCTAAACAGTTTGTTGTACAAGATGCACCTGACACGATTTCTTCAGAACCATCTAAAATGTCATGGTTGACATTATAAACAACTGTTTTAAGGTCTCCAGTTGCCGGTGCTGAAATCAATACTTTTTTAGCGCCAGCTTTAATATGAGCCTGGGCTTTTTCTTCGCTAGTGTAGAAACCTGTACATTCTAATACCACATCGATGCCCAGTTCTCCCCATGGAAGTTCTTCTGCTTTCGGGTTAGCGAATGATTTGATCTCACGACCATTGACAAGGAAACCACCTTCAACGACACGTACTTCCTCTTTGAAGCGGCCTTGTGTTGTATCGTATTTTAAAAGATGTGCAAGCATATCGTCATCTGTTAAATCGTTAACCGCTACAACTTCGATATCTTTTACTTCTTGTAATCTTCTGAATGCTAAACGACCGATACGTCCAAAACCGTTGATTGCTACTTTAACTGCCATGAATAATGGCCTCCTTTTAATTTATATTATTGTCAAAGGCAAATGCCTTCAATAACTGTTTTGCTACTGCTTCGTCTGTAATAAGTGTGGTCTGTTCCGGTGCGTTTTTCAAATAGGCTGCAATCGCATCTACTTTACTGCTCCCACCTGCCACAGCGATAATATGTTCCTTGTTGATCACATCTTCAAGTTGCAAACCAATCGTCCGCACCTTATAAACAATATTACCCTTTTTATCGAAATAGTAACCAAAAGCTTCACCGACCGCTTCATTTTCAAGCAATAATTTCTGAACAGCTGAATCGGTTTTTCTTCTGACTGCCATCTTGGCTGCATTACCGATACCATGGACTACGATATCCGCTGATTTAATTTGATCGAGCACTGAACGAATTGAAGGTTCTTCAATCAAGTTCTGATAAGTCTGTTCACTGACTTGGTCAGGTACATACAATGACTCATAACAACCGCCCGTTGATTCCGCCATTTTTGCGACGATAAAGTTCGCCTGATGAATCATATCCTCACCAAGCCCGCCGCGCGCAGGCGTAAAAGTGACGTCAAATGGCACCTGAGCCAGATGACTTGCCATACTCGCTGTACTGGAACCTCCAGTGACGGTCACCTTCATATCCGGTCGGAGCAACGACTGAAGATAACGTCCTGCTTCAACACCGAGATTAATCGATGTTTCCTGACTTTCATCTGCATCACCTTTAACGACAATCAATTTACTGATACCCGTCAATTTACTGATTTCCGTCGCTAGCGCCGACAAATCATTGTAGACTTCCATATGTCTGGCCAGTAAACTCAGAACTTCCAGTCCTTCTGAAGTGATGGTCATCCCTTTAGGATGAATATCGATAAGATGTTCAGCCTTAAGACTTTCAACATCACTCCTTAAAATCCTTTCAGTCTGATGAAGCCGTTCTGCTAAGGCACGTCTGCCAATAGGCTGAGCAAGGTGAATCATAGACAGCACATTAAAACGACGCTGCATTTTTTCAATCAAATCTGGAACCAGTCTCTGTTGAACGGCGAAAACTTGATCCATTCGACTTCCTCCAACTTAATGAGACATAAAACGTCCCAGTTGGGACAATGTGTGTTACACCTATATGGTAGCAAGATAAACTTTTATTTGCAAGAAAAAACCTCGAACATCATTTAATATTGTTCGAGGTTTTCAGTCACGGTGACAAAATCAATGATGCCTTCCTGTACAACTCTGTCCTTATAAGTCAGCACCGGCACACGGATCTGGTATGCCATCATTAATTCATCATCTTCAGTTATATTGACTTCTTCATATGTAATATCTAAATCCACAAATTCAAGCTGTCGTTTGGCTTCTTCACATAATGAGCAGTTCGGCTGCGTATAAAGCGTCAGAAAATATTTATACGCCGCCATAGACCCAGTCCTTCAAACGATTGTTTTCACAGCAAAGCTGATAGCCTTTCTCGTATTCAGGATCATCAAGCATATCCACTAACTCCAGGCGGCCTTTTTCTGTAATCTCAATATCCTTAAGAACAACCAGATCGTCTACGATGACTTCCCCGGAAATCAGCCCTTCTCTTTTCATTTCAATAAAAGAATCTTTCAGTAATTCTGTATCAATCCAGCCAAAGAAATTTGCGAGCACAGTCCCTTTCCTCAGTTCATATAAAATAATAAATTTTAAACGGTCCTTTAACATACGGCTGTCCTCCTTGACTCTATTAGCCTATATATACCCTATTCTCAGTGATTGTACACAAAAAAATCTGTCAGGAATGACAGATTTTCAAAAAATGAAGCTATAACGCCCTCGGAGGGAATCGAACCCCCATTTCAAGAACCGGAATCTTACGTGTTATCCATTACACCACGAGGGCAATTAAGTTATATTATAACGGTAATTGTTATATATTTAAATATGAAAAAATACAAGTCTGCAAGAAATTTAAAAATAAACTCTATCTTTTGACTATTTTTGACCATATATAGTATATTATTATCAAACCTTAAAGGAGGATTTATTGATGAATTTAATTCCAACAGTTATTGAATCTACTAACCGCGGTGAACGTGCATACGATATTTACTCACGCCTTCTGAAAGACCGCATCATTATGCTTGGTTCTCAGATTGATGACAATGTCGCTAACTCTATCGTTTCACAGTTACTCTTCTTACAGGCGCAGGATGCTGAAAAAGATATCTACCTTTATATCAACTCTCCAGGCGGCAGCGTGACTGCGGGTATGGCGATCTATGATACGATGCAGCACATTAAACCTGATGTACAGACAATCTGTATCGGTATGGCGGCTTCTATGGGTTCATTCTTACTGGCTGCCGGTGCGAAAGGTAAACGTTTTGCGCTGCCTAATGCAGAAGTGATGATTCACCAGCCACTTGGCGGAGCACAAGGTCAGGCGACCGAGATTGAAATTGCTGCGCGTCACATCTTAAAAACACGTGAAAAATTAAACCGCATCCTGTCAGAACGTACAGGTCAGCCGATTGAAAAAATTGAAAAAGATACAGACCGCGATAACTTCCTAAGCGCTGAAGAAGCAAAAGAATATGGTCTTATTGACGATGTGATGCATCCAGCAGTGGAAGAAAAATAGAATATCTGATCAGCACTGAGCACTAGCTCAGTGCTTTTTTTATATTAACTTTACATACTTTTTACAAGAACTGCGACTTCCCTTTACATTTTACTGATAAATTTAGTTTGTATCATAAAACTTAGGAGGATTCATTGTGAAATCATTCAATAAAGTTATTGCTTCATCAGTTATTGCTGGTCTTTTCCTATCTTCAATGCCGCCTTCCACGGGCGTTCATACTGTAGAAGCTGCGACTAAGAAGGTAACGCCTTGCAGCGAGCAGAAAGCGCCAAAAAACATCATCTTCATGATCGGTGATGGAATGGGCCCTTCTTACAACACTGCTTATCGTTATATGATGGATAACCCTGCAACTAAAAGAATGGATCTTGTCTCATTCGACCATTACTTATTAGGTACTCAACGTACGATTGCTGAAGATGAGCATGAAAATATCACAGACTCTGCTTCTGCTGCTACAGCGATGAGTGCAGGTGTCAAAACATATAACAACGCAATCGCTGTTGATAATAACAAGGCTGAAGTGAAGACTGTTCTTGAACGCTCTAAAGAAGTCGGTAAATCAACTGGTCTAGTGGCTACTTCAGAGGTGACACACGCAACTCCGGCTGCCTACGGTGCGCACGATGAATCTCGTAAAAATATGCCAGCGATCGCTGATGACTACTACGATGAAATGATCAACGGTAAACACAAAGTTGATATCATCCTGGGTGGCGGTAAAGATTACTTCCAGCGTAAAGACAGAAACTTAATTAAAGAATTTAAAAATGACGGCTACAAATATGTCGGTAATAAAAAAGGATTATTAAAAGCTGCTTCTAACTCTAAAGATAAGCAGATCCTCGGTTTATTCTCACCAGGCGGCATGCCTAAAATGATCGACCGTGACGCTAATACGCCTTCATTAAAGGATATGACTAAAACAGCGATCAAAAAATTAGATACAAACAAAAAAGGTTTCTTCTTAATGGTAGAAGGCTCTCAGATTGACTGGGCAGGTCATGCCAATGATATCACGGGCGCAATGAGCGAAATGAGAGACTTTGATTTAGCCTTCCAAGAAGCGATCAACTTCGCTAAAAAAGACTGTAATACATTGGTTATCGCAACAGCCGATCACTCTACAGGTGGTTTCTCAATCGGTGCAAACGGTATCTATAACTGGTTCACTCAGCCGATCAAACAGATGAAACACACACCTGAATACTTACGTGCACAGTTGATGAAAGACGGCGCTAATGTAGAAGAAATCATCAAAGCGAACGTCGGCTTTGAACTGAAACCAGAAGAAATGGCAGCTATCAAAGACGCAGTTGCAGCTAAAGATGCGACTAAGATCGAAAACGCCATCGAAGCACCTGTCAACGCTCGCAGCTTAACTGGCTGGACGACTGGTGGTCATACAGGCGAAGACGTTAACGTCTACGGTTACGGTCCATCAAGCAGCTTATGGAGAGGCAATATCGAGAATACAGACAACGCTAAACAAATCTTCAAGCTGATTAAATAATTAATATTTAAAAAGCCCTCTATTGAAGTGATAGAGGGCTATTTCTTTTTAAAGGAGTATTCTGATGCACAAGTATCTATACATATTGCTCGCAGCGGGTCTGCTGACCGGCTGTGCTCAAAAAGATGATTCTGCAAGTACACAGGCGACGAAGGAGAAAGTCTCTTCCGCTACAACTGAACAGCCTTCTGCCGAGAAAAACATACAGAAGACTCAGGAAGAAGATATTCATGACCATGAAGACGCCGCCTTCAAGGATACTGAAAGTCTGAAGCCGGGCGTCAAAAAAACATATCCATTGACGAAGCTTACAACAGAAACGATTGATAAGAAGGTCAGAGTAAAAGATAACGATACTGTTCTCTATACTGAAGATACAGGGCACGGCATCCCGACTAAACCAGCGGGTGACGGTCAGGAGTTCCATGCGATTCTTGAGGTGAAATTCAATCATATGACGATGTATATGCTCGATAACGGCACTTTCATCACTGCAGATCCTCAACATGTTGAAGTCATTAAAACAGGTAACAGCATGAACAAGTATCCCGTCTTTAAAATGCATGAAGATGATGAGAAATATTTAAAATCTCTGGATCAGCATGATCCTGAATATCAGGACTATGTGAAGTATGCCCATCATTTCGGCGAAAGACAGTATGACTATAAACGCGAGATGCTCATGCATACCGCTATTCATGCAGTTAATCATGCAACACCGGGCAGTCTTACCATTCCGGAAGAACACTTCAAGCCATTCGATGTCTTTAAAAACGAAAAATAACAGATGCCGCGGCATCTGTTATTTTTTTAGGTCTACGGCTTCACCATTACGCAGCTTTTCGGCTATTTCATCCAGCTTTCTTAAGCGATGATTAACACCCGACTTCGAAATCACACCCGTCGATACCATTTCTCCTAACTCTTTAAGAGAGATATCCTGATGGATGATCCGCAGTTTTGCAATTTCGCGTAACCGGTCCGGCAGCTCTTCCAGCCCGATCTCCTGCTCGATCAGTTCTATATTCTCAACCTGCCTCATCGCTGCACTGATGGTCTTGTTCAGATTAGCAGTCTCACAGTTTACCAGACGGTTCACTGAATTACGCATATCCCGTACAATACGCACATCCTCAAATTTGAGCAGTGCCTGGTATCCACCGATCAGACTGAGGAAGTCGGCAATCTTCTCCGCTTCTTTCATATAGGAGATATAGCCTTTTTTCCGTTCCAACGTTTTAGCGTTCAACTGATACTCATTCATCAGTTTCGTCAAGTCGCGTGAGTGACTTTCATATAATGAGAATATCTCCAGGTGATAAGAAGAGGTTTCAGGATTGTTGACCGAGCCTCCTGCGAGAAAAGCCCCTCTCAGATAACTTCTCTTACAGCAGTCGTTCTTGACGAGATGGTCTTCTATTTCATGTGTGAAGCTGCCTTCCACCAGGATGCCGAGTTCCTCCAGGATGTCTCTGGCCTTCGTCTTAATTCTGCAGATATAGACATTGTTTTTCTTCAGCTTCATCTTTTTACGGACCAGGAGCTCGATTTCAACGCCGAATATTTTTTTGATCAATGAGAATACACGCCGCGCTATCGCTGCATTTTCTGACTGAACATTAATCACCCATTCACGATTCGATATGCTTAAGTTACCATTCATGCGAATGAGGGCAGCAAGCTCTGCCTTACTGCAGCAGTCATCTGCTTCTATTCTTGTCAGTTCATTTTTCATTTCAGATGCAAATGACACGTTACTCTTCCTTTCTATTCATCTACCTGAATGGTACTCACTTCAGATAGAACCAGTTCATAGATCATCTCTGCCAGGACATTGTTATCATGCCGCACTGCATAGTCCTCATTGACAAGGACTAAATGATCATCGGTTAATATTTTGATGCCTTCAGCTACGATATTTTCAGTGTCGCAGTGGACAAAAGCAGAATTCCGCCGTTCATAATTAGAGGATATCTTCTCACTTAATGTTTTCTGGTTCGCAATGACGAACTGTATGAAACGCGCACCGACATGCTTATGAATCGCTTCGATATGATCCGAAACAGTATAATCTGTGGTTTCGCCCGGCTGCGTCATAATATTCGACACATACAGTTTTTTGGCCGTGCTATTGATCAGGGCTTCTGCTATCTCCTGAAGAAGCATATTCGGAATAATACTTGTATAGAGGCTGCCGGGTCCCATCACAATTAAATCTGCATCATAGAGCGCCTCCACTGCTTCATTCATCGGCTGAATGTTGGCAGGTGTCAGAAAGACATGATCAATTCTTTTATTTTTTTTCGGTATCAATGATTCCCCGACTACGATCTCCCCATCTTCCATGACGGCATTTAAAATAGGGCTGGTATTGGTCGAAGGGATGACCGTCCCTTTGACATTCAGAATTTTGCTCAGCTCTCTTACAGCGTGGCCAAAATCTGAAGTAATATCGGTCATCGCTGCCAGCATGAGATTGCCGACAGGATGACGTCCCATACTATCTGAATCAAATCGATACTGAAATAGTTTTTCAAGTAACGGCTCGACGTCGCTTAAAGCTGCAAGTACGTTCCGAATATCTCCGGGCGCCGGAATATTCATCTCATTTCTTATTTTACCGGTACTTCCCCCGTCATCAGCTACAGTTACAATCGCCGTGATATCCACGGGATACGCCTTCAGACCCCGCGCCAGAACAGACAGACCTGTCCCTCCGCCGATCAGACAAATTCTAAGCCTTCTCATTGATCTTACCTTCAATCATCGCATCCCGGTGAGATGTACTGAGTTCAAAATCGAAGAAATCTTTCAGATCATGGCTGATGCGTTCTGCCAGTGCGACGGAACGGTGCTGGCCGCCCGTACAGCCGATAGCGATGACGACTTGTGACTTACCTTCGCGCATATAGCCGGGCATGATGAACTTCAGCAAGTCCATCAGTTTATTGTAGAAGATAGTCGTCTCTTTCCATTTCATGACATAATCATAGACTGAAGCATCCAGACCGGTTAACGGCCTTAATGTCTCGATATAATAAGGGTTCGGCAGGAATCTCACATCAAATACAAGATCTGCATCTATCGGAATCCCATGCTTGAACCCGAAGCTCATCACGTTAATCTTAAAAATATTATCTTTGCCGTTGTTGAACAGCTCTAATATATGACTGCGCAATGCTTTAGGCTTCATTTCTGTGGTATCTATCATATGGGTCGCCATTCCCCGTAAATCAGCCAGCATCTGTCGTTCCTGCTGAATGGCATGCAGCGGTGAACCGCCTTCAGATAGAGGATGGTTGCGCCGCGTCTCTTTATAACGTGTCACCAGAACACGGTCTTTAGCGTCTAAATAGAGAATCTGGACAGCGATATCCGTCAGATTGGTGACTTGCTGCAGTTCGTTGGATAAATTATCAAAAAAATCCTTCCCTCTCAAATCGATGCCGATTGCGACCTTGGACAGCGATTCATTGTTCTCATGCATCAGCTCCACAATCTTAGGCAGCAGAATAGGCGGTAAATTATCGATGCAGAAATAACCTAAGTCCTCCAGACTCTGGATGGCCACCGATTTACCTGCCCCGCTCATTCCCGTTACCACAATCAGTTTTTTAATACCTTCTTCTGAATTCAAGCCGATCCCTCCTTCAATATCATTTTACACAAAATCATAAAAATAGATACGCCCATTTGGACGCATCTGTCATAAGCACATCATTTATTTTTTGTCATTAAGTTCTTCGATGTAATGTTGCGCGTTCTGAGCAGCAATACTGCCGTCGCCTGTTGCCGTAACGATCTGACGCAATGTTTTCACACGGACGTCACCCGCTGCGTAAATACCAGGGATAGCTGTTTCCATCTGCTCGTTTGTGACGATATAACCCGCTTCATTGGTAATACCGAGATCAAGGAATGGACCTGTCAATGGCTGCATACCGATATAGATGAAGACACCATCAGCCTGAACTTCAGACTCTTTCCCCTCTTTATCCACGAGGGTGACGCTGCCCACTTTACCGTCTTTTTCATTGATTGTTTTCAGCGTAGAATTCCAGATGAAATCTACTTTCTCATTTTTAAAGGCACGCTCCTGCAGAATCTTCTGGGCACGTAACTCGTCTCGACGGTGAACGATGGTCACTTTATCGGCAAATTTCGTTAAGTAGACGCCCTCTTCAACTGCTGAGTCGCCGCCACCGATGACAATCAGATTGCGGTTTTTAAAGAATGCGCCATCACAGACCGCACAGTAAGATACACCGCGTCCACCCAGTTCATTTTCACCGGGCACACCGATTTTTTTGTATTCCGCACCCGTTGCGATGATGACTGCTTTACCGACCAGTTCCTTGTCGCCTAATGAGACGATCTTATCATCACCTTCTACACGGATACCTTTAATATCCCCGTAGGCATATTCAGCGCCGAATTTCTGTGCGTGCTGAAACATTTTCGTCGAGAGGTCAGGCCCTGTAATGAGGTCAAACCCCGGGAAGTTCTCCACATCATTTGTATTGGCCATCTGGCCGCCAGGCATACCACGTTCCACCATCACAACAGAAAGGTTGGCGCGTGCAGCATATAAACCTGCTGTCATACCGGCCGGACCTGCCCCGATAATAATTACATCATATTGTTTTTGTTCAATCATAATATCCTCCTTCAGGATTGTTTAGTAGTATCATAATATCCTACATTGGCTGATTTAAATACTATTTTGCTTATAGAAATCGAGTGCTTTAGTCAAGCGGTAGCGCGTAAGCTGAAAGAGCTCAGCACAATGCTGAATGGAAATCGCCGCCGTTCTTTTCATGTATAAGTAATAGCAGGCTGCGGCATATGCTGTCACTTCTTTCAGTTCGTTCAGTTCAATCAGAGCCTGGGCCTTATCCACCCAGCTGATCAGCAGTTCTGTCGATTGATCGTGCTGCCATAACAGGACTAAGCCTTGATGAATATAGTCAAGTTTCACAAGGTGTAAATCGTTGAATATATAAGATAGATATAATTTTTCATAATCGCCCAGTTGTTCCAGCTGATCCCACAGCTCCTTGGAGATAATCGCCTCCTTATAGGGCAGCTGAGACAGCTTGAAGAGCCCTACAATTCTGGCATGTCTGTCATCGCTATGAAGTAACGGCAGGATATCCTTTTCAATGAACCGGCTTGTGTCGTGAACTTCCTTCGGACTGGGGGCAGCCTTAGAAAATGATTGTAATTTGCGCCACGTTTCTTCCGATTCCTTTTCCTGTCCTAACGCAAAATAATTGAAGCTTAACGCATGAAGCAGCTGCGCATTCCTTAAGTTCCTCTTCTTATAAAGCGGTAACAGCAGCTGCTGCGAAGCCTCGTATTGTTTCAGGAAACTCAGGACGATACCCAGTTTAAATGACTCATCTTCATTGATAGGGTGCAGCTTGTTCAGCCGCTGCAGATAATGATTGAATTTCTCATGCTGATGGGTATTATAGAGCAGCAACGTATAGTGACACAGCGCGTGTATATCTGTCTCATCTTCTGCCAGCAGCTGATCCAGAAGCGCTTCAGCTTCCTGATACTTCGACATAAAAAGGTAAGCCATCGCTTTCAGGTTGCGCATCTCTTTGCGCTCCTGGATATGAACAGGCTGACTGCTCAACCAGTCAATAGATTCATCGATACGGCCATGGGAGAACAAATACTGAAACAACTGCTGGGCGACATACAGTGTACTTTCCGCTTCCACAGCTGTCTGACTCGTATAAGTGACTTCAAATGTCTTTTTTAGCGTGTCAAAATAATCCTGATCATCGGTCAGCTGAACATAATAGAGGCCGTAGAGAAATGCTTTGTTAGGATCTCTTATCTCCGTATAGATCTGACTGAGCTGATAGAAATAAACGGCAAAATCCTCTTCGTTCACAATTCTCTCGAACAGGGTGTGGATGCCCTCTTCTGTTCTCCCTGCTTTCACCAAACACGTCGCGAGGGCAATATAATAGTCTTGCTTGCTGTTCAGACTGATGGCTTTCTCCAGATAAGGAATCGCATCCTGGTACAGTTGCTGCCTTATTTTCTTTTGCGCGATATGTGCATAGCCATCAGCGTCTACAGGTAGACTGACTATTTTTTCATTCATGTTGATTCCTACTCTCTTATCTGCATCGGATTACCATATGCAAAACTTCTGGCGGGCACATCTTTTGTCACGACAGTATGCGCCCCGATGACGGCTCCGTCCCCAATAGTCACACCCGGTAATATCAGTGCACCTGCACCAATCATGACTTCATTACCGATGATGACTTCACCGATCCGGTACTCGTCTACCAAATATTCATGGCAAAGAATGGTCGCATTGAAGCCGATCACACAGTTTGCACCAATTGTGATTTTCTCCGGATACATGATGTCCGGCGTCACCTTATAGGCAATCGAAGTCTCACGGCCGATCGTCATACCTGTCCATTCATACAGTCTTTTCTTGACCGGCATAGAAGGGCAATATCTGCCTATTTCGATGATGGCTGTATTGAAGAATGTCCGTCCGAACGGCAGTCTCTGATAGACATTCCATAACGGATTAGGACCATCAACCTTATGCTGCTCGGTACGTCTCATCATCACTGCTCCGTAAAATATGGTGGACGTCGCCGTATTTCGGCAGACGATACTTCATGCTTCTGTAAATCCAGGTGATGATGCTGACCGCAATGATGACCAGAGAAATCACTTGCGCTATTCTCAGGTATTCAGTCAGCATCAGGCTGTCTGTTCTTAAGCCCTCGATAAAGAAACGGCCGATGGAATACCAGATGGCGTACAGCAGGAAGGTCTGACCGATTCGCAGATGCTTTCTCAGCAGCAGCAGTACGATGAACCCGAGCAGACTCCATAGTGATTCATACAGGAAAGTGGGCTGGTAGTAGACGCCGTCAATCTGCATATGTCTGATAATCCAGTCAGGAATCATTAAATTCTCAAGAAAGGCCCGTGAAACCGGCCCGCCATGCGCCTCCTGATTCATAAAGTTTCCCCAGCGTCCCATGGACTGTGCCAGAATAATACTCGGTGCAATCAAGTCTGCCATATGAAAGAATGAGCGATGACGTCTCTTCACCAGGAAGTAACCCGTGGTCAGCGCACCGATCAGTCCCCCGTGAATGGCTATCCCCCCGTTCATGATCATCGGAATTTCAGCAAGATGCTCTTTATAGTAATGCCATTCAAATCCCACGTAATAGATACGGGCACAAATAATGCCCACGATAATCGGCCAGACAATTAAATCAATCAGGTCATCCTCTGCCATACCATGTTTCTTCGCTTCTCGATTGGCAATGAGAAAACCCAGCAGGATGCCTGTCGCAATAATAATGCCATACCACCGTACCGGCCATGAGCCGACATGAAAGGCAATAGGATCGATTGAGTATAACATATTAGTTCTCCTTCAGTGACTGTTTTTTGATTTGCTGATTCAGACGATTGTTGAAGTCTTCCGCTGTGTTGACACCCATTTTATTCAGACGATAATTCATGGCGGCCACTTCAATGATGACTGCGAGGTTCCGTCCAGGCTTAACAGGTATTGTTTTTTTGGTGATTTTAGAATCAAGGATAGATAAGGTTTCCTCGACCAGTCCGACACGGTCATACATCTTGTCCCGGTCCCAGGTCTCGAGATTGATATTCAGCATGACCCGCTTCTCCGGAAGAATGGATCCTGCCCCGAATAATGTCATGATATTAATGATGCCCAGCCCTCTGATCTCTAGGAGATGTTCTATCAGTTTAGGGGGGCTGCCCATCAGGACATTACGCGACACTTCCTTGATTTCAACGTTGTCATCTGCGACAAGTCGATGTCCTCGTTTAACGAGTTCCAGTGCAGTCTCACTTTTCCCGACTCCTGAGTCACCCGTGATCAGCACCCCGATGCCGTATATATCGACCAGTACACCATGCAGGCTTGTTGCCGGTGCCAGCTGGGTCTCCAGATAATTGGTCAGGCGGCTGATCAGATTCGTCGTGGCATCCTCACAGCTGAAGAGCGGTGTATCACGACGGTTACAGGCATCGATTAATTCCTCCGGCGCCTCGATGCCCCGCGCAATAATAATGCACGGCGTTTCTTTCCGACAGAGCTTGCTCATCCGCTCTGCTTTGTCTTCTTTACTGAGCATCTCAAAGAAAGAGGTCTCTGTTGTACCTAAGAGCTGTATACGGTCTGATGAGTAATGAGAAAAGTAGCCAGCCATCTCGAGACCGGGTCTTGAGATATCTGAGTTGCTGATCGGTCGCTCCAGCCCCTTTTCTCCGGCTAATAATTTAAATTTAAAATGGTTCTGTAGTTCAGCACTATTCATTCGGTTATTCCTCCATACCTTAATTTTAATGAACTTCCAGCTGAAATACAATCAAACAAAAAATCCGCATCGTTCAATGCGGATCTATCCTTATTTCTTCGTACGCGCCATCGCTTTTTTCAGGTATTGACCCGTGTAGGATTCTTTGACTTCCATAATCATCTCAGGGGTCCCTGCTGCAAGAATCGTACCGCCCCCGTCGCCTCCCTCAGGCCCAAGGTCGATGATGTGGTCTGCTGTCTTGATGACATCGAGATTGTGTTCGATGATGATGACAGAGTCCCCGTTCTCCACCAGCTGATGCAGGACTTTGAGCAAGCGGGCGATATCATCGACGTGCAGTCCTGTGGTCGGCTCATCCAGGATATACAATGTCTTGCCATTTGACCGGCGATGAAGTTCTGAAGCCAGTTTCACACGCTGCGCTTCACCACCTGATAAAGTGGTGGCGGACTGTCCCATAGCGACATAACCCAGACCGACATCGACTATCGTCTTGAGCTTCCGGCTGATCTTCGGATGATTCTCAAAGAAATGATAGCCATCCTCGACCGTCATCTCCAAGATATCAGCGATACTCTTATCTTTATAGGTAACCTCTAAAGTCTCACGGTTATACCGTTTACCATGGCAGACCTCACACGGCACATAGACATCCGGCAGGAAGTGCATCTCAATCTTGATGATGCCGTCCCCTTTACAGGCTTCGCACCGGCCACCTTTGACATTAAAGCTGAAACGGCCCTTCTGATAACCCCGAAGCTTTGCTTCATTCGTCTGACTGAAGAGGTCACGGATATCATCAAATACACCTGTATAGGTGGCAGGGTTGGAACGCGGTGTGCGGCCAATCGGTGATTGATCAATATCGATGATTTTATCGATGTGTTCAATGCCTTCTATCGAATCGTGAGCACCTGGCTTACCTTTAGTCTTATAGATTTCCTGTGCCAGTCCTTTGAATAACACATCATTCACTAATGAGCTTTTGCCGGAGCCTGAGACACCGGTTACGACAGTCATTACACCCAGCGGAATATCCACATCGATATCCTTTAAGTTATGACTGCGTGCGCCTCTTATCTTGATATACCGTCCGTCCGGTTCACGACGGCTCTCCGGGACATCAATCTGTTTCTTGCCGCTCAAATACTGGCCGGTGAGCGATTTAGGGTTCTTCATCACTTGCTTCGGTGTGCCGGCCGCTACAATCTGACCCCCATGCACCCCCGCACCTGGACCGATATCAATGAGATAATCTGCAGCGAGCATCGTGTCCTCATCATGCTCAACGACAATCAGGGTGTTACCTAGATCACGCATCGATTCCAGAGAAGAAATGAGGCGGTCGTTGTCGCGCTGATGAAGGCCGATAGACGGCTCATCCAGTATATAAAGGACGCCCGTCAACTGCGACCCGATCTGTGTGGCAAGACGGATACGCTGTGCTTCACCGCCTGATAATGTACCCGCGCGGCGATCCATCGTCAAATATTCCAAGCCGACATTATTCAGGAAAGACAGCCGGGAAGTAATTTCCTTGATGATGAGCGCTGAAATCACCTTCTCTTTTTCCGTCAGATCAATTTCTTCATAATACTGCAGGGCCTGGCCGATTGAACGTTTCACGACCTGACCGATATGCTCATCATTTATCTTGACGGCCATCGCCTGCTGATTCAGACGGTATCCTTCACATGTCTCGCATACTTCTTCAGTCATGTACTTGCGCATCTGTTCGCGTGTAAAGTCAGAAGGACTGTCATGGAAACGACGGTCGATGTTGTTGACGATACCTTCATAAGCCATTGTTCTGGAACGACTGACGCCGTTATCCTGCCTGAACTTATAGGTGATCAGCTCCGGTGAACCGTACAGAATAATGTCACGTTCTTTTTGGGTCAGCTTATTAAAGGGCTTCTTCATATCTATCTTGAAATGCTTGGCCGTCTGTCTCAGCAGAGAGGGGTAGTATTCCGAGCTGATAGGCTGCCAAGGCACCAGTGCTCCATCAGCCAGGCTGACGGATTCATCCGGTATCACCAGACTAAGGTCAACAGTCAACTTTGTGCCGAGACCATCACAGCTTGGGCAGGCTCCGAACGGACTGTTGAATGAGAACATTCTGGGTTCCAGTTCATCTATAGAAAAACCACATATTGGACAGGCATGGTTTTCGGAGAACTTCATTTCCTTGTCACCGATGACATCAATCACGACATTCCCTTCAGCAAGTTCCAGTGCATTCTGCAGGGAATCCGCTAACCGGCTCTCGATGTTCGGTTTGACAACTAAACGGTCGATGATGACGTCAATATCATGACTCGAGGTCTTCGCCAAGCTGATCTCATCTCCGATTTCCGTCATCTCACCGTCGATACGTAAGCGGGCATAGCCTTTCTTGCCGATGTCCTCAATCAGTTTCTTATGCTCACCTTTACGACCGGTGACAACAGGTGCCAGCACTTGAATTTTAGTCCGTTCCTCAAGCTCCATAATACGGTCCACCATCTGCTGGATAGTCTGGGATTCAATTTTGATGTGATGAATCGGACAATATGGCGTTCCGATTCTCGCAAACAGCAGACGTAAATAATCATATATTTCCGTCACAGTTGACACCGTGCTGCGCGGATTGTTGCTTGTCGTCTTCTGGTCAATTGAAATGGCGGGTGAAAGGCCTTCAATAGTATCCACATCAGGCTTGTCCATCTGCCCTAAAAACTGGCGCGCATAAGCACTGAGCGATTCCACATAGCGACGCTGGCCTTCTGCATAAATCGTATCAAATGCAAGGCTCGACTTCCCCGAACCAGATAGTCCTGTCATCACGACGAGCTTATCACGCGGTATTTTAATATCTACATCTTTTAAATTGTGAGCTCTTGCTCCTTTAACGACAATCTCTTTATTTTTCATAACTTCACCCTTCTGCTTTCAGTTCAAATAAGATATCACGCAGCTCTGTCGCCCGTTCGAAGTCGAGTGCCTTTGCTGCTTCTTTCATTTCGTGTTCGATCTGTTCCATACGGGTTGCACGTTCTTTTTTCGTCAGCTTTTTCTTCGGTTTAGCTTCTTTTACTGTGTCGTCTATTTCTATAGACGCACTGATAGCATCACGGATTTTCTTATGGATCGTCGTAGGGGTAATGCCATGCGCTTTATTGTACGCTTCCTGAATATCACGACGACGCTTGGTCTCATCTATTGCTGTACGCATCGAATCAGTGATTTTATCCGCATACATAATGACTTTCCCGTTCTCATTACGCGCAGCGCGCCCGATAGTCTGAATCAGCGAGCGCTCTGAACGCAGGAAGCCTTCTTTGTCTGCATCCAGAATAGTAATCAGTGACACTTCCGGTATATCCAGACCTTCACGAAGGAGGTTGATCCCGATCAGCACATCATAGACCCCGAGACGCAGATCTCTGATGATCTCTGTACGTTCCAGTGTCTTAATTTCTGAATGAAGATAGTTGACTTTAATGCCTGCTTCTTTCAGGTAAGCAGTCAGGTCTTCACTCATTTTCTTCGTGAGTGTCGTGATCAGGACACGTTCATTCCGTTCAATACGTAAGCGGACTTCTTCCATCAGGTCATCAATCTGATGCTTTGAAGGTCGAACTTCAATGATCGGATCCAGCAGGCCTGTCGGACGGATAATCTGTTCGACCATTTCGTCAGTATGTTCTATCTCAAACGGACCTGGTGTCGCAGAAACATAGACGAATTGCCGGGCTTTTTCTTCAAATTCCTCAAATTTAAGGGGACGGTTATCGAGTGCACTCGGCAATCTGAAGCCGTGATCAACCAGCACCTTTTTACGGGCCTGGTCCCCGTTATACATACCCCGAATCTGCGGCAGACTGACGTGGGACTCATCGACCATGATCAGCCAGTCGTCACCGAAGTAATCCAGTAGCGTATAGGGGGTCGAGCCTTTAGGGCGCAGCGTTAAATGAACAGAATAGTTCTCGATACCGGAACAGAAGCCCATCTCGCGCATCATCTCGATATCGTAGTTTGTCCGCTGTTCAAGGCGCTGCGCTTCCAGCAGTTTATTTTCCGCCCGAAATACTTTCAGCTGTTCTTCAAGTTCTTGTTCAATCCGTTCGATGGCGAGCTTCATTTTCTCTTCCCGCGTCACAAAGTGGCTGGCCGGGAAAATAGCGAAATGTTCTCGTTCCTTCAGGACTTCGCCTGTTAAATAGTTGATTTCACGTATTCTGTCTATCTCATCACCGAAAAATTCGACACGCACGCACTGCTCATCACGTGAAGCAGGAAATATCTCGACCACATCTCCCCGCACCCGGAAAGTCCCCCGCTGAAAGTCAATATCGTTTCTCGTATACTGGATATCCACCAGTTTACGGAGTAACGCATTGCGGTCCATCTCCATGCCAGTACGGACGCTGACCACCATATCCTTATATTCTTCGGGATTACCGAGACCATAGATACAGCTCACGGATGCGATGATAATGACGTCATCACGCTCAAAAAGCGCACTAGTCGCTGAGTGACGTAATTTATCGATTTCATCGTTGATTGAAGCATCCTTTTCAATAAAAGTATCTGTAGAGGGGACATACGCTTCCGGCTGATAGTAATCATAGTAGCTGACAAAATATTCCACACGGTTATCGGGGAAGAACTCCTTAAACTCACTGTACAGCTGACCTGCCAGCGTCTTGTTATGGGCAATGATCAATGTCGGCTTCCCGACTGCCTGGATGATATTGCTCATCGTAAACGTCTTCCCTGTCCCTGTTGCGCCGAGCAGCGTCTGATAACGTTTCCCTTCTTTAATACCGGCTACAAGCTTCTTGATCGCTTCCGGCTGATCACCGCCGGGCTTAAATTCTGACTGCAGTTTAAATGGATGATGTTCCATGTAACCCCTCCTTAACGTATTTATTTTAGCAAAGATAGCTGTAAAAATACAAACATCTGTTCGCTCTCAAAAGAAAGACACGCTCGCATGTGCGACCATGTCTGTCAATAGTGGATCGTTTGATCTAGCTTCAGCTGATCAACAGTGAAGTAGCCCAGCATCAGCGAAATGGTATCAAGAAACACAATCATTTCTGAATGAAAAAAGCCTTTATAGACAGATACCCCTATCACTAAAGCGGCTAACGCTAATCCTGTATATTTATTTTTTGTCATCTTACTGAACATGATCACCATAAGAGCAGGCAGCAAAGCGGCAAGTATATACCATATCATGATACTGACCTATGATCTCCCTTCCACTTCCTGAATGAGTGTCTCCAGTTTGCCGGCCTCCAGTTCACCGACATAAGTCGTCAGAACCCGTCCTTCTTTATTGACAAAAATCGTGGTCGGAATGTTATAGATCTTGTATTGTTTGACCATTCGTTCACTACCGATCACAATCGGGTAATCAGGCTGATACTTGTTAAGGAAAGACGTCCGTCCCTTCTCTTTATCCTGGACGTTCATCCCTATCAGTTTAATGTGATTCGGCTTCTCCTGATTGTACTGAATCAGTTCAGGCATCTCTTGATTACAAGGTTCACACCAGGAGGCCCAGAAATTAATGATATTGATGTCAGCTGACAGTTCACGACTAAGCTCCAGCTTCTGTCCTTCCAGACTCTGTACCGGCTCCTTGCTGATATTGCGATTGTTCATATAATGCGCTTGTCCGCTGACTTTCAACTCTGCGGGATCCTGATGGACGACAGTGTAGACACTGTACGCCGCCAGCAGCATAAAAATACCGCTTAATACCCACATCACTATTCGTTTCATATTCTGCCTCCTCCTTCTCCGCTATTATAGCAAGAATCCATAAAAAAAAGGATAAACATTCGTTTATCCTTGCTAAAAATTAATAGATATATTGGTAATTTCTCACTTGGTAGCTAGGGATCGTGCGGTACGTTTTAACCCCTTGACGTGGGTAGTTCATTTCTGAGACGACAATTGAGCCGTTTGTATATTTCTTTTCAACGACCGCGACGTGACCGTAGTAACCTGATTGAGAAACAAGGACCGCTCCTTTAATTGGTTTACGGCTGACAGTGTAACCGCTACTTGAAGCGTTATATGCCCAGTTCTTTGCATTGCCCCATTGGTTGGAAACATAGCGGCCGAGTTGAGCGCGACGATTGAATGCGTAGTATGCACAGCTTCCCCAAGTATAGTAGTTAGCTGCTTTATATTTAACAGGATTAGAATAAGCATGAGCAGTAGGCTGTTCAACAGCAGTAGAGAAGGTAAGTAGCATAAGGACTGTTAAGATCGACATCATCATTTTTTTCATCGTGAATTGTTCCTCCAACATTTTCTTAGTAAGATGATATTAGCATAGAAAATGAGAGGATATTTCAATGTTACTTAACCGTAATATATCTGTTATCTAATATATACTTATAGACACATTTCTATAAACTTAAACAAAAAGGACAGATTAAACTGTCCTTTTAGTATCTATAGTAGCCTGTCACACTGCCGTTAATATAACTGACGGCACGCTGCTTAACGCCTTCTCTAGGATTCAAGGCATCAATCATCTGGCCATTACCGATATAAATGCCTACATGACTCCCGTTATTAAAGAAGACAAGGTCTCCTGCGACCGGAGAAGTCACTCGCTTTCCAACCGCCATCTGCTGATAAGTCGTCCGTGGCAGTGTTTTGCCCATAGCAGCAAAAACTTGCTGAGCGAATGAAGAACAATCGACTTGTGTAGATGAATTCGCACCATAGACATACGTCTTATTGGCTGCAATCTTCAGTGCAATCTGTGCCACCTTGTTTTGCGCCTTGTCTGCAGGAGTTTCTTCTGTTTGCTTCACTACCGACTCCGTCTCTACTGACTCGGTAGAGACTAAGTCAGTAATGACTGGCTCGCTAGAGACTAAGTCAGTAATGACTGACTCGCTAGAGACTGAGTCAGTATAATCCGTGTCCTGAGAGTTGCTATTGACTTCTTCCTCATGCGGGCGGGCAACAGGGGTTGCCGGCTGAACAGGTTCTTCTTGAGTCGTGATGGTCGGCTCAGCCGCATGATTGCGTCCTGGGACAGCGGGCTCTGTTATTTCAGCTTCAGGCGTCTCTTTGATTCTGACTATCTCTATTTTAGGGTCAAGCATCGCTTTAAGTTCTTGCGCCTGTTCCACTTTTTTTTCGTCAACAATTAAGATCTTACCTGGTTTCAACTTATCAGATTTAAGATGATTCCATTTTTTGAGACGTAAAGTCGAAATGTCATATTTATCCGCTACTTTTAATAAAGTATCGCCTTTTTTCACTTTATATTCACCGGCATGCACTTTTTCAGCTGCATCAGCGCCGGTCATCGTTATCATCGACAAAGTTGTGGCTAAAGCAAGTGTCAGAACTATTTTCTTCATAAAAAACCCCCCCGCTTTTGAATCAATTTCATCATTTTGATTCAAATATAGCATAGGGGGAGATATAAAGATATCTTTTGAATGCTATCTTTATATAACTGTAATATTACTTCTGTTTGCTTAAATATTCGGCAATTTTATCAACGTCATCACCTTGTGCCTGACCTTTCGGCATATTGCCTTTACCATTTTTGATGATGTCTACAATTTCTGCCTTAGAGTATTTCGCACCGACCTGAGTAAGGTTCGGGCCACTTGCGCCTTCCAGGTTCTTGCCGTGACAGCCTACACAGGAATTATTCTGGAATGCTGTCAGCCCCGGGTCAGCGTTACTCTTATCCGCTGTCTTCGTCTCTTCTCCGTTACCACACGCTGCCAGGGCAAGCGTGCCTGCTAATACTGTACCTACTAACCATTTCTTCATCAGCAATACCCCCTTTTATTCTACACTTACCATTATATAGCATCTGTTAAACCATTACAGCTGACTTTTTAAGTAAGCATCGATAAAAAGTGAGATATCACCATCCATGACAGCTGAGGTGTTACCTGTTTCAGCGTTCGTCCGGTGATCTTTGACCATCGAATAAGGATGAAAGACATAGGAGCGAATCTGTGAGCCCCAGCCGATCTCTTTCTGTTCGCCCCGGATTGCGAGCATCTCCGCTTCCTGTTCCTCAAGTTTACGCTGATAGAGCTTCGCCTTCAGCATTTTCATCGCCTGCTCCCGGTTCTTGATCTGTGAACGTTCATTCTGACATGTCACTACAATCCCGGTCGGATGGTGGGTGATTCTGACAGCAGAGTCTGTCGTATTGATATGCTGTCCGCCTGCGCCTGTCGCCCGGTATGTGTCCACACTAATATCTTCCGGATTGATCTCAATCTCAATATGATCATTATCGAATTCAGGCACGACTTCACACGATGCAAAGGACGTATGACGTCGACCTGATGAATCAAATGGCGAAATACGTACAAGGCGATGGACCCCTTTTTCTGCTTTTAAGTAACCGTAGGCATTGTGACCTTTAATCAGCAACGTCACACTCTTAATGCCGGCCTCGTCTCCTGGCTGATAATCAAGCGTTTCTACCTTGAAGCCCTGCTTATCGCTGAAACGCTGATACATGCGCAGGAGCATCGCCCCCCAGTCCTGGGACTCTGTACCACCGGCGCCCGGATGAAGTTCAAGAATCGCATTATTGGCATCATATTCACCGTCTAAGAGCATCTTCAGTTCGAACTGATCGACCTCTTCGCTGAGACTTCTTAAGTTGTCAGCGATCTCCGCTTCCATCTCTTCGTCACTTTCTTCTCTGACCATCTCCAGCATGACTTCGATGTTCTCTTTCTCTTCGAGCAGCTTTTTATAGCCGTTCACTACTTCTTTTAAGGCGTTGCTTTTATTGATGATGTCCTGCGCCTGAGTGGCATCATCCCAGAAGCCCGGCTCAGCCATCATCTCATCATATTCCTGTATATTCGTCTCTTTTTCCTCTAAGTCAAAGAGACCCCCTGAAACTCGTTAATTTTTCATCAATTGATGAAAGAGTATGCTTGATTTCAAATGCTTCCATTAATTCTCATCTCTTCCGTGACAGTTTTTGTATTTTTTGCCGCTGCCGCATGGACAAGGTTCATTACGTCCAATTGTCGGCTCCGCTTGTTTAGGCTGTTTCTTCACTTTCTCTTTACCATCATTTGCAATCATGGCTTCACCTTGAGCCACTTGTTCACGCTCTACTTGCTCGCCTTTATCGATGATCGACTTAAGCACATATTTAGAGACGTCATCCTCAATGTTGTCGAGCATGTCCTCAAACATGGTGAGACCTTCATTCTGGTACTCACGTAATGGATTGATCTGTCCATAAGAACGTAAATGGATACCCGTTCTCAGCTGATCCATTGTATCAATATGGTCAGTCCATTTCATATCAATGGTGCGCAGTAGAATCATACGCTCGAACTCATGCATCTGTTCGCCGAGCTGAACTTCCTGACGTTTATACTGGGCGTCGATGTGATTCATGACGATATCATAGATTTCATCGTTATCCCGACGAGCAATCTCTTCCTCTTTCAGGTCACCTTCAGGCATGTACATATCTTCAATATAATTGATGAAGGTTGCGTAATCCTGCTGATCATTTTCACCTGTAAAATGGGCATTGACAGCACGGCGCACCGATTCCTGGATCATGGAGTGGACTTGAGCTGAACAGTCCTCCTGCTCGAGAATATCGTTACGCTCTTTGTAGATGATCTCACGCTGTTTACGCAGCACATCATCATACTCAAGGACACGTTTACGGCTGTCATAGTTATTGCCCTCTACTCGTTTCTGTGCAGATTCCACTGCACGTGACACCATCTTAGATTCAATCGGTGCCTCGTCGTTCATACCGAGACGTGTCATCATATTCTGCATCCGTTCAGAGCCGAATCGGACCATCAGTTCATCCTGCAGTGACAGATAGAAGCGACTGAAACCAGGGTCTCCTTGACGACCTGCACGTCCTCGCAGCTGATCATCGATACGACGGGATTCGTGACGTTCTGTCCCGATAACCGCAAGACCGCCGAGTTCTTTCACGCCTTCACCCAGCTTGATATCTGTCCCACGACCGGCCATGTTGGTCGCAATGGTCACGGCGCCTTTCTGACCGGCATTCGCTACAATCTCTGCTTCTCGTTCATGGTTTTTGGCATTCAGCACGTTGTGGCGGATGCCGCGTTTCTTAAGCAGATCTGAGATATATTCACTCGTCTCAACCGCTACGGTGCCGAGCAGCACAGGTTGTCCGGTCTTATGACGTGCAATCACTTCTTCAACGACAGCACCCAGCTTACCTTTTTCAGAGGCAAAGATTAAATCCGCATTATCTTCGCGGGCAATAGGCTTATTCGTCGGAATTTGTGTCACGACCATATTGTAGATGCTGATAAATTCCTCTTCTTCTGTTTTTGCTGTCCCCGTCATACCAGACAGTTTATTATACATACGGAAGAAGTTCTGGAATGTAATAGAGGCCATTGTTTTAGATTCATTCTGAATTTCCACGCCTTCTTTTGCTTCAATCGCCTGATGGACACCGTCAGAGAAACGGCGTCCCGGCATGGTACGGCCTGTGAACTGATCGACGATAACGATCTCGCCGTCTTCCACGACGTAATCCACATCTTTCAGCATCGAGCGATGGGCTTTTAAAGCAATGTTGATGTGATGCATCAGGCTGACATTTTTCACATCATAGAGGTTATCCACTTTGAACATTTTCTCGGCTTTATCGATACCACTTTCTGATAACTGGATACCCTTTGTTTTTTCATCATAGTTATAATCGATGTCCGGCTTCAGCATCTTGACAAAGACATTCGCCTGAATATACATGCCGGTCGATTTCTCAGCCTGGCCTGAGATGATAAGAGGGGTTCTCGCTTCATCAATTAAGATGGAGTCAACCTCGTCGATAATCGCAAAGTTCAGCGGACGCATGACGCGTTCTTCGCTGTATGTCACCATGTTATCCCGTAAATAGTCGAAGCCGAGTTCGTTATTCGTACTGTATGTAATATCAGCTGCATAGGCTTCCCGTTTCTCTGCGGTTGTCTTACTGTTCAAGTTCAGACCGACAGATAAGCCGAGGAAATTATAGAGCTGTGCCATTTCTTCAGACTGCGTGCTTGATAAGTATTCATTGACGGTAACCACATGCACACCGCGTCCTGTCAGTGCATTCAAATAGACCGGCATTGTCGCCGTCAGTGTTTTACCTTCACCGGTCTTCATTTCCGCGATATCACCGCGATGAAGAACGGTCCCACCCATAATCTGAACGGGATGAGGAAACATGTTAAGCACACGCTTCGATGCCTCACGTACAACTGCGAACGCTTCAGGCAGAATACGGTCAAGATAATCCTGCTGCGCTCTATAATCTTCTATTTCTTTCAGTTCATTCTGATACATAACGGTCATGTTTTTCAGCTCATCATCTGTTTTTGCTGCCATGATATCTTTGAAGCCATCTACTTGATCTGCAATCTTAGACAATGATTTTACTTCACGTTTATTGCCGTCCAACATCTTTTTAATGAATCCCATGTTTTTCTCTCCTTTAGTTACCATCTACAACAATTAATAATACCATTTATTCAATTGTTATAAAAACATAACGGCATGAAAAATCCCCTCTTACACGTAAGAGGGGATGCTCATTATTCTGCTGATGTCTCAATTAAACCATACTTGCCATCTTTACGACGGTAGACGATATGAGTGCCATTTGTTTCAGCATCGTTAAAGATGTAGAAATCATGCCCGAGCATATTCATCTGCAGGACGGCCTCTTCAGAATCCATCGGTTTTAAATCGAACTGTTTAGAACGGATGATTTCAATTTCAGGCTCTTCCTCTTCTTTCTCCGCTTCAGTGAAGACAGGGAAAACATCTCTTTCAATCCCTTTTTCGCGGAATTTACGATTGACTTTTGTTTTATGTTTTCTGACCTGACGTTCCAACTTCTCAACAATCAGATCAATTGCCGCGTATAGATCATCGTGACGTTCTTCTGCACGCAGGGTAACATTTTTAAGTGGAATAGTGACTTCAATTTTAGAGCGAGAATCTTGGTAAGTCTTAACTTTGACATGTGCATTCGCCTCCGGCACATTAGCAAAGTAACGCTCAAGTTTACTCAATTTCTCCTCGATGTAGTTTCGGATTGCATCTGTTACTTCGATATTCTCTCCGTGAATTTCATATCTGATCATAATGAAACAACTCCTTATGAAACCTATTCTGTGGTGTTTCTTCCTACCTTTATTCTAGCATATAATCAAGGTCTTGCAAACGTTAACACTTCAACAGTATGAACACCTTGTGCCCGCAGAACTTCGGCTGCATGATGGACGGTCAGACCTGTCGTATAGATGTCATCAATCAGCAGAATGCGGCCATCGACCGGCCTGCTGACAGCAAAAGGATTCACCTGCTTCAGCCGCTCTTTCTTGGTCAGTTCAGACTGCTTCAGCCGGCTGCTCATTGTCAGGCAGCGGCTGCACGGCACCGGCAAATGGGATAAGATTTCCTCCATCTGACTGAAACCCCGCTGCTTCAGTTTCTCATCACTCGTCGGTAATGCGATGACCGCATCGAACGATTTCATGTAAGATAGATGCCCGCGGAGCAGATATGCAAAAACCCGAGCAAGCTTGATATCCCCTCTGCCTTTGTATGCATGGATGACTTCTTTCATGAAATCATTGTAATCATAGAGAATCTGAATGCGGTCCAGCGGCTTAAAATACTGATGCATGAACCGACAATCTGAGCATGTCTTTTCATCGACCAGAAGACGGTGGCAGTGTGGACAGCGCTGTCCCTGCAACTGTTCAAATGCTGCCTCACATTCCATGCAGATGATCCGCGGAGGTGAGAAGTAATTGCTGAGAAACAAGGGTTCACTGACAGGTTGAAGACAAACCAGACATTTCAATCGATCCATCCCCTTTTCTTCGCGTCAATATTCATCTTTCTGATCTCCTGGACGGCCGCCTGCATCTCTCTTGAAACGCCATCATGAAAAAATCTGACCGTCCCCTCGTAAGGAATGAATTTGCGGTCTACCCGTCCGGCCATCTGGACCAGGCATTCAGCCGTGTAGGATTCTGCACCTATCACATAGACATCCAGATTCGCCATTGTAAACCCGCGTTCAAGTATAGTCGTCGTGAATATAATGGCGTGCTGTCCGGCCCTGATGGCTTCTACTTTCTCATGTCTTAAAGCATCAGCGGCATAGACTGTCACCGGCTGAAAGTCGCGATATACATCTGCCGCTTGTGCCATATCTGAGATATTGTTGAAGAAAACCAGCAGATAAGTAGCCGGCTGACGTTTCAGATAGGGCGACAATCCACCTTTCATCAGCTGCCTTTTCGACAGATATTTATAACTCGGAACAGGTAAAGGTCTTCTATGATACCTAGCCGGCAGGACGACTGTCACCTCCTTCATCTCCCTCTGCAGCTCTTTTGACGGTGTCGCTGTCAGGTAAACCAGAGCGGCATCCTTTGTCGCAGCCCGTTCCAGCGTTTGTCTCAGACGCTTATCCATCGGCAGCGGAAAGGCGTCCACTTCATCGACTATCACCAGACCAAAGTGGTTCTGATACTTGACCAGCTGCTGCACGGTGCTGATGACGAATGTACTGTTAAATTGCAGGGTCTGCCCCTGATATAAGACATCGATGTCTGTACGAAAATATTCATTCATCCGCAGATAGAGTTCTTTGACGACATCTACACGTGGCGACACTAGTGCCACGTTCTGCCCCCGCTGTCTCGCTACTTTAATGCCCTCTAATATCATCTCTGTCTTGCCGGCGCCGGTCACTGCGTGAAGCAGCTTCCGCCCTCCTTCTATGACCGTTTCCACGATGGCACGGCTGGCATATTGCTGCTGGTCGGTGAGCTCGAAGTCCAGTTGGTAATCCGCCTCTTCATATACAGGCGGCAGTTCCAGTAAATCATAGAATGTCTCGGTCGACGAGTAGGTCATCCGTATACAGGACCGGCAATAGCTCACTTCCTTCTCGAAGCCATGATGGTAGAACTGGTGGAACAGCTCCTTCTCTTCATTCATACAGTAGTGACAGCGGCCATCCTTCACACCTTGCATCTCTTTACCTTCAATAAGTAAGCCCATTCTTACCTCCAAAGAAAAAAGCACACTTAAATAAGTGTGCTGTCATAAAATATTAAGAATAAAAACAGTTTACAATTTTAAATCTCTTTTAACCACGCCGAGCGCCATCGCGCCTTCACCTAAGTGAGTGGCGATGACCGGTGTAATATCGGAGACGATGAAGTGAATGTCCGGAAATCTGTGCTGCACATCTTTCAGCCATTCGAGTGCTTCTGCCTCTGCGTTGGAATGCAGGACGCATCCAGTCACTGCTGTTTCACCATCTATAAATTCTGCCGTTAATTCCTCAATGCGTTTCAACGCTTTTTTCTTTGTTCTGACTTTTTCTGCAGCGACAATTTTAGTCTCAACAAAATGCAGAATCGGCTTCACTTGCAGCATGCTGCCCACGAAGGCTTGAGCCCCTGTCAAACGGCCGCCCTTTTTAAGGTTCTTCAGATCATCGACCATGAAATAAGCAGCCTGCTCACGAACCATCGCTTGAAGTTCTGCAACTATTTCGTCTACAAGAGCACCCTGCTCGATCATCTGCGCTGCTCTGATGCACTGAAAGGCCTGCGGTGTCAGTGAAATTTCTGAATCCACTGCATGAACCGTAATGCCTTCTACCATATCACCTGCTGTAATAGCGCTCTGATAGGTTCCACTGATACCGCTCGATAAATGGACGGCGATGACATCGGTATAACCTGCTGCCTTCAGCTCTTCCAGTTTCCCCACATATTCACCGACAGCGGGCTGGCTGGTCGTCGGCAATTCACTTTCAGCACGCATTCTGATGTAGAATTCCTCCATTGACATATCGACTTTCTCGCGGTAGGGCTGGCCATCAAGCAAGACATTCAGATAGACTTCATGAATATGATACCGTTCTTTCATTTCGTCGCTGATATTTGCGGTTGAATCTGTTAATACTGCAATCTTCATAACTTCCCTCCTTACAGTTCCCCACACAAGTATCATACCATTTTTATCCTAAAAATAAAGTTAAAGCATTGTTGATGTGTCGCAAGTTGACTATACTGAAAATGAATATGGAGGAATGCAGAATGGAGAACTATATCACGATTAAAGAGGACTTTGAAACAGAAGAACTGATCAATAAATCCCGCTTTATCACTTATCTCTTTAAAGTCGAGAATGAGGAAGAAGCAAAAGGGCGGATAGCGGAGATCAAAGCACTGCATAAGACGGCGAACCATAACTGCTCTGCCTATACAATAGGGGACCAGCACCAGATCCAAAAGGCGAATGATGACGGTGAACCATCCGGCACTGCAGGTGTCCCGATGCTGGAGACGCTGAAAAAAGAGGATATCCATAATGTCGTCGCTATCGTCACACGTTATTTCGGCGGCATCAAACTCGGTACAGGCGGCCTTATCCGTGCTTATCAGTCAGGTGTAACAGAGGCCATCAAAGCAGCCGGGAAAGTACGCATCCAGAATGCCATACTTTACGAGGTGACGCTGAACTATGATCAGACGGGCCGCTTTGAATATGATATCGCCGACCAGCCTTACGAAATCGTCGACCAAGTCTATACCGATAAGGTGACGTACAGCATCCACGTGACGGCTGAAGATGTCGCAAGCTTCGAAAGCTTTGTCAGCGAGACCACACAAGGTCAGGGCCAAATAAAAAAAGAAGCAGAACTGATGCTTCCTTTTCCACTATCTATTTAATGATTTTTCGATAGAGCTTGATGAGCGGCTTATAGTTGTCATCAATCAAACCGGTAAATTCTACAATCATCTCAATGGTAAACAGAATAAGAACGGTCATGACAATGGCACCGATATTGGTCGATAAGTAAAGAATGACGGATGCTGAACTGAAGAGCAGCGCTATGGAATAAATGAGGATAACCGTCTGCGGATGTGAGTAACCGTGATCGAGCAGCTTATGATGCAGATGAGACTTATCCGCCTGCATAACCGGCTGACCTTTCAAGTAGCGTCTGATCATCGCAAAGACCATATCGATGAATGGCACCCCCAGAATAATAATCGGGAACAGGAGCGAGATCAACGTAATATTCTTGAAGCCGAGCAGACTGAGCACCCCGATGATAAAACCGAGCGTCAAGGCACCGTTATCACCCAGAAAGATCTTCGCCGGATAAAAATTATAGCGAATAAAACCGAGCAGCGAGCCGATCAGTACGCTGCAGATCATCAAAATAAAAATATTGCCCTGGAAGATGGCAATAAGGCCGATAGTACCGAGCGCAATCATTGAAACACCCGATGCGAGACCATCCAGTCCATCCACTAAATTGATGGCATTTGTCACAGCGACAATCCAGAGAATCGTCACCGGGACACTGAGGACGCCAAACTGGATGATGACGCCAAAGGGTAACGTGATCAGATCAATTGTAATGCCATGATAGACCACGACCAGACTGATTAAGATCTGTCCGATCAGTTTAATAATAGGCTTCAGATCAAATATATCATCAATCAGGCCGAGCAAATTAATCAGGATGGCCCCTATCACCAGGGGAACAATTTCTTCCTCTATCGGCTGCGCGATTTTAATACCAATCAGAAATGAGATAAGCAGGGCTAGTCCACCGATAACTGAAACAGGCTCTTTATGAACTTTGCGTATATTAGGTTTGTCCATTGCGCCGATGTAGGGAGAGACCCAGATCAAAAGCGGCGTCAGACAGTAGGAAATAGCTGCTGTAATAGCAATCAGCTTTAAGGTAAACATAGACCACCTCGAGGTTTATCTTATCTTTAAATATAGCATAATCGTCTACATCTAGGAATTATATTAAATATTTATTATGACTGCTGACGTCATTGACGAATGTTCATTTATGACTCATAATAAGACGGTTAATGAAAAAATACAATTTATAAGAAGGAGGATTATATGAAAAATCCGGTTTTAAGAGATTATTTCTACATGATTATAGGTTCTATTCTGGTCGGTATCAGCTATAACTTTTTTCTGCTCCCCTCTGAGATAGCAGCGGGTGGGATATCGGGTGTCAGCACCATACTTTATAACGCTTTCCGCATTCAGCCTTATCTGACCCAGGCCTTGATTAATATTCCGATTTTTATTGCCGGATGGATTGTTCTCGGACGCTCGTTCAGTCTGAAGACAGCAATCGCGACTTTCCTGATCCCCTTCTTTATCTTTATCTCGAAAGATTTCGTCGTTCACGGTGTCCATAACTCTCTCCTAGGTGCTATCTACGGCGGGATTGTCCTCGGGATCGGCCTCGGTCTTGTCTACCGCGGTAAAGGCTCAACAGGCGGGACTGCGACGCTTGCTCAGATCGTAAAAAAATATACATCATTATCCAGCGGGTTCTGTCAGCTGATAGTCGATGCTGTCGTCGTGCTGCTCAGTGCATTCGTCCTCAGCTTTGAATCTGCGCTTTATGCATTAATATCCATCTACGTGACAAGTAAGGTCATCGATTTCGTCGAACTGAAAGCTGGTGACAATAAGCTCGTCTTCATCATTACAGATCAGGAGGCTGTGGTCGGTCAGCTGATTTATGACACGGTTGAACGTGGTTATACCAAAATCAGTTCTATGGGCGGTTTCACCGGCGAAGAGAAGACATTGCTGTTTTCGGTCATGGAGCAGCGGGAAGCGATTTATTTCAAGCAGGTGATCAACGATGAAAATCTCGATGCCTTCACCGTCTTCCTGAGCGCATCCGACATTATCGGCCGCGGATTCTCAAAAGAAAAAAACTATATGACTAAGGATGTGCCACATGATTGAGACCCTGATATTTAATGTTGCGATTACCATCAGCGGATTCTATCTTTTCCATCGCCTGCAGTTTTTTGAAGAGAAAGAAATTGTCTTCTCAAAAAATTATATTACGCTGCTGATGACTTTCATCAGCTGTCTGTTACTGACCAACCCGCTTCAGTTCGATGATGTCACTTTTGTGCTGGCTTTCGTTCCCTTATTGTTTCTTGCTCGTTATACTAATTTTGTCTATACGATGCTAGGTGCTGTCGTGACGAGTCTGGTGGCAGTCTTCTGGCTCGGCTACGACATGGATATTGCGATCATCCTTCTTGTCATTGCGGCTGTCACCGGGCTGATAGGTCCTTTTCTCTCCTATTCTCACTTCGTCAGTATCCAGTGGCTGACAGCCATCGGTCTCGCTATCATTGCAGCCAGTCTGTATTTCAGAGACCTGACGCATCCAATGGAATATTTCATTCTGATATTCTGTTCATCTTTTATCCTGTCCATCTGCAGCAGTCTGATGTTCGTCGATATCTGGCGCATCTCTCAGCTGATCCAGCGCTATGAAAATGAGAAGACGATGGACTATTTAACAGGCCTCGGCAATGTGAGAGAATTTGACCGCTCACTGAATAAACTGAGCTATGAAGCTGAACACCGTACTATTGCGCTCTTACTGATTGATATCGACGGCTTTAAAGATGTCAACGATGCATACGGCCATAATGCGGGTGACGCCGTCTTAAGACAGATGGGCCAGGTGCTGACCAACTATATCCCAAGAAATATTAAAGCTTATCGTAATGGCGGTGAGGAATTTTCCGTCATTCTGACAGATGTCACACTCGATGCGGCGATCAAACTTGCCGAAAGTATTCGTAAAGGCGTCAAAAATTCTGCGTTCCACCTACCGAACAAAGAAACAATTTCCTTGACTGTCTCTATCGGTGTTGGGTATCTTCAAGAAAAGGATATCAAATCGCATCGCAAAATCTTTAAAGATGCAGATGATACGCTTCATGCTGCTAAAGAACAAGGACGCGACACGGTGATGTTCAACCCTATTATTAAATAACAGAAAGGCTCCTTTCTGTTATTTTTTTTATGAACAAGGAGGTCATCATGAATCAGATAGATGAAAATAAAGTCATTGCCGTTGTCTTACTCGCCGGTAAAATCCTGCTGGAAAGCGGTGCAGAAACTTACCGCGTCGAAGATACGATGACACGAATCGCGAGACACTACGGACTACATTCCACCAACAGTTTTGTCACACCAACAGCCATCATATTCTCTGCTTCTTCAGAGTCATCATCGAGACTTCTACGGGTCTTATCACGAACAACAGACCTCGAGAAAATCGCAGAAACCAATGAGATATCACGGGCCATTACGGCGGATGTCTTATCACTTGAGACCGCCCATGAAGCGCTGCAGGATCTGGCAGCATCCAATCAGCACTTTCCTTACTGGCTGCGCATGATGTCAGCGGCTATTGTCAGCGGCCTGTTCCTTATTATGTTCAACGGAGATTTCCGGGATATCATTCCAAGCATTATCGCGGGCGGTATCGGCCTGATGGTCGCTGAATTTATCCAGGAGCATACCCGCCTGAAATTCTTCGCTGAGTTTGGCGGTGCATTTGTGATTGCGATCACTGCTCTCCTCGCCGTGAATTATTTAGGTGGGGTCTCGCTTAATAAAGTCATCATCTCTGCTGTGATGCCTCTTGTCCCGGGTGTACTCATTACAAATGCCATCCGGGATCTCATGGCGGCGCATCTTCTCGCAGGGGCAGTCAAGGGCGTCGAAGCAAGTCTGACTGCTTTTGCAATCGGAACGGGGGTTGCAGTATGTCTGATTTTACTTTAGAAATGCTCTGGTTCGCCCTGCAGTTTATCACCAGCTTCTTTGCCACGGTTTTCTTCGCCATTGTCTTCAATGCACCAAGAAGACTGCTGTTACCGTGCGGCTTTGTCGGCGCTGTCGGCTGGATCATCTATTATGTGCTCTTCACTTACGACGTCTCAGCGGTGACCGCCTCATTTGCGGGCGCTCTATTCTTAGGCATCACCGCTCACTTAATGAGCCGGTATTACAAGCAGCCGGTCATCATTTTCTATGTAGCGGGCATCATTCCGCTCGTGCCCGGAGGACTTGCTTATGATGCAACCAAAAATCTGATCATCAATGATTATGATACGGCGATTCAGAACGGAATAAAGGTTGCGCTCATATCCGGGGCTATTGCTTTCGGTCTCATCGTCGCAGAAATGATTTTCCACTCTTTCTTCAGAGTACGCAGATATGTTCACAGAAGACAAAATTCGTTATAATAAGGGGACAACAAGGGAGGGGTTCAATTGAAACAAGCATTAATCGACCGTCTGAGTCGTTATGTTCAGATCGACACACAATCAGATGCAGCAAGTACGACTACACCATCTACAGAGAAGCAGTGGGACTTACTGCGCTTACTGGAAAGCGAGATAAGCGCGTTAGGTCTTGAAGTCTCCGTCGATGATAAAGGTTATCTGATGGCGACACTGCCCGCTAACAGTGACAAAGAAGTGCCGGTTCTAGGACTTCTGGCACATGTGGACACAGCAACAGACTTTACAGGCACTCGCGTTCAGCCGCAGATCATCGAGTCTTATGACGGCAGCGATATCACCTTAAAAAATGGCTTAGTGATCGCCAAAGAGAAGTTCCCGGAGCTTCAGCACTATACTGGCCATACGTTAATGACAACAGATGGTACAACTTTACTCGGCGCTGACAATAAAGCGGGGATCACCGAGATCATGGAGACCATCATCTATCTGCAGAATCATCCAGAAATCAAGCACGGCACTATCCGCTTCGCCTTTACACCAGATGAGGAAATCGGCCGGGGTCCTCACCACTTCGATGTTGAACGTTTCGGGGCTGAATTTGCCTATACGATTGACGGCGGCCGTCGCGGAGAACTGCAATATGAAAGTTTCAATGCAGCAGGTGTTGAGGTACACTTCAAAGGAGTCAACGTACACCCTGGTTCCGCAAAAGATAAGATGGTGAATGCACAGACACTGGCAATGGCCTTTCATCAGCAGCTGCCGGCCCACGAAGTCCCTGAGCAGACGGAAGGCTACGAAGGCTTCTATCATCTTGTTGAGATGTCAGGTTCTGTGGAAGCTGCTTCTCTCTCCTATATCATCCGCGATCATGACAAAGAGAAATTCAGTGCACGTAAAGAAACCATGCAGCGTGCAGCTCAGACTATTGCTGAGACATACGGCGAGACGTCTGTGCATATAGAAATCCATGACCAGTATTTCAATATGGGTGAGAAAATCAAGCCTTATCCTCAGCTGATCGATATCCCGCTGCAAGTGATGAAGGAACTGGAAATCGAGCCGATTGTCGAGCCGATCCGGGGCGGGACAGATGGGTCACAGCTCTCTTATATGGGACTGCCGACGCCTAACCTATTCACTGGAGCTGAAAACTTCCATGGCCCCTACGAATACGTCTCTATTGATGATATGGAGAAATCCGTACACCATATCGTCGGTATCATCAGAAAATTTGAAGAACTTGCATAAAAAGAAGCCACTGACAATTCAGTGGCTTCTATTGCTTTGCAAGGGTCAGCAATGTTTTAATGCCGTTCTGCAGCTGTATGCCCAGCTTCAGTTTATCGGTATCAGTCGTCATATCCGGATAGACATTCAGAAAGTGCACGGCTTCACCCGGCGGCGCAAACTGTTGTCCTGCCGCCAGATAAATGTATAGTTGTGTGCCTGCTCTTTGTGTCATCGCTTGAGCGACGAGTGAGCTGTCAGAAGGGCTGATTGTTCCGCCGCCGTAGACCACAATATCTGCTTCTTCAAGAAGTTCCTTCAGGCTGGTCTCCTCAAAAATCATGTCTTTTGAAGACAGGATGCGCGCATCGAACAGACTCTCGAAGATACTGCGCAATCCACCTGCATGGCCACCGTTCTTCGGATTTAAAGTCAGCCCCGCTTTTTTATACTGCTCATTCAAATACCAGATGTTATTATCAATGGTCATTTTTGCCGTATCATCAAGCAGAGATGCCGCTATCTGGCTGTCATTACCGAAGAGATAATAATCCCGGTCACTGATCACTTTGAAGGTGCTCTCCGACAGACGATCATCAAGTCCGCTCAGATCCATTCTTCTGACGTACTTAATGTGTTCTGAGGATAGCGGCCCCGTCATTCTGTTATCCTCTCTATCAAAGAATACTGCGCCGAGTTTTTCAAGCAGCCCGATACCACCGTCATAGACCTCTGATTCGCCTAACGCAATAGTAAACGAACGATACCCTAGATCAAGGCCGTTCAATATCACCTGACCGAGACCATATGAAGAAGTCTTGAGCGGGTTGGCTGTAGCACCGAACAGCGGCGTACAGTCAATATAGAGACAATCCTGGATTACAGCCGTTGTCATATCACGCTGCCTGAGATCAGCATCTGGAACCTGCCATTGATATTTGATGCCTTGCTGCCAGGATAAGATGCCTTCAATCAGGTGTTTCTGACCATCAAATAAAGGGACACTGATCATATTGCCGTCAGGATAAACGGCTCTTACCCCTTCTTCGATGTAACTGGACGCCTCACCTGACGTCAATATATCTTCAAAACGATCTATCGCCACTAATATATTCATTGTAATCTCCTTCAAAAATAAATAACCAATAGCCAGGCTATCAGTTATCCCTTTTTATTCTTCTGCTGCTGATAATGAAGACACCGTAATATGATTGTGAGAGTCATGCCAGACAACCTGCTGATCTACAAAATAGAACACTTGCGGTGATTCGTGTTTGATACCGGTCTTTTCAGCAATATAATTCGAAAGTTCTCTCGCTTCCTGCACGGTCAGATAATAGCCATCCATATCACGCTCATACAGAAAATTATTATACTGGTCATAAGCGTTCAACGAAATCGGGCATGTCAGGGAATGCTTCATCACAAAGACCTTATCATGTTCCTGGATGGTCTGTTCGAATTGTTCAATACTGTTTAATTTAATAACCATTCTTTCACCTCATCATTGGTTAACTCGTTAACTTATTTATTTAATACCCCACGCCGCTTTAAATAGTCATGTTATAATCTAAATTAAAAAGGAGGGATATTATGGCCAAGCCCCCACTTCCCGTGAAACGCTGGAGTGTAGTTGACACGATCAATACTTGTCTGCTGATTGCGGTCTGCCTGTTTGTCATAGACTTTCAGGAGAACGCCACATTATCATGGGTGATTATTATCGCCTTCGGTATCTGGATTATCACCGTGATTGCGCGCAATATTTATCTGTCAAAGTTAAGGCAGAAGTAACTTGAAGAGTCAGTCCTGCTCTTCAAGTTTTTTTAGTGCCTGGTAATACCGGTTATCTAATGTCTTGATTTCTTTGGCTTTTGACAGGATATTCTGAACGGGTAATTTTCTGAGCTTCTCCTCTATTTTCATTGCGGTCTTGCGTTCTTTATAGTAACTGATCAAGCTATAGTAGATTTCAAGCTGCGACTGCCTTAAGCGTAATGTATTTTCAGCAGTCAGATGAATCTGATTAAGAGACTTTACGTGACCGTTGAGCAGCGGTATCAGTTTATTATCGATAAAAGCAATCCGTCTGGATGTTTCAGAAGTATTCATCAACTCTTCGACATGCGTTTTCAGTTCTTCGTTGTTATGATTGATGACCTGCGTTAATTGATTGTAATCTTTTGCTTCCTTTTTATCCGCTGAAGCTAATGCTGCATATTTCTCACTTGTTTTCTTATTCTTCTCAAAGATCTGGGTATAACCTAGAATTTCCTCGTTAGATTCTATTGAATGATTATAAAGTGAGATATAAGTATAGATGTTATGGATAAATGTCTTTTTCTCATCAAAGTTACTGATATAAATATCATGGACCTCCTGTATATCCGGATTATCCACCTTCACTTTATTCATTTTATCTTCATATACTGCGAGCTGAGGTAAGACTTTATTTTGAATGACCTGCTCTTTTTCCTGTAAATTTCTCTTTTTCTGGTCTGTCACTTCTGAACCTATCAGCTGGTCAACTTTGTCCAGTGCCAGCTCATCGATATATTTCACTAATTTCTTTTCTTCAGATTGAACATCTTTCATCTGCATCTTATAATCTTTAATATCGGCATGCAGACTATTCCCGCATCCCGCTAAAAAAATGATAGCGAACAGCATAAGACCATAGAATTTTATATTCATATATCTACTCCTTGCTTACCCTATTATAACTAAACCGCTCAGCAATATAAATACTAAATAATGACAGAGGTTATTTCATGACTGATATTCAGAACCAATTCAACGATAAACGCCGCATGCTGCTGGATCTTCTGGATTCACCTGTAATCGATGTTCAGCATATCGGCAGTACTGCTTTAGGTGACGAAGGAATTATGGACATCCTGGTGATTGTACCGAGTTTACATGCCATGACCACACTTGACGAGAAACGCCTCAACCAAGCAGGATTTTATCGCCTTCACCACCCTTATCACAAGAAATGTGTCTTCAGTGAGTTTCACGACCTGATTTCATTGCAGGAAAAATGCCGGCTGCACATCGTGGAAGATCAAAGCACTAAAGCTCTTCATTACCAGGCTGCTCAGGACATGCTTACCGAGTCTGAAGCGTTGGCTGCAGAGTTCAGGGCCTATAAAGCAAGTATCCGGCACCTGCAAAAGAAAGATTATGAATCAGCCAAAGCAGACTGGTTCAGGCTGCGTATCGCAAATAAGCATTAAAATTGCTATAATGGTTATTAAGATTGTACGAAAGGGCGAACGCCATGATTGAAAATTCATTACTAGAAGAACTGTCCACTCTTATCCCACGTGAACGGATTAAAGTAGACGAATCCCTGAAGAAATATACCTATACTAAAACCGGCGGCCATGCCGACCTCTATATTTCACCCCATCGCTACGAAGAAGTCAGTCTCATTATGAAGTTTGCCAAGAAACACGACATTCCGGTCACCTTTCTGGGTAACGGCTCAAATATCATCATCCGGGATGGCGGTATCCGCGGCATCGTTCTGAGCCTCCTCAACTTCACTGATGTCCAGGTCGAATATGATCAGATCATCGCAGGAAGCGGGGCAGCTATTATCGAGGTCTCAAGAATCGCACGTGACCATCATCTGACCGGGCTGGAATTCGCTTGCGGGATACCCGGCTCAATCGGCGGAGCTGTCTATATGAACGCCGGAGCATATGGCGGCGAAGTCAAAGATTGTATCGACCACGCGAAAGTGGTCAATGAAGAAGGTGACATCCTGACTCTTTCCAAGGAAGAACTCGAACTGGATTACAGAACGAGTTCTATACAGAGTCAGCATCTTGTTGTCCTTGAAGCTACATTCAAGCTAGAACGCGGTGATGTCACTGTCATTCAAGCTAAAATGGATGACCTGACGCAGCGACGTGAAGAAAAGCAGCCGCTTGAATATCCGTCATGCGGCAGTGTGTTCAGAAGACCCCCCGGCCATTTCGCTGGCCAGCTGATTCAGCAGGCGGGTCTGCAAGGTCATCGTATCGGAGGAGTCGAAGTCAGCACCAAACACGCCGGCTTCATCGTCAATGTCGATAACGGCACCGCAACAGATTATGAAGAGATGATTGCCTATGTCCAGGCCACTGTTCTTGAACATGCCGGTGTGGAATTGCAGCCGGAAGTCAGAGTAATAGGTGAAAAAGCAGCAGACTAATCTGCTGCTTTTTTGATAGGAGTGTGAATACTGATTTAGATTCTGACTGTCAGAAATACAAAAGGCGCTTACTTCCATGTTCTTTCTGTACTTGGCAGCGGCTTCCTTGCTTACACAGGTCACCTTGGGGGTAGAATTGTATATGAGAATAATAAAATCACTGCAACTCAAGGAGAATAACTATGAGAAAAACATACAGTCAGCCTCATTACTATCATCACGTTGAACACCTAAAAGAACAGCAAGGCTCCAAAAAGACGCTCTGGGCGTCTCTTTTAATCACTTTATTTTTTACAGTTGTTGAAGTTGTCGGCGGTATCCTGTCGAACTCACTCGCCCTTCTGTCTGACTCTGCCCATATGCTGAGCGATGTATTAGCACTTGGGCTGTCGATGATTGCGATTTACTTCGCAGCAAAAGCCCCTACTGCCCGTTATACCTTCGGCTACTTAAGACTTGAAATTCTGGCGGCACTGCTCAACGGGCTTGCCCTTGTCGTCATCGCTCTCGGTATCTGTTATGAAGGCATTATGCGTATTGTGCATCCACAGCAAGTCGATGTGAAACTGATGCTGACTATCTCACTGATCGGTCTGGTGGTTAACATCATCCTGACCCTTATCCTTGCCCGCTCATTGAAGGGCGAAGATAATATCAATGTTCAGAGTGCGCTCTGGCATTTCATCGGTGACCTTTTAAATTCTGTCGGCGTCATTGTTGCCGTTGTGGTCATCTATTTCACGCACTGGGTGCTGATTGACCCTATCCTAAGTATTTTGATTTCACTTATCATCTTCCGCGGTGGTTATAAGATCGTTAAGAACGCCTGGGATATTCTGATGGAGAAAGTGCCTGATGGATTGGATACAGATGAAATCATCGCGCGGATGAAAGAGCATCCGAATGTCCTGGATGTCCACGAGTTCCATTTATCCGCTATTACAACCGGTCATTATAATCTGTCTGCCCACGTCGTCGTGGATAACAGAAGTGACGCTGAGAACTATCAGGTCATCAATGAGCTGGCGGCGATGCTGAAGGAAACCTACAAGCTCGATCATACTACTTTACAGGTCGAACATCTTCAGGCCAATCACTTGGATGACCCTTATTTCGCACAAATCAAATAAGAGACAGGCAGCCGCCTGTCTCTTATTTTAATGTGAACGTCGCCTCTGTATGGACGTGGAAACCTTCTTTATTTTCCGCATGTGCGGTCACTGTATATTTCCCAGCTTCATCAAATGTTTCCTGGCCTTCATACTGACCCGCTTTTGTTTCTTTCAGGTCAACCCATTTAGTTTTACCGTCAGGCATCATCACTTCTAAACGCGTCATCAGTTTTTCTTTCGCTTTACCCGCTTCATCTTTTACGTGGATCATGAAGTCAGTCGGTTCACCTTTCACGGCTTTAATCGGCATCACGTGAATAGCACCTTCGTGATGCGCATGTTCGTTATGTTTAGCTTCGCCAATCAAAATCGTTTTATCCGGCATAGTATGCTGACTTTTAGCTGTGACGTGACTGATGACCTGATAGCTGCCATCCTTATCAAATGTATAAGGCAGTTCATAGACACCATCTTTAGCTTCTTTCACCATTTTTTTAGTCGATTTGTCTTTGTCTCCATCTTTGATGATTTCAAACATAACTTCGTCAGCATCATTGATTGCTTTTCCGTTCTGTGTAACTTTTGCTGTCAATTTAACTTCATGACCTGCTTCCGCTTTTTCCGGGACGCTGAGAGCCACTTTAACAGGCTCTACTGATGCTGTCTCCTGTTTGGCATGGTCATGCTTTTCTTCAGTCTGACCGCACGCAGCAAGTATCAGGCCGGCAGACAGGATAACGACTATTTTTTTCATTGTATAACTCCCTTTCTATTTGTCAGTCATTTCCTATTATCTTGATTCTTCCTCCATTAATCAATGTCGAAATCGTGACAGCAACTGCTGTTCATCTTATTGTTACTATTTCTGACAAAATTAAAATAATCACTTTACTTTTGTAGAGAAATAGCGTAATATAATAAATCGTAACTATTACGAATTGGAGGTGATTGTATGGCAGTCCCAATTACTGTACTCAGTGGCTTTCTAGGGGCCGGTAAAACAACGCTACTTAACCATATTCTAACCAATACACAAAATATGCGTATCGGTGTCATTGTCAACGATATGAGTGAAGTTAATATAGATGCAGAACTCGCTGTCATGAAACGCAGTGATGAAAAAATGATTCAGCTGCAGAATGGCTGCATATGTTGCACGCTTCGTGAAGATTTATTAATTGAAATAGATAAACTCGTTCAGACACATCAACTTGATTATATCGTCATCGAATCAACAGGTATCTCTGAACCGTTACCTGTCGCCCAGACATTGACACTTGAAGACGAAGTGTTAGGTATCAAATTATCTGACAATACTGTCCTTGATACAATGGTGACAGTTGTAGATGCTCACCAGTTCTGGCATGATTTCGCGTCCGGAGAATCACTCGCAGACCGCCAGATGGGCAATGATGGAACAGATGACCGCGAAGTCATTGATTTACTTATCGATCAAATAGAATTCGCAAACGTCATTCTGCTTAACAAGATTGATTTAATCACAACGGATGACTGTGAAGAGTTAAAAAGGCTGCTTATGCAGTTAAATCCAGATGCGAAGATTTACGGTACTCAGGACTCAGTAATCGATCTTAATCTCATCTTGAATACGAATCTATTTGATTTTGAGAAAGCGAGTCAAAGTGCTGGCTGGATTAAAGAACTGAACTCGGAACACATGCCAGAGACTGAAGAATATGGAATTGCATCCTTTGTATACCGGAGAAGAAAACCTTTTCATGCTGAGCGCTTTCTGACATTTCTGGAGAATTTCCCGCTCACCGTTGTGCGCTCTAAAGGATTCTACTGGCTCGCAACAAGAAATAATATGTGCGGCTTACTGTCGCAGGCCGGGAACTCGATTCAGCTGCAAGGCGCCGGTGAATGGATAGCGACATATAGCGATAAGGATATTGCGCTCGAAATGCAGGAAGATCCTACTCTGGCTGCGCGATGGGATAAGGTTTACGGAGATCGACAGACTGAACTTGTCTTCATTGGAATAGAAATGGATCAGTCAGCGATTATCCAGGCACTGGATGAGTCTCTTTTGACAGATGAAGAAATGACGCAAGACTGGTCTCAGATGCCTGACCCTCTGCCAGCATATACGGTAGAAGAAAACAATGCAGAAATCATACTATAATATAGGGAGACATTAAAATGAGAGTAAATGTAACTTTAGCTTGTACAGAATGTGGAGACCGTAACTATATCACCAAGAAAAATAAACGTAATAACCCTGAACGAATCGAACTGATGAAATACTGTCCACGTTTAAAGAAATATACCCTGCACAGAGAAACAAAATAAGAAAAGTTATGAGATTCGAATGAGCAACGTCCCGCAGATCCACTTTGCGGGACGTTGCTCTTCATATGAAGATGCTTTACACCGCGTATCGTCCCGCAGATCCATTTTGCGGGATGTTGCTCTTCATATGAAGATGCTTTACACCGCGTATCGTCCCGCAGATTCACTTTGCGGGACGTTGCTCTTCATATGAAGATGCTTTACACCGCGTATCGTCCCGCAGATTCACTTTGCGGGACGTTGCTCGGCTGCTATACAATTTGCTCTAAAAAACCCATCACAATATACACATTGTGATGGGTTCATTTTATTCAAATATGAAATCTTCGTCTGTCAGTGCTTCAACATTTAGTGCGAGCACGTAGCCATCACCTTTCACACTGAAGAAATCATGGTTCTTGGTACTTGTATTCAGTGCATTCTCGATGATTGGATTGAAGCCACGTTCTTCGAAGTAAGGTTCAAATCCTAAGTTAGCAAGCGCTTTGTTCCCGTTATATTTCACATAATTCAGTACGTCTTCTGTCAGCCCGACACGATTATATAGTTCACGTGTATATGACGCCTCATTGCGGTACAGATCATCCAGCATTGCATACATTTCTTTATCCGCTCTCAGCTTATCATCTTCTGATAATTCATTGCGCAGGCTCTGTGCATCCAGTCCTGTAAAGACACCATGAATCGATTCATCGAGCAGGATCTTACGGATGATTTCACCTGAAGTGGTCATTCTGCCCTGGCCGGCTAAGTACAGTGGATAGTAGAAGCCACTGTAGAAGAGGAATGTTTCCAGGAATACAGATGCCACACGCGCCATATACTGATCATAAACACTCGCTTCCTTCGTCCAGAGTTTATGATATTTCTCTAAAATACGGTTGGCTTTATAAGTCAAATGAGGCTCACTTGGTACCCACTCGTTCAACAGCTCATCTGTTTCATTTGATGGCAGGAGCGTCGTGAAGATATGAGAATAACTTTTCGCATGGATATTCTCCATCATCCCCATAAAGGAGTAGACCGCCTTTTTGCGCAGATCAGTTGTATGCATCATAATGAGCGGCATGCCATCATCAGCTTGCTGGGTATCGAGACCTGTCAGACCGGCCAGAGCGTGATTGAATGTATACTTTTCGTCTTCTGTCAGCTCTTTCCAGCTGGCGATATCTTTAGAAACCTTAAATTCTGTTTCCACCCACATCTGCGAGATATTCTGACGCCAGAACATGTTAGTCATATCTTCCTGTGTATTCCAGTTTACTGCTTTCATCTTTAATCCATCCTTGCATTAATTAGTTAGATTGCACAACTTGTACATTCTTCAACGCTCAGTAGTTTGTTACGTGTATAGTAAAGTGATTTAAGTCCTTTATGATGGGCATAAACGTAGAGTCGTGAAAGTTCACGCGTAGAAATCTCAGAATTGACGAACAAGATAGTAGAAATACCTTGATCGATATGCTGCTGAATTGTTGCGATTAAGTCAATCAGTTTCATCTGATCCGTACTGAAAGCTGATTTGTAGAACCACATCGTCTCTGGTGATAAGAACGGCATCGGATAGAAGGTTTCAGCATTCCCATATGTACGACGCTCAATCTGATCAACAATCGGCATGACCGAACTTGTGGCGTTCTGGACATATGAAATACTTTGTGTCGGCGCAATCGCTAAGCGGTATGCATGGAAGAGCCCGTGCTCTTTTACCTGGGCACTCAGTGCTTGCCAGTCTTCTTGTGTCGGAATATGAATGCCTTCAAAAAGTGCCTGTACTTTCTCTGATTGAGGTGCAAAGCTCTCCTTGATATATTTCTCGAAATACACCCCGGATTTATAATCTGATTTTTCAAAGTCAGCGTAGACTTCCTGACGTTCTTTGGCAATTTCCATTGATCGTTCGATGGAATAGTAGTTCATCATCATAAAGAATGTATTGGCAAAGTCTTTAGCTTCTTCTGATTCATACGCAATCTTATTTTTAGCGAGATAACCATGCAGATTCATCACACCGAGTCCGACAGAATGTAACTCCCGGTTCGCTTTTGCGACACCCGGCGCATTCTTGATGTCAGCTTCATCACTGACAGTTGTCAGTGCATCCATACCTGTATGCACTGATTCACGCACTTTACGTGATTCCATGACGTTGACGATGTTCAGTGAACCTAAATTGCATGAAATATCACGTTTAATCTCATCATCAGTGCCGTAATCGTTGATAACAGACGTTTCCTGCAGCTGGAAAATCTCCGTGCATAGATTACTCATCTTGATCTGCCCGATATTGCTGTTGGCATGGACTTTATTGGCATTATCTTTGAACATTAAGTATGGGTACCCGGACTGCAGCTGAGTCTGTGCAATCATGTTGAGCATTTCACGCGCATCTTTAGATTTCTTCATAATATTAGGGTTTGCCACTAATTTGTCATACATCTCATCCAAATTGATATCATCCAATGTCTGTCCGTATTCCGCTTCTACTGTATGAGGCGCGAACATAAAGAAGTCCTTGCCTTCTTTTGCCAGCTCAAAGAACTTAGAAGGGACAATGAGCCCTGTTGAGATAGTAGAAAGACGTAAATCTTCATCGGCGTTGACTTTCTTAGTATCTAAAAACTCGAGCACATCATAATGGAAGATATTGAGGTAGACCGCTCCTGCTCCCGGACGCTGACCCAGCTGATCGGCATAACTGAAGCCGCCTTCTAATGCTTTGGCAACCGGCAGCACACCTTTTGCGACACCTTTGATGCCTTTGATTGCTTCACCACGGGCACGAAGTTTTGAGAGATTGATGGCAACACCGCCGCCGATCTTAGACAGTTGTTTCGCTGTTGAATCGATATAGTTGATAGAGTTCAGAGAGTCATCTACCTCCAGCAGGAAACACGATACAAGTTCACCACGGCGCGCACGGCCTGCATTCAAGAAGGTCGGGGTGGCCGGCTGGTAACGTTGCTCGACCATAGCATTGATGAGTTCCTTCGCTTTCTCTTTATGGCCTTTCGCCAGGTAGAGACTGACAATTACAACGTGTTCTTTATAATCTTCGAGGTAGGCTTTTTTATCATTTGTCTTCAGCGAATAATCCTTGAAGAACTTACTTGCAGACATATAACTCGCGAACTTAAACGGCAGACGTTCTGCATAAGCGATAATTTCTTCAAGGTCAGTCTCAGAATAATCCTCAAACAGATTATAATAGAACTGATTGTCGACTAGATAATGGAGTCGTTCAAGGGGTGAATCAAAATGAATAGTCTTGTCATTGATTTCCTCTAAGTAGACAGCAAGGGCATCCTGATCTTTGTCGATATCAAAGAAGCCATCTGCACGACGCTTTGTCACCTGGTTATTAAGTTCAATATGATTGTACTGTTTGTCGTCTAAGACTTTCATTTACTTCATCCACCTTTTCGTTGAATAATTGTACGTCATGCGCGTTGCCATGGAGCTCAAATTTCATGAGTAGCGGAACATGGTATTCAGCCGCAATCAGATCACCTGACCGGGCGAAATTCTGACCCCAGTTGCGGTTTCCACTGCTGGCGACTGCTACAAGATAACGACTGTTCCGATTCAGGAACTGACGAACTGGATCAGGCACTTCACCGAAGCCAATTGTTCCTGTCACTACAATAAAAGGCTCCTCAATCGTCTGGATATCCAGCAATGATTCGCCAGTAAAATTTGATTTTTGTAAGAAACGTCTCACATTACCGGTGAGCGAATAGTAGACTATTTTCACATTTATCACTTCCTATGTAAAAAACGCTCTAAAAATGAATATGTAGGATATCTGAGGACAAAACACAATATATTGTGTTTTGTCCTCGGAAGCACCACAAGATATATGAAATATTATAGCACGTTTGTTCGCTCTTTCAATCGATTATACCCAGATTTTTTTTAATTTAGACCCTTGACTTTTAGCCGAAATTCTTAACCTGTTGCTACACATAGCTTTGAAAAATTATTACATTTTGATGACAGGATTCCAGACCGTAAGGGTGATTATGTTAAAATGAATTATCTTATTTGGAAGGTCGTCATCATGAATCATATACAAAAAGGTATCTTCGCTCTACTCATCGCCTCCCTCGGCTTCAGCCTGATGGGGGCATTTGTCAAACTGTCAGGTGATATCCCTGTTCTGCAGAAAACGCTGTTCCGCAATCTCGTCGGAATGATCATTCCGCTTTACTTTGCCATCAAGCACCGGGAACGTCTCTTCGGACGAATGCAGAATCAGCCCCTTCTGATAGCAAGAAGCACGTTCGGCCTGATCGGTGTCGTTCTGAATTATATAACCATCGATCATATGGTGCTGAGTGATTCAGATATGCTGAATAAACTGAGTCCCTTCTTTACCATCCTCCTATGTGCCCTCTTCCTGAAAGAGAAGATTAAACCTTATCAGATGACAGCTATCCTTGTCGCTTTTATCGGTTCACTTTTCATTATTAAGCCGAGCTTCTCAAGCGATATGTTCTATGCACTTATCGGTGTTGCCGGCGCTCTGTTTGCAGGTTTTGCATATACAACGTTACGGGTCCTCGGGCCGCGAGAGAAGTTCTATACCACTGTCTTCTATTTTTCTTTCTTCTCAACTGTTGTCCTGATGCCCTTCGTCCTATCTGATTTCCATGCCATGACCATGACGCAGACGTTCTATCTGATTCTGTCAGGTGTTTTCGCGACAATCGGCCAGTTCGGAATCACCATCGCCTATCAGTACGCGCCTGCAAAAGATATCTCCATATTCTTCTATGCAACGGTGCTTTTCAGCGCTATCATCAGCTTCGCCTTGTTCAATCAAGTACCGGATATATTCAGTTTTCTTGGTTACTTCATTGTCTTCAGCGCAAGTTTATATATGTTCAAAAAAGCAAAACTTGAGTAAACACCAGATTTATAGTAGTATCAGTACGATTAATGAAGGAGGTCATACCATGACACGTTCAAAAGATGAACTGCAGGACATCACACTGCTTGGCAATCAGCACAACCAATACCTATATGAATACGATCCCTCTATATTAGAGTCGTTCGATAATAAACACCCGGGCCGTGACTATTTCGTCAAGTTCAACTGTCCGGAATTCACGAGCTTATGCCCTATAACCGGTCAACCCGACTTTGCCACTATCTACATCAGCTACATTCCAAATATCAAGATGGTAGAATCTAAATCACTGAAGCTGTATCTTTTCAGCTTCCGTAACCACGGCGACTTCCACGAAGACTGCATAAATATCATCATGAATGATTTAATAGAACTGATGGATCCGCATTATATTGAAGTATGGGGCAAGTTCACACCACGCGGTGGTATTTCGATTGATCCTTATACCAACTATGGTCGTCCTGATTCAAAATATGAAGAAATAGCGAATTATCGCTTGATGAACCATGATTTATACCCGGAAACGATTACAAATAGATAAATTAGAATTGTCAGAGAATTAAAAACAGTGTATATTAGATACATTGTTTTTATTTTTTTAGGGAAAGGAAGATTAATTTGTCACAGTACACACGCGAAGAAATCGTCAACAGTATGCCAAGAACCGGTTTCTTCGGACACCCTAAGGGCCTCTTCACACTGATGGTGACAGAATTCTGGGAACGATTCAGTTACTATGGGATGAAGGCGATTCTCGCATTCTATCTTTATTATGAAGTTTCAAAAGGTGGTTTCGGACTTGAAGAAGGGACCGCTTTACAAATCGTCTCCATCTACGGCGCACTAATCTATATGAGCGGTATTATCGGCGGCTGGATAGCTGACCGTCTGCTTGGCACGAGACATTCCATCTTAATCGGTGCCATCCTCATCATGATCGGTCATATACTGCTCTCTTTACCGAACCAGTTCACCCTCTTTTTAATCGCTTTATTCTTTTTGATCATCGGTACAGGGTTACTGAAACCGAATATCTCATCTAACGTCGGTGAGCTCTACCTGAAGAACGACTCAAAAGTTGATTCAGCATTCACGTTATTCGTCATGTCGATTAACTTAGGGGCCTTCTTATCCCCGCTTCTTGTCGGTCTGCTGCAGACACGTATCGGTTTCCATGCCGGATTTGCAGCTGCGGCTATCGGGATGTTCTTCGGCCTTGTCGTTTACGTGCTGACAGCGAAAAAGACACTGGGGCTTTCAGGTCTGAATGTACCCAATCCGATTACACCGGAAACGCGTAACAAAACATGGTTATATGTCGGTGTTCTCTTAGCTGCCATTATTCTTTATCTGTTCGTTCTGAATGCGTTGAACCAACTGAACTTACAAACTATCAGCTTAACCATTTCTATATTAGGGGTTGTCTTGCCTGTCATCTATTTCGCTACCATGTTCTTATCTCGTCAGACAACCAAAGTCGAGAAATCACGACTTCTTGCCTATATCCCGTTATTCCTGGCTTCTGTGATGTTCTGGATGATTCAGGAGCAGGGTGCGACTGTACTCGCCAACTTCTCAGATAAACGCACACAGCTCGACCTGGGTATTGTCACGAATGGTCTGATCGACTTCACGATTCCTGCTGCCTGGTTCCAGTCACTGAATCCATTATTCATCGTGACATTAGCGCCGCTTGTTGCATCGCTCTGGGTGCGTCTCGGTCGTTATAACCCACCAACAGTTATCAAGTTCGGGATTGCCTTATTGCTTGCAGGTTCCAGCTTCCTGGTCATGATTTTCCCTCTGATTTCAGGTGAGCAGCTGATCAATCCTTTCTGGCTTGTGCTCAGTTTCTTCCTCGTAACAGTCGCAGAACTCTGCTTATCACCAGTCGGGTTATCAACCACCACTAAACTGGCGCCTCAAGCTTTCACGGCACAGATGATGAGTATCTGGTTCTTGTCCAATACAATGGCACAAGGCTTAAATGCTCAACTTGTCAACGTCTATACAAGTATCGACTCAGCCCATTACTTCGGCTATTTCGGTGCTATCGCCATCGGAATTGGTGTCATCGTCATGTTGTTCAGTCCGCTTATCAAAAAGTTAATGCATGGTATTCATTAAGAAAAGCACTCATGTTGAGTGCTTTTTCATTTGCCATGAATTATTTAAATATTCCAACTTTTTACACAACTATTGTCCTTTCCATTGTCCATCGCTACAATATGAGTAATCATAAAGTTAGGGGTTGGAAGTATGAAATACACGAGAGAAGAAATGGTCAACAGTGTCCCTCAGACAGGATTCTTTGGCCATCCTAAAGGACTCGGCATTCTGTTTTTCGTAGAGTTCTGGGAACGGTTCAGCTATTACGGCATGCGTGCCATTCTCGTCTATTACATGTATGACAAAGTCGTCAACGGTGGACTCGGCATCAATCAGACGACCGCATCTAGCATCGCTTCAATGTACGGCGCATTGATTTTCATGACAGGAATCATAGGGGGATGGCTCGCTGACCGAGTATTAGGTTCACGACGTTCACTAATGTATGGTGCTGTTCTCATTATGGCAGGACATGTCGCGATGAGTCTGCCGTTTGGTGTTCCCTCATTTTTAGCGTCCATGTTTCTCATTATAATAGGATCCGGGCTGATGAAACCTAACATTTCAAATGTGGTAGGTGGACTTTATCATAAAAATGATGACCGTATGGACGCCGGGTTTGTTATCTTCTACATGTCTGTCAATATGGGTGCACTGGTGTCGCCATTTATTGTCGGCGCGCTTCAGAAAAACTATAACTATCATATCGGCTTCTTAGCTGCAGCCATCGGAATGGCTCTTGCACTTATGGCTTATATTATTTTCCAGAAACGCTCACTAGGTTTAGTAGGGTCAGTACCCTCCCATCCACTCAGCGCGCAGGAGAAAGCAAGATATACAAAAATGATTTCTATTGTGTTGATTCTCTTAGTTGCCATCATAGTGATAACACTCAACATGGGAATCCTGACATTTAATACTTTCTCTATCGTCGTAACCGTGCTTGGGGTGTTATTACCGATTCTTTATTTCTTGACCATGTACCGAAGCAATGACGTGACCTCTACAGAGCGTTCGCGATTACTGGCTTATATTCCACTTTTCATTGCCGGGGTCATGTTTTGGTCCATTCAGGAGCAAGGGGCTAACGTGCTAAGTATCTTCGCTAAAGAACAGACCCAGCTCGACCTCAATAAGGTATTCGGTGTGGATTTCACTGTTCCAGCAGCATGGTTCCAATCAGTTAATCCTATCTTCATTGTCTTGCTGGCACCCTTCATCTCGGCAATGTGGACAAAGTTGGGCAAATACAACCCTTCAACACCGCTTAAATTTGCGTTAGGCTTATTCTTTGCTGGGATTTCGTTCCTCATCATGATTATTCCAGCGATGACGAGTCAAGGTGAACTTTATAATCCAATGTGGCTCGTCCTCTCCTTCTTCCTATGTGTAATCGGTGAGTTATGTCTGTCGCCAACGGGTTCTTCTGTATCCGTCAAACTTGCACCTGAAGCATTCAGCTCACAGATGCTAAGTCTCTGGTTCCTGACAAATGCCAGTGCACAGGCAATCAACGCTCAGCTTGTCAAACTCGTTGAGCCCATGGGTTATACGAATTACTTCGGCTTTATTGGTGGTATGGCTCTAGTTCTCTTCGTTATCTTACTTACATTGAATAAATGGGTTTCTCGTAAAATGGAAGGTATTCATTAATTAACACGTCCTCCTCGGACGTGTTTTTCTTTTATTTTCGGGTACTGTTAGGTAAAAGGAGATGTATCATCTATGGTTAAGTTCAATAAAGGCATTCTTTATTATCATGAAGCAGCGGGACAGGGAGATGTACACGAAGAACTGGGACAGGTCTCAACGAACCTGCTTAAGATGTGCAAGGAACTCGTCATCTACCGGAGTGACGAGGAAGGAGATATCAGGAAACACTGCCAGCTCATCAAGAAAGAGGATACTTATGATGCCATCTTCATACTGGGTGGTGACGGGACGGTCCACGAGCTCATCAACGGCGTCATTGAAGCGGAACTGAACCTGCCGATCGGTATTCTGCCTGGCGGCACATTTAATGATTTCACCAAAACGCTGAATCTCCCTCCTACCCCAAAAGAAGCATCAGAAGTCCTGCTTGATGGCCGCGTCAAACATATTGATGTCATGCAGGCCAATGACCGCTATGTGCTGAATTTTGTCGGTATGGGACTCATCGTTGAGAATGCCGAAGCCGTTGTCGATGAAAAGAAAAGTAAGCTCGGTAAATTCAGTTATCTCTTCTCTACCTTAAAGACTGTGACAGACCCGACTTTCTTTGATTATGAGATAGAGGTTAATGGACAGACCACTTCCGGCAATGCCTCTATGATAGTGGTCGCTAATGGTCAGTTCCTCGGCGGCAATCGTATACCGCTTAAAGAACTCTGCCCGGATGATGGCGTCATGCATGCCTTCATATTTAAGGAGGCAGGCATTAAATTATTCACTGAGATGATCAAGGAGAAATCGATTGATAACTGGAACAATATCAGCAAAAATGTGGAGCAGATAGAAGGAACAGAGATGATAATCAGAACCAGGGAGCCGATGGACGTTGATGTCGACGGTGAAATTGAATTATCCACACCGGTGCATATCACCATTCTCAGTAAACGGCTCCGCATGTTTGTCGGACCTGAAGTATGCTAAAAAAGAGATGTCTCTGACGAGACATCTCTTTTTTAAGCTTTACCGAAGAAATATTCTTCAACTTCCTTCCAGCTATGCACGCGGTCAAAGCCTTCTTCATGAATATTATGCGCTGCGTTGAACATGATCCCCTTGCCTTTAAAAGCAGCAAGCTGTTTCGGATTATCATCTATTAAATAGTCAGTTCCTACGACACCTTTGTTACCGCAGAAAATGAAATGCTGAGGATCAAGAAACGGGAAATGTTCCAAAAGCCATTCATATTTTGCATCGAAAGAAGTCGGCACATCCATTGCAGCTGTAGCGATGTAGACATCATAATGTTCAGTCAGACGTCTGACCACACGGACGGCATCCGGAAAAACTTCAAGGTCCCTGAAGAAGCTGCGGTCGAGCAGCAGTTCTGACAGTTTTTCAACATGCTGAGGATGTAGATCGCGCAGTTTGACACCTTGTAAGTCTTCAGCCGTCACCGTTTCTCCTGATTCTTCATTGAACTTGAAGATCACTTTCTTCAATGTATCTGCTAATACTTCATCCATATCAATTGCAATGGTTTCTCTCACTATACTTCCTCCTTAAAATATCGCTCTAACACTTCAATGATAACATCGTTCTGGTCGGCTGTTCCAATCGTCAGGCGTATGCCACCTGGCACCGGACGGGCAATGATCCCTCTTCTAAGCAGGTAGTCATTTAACCGCGCCACATCATCTGTTTGAATAAAGACAAAGTTCGTCTCTGATGGCAGAAGATGATGTTTAAAATCAGACGCGTAGTAACGTGCTCGTTCTGTCGCATTCTGTCTGACCGTTCGCTGTAAATACGCCTGATCAGCCAGCGCTGCTTCTGCTGCCTTAAGGGATAATGTGGTCACATTAAAAGGCAGTTTGACACGGTGCCAGAGGTCTGTCCATTCATCTGACGAGATCGCGTAACCGATTCTAAGAGAAGCGAGCCCATAAGCCTTCGAAAAAGTCCGCAGAATAATGATATTGTCAAACTGTTCTCTCAGCTTCATACTGTGCGGATAATCTTCGGCCGTGACATACTCAGCATAGGCCTCATCCAGGACGACAGGGATATTACCCACTTTATTCAGGAATAGCGTCAGCTCTTCCTCTGAGAAATAATGGCCGGTCGGATTGTTCGGATTACAGAGCCAGACGAGCGCTGTGTTGTCATTCACCTTATCAGCCAGTGCCTCTAAATCGAATTTGCCGTCGACAAGCGGAGCTGTCACAATTGTACAGTCCTCAATCACTGCATGGTGGGAATATTGTACAAATGTCTGCTCACCTGTCACGATTTCGTCTCCAGGCTTCAGGATGGCCCGGGAAAGCATCTGAATCACTTCGTCCAGTCCTGCACCCAGCAGCACCGCTTCAGCCGGGACTTGATAGAATTTGCTGAGCGCCTGTTTCAGATCAGACCCTGCTGCATCCGGATACTCATGGATATTCTGGATGGCAGCTTGAAGTGTCTGTTCGACTGCCGGCGAAGGCCCGTACACATTTTCATTGGAAGACAGTTTCATCATTTCACTTTCAAGATTCAGTTCGGTCCGGATTTCCTCTGCTGTTTTACCCGGTGAATAAATGTTTAGCGAGGCAAGCTGTTTCTTCATATTACAATCTCCTTACTTGATCAGCTGTTTCTTCTTCAGAAATGCATGCGCAACGTCTTCCGCCTTTTTCTTTTTGTAGGCGACCTCATAATTCATCTGCTGCATTTCTTCATCTGAAATCTGTCCGCCCAGCTTATTAAGTGCTTTCACCACTTCCGGATACTTCTTAACCGTTTCTTCTTTCAGTAACGGCGCACCTTGATAAGGCGGGAAGAGATGCTGATCATCTTTTAATACCACCATATCATATTTTTCAAGCTCAGCGTCTGTAGAATACGCATCAATCAGATCAATCTTGTTACTTTCTACCGCCTGATAACGAATTTTAGGTTCCATTGTATTGACGTGACTGAATTTCAAGTTGTATTTCTTCTGGATTCCTTTATAGCCGTCCTCACGGTCATTGAATTCCAGTGTAAATCCGGCACGGATATCATTTTTCACTTTACTGAGGTCAGAAATTGTTGTCAGTCCATTTTTTTCTGCATAACTGCGTTTCACTGCAAGGGCATAAGTATTATTGTACTGCATCGGCTCAAGCAGGGCCATCTTCTCTTGCTGCATGATACTGTCTTTAGCCTGCTGATAAACCTCAGCCTCCGTATTGGCTTTCGGCGCTTCTTTGACCAGTTCGCCGAGCACGGTACCTGTGAACTCGAGGTAGCCGTCTATTTCATCAGCCTTCAACGCATTGAACAGAAATGAAGTCTTGCCGAGTCCCGGCTTGATTTCGACAGAAACGTCAGTCTCATCTTCTATCAGTTCTTTATACATATTCGTGATAATTTCAGGTTCGGTGCCAAGTTTACCAGCAAGCTTAAGCTGTCCTTTTTCTTTGGAGAAAAGAGGGATGACTGCCATCAGCAGGGCAGCGAGCACAATAATGCCTAAGATAATGCCAATCTTCCGATAAGATAACTTTGCCATCCATCGGAGGAGGAGGTCAAAAAAAATCGCTAGAATCGCTGCAGGTATGGCACCGAGCAGTATAAGAGCCATATTGTTACGGTCAATGCCGAGTAAAATCAGGTCACCCAGTCCACCAGCCCCGATAAATGCAGCGAGTGTTGCTGTTCCGATAATGAGAACCATCGCTGTTCTGATGCCTGCCATAATGACCGGCATCGCAAGCGGCAGTTCAACGCGTGTCAACCGTCTGAACGGGTTCATACCGATACCGCTCGCCGCTTCTTTCAGCGACGGGTCTACTTCCTTGATGCCTGTATAGGTATTACGCAGAATCGGCAGCAGCGCATAGATGACAAGCGCAATAACAGCAGGCACCCGTCCGATACCAAACAGCGGAATCATGAGACCTAAAAGAGCCAGTGAGGGAATCGTCTGCAGGACAGCTGTTACATTGATAACAGGTTCAGCGACACGCTCCCGTCTGGTCAGCAGAATACCGAGTGGGACGGCGATGAGCATGGCGATGAGCAGTGCAACAAAGGAAATCTGGATATGTTCAAATAACGCAGTCCAGAGCTCTCCTTGTCTTTCCTGAAAAGTTGAGATCAATTCTTTCATTATTCAGCGACTCCTTTACTCAGTGCCTGAAAGACTGAAGGACGCGTAACAGCCCCTCTATATTCTGTATCGATGACATTCAGCTGCTCCTGCTCCGCTAACAGCTTATAGAGTTCGGAGACAGGCGTGTCAGGTCTGACTGCCGGATAACGTCCATCATAAGGCAGCGGCTGTATACAGTCAGCTGCGTGACGTTCTATCTTCGTATGGCCGATGAATGACCGTACAAATTCGCTGTTCGGTCTATCGACGAAATCTCGTGGTGTGCCGATCTGTTCAATACGGCCCTGATTCATCAGACAGATGCGGTCGCCGAGCTTGAAGGCCTCATTGATATCATGCGTGACGAAGATAATCGTTTTATTGATTTCTGACTGCAGCTGCAGTAAATCATCCTGTAATTTCTCACGGCTGATCGGATCAAGTGCACTGAAAGGTTCATCCATCAGAATAACGGGCGGATCTGCAGCGAGCGCCCGGACAACACCTATACGCTGCTGCTGTCCCCCTGACAGTTCAGATGGATAACGGTCTCTATATTGCTCATGCGGTAGTCCAACCATATCCAGCAGACGATTGATCTGTTCATCTATCCGGTCCGTTGACCACTTCTTCATCATAGGGACTTGCGCAATATTATCCCGTACTGTCATATGGGGGAAAAGCGCAATCTGCTGCAGAACGTAGCCGATATCCCAGCGCATCTCATCCAGCTTATAATGACTGATAGGCTGGTCCTTAAAGTAGATGTAACCACTCGATAACGGAATGAGTCGGTTGATCATCTTCAGAGTGGTCGTTTTCCCGCACCCTGACGGACCGATCAATACAAAGAATTCCCCTTCCTTCACCTCAAAGGAGATATGATCTACAGCAGCTTTATGGCCGTAGACTTTAGCAACATTGTCAAATTTTATCATGTCTTCACCTCTGTACTCTAATAACCTGTATCAGACGGACTAAACTGAGGATTGATAACTTTTTATCGCTTCGATGAAACGCGGACAGTAATGTTTCAGTTTATAGGAACCGACGCCTTCTATATGAAACATCTCCTGTTTGGAAGTCGGTTGTTTCTGGGCGAATAACGTCAGTGTCCGGTCAGAGAATATAGTGAAAGGCGGGACACCCAGTTCGACGGCTAACGTTTTTCTGACGCTCTTCAGATGTTCGAATAACTCCTCATCTACATTGACAAGCGTATGAATCGTCACGCGTTCATTGTAGGAAACGGGATGATAATGCGTCATGATCTTAACGTCACTTATCAAGACCTCTTTGGCACTGGGATGCACATGCAGCTTGCCATCTCTCTCATCTAAATATCCGTTGAAAAGAAGGGTATCAATGAAGCCGTGAATATCCTTGGTCTCATACTCCTTCATCAGACCGAATGTACTGAGCTGAGACATTTCACGTGACACCTGTTCGCCTCTGATCACTTTCGTCAGTATGCTCCTGCTGACAGGAATCTTGATGCGAATCAGACAACTCATCAGTTTTTTAGCTTCAACAGACATATCATACTTAGCTTCCATCAGACAGTTCGTACATCTGCCACATGGTTCAAGGTGTTCTTCCGGATTGAAATAATTGATGAGCGTCCCTTGTAGACACTGTGTGGTCTTCGTATACTGAACCATCTTCTCAAGCTTCTCTTTTTTACGTTCCTGAATGACTTCGTCCGGTGTCTGACTGATGAAAAACTGCTGCAGGCGAATATCCTGCTCGTTATAAAGAAGAATACATTCACTCTGCAGGCCATCACGACCGGCACGTCCCGCTTCCTGATAATAAGATTCCAGGTCCTGCGGCAGATTATAATGGATGACATATCTGACATTAGATTTATCGATGCCCATGCCGAATGCATTGGTAGCTATCATAACGGGACTATTATCATTCACAAAGGCCGTCTGGTTCTGTTCTCTCACTTCACTGGACAATCCAGCATGGTAAATCGTGTGGTTGAGGTGATGAGTCGTGAACTGTTCGCTGAGCGCCTCGACTTGTTTACGTGTTGTCGCATAAATAATCCCTGAATCTTTGATATGTTCTTTCACGTAGCGTCTGATCATCTTGTCTTTCTGGAATGTCGGGTCAATCTTGAAATCAAGATTATCGCGTTTAACACTTGTTTCAACGACACAGTGATCATTGATGTAAAGCAGTTCCTGAATGTCTTTTCGGACGTCTACAGTGGCAGTCGCTGTCACGGCCATACAAGGTGCGCCTATCGTCATCACACGAGAGACGACCTGGCGGTAGCTCGGTCTGAAATCATGACCCCATTTTGAGATACAGTGTGCTTCATCAAACGCAATCAATCTGATATCCAGCTGTGTCAGTAAATATCTGAAATGAGTCTGTTCAAATCGTTCCGGCGCGACATAGAGAAATTGATAAGCGCCATCTTTTAAGACTGATTCAATTTCACGTACTTCTGCCGCTTTTTGCTGACTGTTCAAGTAAGCGGCTGAAATTCCCGCTGCATTCAATGTATCGACCTGGTCTTTCATCAAGGAGATGAGCGGGCTGATGACGAGTGTCAGTCCACCCCTCGCAATACCCGGCACCTGATAACAGATGGATTTCCCGCCTCCTGTCGGTAAGATGCCGAGCGCTGACTGATGATTCAAGACATGCTCAATCAGCTCTTTCTGTCCTTCTCTGAATGTCTCATAGCCATAATATTGTTGTAGTATATCTTCCAGCTTCATTCTATTCCATCCGTTCTGCGAGTTCGCTCCACTCTAAAAATGCTTCTTCATAGCGTGTATTCAGGTCTTCTCGTAGGGCCGTCAGCTGATTCAGACGTTCATAGTTCGTGGTCTCCTGCGCTATCTGATCATCCGTATCTTCCAGCTGCTGCTCCAGTGCTTCTATCTCTCTGCCTAATTCCTCGAACCGCCTTTTATCTTTGTAGCTCACGCGGGTCTGTGTGCGTTTTTCTTTCACGGTCACTTCTTTAACGGGTGTCGTAACAATCGCTTTCTTATAAGCAAGATAGTCATTGAATTCGCCGAGGATGATATTGACTTTCCGGTCTGAAATATACCAGTACTTCGTCACGACTTTGTCCAGGAAATAGCGGTCATGGCTGACAGTGATGACTGCCCCGTTAAAATCAGCGAGATAGGCTTCCAGAATGGTCAGCGTCTCGGTATCCAGGTCATTCGTCGGCTCATCCAGAAGAAGGACATTCGGTCCTTCTATCAGAATACTGAGCAGATAAAGGCGCTTCTTCTCACCCCCTGATAAACGGTGTATCAATGTCCCGTGCATACTGGACGGGAATAAAAACCGTTCAAGCAGCTGGGTGACAGAAATTTTGGTACCGTCTTTCTGAGTGGCCTCCTCTGCTTTTTCACGTAAAAAATCAATGATACGCATTTCTTCATTCATCTTTGCGTAAGACTGCTGGTAGTAGCCGATTTTAACGGTCTGTCCTGTCTTCAGCGTGCCGGTATAGTCAGTCAGATGCGCACTCAGAATATTTAAGAGTGTTGATTTACCGCTGCCGTTCTCACCGACAATACCGATGCGGTCAGTGGTCTGGACAATAGTGGTTAAGCCGTTGAACAGCTCTTTCTCGCCCATACGGATGCCTATGTTCTCCAGTTCAAAGACCTGTTTACCGAGCCTTTGATGACTGAAATCGATTGACATCTGGTCTTTCACTTGATGCTCGCCGACTTTCTCCTCTATTGACTTAAAACGGTCAATACGAGCCTGCTGCTTAGTCGTCCGTGCTTTAGCCCCTTTTCTCATCCAGGCCAGTTCCTGCTTATAAAGCTGTTTCTCTTTATGTTGAATGCGTTCAGCTGTCAGTTCTTCTTCTGCCTTCTGGGCGATATAAGCGTCATAATTGCCGCTGTATGGGTGGAGATGTCCATTTCTCAGTTCGATGATACGGTCAGTGATTTCATTCAAGAAGAAGCGGTCATGGGTAACAACTAAAACCGCTTTCGGATACGTTTTGATGAACTGTATCAACCAGGCGATAGATTCAAAATCCAGGTGGTTGGTCGGCTCATCAAGCAATAGTAAATCCGGCCGGGACAATAAACTCTTGGCAAGAGCCACACGTTTCTGCTGACCCCCGCTCATGTCACGCAGCAATTTATCATGGTCCATTATGCCTAGCTTCGTTAAAATCGTCTTGGCTTCAGCCTGATAGCTGAAGCCGTCAACCGCTTCAATCTGTTCCTGCAGCTGATTGAATTTCTGCATGGTTTGATCAGACATGTCTGTCGTCATTTGGATCAGCACTTCATTGTAATCATTCAGCAGCCTGACAACCGGATTTCCAGGGTCCAGTACGTTCTGAACGGCGTTCTCCTCCAGATTTAATACCGGGTCCTGGGCGGCATAACCGATTTTAAAACCATTCGGATGTGTTACGACACCATTATGCGGCTCAATTTCTGCGATGGCTTTTAAAAGTGCGCTCTTACCTGTACCATTGATACCGACCAGGGCAATTTTTTCGCCTTCTGCTATGCTCAGGTTAACCTGGTCAAAAATAGTCTTGTCTCCGTACTGCTTCGTTAAATTCTCTATTTTATACGCTTCCATCGTTAACCTCTTTCTCATATGTATGCTATCATATGGTTATTGTCAAAAATTCATTTATATATTATACACTTTTAAGGAGGAGGAGACACTATGTTAGAGTGGTTTAGTCAACTCTCACATGTTTATCAGGCATTCATCGCCGGTATTTTCACCTGGAGCATGACTGCATTAGGTGCGGCTGTTGTCTTTTTAGTCAGGTCAGTCAACAACAAGCTGCTGAATACGATGCAAGGCTTTGCTGCCGGCGTCATGATTGCCGCTTCATTCTGGTCACTGCTGGCACCCGCACTTGAATTCAGTGAAAAAGCCGGTCAGATTCCCTGGATTCCGGCAGCGATCGGATTTCTGCTTGGGGGCGTTTTCATCCGGGGTCTGGATGTGATTATTCCGCATATGCACGCTCATGCATCACCTGGTCATCAGACGGAAGGACGTAAGAGCAATCTGAACAAGTCCACGCTGCTTTTACTCGCCATCACTCTTCACAATATTCCTGAAGGTCTGGCACTCGGTGTGGCATTCGGTGCAATCGGTCACGCAACGGACAGCGGACTGATGGCTGCAATCGGGCTCGCAATCGGTATCGGTATCCAGAACATCCCTGAAGGGACGGCACTCAGCCTGCCGATTCACGGGGACGGCAAATCCAAATGGCGTGCCTTTAATTTCGGACAGGCTTCTGCACTTGTTGAACCTGTCTTCGCAGTCATCGGTGCTGCAGCAGTTCTTCTTGTGACCCCTTTACTTCCTTACGCGCTTGCATTTGCAGCAGGTGCCATGATATTCGTCGTAGTAGAAGAACTGATACCTGAATCACAGTCCGGCGAGAATACCGACCTTGCGACACTTGGTCTGATGGTCGGCTTCACCATCATGATGATTCTTGATGTATCACTTGGATAAGAAAAGAGGCGATTTCATATGAAATCGCCTCTTTTTTCTATTTCATCGCACTGACTGTGCCATTCTTATATTCATAGTCAGCAGGATTGATCTTCTTGAATTCTTTATTGTCATAGAAACGCAGTAAGTCCCCGTTGAGCAGGCTATCTGACATTTCAAGTTCTGTTGCCACTGTATTTTTGATCTTCGTTGCTTTTGCAATCAATTTCTCATCTGTCAGTTGTTCATTTGTCTGATTGTCATAGAACACACCATTGATTGACTTGATCTCCGGCGTGATGAAGTCCCCGTTTCTGAAGACGACCACTTGTCGATGTTTCTTCGACAATAAATCTGTCCCAAAGAGGGTATACGGTTTAGCATCAATACCTGTCAAGTGAAGGATTGTCGGCATGACATCTACCTGGCTCGCATAAGTAGGATCCACATGTCCTTTGATACCAGGTACCTTCAGGAATAAACCAGTACGTTGTAAATCCATAAATTTAGCCGGTGTCACCGTCTCACCAATCAGCTGACCCATCGCTTTATTGTGATTCTCTGAAATACCGTAGTGATCACCGTAGATGAGGATGACGGAATTATCATAAAGTCCGTTTTTCTTTAAATCTGTTATGAATTGTCTCACGGCCTCATCTAAATAGCGTGCTGTCTGAACATAGCCATCCACTGTCGCATCACCAGTGTTCGGCGATGCAATAGTCGCTTCTGACGGATCCACTGTGAACGGATAATGGTTTGTCAGTGTAATCAGATGGGAATAGAAAGGCTGCTGCTCTTTCTTCAGGTAAGGAATCGATTCCTTGAAGAATTCCTTATCTTTCAGACCGAGGTTCTCTAAGTTTTCATCGCTCATATCATAATACGTTGCATCATAGAACTTATCAACGCCGAAACGTTTATAAATCTGGTCACGATTCCAGAACGTCTTGTAGTCACCGTGCATCACGGAAGTTGAGTAGTTCTGCTTCTGATGCAGAATAGCGGGCAGTGACTGGAACGTGTTGTCACTCTTCAATGAGAAGGCTGAACCTTGCTGGAGACCATAGATACTGTTATCCATCGTTAATTCAGCATCTGATGTCTTACCTTGGCCTGTGGAATGGAAGAAATTGCTGTAATAGACGAAATCCCCGTTACCTGTCGAAAGTGTGTTCAGGAAAGGCGTCACTTCTTTACCATTGACTTTAAGGCCGATCATCTCTGTCTGAAAACTTTCCAGATGAATTTTAATGATATTTTTTTCTTTGGCGATACCGAAATATTTTTTATTCGGTTCAGCGTATTTGGTTTTCGTATAGGACTGGAGACGTGTCAGATCGTCTGCACTAGCCAGCGCCTTCTGCTGATTGTTCTGAATCGTCTTCACACCGTCATAGACCGTGAAGTTGTAAGGGCCTAGATATTTCACTAAATATTTATGGTCAAACGTACGCGTCAGCAGTTCAGGTCTATCCATCTCTGCGAATGCCAGGTTAATGAAGAATAAGGCTATTGAAATCCCCATCATCACAGGCACAAATTTACGTTTGAATGACTGTGTGGACAGCATGTCGCGTTTAACGGTCAATAAAACCAGGTAAATAATCGTATCCAGGAAATAAACGAAATCATACCACTGGAATGAACTCCAGAGAGCGCCTGACATCGATTCCACGTTGCTGACCTGATTCAATGTACTGAATGTCAGAAAATCAGAGAAGAATCTGAAGTACACAACGTTACTGTACAGCAGCAGTGTCAGCAATGTTCCGCCGGTAAAGACCAGCCAGAATGCTTTTCTGCCCTTGAAGAAGAGGAGCGTGCTTAAAATAAGGGCCACCAGGCTATAAGGATTAAGCAGGAGAATCAGGTTCTGCACGATGCCTTTAACCCCTAGAGATAGATCAATATAATACGCAAAATATGTTTTGACTGATACTGTGAAGACAGTCATCAGAAAGAAAGTAAATATCGTTATTTTTTTATTTTTAAACATCCATTTAACAGCTCCCATCCTATACCCTTCCGGTAGTATTTACATAAAATTAACGTTCTTTAATTTAAATTAATATGATTAGCTTCAATATATAAATTTAACCTTATTTTGCTATATAAGCAAATAAAAAATAGCTTATCAGCTATTTTTTGTGTAATATGTGAATGTTTTTTGTCTATAATCAGACATCAAGCATTTACATAACTTTTCAGTTGGTAAGACAGCTGCATTAAAAGACTTTTTACCCAGTGATCATAAGAATTTTTACGCTCATTGTACTCTTCCTGAGTCACGTTCTTAAAAATAAGTTTTGAGCCCGGTCTCTTTTGAACCAGTTTCGAGAAATGATAAGGGGCAATCTGGGCAACAGCTTCCTCTCCGGTCACCGCCGACAGAATCACTCTTAATTTCTGGTCCACAGTCACCTGGATGCTGCCGGGGCTGAGGCGAGTCTCAGCCTGTTCGTGATATTGAATCAGCGGCCCTTCTAATGTAAAGCTCTGGCGACTAAGATAACTTGAAACCTCATAAACTTCATCATCCGGAATGACAATATCTTTAACAGGATAGATATGAAAAATATCAGAATAATAGACACGTGATAAAGAATAATAATCAACGCCCCATGGACATGACTCCACCACAGATAATTTCTGGATCAGCTTTTTCTGTACGTCCGTATATTGATGTGCCAGTTTAAAAGAAGTAGCTGCTTCTATCTTCTGATTCAGCACAGCCTCCTGCACGCCACCTGCCACTGCCATGTAGACACGCGTCCCTTTTGCCGCCCGTCGAAAATGCAGGGTCTCCCCTTTCGCCATCAAGTAAGGCTTGAACATCTCGATTTCCCGTTCCGATGTATAGGCATGATAATCCGCCCCTGTCAGCGCAATCAAAGTCTCTTCTTCAAAATAGATGGTTGCCGGCACCACTGCCATTTCGAATGTCGGCATTTCTGAATCATTGCCGACAAGTCCATTCGCAATAGTATGAGACAGTAGATCACTTTTCACTGTCTGATAAGTTGTATATAATCCTGCGTCTTCAAATATCATCATAGAACCTCTCTCTACTTACTAAATTTCCAGGCTGATCACTTAGTGGTGATAGAACACATCAAGCAGACTGATTAATGCCTGTCTCATACTGAAGACAAGGACGCCTACAATCAGCACAGCAGTAACGATAGCCGTATAGAGCCAGATCAATGCGCTCCTATCCTCTCCTGCTTTCAAGAAAGATATCACACGCTGATTACAATAGTATATCCAGACGCATAAACCGATGAGAAGTATTAAAGTGATAATCATAAGGTTCTCCTAACGCTCATAAGTTAATTGATTTAATTTTACGCTTTTATCTAGAACTTTGCCACGTTTTGTTGATAAAGTTCAACTTTCACCCATTCTCTAAGAGAGTTAATCATCCAGAGCTGGTCGACTGAATCAAGTTCATCTATATGCAGATCACGCCTTTTAATCCGGTTATCTGCAAGGAGTTCGGCCTGCATGCAGCCCGGCAGCTGGTCTTCTGACCGGGGCGTATATAAAGCACCGTCAAGCGCATAGACCAGATTGCCGATATTGAATTCTGTCAGATAATTATTCTCATTATAATATAAAGAAAGAAAACCGTCAGCTGACGTGTAATGATCTCGCTCTGAGGTTTTATGCTGCAGACGCTCTATAGGCACCTCTTTCATAGGCGTGAGCAGTGCCTGAGTAAAAGTCTGGGCTGGCAGCGGACGGTTCACTGCTGAGATATAGCCATCATAGACAGAAAGCCTGTAGCTGCCCGTTCCCTGACGACTGAATATATGCTGCAGAAGTTCGCGGTCAAAAGCAAAATTAAAATGTTCAAGGCTGTTTAAGAGTCTCCTATAGTGAAATTCACGCCGTCTGATGCCTGTCGGATCCAGGCGCATGGTCTCGATTAAATTAAAATCTGAATAGGGGGCCAGCTGCTTTAAAATATGAGTCTTCATGACCATTTCGTTGAATTCCGCTGTTTCATCAGAATCGATGGTGATGCCGCCGCCTACCCCATAAACGAGTTGGTTGTTTTTCTTTTCAATTGTCCGAATCGGGACATTGAAAACAGCCTGCTCCGGTGTCAGGATACCGATTGTTCCGCAGTATATCCCTCTTTCACTCTCGAGTTCATCTATGATGGTCATCGTGCTGATTTTCGGGGCCCCTGTAATCGAGCCGCAGGGAAACAGCGCCTTGAGCACATCAAAAAGGGTATGAACGGGCTTAATGACTGCTTCTACTGTAGACGTCATCTGATAGACTGTCGGATAAGCTTCGATGTCAAAAAGAGCGGGCACCTGCACAGAATTTCTCATCGCAATGCGGCTTAAATCATTGCGCAATAAATCAACTATCATCACATTCTCTGCCCGGTCCTTTTCGGAAGACTGAAGCTGCTCGAAATTCTTTCTATCTTGCTCAGGATCCGGGTGCCGTGCGAGAGTACCTTTCATTGGCTTAGTCTGAATGACACGTGACGCCCGGTCGTATTTAAAGAACAGTTCCGGCGATATACTGATGATGGCATGGTCGCCTTCTTCAATAAAAGCACAGTAGCCGCCGTTACTCATTTCCGTCAGTTTCAGATAGAGGGCATAGGCATCCACATCAGCTGCAGCCTTTAGGCGGGTCGTATAGTTGACCTGATAAGTATCTCCGAGCTTTATCCGTTCTTTGATCTCACGGATATGGTCTTCTATCATTTCTTTTGTCTCTGTAAAGGCGAATTTGACCGGCTGTTCGAGCACGGCCTTCTCAAACGGGGCAACCGGCTCGTTGAACACATAGAATTTCGCATAGCAGTCTGCTTCTTTAACCGCCATTAACGGGGAAAATGCTCCCGCTGCTTCATAGTTCAGATAGCCGACGACATAATGCGTCCTGCTCCACTCCTCCGCTGCGTCAATAACGCTCTTCACGTCATCCAGCGTGTGAGCGGTAAGTATCTGAAGCGGATCTTCAAAATATAAAGTCCCAAATTCCTTGAACTGTATGCATGCTCTCATTCTCTGCACATCCTAATAAATTGTTTTAACTGTTCATGACCCCGTTCTGTCAGCACCGATTCAGGGTGATACTGCACCCCTTCAACTAAAAACTCATGATGTCTGATTCCCATGATGATACCATCAGACGTGCTGGCTGTCACCATCAAGGATGCCGGCAGACTGACCGCGCGCAGCGAATGATAGCGCGCTACTTTCAGCGGCGTCGGCAGACCGGTGTACAGTCCTCTGCCATCATGATTGATGTCAGCGCTATGACCGTGAACTGGCTGTCCTTTATCGACCTTACCGCCGAAAGCTGTCACAATTGCCTGAAACCCGAGACATATCCCCAGCAGAGGAATGCTGCCGGCAAAAGTTCTGATCACTTCGAGTGTCAATGAAGCATCTTCCGGATGACCGGGACCCGGCGATAGCAGAATCCCTTCCGGCTGCATATCAGCTATCTCAGCAATCGTGATTTCATGCGGCTGACGTACCATGATCTCCTCGTCTATACCTTCGATATAATGGACGATATTATAAGTAAATGAGTCATAATTATCTATCATTAAAAACATGCTTTCACTCCGGTGCTCAAAATTTATCTCTTTTAGTATAGCTTTTTTTCTGCTACAATGAGTAACGAATTGAATAAGAGGTTCCTAGCGTACACCCTCTATAAAAAACTAGTCAGACATCTTGCTAGGGAAAGATGTCTTTTTTTATTGAAAAGGTGGAAATAATGAAATTAAACAATGATAAAGCCCTCGTCGTCTTCAGTGGGGGACAGGATAGTACGACCTGCATGTTCCATGCACTGAAACATTATCAGGAAGTCGAACTCGTCACTTTCAGCTATGGCCAGCGTCATGCGCTTGAAATAGAAGTCGCGACAAATATAGCCGCAGAACAAGGGCTGAAGCATCATGTGCTGGATATGTCCCTTCTCTCTCAGCTGTCACCTAACGCGTTAACAGACCATTCCATGGCTATAGAAGACGGCGACATTCCCAATACGTTCGTGCCGGCGCGCAATCTTCTTTTTATGAGTTTCGCTGCTGCCCTGGCCTATCAGATCGGTGCGAAACATATTATAACCGGTGTATGTGAAACCGACTTCTCAGGCTATCCAGACTGCCGAGATATCTTCATCAAGTCTCTGAACGTCACCGTGAACCTGGCCATGGATGAAGACTTCGTCATCCATACGCCGCTTATGTGGCTGGATAAGAAGGAAACGTGGCAGCTGGCAGATGAACTCGGTCAGCTGGATTATGTGCGATTTAAGACGCTGACATGTTACGAAGGCATCATGGCTGATGGCTGCGGAGAATGTCCAAGCTGTCAATTAAGAAAGGCGGGGCTAGAAGCCTATCTCGCAGAAAGAGGGACAAAATGATCGGTCAAATCTATCCGCAAGTTACCCACTCCTACCGTTTTGAACTGAATAAAGATATGAATTTCTCAAGCGCTCATTACATTCCTGACGCACGTGCAGGGGCCTGTGCACGTATACATGGTCATACTTACTTTCTGAATCTGACGATAGCCGGCAATGAGCTTGATGACCTCGGCTTTCTGGTCAATTTCAGCGAGTTAAAAAAACTGATACACGCCCGCTTTGACCATCAGCTTCTGAACGAACTGCCTGAAGTCGAGGGTCTGATCCCTTCCACTGAGAAGATGGCTGAACTCATCTATACGATTGTTCAAGCCTATCTGGACGGACTGGATAATCAGCCGATATGCCTGCAAGTTTTTCTTCGTGAAACACCGACAAGCTATGTCGTCTACCGAGGTGCCCTATGATACCGGTCATGGAGATATTCGGCCCTACGATACAAGGTGAGGGCAAGGTCATCGGTCGCAAAACGATGTTTGTCAGAACAGCCGGCTGTGATTTCCGCTGCAGCTGGTGTGATTCAAAGTTCACATGGGACGGTTCAATGAAGGAAGCCATCAGAATGATGACAGCTGAAGCCATTTATGCAGAGCTAAGAGAAATTGGAGGCCCGTCATTCAATCATGTGACCATCTCAGGCGGTAATCCGGCTCTTATTAAGGCTATCGGGACATTGGTTGATTTACTGCATGCTGAAGGCTGTGAGGTTGCGCTTGAAACACAAGGCTCTAAGTTCCAGACATGGATGCGGGACATTGACCAGCTGACCCTCAGTCCGAAACCGCCGTCATCAAATATGCAGCAGAATCTCACCCTTCTCGATGAGGACATCAGTCAGCTGGATCCATCTAAAATCAACTTGAAGGTCGTTGTTTTCGACGAGGCTGACTACCAGTTCGCCAAGCAGATTCATCACCGCTATTTAGGTCTGCCTTTTTATATACAGGTAGGTAACCCGTATCTTGAAGACGATGTAAATGACCATACTGCTAAGCTGTTAGAACGTTACGAAGAACTGATTGCCCGTGTCATGCAGGACGCTGAGATGAACAACGTCTATGTGACCCCTCAGCTGCATACGTTGCTATGGAGCAACAGAAAAGGGGTATAAGTTTTAGCTTTTTATGTTTGCGGGTTAAACGCCTGGGTATATATAAATCATAAGAGATAAATGTCTTATTATTCTTATTTTTCTTAACAGGAGGACACACATATGGGCTTTATTTTAATGTTAATCATGGGTGGTCTTATCGGCTGGGTAGCAGGTATGATCATGGGTACTGATATTCCAGGCGGAAAAATCGGTAATATCATCGCAGGTTTACTGGGTGCATCTATCGGTGGATCATTACTTGGACACTGGGGACCAGAAATCTGGGGCGTTTACATCTTACCAGCATTAGTAGGTACTATCCTGTTAATCGCTATCGTTTCAATCGTACTTGGTATGATGCACAAACGTCGTTAATTTTTAAAGAGCCTTCCAAGGCTCTTTTTTTATTAGGGGGAATTTGCAGTGAAGGAATTCAATTATGATCAGGATTTTGAGACGCTTGATTTCAGAGCGCATCCTGAGCTGTATCAAGTCGGCCGCGGGGAGCAGGGCGTATTATTAGTTCAGCCCTATAAAGGAGAAATTCTGCCTCACTGGCGATTTAAGACGCCTGAAATCGCTAGAGAATCAGCCGAGACCATATATGGACTCTATCAGGATTATAAGAAAGAGAACGATTTTGTCGGCATGGACATGGCCCGTAAGTTCATCCAGATGGGCTATACCCGTGCTATGCGTTACGCCCACCATAAAAGCGGCAGGAAATATGCAGAGAATGGTTCTGTCTATCTGAATGATGAGGCACCGGAAAAAAGAGAATCTGCCCTTATTTTCAAAGAATACTGGGATATCATTCGTGAAGACAAAGAATACCTGAAGATGAAAAAAGAGCATCGAGAAAAATATGAAAAATGACGACCAGATGGTCGTCATTTTTTATATTTCAATCAGGATAGCCCACTGAATTCTTCACTTCAGAAAATACAGCCCGACCATTAAAGTGACGAAGCAAGCATTCGCTATCTCCACCAGCCCTATCTTCATCGGCTTATAATTCTTGCCGTAGAACATAACCGCTCTCATCAGACTAGGTATGACAGCCATTCCAATTAAAATATGACATAAAAAGCCCGCAACCACCAGCAGTAAATGATAACTATAGGACAGCCATTTATATTTCTTATTTCTTTTTTCTCGGATCATAGTCTTAACGTAAAGAATCGTACCGACAAAGTATAAAAAGCTGAAAATAAACACTTTAACCATTTCACCATCAAAGACCTCGCGTCCGATAAAATAACTGATACAACCGGCTATTGAAAAAATGGTAACCGCGCTCAGATCATTTAATACATTTCTTTCATCCCGGATACTGGCGAAGTAAATATTAAGCCCGCCAAAAGATATCATCATCCCGAAGAAGAACAGTAAGGCCGGCTGGTGTATAACCAGCAGCAGTAGACATAATACTGCCAGCCCGCCAAACATACCCGCTGACAACAGATAGCCTTTATCTTTTTTACGTTTTTTGATGTAAAACAGTAGATTATCAACCGCAAAGAACACTAAAAACCAGCCTGTTATAAATAATAAGTGATACAAGCTGAAGACGCCGGCAAAAATACCGAATAAAAAAGGCATGATCAGCATCGCCCATACCCCATGCTGATTTGGCTTCTTAAACTTCATAGGCTTCACCTCAAGCTCATTATACTAAAGATGTATTTATAATATTTCTTTGATTATTAACAACTTTGTGGCGGTTCAGCATCCAAATCGTTATACTGGAGAAAAAAGGGAGAGAGCAGCATGAATAACCACGAAATAGATTATAAAATTTACGGTGATGATATCCAGTATGTAGAGATAGAACTTGATCCGAATGAAACAGTCATCTCTGAAGCGGGCAGTATGATGATGGTCAATCCTAACATTGAACTGGCCACTATTTTCGGTGATGGCGCCAAGCAAGGCGGCTTTATGGATAAGCTCTTCTCGGCTGGTAAACGTACTTTAACCGGTGAGAGCCTTTTTATGACGACTTTCACCAATCGCTGTCATCAGAAAGAACATGTCTATTTAGCAGCCCCTTATCCCGGCAAGATTATCCCGCTTGACCTGAACCGGTTAAATGGTGAGTTCATCTGTCAGAAGGATGCCTTTTTAGCTGCTGCCAAGGGTGTATCCATTGATATTGCATTCCAGAAAAAGCTCGGCGTCGGGTTCTTCGGTGGTGAAGGGTTTATTATGCAGCGTCTGACGGGTGATGGCATGGCCTTTATTCATGCAGGAGGCGCTATCGTTGAACGCCATCTGCAACCTGGTGAAGTGCTGCAGATTGATACAGGCTGCCTTGTCGGCATGACATCAAGCGTTCAATACGATATCGAACCGATTCCAGGTATCAAAACAAAAATGTTCGGTGGTGAAGGTCTATGGTTCGCCCGTGTCCAAGGGCCGGGAACCGTATTTATCCAATCTTTACCGTTCTCGCGTCTGGCAAGCCGCGTCTTTGCTGCAGCGCCTGCATCAGGGAAAAGTTCAAGCTACGGTGAAGGCAGCCCACTCGGTGGCCTGTTCGACATGCTTGGTGGCGAATAATAAAGCGATTACCGTCTATTAAATATATAGAAATGATAACAGCGATAAAATCTGATTCAATCAGAATTTATCGCTGTTTTTTTCATGGTATAAAGAGGCTTTTCATATGGTGAGTATCGTCCCGCTAACTGCTTCTGCGGGACTTTACGCAGCACTCATCCACTCACAACGGTGAGTATCGTCCCGCTAACTGCTTCTGCGGGACTTTACGCAGTGTCCATCCACTCATAGCGGTGAGTATCGTCCCGCAAACTGCTTCTGCGGGACTTTACGCAGCACTCATCCACTCACAACGGTGAGTATCGTCCCGCTAACTGCTTCTGCGGGACTTTACGCAGCACTCATCCACTCATCTAAAGAATCTTATTATCTTTTAGGTTGATAGTCCAGCTGCCTGAAGAGTTCGTCTTTCTCCTGCTGCGATAAATCTTTCCACTGCCCCAGTTTCAGGTCATCGACAAGTATATTCATCACTCGTACACGGCGCAACTGTCTCACTTCATAGCCAAGCGCTTCACACATCCGTCTGATCTGACGGTTAAGCCCCTGCATCAGAATAATATTAAAGGTCCGGTCATTGATCTTTCTGACCTTAGCCGGTAAGGTGGTAGTCCCAAGGATATCGACGCCCGCTGCCATCTGTTCGATAAACTCATCAGTGATTTTCTTATCGACAGACACGACATATTCCTTCTCGTGTTTATTTTCCACACGCAGGATCTCATTGACGATATCTCCGTCATTCGTCAGTAAGATCAAGCCTTCCGAATCTTTATCTAAGCGTCCGATATGAAAAATGCGCTCCTGATGGCCCACGAAATCCACGATATTCCCTTTAATATGCCGTTCGGTCGTCGAGGTGATGCCTCGCGGTTTATTCAGTTTCAGATAAACATAACTCTTCTCCAGGGTAACCGGCCGGCCATCGACAGTGACGATGTCTCCCTCTTCTACTTGACTCCCAAGTTCAGCCAGCTCTCCATTAATTTTCACACGACCGGCATCTATATATTTATCTGCACCGCGTCTAGAAGTAATACCTGATTCTGATAGATATTTATTGATTCTCATCGCTTAACCTCCAAAAAAAGAGAGACCTTCGTCTCTCTTATTCGTTTCTATAATATAAAGTCCGTTTATAGTAATGATCAAATACAAATGTACCGAATGGCAGAAAGGCCGCAATAACAGCGCCTGCGATCCATTTAAAGTGCCATTTAAGCTTAAAAGTCAGCCACAGCACCAGAATAATATAGATGGTGAAGAGGAATCCATGCACGGAACCGAAGACCATCACCACTTCCGGCTTCCCTGCCCAGTATTTCAGAGGCATCGCTATAAAGAACAGGATTAAGAGCGAGCCCCCTTCCAGATAACTGAAAAAACGAAACAAACTATTTAATGTCGAACGGTTCATGCTTCGCTCTCACCATTTTCTTCTTCTCGCGATGCATTGAAGTCCTTATGCAACGCCACTGATTTAATCTGATGATTCTCTGCATCCAGGACGACCCATTTGTCGAAGTACGTATCTACATAGTCATCTTTATCGATATCAGGATTCTGGGCCTGCATCCAGCCTCCGATCGTATCGATATCATCTGATTCTTCGAAGGTGATCCCGAACTGCTCTTCAATATCTGCTAATAAAACCCGGCCGTTAATCTGATAGGTAGCTTCACTTGTCTTGATGATATCGTTGACTTCATCATCATCGAATTCATCACGAATTTCACCGACGATTTCCTCCAGTATATCTTCCATCGTCAGAATACCCGCTGTACCGCCGTATTCATCAATAACCAGAGCCATATGGACACGTTCACGCTGCATCTTGATTAAGGCATCACTGATCCGAGTGACCTCGTGAATCAGCGGCAGTTCATGTACATGTTCTTTAATACGGACAGGATCACCTGATGCATATTTGGTCAGGAATTCTTTGACATTGATAAAACCGACAATATGGTCCTTATCACCGTCTTCTGTAATCGGATAGCGAGTAAACTGATGCTCATTGACCACTTCAAGCAGCTCCGAAATATCAAACGGCTGCGTCAATGAAATCATCTGGGTCCGTGGTACCATGATATCCTTTGCCAGACGTTCATCAAATGAAAAGATGTTCTGCATGTAAGCCAGTTCAGTCCGATTGATTTCACCGCTCTGGTAACTTTGCGTCATAATGATCTTCAGCTCATCTTCACTCATCGCCTGCTCGTGCCCGGCAGGCTGAACCCCTACCATTCTCAGAATAGTACGCGCCGTTCCATTCATCGCCCAGATCAACGGCTTCATCAGAATGCCGAAATAATACAGCGGTCTAGCGAATATTAAGGTCATGCGCTCCGCGTATTGAATTGCCAGCGACTTAGGTGCTAATTCGCCTAGCACCACATGCAGAAAGGTGACAATCAGGAAACTCAGTGCAATCGAAATCGGCTTTGCGAGTTCTACTGGAATATGCAGAAGTTCTAATCCCGGATGAATAACTGCTTCAAAAGTCGATTCACCAATCCAGCCGAGTCCAAGTGCAGTAACAGTAATACCTAACTGACAGGCAGACAGATAGTAATCCAGTTCATGAACCATGTGCTGGACTATCTTGGCAGCTTTGTTGCCTTCAGATACGAGTTGCTCAATACGGGAAAGTCTGACTTTAACTAAACTGAATTCAGATCCTACGAACAGGGCAGTCATTAAGATTAAAAATGCAAATATGAAAAGCTTGATAATGGTCTCTATGTCCAATTAATTCCCTAGAATTAGGGATTCACCTCCGGAAAATTTTGTGACTGTCTGAAACGACAGCCACTTGTCATAATAGTCTTATTCTAACATATTTTATGTCGCAGCGTTACGCATGCGACATAATGAATCGTTTTGAAATGTCATTGAAAATATCAGGCTGATCGATATTACAGACATGGCCACAGTTTTCAATGATTTCTACTTTGAAGTTACTATTCTCTTCGGCCACTTTTTTGACAGGCGGAATAAATAAATAGTCTTCAGACCCCATAATAAAGATGGTCGGAATTTTTTTAGTGGAGACCTGCAGATGGCTCAGGTAAGGATTGATCAGCTTGGTCAGACTGAACCATTTAATAAACTGCTTCTGACTCATCTTCTTAGCTTCGTTGACAAAAGCGAGTCTGGATTCCTCATGCGCTTTTCTCGGCATAATGATGTACGCAAACAATTTATAAAGGAGCATAAACGGGATGATACGCTTGATTGTTCGACCCAACCAGAGTAAAAGCTTTGTGCGGATATCAAGAGCGATAATAGCCCCACCTAAAACGAGTGACTGTACGCGCTCTGGATAACGGTCGGCTAAAGACTGAGACACAATCGTACCGAGACTCATACCGATGACATGTGTTTTCTCAATTCCGAGGTGATCACAAACTTCTATCACTTCGGCTGCCAGATGCCCGAAAGTGTCTCCTTTTTTCCACTTGTCTTCTTGAGATTTACCGTGCCCGCGTAAATCCACGAGCAAGATATTAAAATCTTTTCTGAAATACCTGATCTGTTTAAACCAGATGGCCGAACTGCCGCCTGCACCATGAATAAAGGTGATCCAGGGCGCCTCCTTATCTTTAATGTATGTTTTGTAATATAACATGGGCTCATCCTTCTCTACTAGGTTAACTATAATGTTATAAAATTTACCCCTTTATTACAATATATAACGTCAGTTATTAAAAAACATCCGACGTAGGTCGGATGCTTAGTGTTTATTCCATTGCTATTTCAGCCTGCCGTTCTTCTTCAGTGAGTTTCGGTTTAATAAAGCCGTAGATTAATGCTGACACTATTGTACCGATTGCGAGAGCAAGTAAGAACATCGGCCAGTGAGTTTTGTCGAGCCATATCACGAACATACCACCATGGGGTGCAGGGACCCGGCAGCCAAATGCCATAGCTAAAGCCCCTGCTGTCGCGCTACCTGCTATCATTGACGGAATGACACGAAGCGGATCTGCCGCTGCAAATGGAATCGCACCTTCCGTGATGAATGATGCCCCCATTACAGCATTCGAGACAGTCGATCCACGCTGAACTTTTGTGAATTTACGTCTGAAGATAATCATCGCAAGTGCAATGGCAAGCGGCGGTACCATGCCGCCAATCATTGCCGCAGTAATCGGCGCATAGTTACCTGCGTCAATCGCTGCAAGGCCAAATGCGTAGGCTGCTTTATTGAATGGCCCACCCATATCGATGGCCATCATTCCTCCCAGCACGAGACCGAGCAGGATAATATTTGTACCATTCATATTGTTCAATGTTGTTGTCAGTAAATCATTCAGCCATTTCGCCGGCGGATTGATTAAATAGTACATAATCAAACCCGTCAGACCCACCCCTAGCACGGGATAGAGCAAGGTCGGTTTAATTCCTTCAAGAGCTGGTGGTAGAACACTGAACAGCGCTTTCAGCCCTTTCACTAAGTAGCCGGCCAGGAAACCTGCGATGAGACCTCCCAAGAAACCTGAGCCCCCTTGTACAGCCATCAGACCCCCTACCATACCTGGTGCAAGAGCTGGACGGTCAGCAATACTGAGAGCGATGAAACCAGCTAGAATCGGAATCATCAGGCCGAATGCACCTTTACCACCACCGATTGTATTTAATGCTGCAGCAAATTCGTTATATTGTGCGTTAGTAGGGTCTGATGACTTAATCCCCCAGAAGAAACTAAGCGCAATCAATATTCCCCCGGCAATAACGAAGGGCAGCATATTGGATACACCACTCATCAGGTGCTTATAGAATCCTTTTTTCTCACCTGAGTCTGTTGTACGTGCTTTATTGGAAGCGGCAAATTTTGGCCGTGAATCATCCTGGGCCATATTGATCAGTTCTTCCGGACGTTTGATACCATCTGCCACTGGCACCATGACTACGTTTTTCCCATCAAAACGCGCTGTATCGACATTGACATCTGCCGCAACGATAATCCCTTTCGCGCGTCTGATTTCATCCTCAGTCAGCTTGTTTTTCACACCACCGGAGCCATTCGTCTCCACTTTAATCGGCACACCCATTTTCGCTGCTTTATTCTTCAAAGAATCCGCCGCCATATAAGTATGCGCAATACCTGTCGGACAAGCTGTGACCGCAAGAATCAGGTTATCATCAGCAGCTGGAGCTGGCGTCGCAACCACTTCCTCAACTTCTGCTGCGCTTTCATCATTCTGATCGATAATAGCAAGTACTTCTTCTTTAGAATTAGCGTTCAGTAACTGTGCTCTTACTTCTTCATTCATCAGAATACCGGACAATTTAGCCAAGGCATCCAGATGGGTCTGTGCACCGCCTGCCGGTGCGGCAATCATAAAGAAAAGATGAGCCGGCGTTCCGTCCAGTGATTCATAATCAACGCCCGGCTTTGATTTACCGAAAGCAATCGCTGGTATCTTCACCGCATCTGTCTTCGCATGTGGAATCGCGATGCCTTCTCCTATTCCTGTCGTACTCTGTGCTTCACGGGCATGGATGGCTTCACGGTATGCCTCTTTGTCGTTCAGTTTTCCTGCCTGCCATAATGTTTCCACAAGCTCATCGATCACTGTATTCTTAGTAGAAGCATTTAAATCCATCGCAATAGTTGACTGTGTCAGCAGTTCTGTAATTCTCATTGATTTACCCTCCTTATAATTAGACGATTGTCAATTTAATATCCGATAAGACATGTGCTATTTGTTCTTGTGTGGCCAGATCCTCTGTAAATGCAGTCGCTGTCCCTGAGGCCACTGCCAGTTTAAAGCTCTCTTCGATAGAAAGTCCTTGTGTCATACCCGCAATCATGCCTGCCACAGTAGAGTCTCCTGACCCTACCGTATTGACTACATGACCGCTAGGTACTTCTGCCTGATAGACCAGTGATTCACTTACATAGAGTGCGCCCTCACCGCCAAGTGAGACCATCACATTTTTGGCCCCCTTCTTGATGAGTTCTCTTGCGCAATCTATTATTTCATCGACAGTCTCAAGCTTCCTCTCAAAAATCTGCTCAAGTTCAGCTTTATTCGGTTTGATGAATTCAGGCTGACTGTCGAGCACGGATAACAGCAAGTCTTTCTCTGCATCTACCACAATTTTCCCGGGACATAACTGGGCAATCCGGCTATAGATATCTGCATCTACAGAAGACGGGATACTGCCGGCGAGTACGAGCGTGTCGTCAGGAGACAGCCTTTGAATCTGCTGGAGCAGCTGTTCTGTCTGTTCGCGTGTGACGGACGGCCCTGGGGCATTGATCTCTGTTTCAGCCATGCCTTTTAATTTAATATTGATTCTCGTATCTTCTGCCACTTCAATGAAGTCAGTCATGATGCGGTCTTCTTGTAAACTGTTTTTAATAAAATCTCCGGGAAATCCGCCTGTAAAGCCGAGTGCTGTCGATTCTACGCCGTGGGACTTCAGAACACGTGAGACATTGATACCTTTACCTCCTGCGAACTTGTAAGTCTGACTGGCTCTATTTAATTCTCCGATTTTCATCGTGTCAGTGAATACGATGTAATCCACTGATGGATTTAAAGTCACTGTGTAGATCATGCTACCCCACCTTTATATATTTAGCATATTGCTTGATGTAAGAATGATTATGGTTTGTAATGATACTGCCTTCGCTGAGCGGCACTATCGTCGCAAATGTCACATGATCAAACTTCGATTCGTCAGCCAGATAATAGCTCTGTCTGCTCTGTCTGATGGCCAGTCGCTTGATGGCCGCTTCTTCCGGGTCAGGCGTTGTAAATCCATTATCAGCATCCACCCCGTTCACGCCGATGAAAGCCATGCTGAAGTTAAATGTCCTCAGCATCTCCTCAGCAGCACAGCCGACGTTAGCCATCGTATTAGGCTTGACCAAGCCACCAATCATCAACGCCCTGATCCCCCGCTCAATGAGTGCCATCACATGGGTCACACTATTTGTCACGACTGTCAGATCGCGCTGAGTGAGATAGGGAATCATTGCGAGTGTTGAGCTCCCTGCATCCAGGTAGATGCAGGAACCGTCTTTTATCAGTGCAGCTGCCTGTTTCGCTATTCCGTCTTTCTCACGGACGAATCTTGTTGTTTTGATATTGAGCTCTGTGTCGTGCTGATCTGATATCTGTTTGGCACCACCATGGACTCGGATTAACTGACCCTTCTCTTCCAGTGCAGATAAGTCACGCCTTATAGTAGATTCACTGCTGCCTATCGTCTCTGTCAGTTGCTGCAGTGTGACAATGTCATATTGACTGAGCATGTCACAGATCATTTCATGACGTTTTTCAGTAAGCATTCTCTGACCCCCTTATCACAATTTCAGTATAATGTTACCGTTTACAAAAATCAATCAAAAACTATCAAAACCAATCAAAAACTTTCAAATTCACGCACGAAAAAAGACAATCCTCTGATTGTCTTAACTGAATTGCAGCTGGTCCAGCTGGTCCAGCATCTTATTTTTATCCAGCTGTTCGCCGATGACCACCAGCTTAAGGGGCAGGTTCATCTCTTCAGGCTCATATTGCGGGATACCATAGGAATATTGGAACAGAACCACCTGGCCAGGATTCTCTCTGAACTTGAGGTAACCTTTGATTCTGAGTACGCTTTCCGGCAACGATCTGAGCCAGCTGACGAATCTGCGACTATCTATCGGCGCAGTAAACGTATAGACCATGGACTGGATACCATGATGGTGATGTTGGTGGATGCCAGGTCTCACCCCTTCTCCTGCAAATACTGTGTCCGGGACTTCAGAGTAGGAAGTCACGAAGACCTCACCCGCGGGATTCAATGATTCAACCTGTTCAGTAACTGAACGGATATCGTCAGCACTCATTAAATCTTTCTTATTGATGATGACACTGTGTGCATAGCGCACCTGCTCCTCCATCAGGTGGACAGTCGTGACACTATACTGGGCACGGTCAAGAAACCGCGGCCCATCAACTAAGGTCAATATGGACTGTATCTGAATGAACGACGTCAAAGAAGGCGCAAGACATGCCTCATAGATTTCAACGGGATGCGCTACCCCGGTTGCTTCAATAATGATGATGTCCGGCTGATGACGATGTCTGATATCATGCAGCTGAACCTCAACATCACTTTTCAGGTCACAACAGATACAACCGTTCAGCAGTTCGTTCATCGGTGTTTTGTCACCTAGTATAGTAGAATCTACATTAAACTGTCCGAGTTCATTCATAAGAATGGCTACTTTCTGGTCGTGCCATTGTGTCAGCATCTGTTTCAGCAGTGTTGTTTTACCGCTGCCTAGAAAACCACTTATAATATAGAGTTTAATTTTACCCATAAAATCCTCCCACATACAGTTTTTAATCACATTTACATGTTATTCAAATATTATTGCCTTGAATTAGCCACGTTTTTATAATAAGGTTAGTAAGTATTATACAACTCAGAATATATTTAAGGCGGGGAATTCAATGTCCGATAATTTCAAGCTCGACAAACAGCTGTGTTTCAGTCTCTACAACGCACAGCGTAAGATGAATCGCTTCTATACTAATCAAGTATTTAAACAATATAATCTTACTTATCCGCAGTACCTCGTTCTCTCCATACTCTGGCAGATGTCACCGGTTAATGTCAAGACACTCGTTGAGGCACTGGCACTTGATACAGGTACTATCTCTCCTCTTCTCAAGCGTATGGAAGCGAATGACCTCATCGTTCGCAAGCGTTCCGAACTTGATCAGCGGGAGGTATTCGTTCATCTCACCGATAAAAGCCGGGAACTTCAGGAACCGCTCCAGAACTGTACCGACGTTTTATTGGAGAAGGATATTCTTTCAGATCAGGAAATCGACGAGCTGAAAGAATTGCTGGATAAGATGGTTCATAATATGAATAATAAAATAACCTGAGCATGTGCTCAGGTTATTTTAATTTTTAAGCCAGCCCACTGATACTGTACCATATCCTGTATGGACACTGGCGACTGCCACCATATAATCCTCGTGAATAATGAGGTCCGGATAATCCTGTTGTAATCGTTCTACATACTTCTGTGCCTCTTCTTTATCTCCGGAATTCAGTACACAGATTTCCTTGATATTATCATTTTCAATCGCATCTTCCACTATTTCTATCATTCGGTCAAATACTTTTTTCCGCGTTCTGACTTTTTCGTAAGGAATGATCTTACCTTCTTCCAGACTTAGAATCAGCTGGATACTGAGGAGACCTGCCAGGAAACTTTGTGAGGCAGTGAGCCGGCCACTTCTTCTGACCTGCTGCAGATTTTTAGGCTGCAGGTAAAGCACAGAGTCGTTCACTCGTTGCTTAATATGACTCACCGCTGTGTCGAAGGATTCTCCGTTTTCAGTCAGTGCCATCCCTTCAAGAACCATTTTCTTATAAGGATAAGAACCCGTACGTGAATCAATAACCGCTGACTTTATCTCGACTTCACTGCTCGCAGTGAGAGAATTCTGATAGGACCCTGTTAATTCGCTCGTCGGATGAACAGCGATCACAGCATCGTACCCATCTTCTTTGATTTTGTGATACGTATTCAGCATCGCCTGAAAATTCGGCTGAGAAGATTTTGCCCCTTCACCATATTGCTGCAGCAGTTGATAAAACTCCTCTGTTGACAGATTGACCTGATCGATATAGCTGTGACCGTTTAAGATCAGGCCCATCGGCACGACATATAGATCATGTTCTGCAATTTCTTCCTTCGTAAATCCCGCCGCCGTATCGACTAACCATGCTATTTTTGTCATGTTGTCCTCCTAATTAATTCTCTGGCGTTCCAATAGAAGTTGATGATAGAAAATGCCTTGTCTCTCCATTAATGACTCGAACTGACCAGACTCCATCAATTTTCCATCTTCCAATACATAAATCATATCAAAGTCCCGTAAGATTTCAAGTTCATGACTGATCACGACAACCGTTTTTTGTTGAAGAATCTGTTCAATCATCAATTTTTTATTCACGGCATCGATGCCATTGAATGGTTCATCGAGCAGCCAGAGCGTTCTATCTCTGAGCAGCATTCTTATAAAGTGCAGTCTCTGCCGCTCACCCCCGGATAAATTACGACCAAATTCACTGATTTCGCTCTCAGCTGTAAAAGGTAAGTTGAAATCTTGTAAATACTGATTGATGGCTTCAGTGTGATCGCTGAAGAGATTGTCCTGCACAGTCCCCTGGAAGAAATGATTCTTCTGTTGCATGACATTCAGTTCATTCATATAGCTTTCACGGTCGATGTCCTGCATCGATACGCCGCCCGTCACAATATCACTTGAATAGAGCCCTGCTAGCAGATTCATCAAAGTAGACTTCCCGGAACCACTGCTGCCGACAATCGCTACTTTTTCACCTTCCTGTATCGTCATATTCAAATGGTCTAAAACCGGGCGCGTCTGCCCGGGATAGCTAAAGGTGAGGTGATTAAGTTCAATCGGCAGGACACGGGCCGGCTGTGTTTTAACTTCCGGTGCAGAAAATGTCAACAGATGCTCACTCGCCCGCTTCGTTTCCTGATAATAGAAAGGGAAGTTGGTCATCGGAACGGCCATTTCAAATAAAGTAATAGTGACCATGACGATGCTTGCGTACATCAGGACGGTGCGGTCCAGCATCACAAATAGCACACCCCAGATGGCCAGCATACTGAATAGGTTGAGCAGAAAGTCATAGAGAGCGAGCAGCTGCTTCTCCCGCAGAAGATTTTTTTCAAATGCATGCTGCGCAACCTGCAGCCTGTGTTCATACCGGCCTTCCTGGTCGAACACTGCTAAATCTTCACGGCCTAATTGATAATCTGTCAGTAGAGACATAAAGCTCGATTGACTGCTTCTTGTTGCAGCCGTCAGCCGGCTGAGTATATGACTGAATATAAGCGGCAGTGCGATCAATATTATCAGCATCACGCCGGCAATAACCAGTACTGCCTGCCAGTCGTAGAAGGCATAGATGCCACAGACGCTCAGCGCAGTAAGCAGCACCACCACTGGCGGGTAGATCACTCTTAACAGGACATTCTGCAGCTTCTCGATATCATTGACAGTACGCTGCAGAAGTTCGGACAGACGCCATTTTTGATGCAGATTGACAAAGTCCAGCATCAGCTGATCAAATGCACTCACTCTGACTTCCTTCAACATACGGAATGTGGCATCATGGCTGATCAGCCGTTCAAAGTATCGAGCCACTGCACGCACTACCCCGAGCAGTTTGATGGAAGCCACGAGAATCATCAGCGAATAAAGCGGGACACCGTAGGCACTTTTCGACAACATAAGGCCGCTCAAACTGAACATACCGATAGCCGTTAAGCCACCGATCACACCGATGACAATAGCCAGTGACAGAGAGCGGTAAGTCTTTTTGTTAATCCATTTAAACATCCTGCATCACCACCTGATAAAATTCCTGCTCCCTGAAATCTGCAGGCTTACCATGCGTCACTCTGCCTGCTTCAATATAAATCAGATAGTCAGCTGACTGAATAGTTGTCCGCTGATGCGCAATCGTATAAACAATGGATCGTTCACTCAGTTCTTTCAAAGTAGCTCTCACAATGCCTGCTGTCTTTGCATCGAGCATGGCAGTCGGCTCATCAAAAATAATCATGGCTGCCGGATTCAATAGCGCTCGCATCAGCATCAGTCGATGTGTTTCTCCACCTGACAGCTGTTCGCCGCCACTGCCGAGGACGGTATCGAATCCTTGCGGCAGAGCCTGAATACGTTCCAGCATATCGACCTGTCTTGCAGCAGAGAGTAGTGCCTCTTCAGAGACCGGATTAAACATCGTGACATTATGTCGAAGTGTATCATTCATCACAAAAGGCTGCTGAGACATATAGATCATATTATTTTCAAGATAAGCAGGCAGCTCAATCTGACCATGGCCATGAGTCTCTACACCTGACAGCATTTTCGCGAAAGTGGATTTACCTGCTCCACTCGGACCGAAGATCACGGCATGACGCACTGGCAGTTCATCGTGAATCTGCATACTGAAGTTTGAATAAGCGAGTTGTGTATTCATTTTAATAGTATCACGAACTGAATAAGCATACTGAATGCGCTCTGCCCCCTGTCCGCTGAGAAGTTCCGCATAACCTTCCGCCTGTTTACCCGTATGAAAAGCAGCACCTAAATCTTTTAACGCATTATAGAATTCCGGTGCAAGCATCAGGACGACAATCGCCGTATAGAAAGAAATGGTTTTAAAGACGATCAGACCGAGTCCTATTTCAAGGGCGATAATCCCGATAGACAGCATCGTGATAAATTCAATCATCAGTGTGGACAGAAAAGCCGTCTTCAGGATAATCATCGTCTTCGCTCTGAATCCTTCAGATTTCTCTGCAATATCCTGTTTAACGCGGGCCTCATTATTAAACAGTTTGATCGTCACAATGCCGCGTATCGCATCAAGGAAATAACCGGCAAACTGATTAAGTGCCGTCATCTGATCCGTCGCTTTTTTAGCGGTATTGATGCCGATGATAATATAGAATAACGGTACAAACGGTGCAGTGATCAGCATGATCAAGGCTGCATTCCGGTGAAAGAACAGAAGAAAAACAATGATGGCTGACGGAATGATAGCAGAGCGGTAGACTTGCGGCAGATAGTCAGCATAGAAACTGTCAATCCCTTCGATTCCTTCAGTTGATAAGTTCAAAGTATCAGCGGCCGGTCGTTTCTCATCGATCACTGACCGACGCAGCTGATGCTTGATTCTGGCGCTGAGCACTACACCGAGCCATTTTATGGCAAAATGCAGGACGCTTCTTCCGATTAGTATGGCAAGAATGATAGCTAATAACTGATAAGGTATAGATTGGTGAAGAACACCATCTATCAGCTGTCCGATATTCAGACTCTGCAAAATAATAATAGCGGCCAGTGACAAGGAAGCAGCGACTAATAATACATGTATATAGAGATAACGTTTAGATAAACTTGTTAAATATTTCACATTTTCACATCCTCAGTTATATTATAATGATAAATGTGGAAAACAAAAATAATACGCTTTGCATCTCCCGCTCATTAAAAATATTATTATGACATGGTGATGTGTTATACTGTCAAAGAAAATGATATAACACAAGGTGGTTAAGAAATGGAATTCTTTATACTGTTAAAAGCGATTATTTTAGGGATTGTTGAAGGTCTGACAGAGTTTGCGCCTGTCTCTTCTACAGGTCATCAGATTTTAGTGGATGATATGTGGCTGCATTCAGCACAGGTTCTCGGATCAAAAGAATCTGCCAATACATTTAAAATTGTGATTCAGCTCGGTTCAATACTCGCTGCGGCATGGATTTTCAGACATCGTTTTGTCGATATGCTCAGCTTTAAAGCAGAACGCGGGACTCATCGTCTTAAGCTGTCGCACATCATCGTCGGCTTGTTACCGGCAGGTATTGCTGGTCTATTGTTTGATGATTTCATCGACGAACACTTATTCTCTGTACCTACTGTCCTTATAGGCCTTGCGCTCGGTGCTATATTGATGATTGCAGCAGATATATATGCGAAGAAAGTTCAGCAGCCGCAGACGGTGGACAGCATCACTTATCGTCAGGCTTTCATTATCGGTCTGGTCCAGATCCTGGCGCTCTGGCCCGGCTTCTCACGTTCTGGTTCCACCATTTCAGCAGGTGTTCTGACGAAGCTTGACCATAAAGCAGCTTCTGATTTCACTTTTATGATGGCTGTGCCTATCATGGCTGCTGCCAGTGCCAAAAGCTTGATCAGTAATTATCAGTACATCTATGCTGATCAGACATGGTTCTACATTCTAGGATTTATTTTCGCCTTCGTCTTCGGCGTTTTATCCATTAAACTGTTCCTGGAACTGATCAACCGTGTCAAACTGATACCATTTGCCATTTATCGACTGATTCTTGTCGCAATTATTGCGGTGCTCTACTTCGGTTTCGGTATCGGTAAAGGGATTTAATTTTTTATTGTTGAGGAGTAACTATGAATAAAATATCATCGCTTGATTATCATCTTTATCATGCACAGCATCAACTGATTAAATATTATAACCGCGTATTACTGAAGCCTTATCAGCTGAGTTATCAGCAGTATCTGGTTCTCATGGTATTGAACGAGTCAGACGGCCTGCCTGTCCTGAAATTAGGCGAAAGGCTGGCTTTTCAGTCCGGTACTATCACCCCTATCATTAAAAAGATGGAGCTGGCTGAATTAGTGACGAGAATCCGTTCGTGTGAAGATGAACGGATCGTACTTGTCCATTTAACATCTAAAGGTAAAACGTTGGTTGAACAAATCAATAAAATCCCTGAGGAGATGCTTGTGCATTCCGGTATCAGATACGCAGATTACAAGCATTTAATGTATTTAACAGATAAAATTACGAATAGTCTTGAAGAGTAAAATGACGGTTGTCCTTGTGACAGCCGTTTATTTTAAGCATATTCAGGGTAAGATGAAGTTATTAATACGACCTTATGAAGGAGAGAATGACGATGAATGATAAAATTAAAACCGCTGTAAACCTAGGGGCTCTTATCCTCGTCCCCCTAATTAATGAACGCCACCGCTTAAAAGAAAACCCTGATTATGTCGCTATCAAAAAGAAGACGGTGAATACGGCTATCGCTACGAAAGATGTCGCTGCAAAAGCGAAAGACCGAACAGTGGATACAACGCAGAAAGTGGTTCAGACGACGAGAAATGTAAAAGACAAAACTGTCGCTGCCTCTCATTTTGTAGCGTCGACTGCCCAGAATATTCAGGAGAACCGTGCAGAAAACAAGAAGGTCAAAGAAACAAAACAGATGGGCAAGCAGCTCGAAAAAGCTATCAGTCAACGTCAGAAAGAAGAAGAAAAACGACTGAAAGAACGCCAGCAGCAGATGAAAGAAGAGCTGACGAAAGCTGATAAAGAAGCGAAGAAAAAACATCAAGCAGAATTAAAAGGAATGAAGAAGAAAGAAGCAGATTCCGCTTCATTTTTAAGTGCATTTACACGGCTGCGTCCGCAGACAAAAGTAGAAACGCCGGAAACAGTTTACGATTTCAATCATGATGAGGATTACTCTAATGCACCATTGTTCGAGACCCATCGTCAACAGATGGCTGCTCATATCGAACGACGTGGCAAATATTAAATGGCGATTATCGTCGATGCTGATGCCTGTCCGGTGATTGACGAAATCATTGAGCTGGCGGGTAAGCATGAGCTTGAAGTGATATTGGTACGAAACTTCAATCACTTCACTTCTAAACAGTACCCTGCATACGTCTCGGTTCAGTATGTCGATGACGGCGCAGACAGTGCAGATTACAGAATCGTCGCCCTAGCACGTCCAGAAGATATCGTCATTACTCAGGATTACGGGCTAGCGAGTCTTCTTCTTAATAAGAAAGCCATCATTCTTCATCATAACGGCAACCGCTATACGCAAGATAATATTGACCAGCTGCTCGCAGTTCGACATACCTCTCAGCAGATGCGACGGGCAGGACACCGTACTAAAGGTCCGAAAGCCTTATCACCTGCTGACAAGTCCTATTTTAAAGACCAACTGAAAAAAACCATCCTTAATCAATGATTGTGGATGGTTTTTGATAATACTTTTAAGTTAAGAAATCCTTGCCGCACCATTCGTTTCCTGTCTACAAAACCTGTCTTGATAAATGCATAATAGCCATTATCATTTTTCACATTGACCATCAAGTACAGTTCTGATTTATTGAGACTAGAACAGTATTCTTCTATTGCCCGTAGCGCCTGTCTGAAATAACCCTTGCCTTGATACTGACTTGAGATAGATAAGCCGCGCAGATAGATAGCATCGGCATCCGCACCCATGACTGGCAGGATGCTGCCTGTTTCCAGGGCAAATACACCGATCACTTCATTATCTTTTAATATAACAAAAGGCTGGTAATCCGCTTTTTTTCGATTAATGATATATTTAGGATGGCCGGAAAATCTCATCTGCCCGAGTGATAATGAGTAATGTTCTAACGGAATCTCCATTCCAGGATATATTTTCATAATTCTGATCATACCGTCACCTCTTGCCCTAATGATAACATATTTAGAAAGGATTTTTTCCATGAAATCAGTAGCAGTCTTCTGCGGCTCCCGTCTCGGGGCAACTATTTATACCGAACAGGCCAAAAAATTAGGCGCTTATCTTGCCGCCCACAACATCCGTTTAGTATATGGAGGCGGTAACGTCGGACTGATGGGTGTCATTGCTGACAGCGTACTCGCGCATGGCGGTGAAGTCATCGGTGTGATTCCGGGTTTCCTGCGAGATAAAGAAGTCGCGCATACCGGACTGACAGAACTGCATATTGTCGACAATATGCATGAACGTAAAAAAATGATGGCTGATTACTCTGATGGTTTTATTATGATGCCGGGAGGTGCCGGTACATTGGAAGAGTTCTTTGAAATCTTCACTTGGGCACAGCTGGAGCTTCATCATAAACCCATCGGTATCTATAATATAGACGGCTATTATAATACGCTCTACCAGATGCTGCTTGAAATGCATGACCGCGGATTTTTAGACGAGCGTTATCTATCACTGGCAGTTCTGGAAGAAGAACCGGACGCCTTAATCCAATCCATGACCCTCAAGTAGAGGGTCTTTTTCATTGATGACCTGAATACCATTCCGTCTGAGGAGTGCTGATGTGACACCGAGCCCCGGCTGTTTAGTGCTGTCAAACTGACCGTTATAAATCATTTGAGTGCCACAGCTCGGGCTATATTCCTTTAATATCACCAGGGTCACTTGATATTGCCGGCACATAGCAAGCGTCTGCAGTGCCCCTTCCTTAAACTGCGCAGTGACGTCTTGACCGGAGCGCGTAACGACGCGCGCCTGACCTTGCCAGACCGCTTCTCCGTCCCCTCCCCTTATTTCTGCCGGCTCTCTAGGCACCTGCAGCCCGCCCATCAGTTCCGGACAAACCGGCATGGCCTTCCCGTCCTCCACTAACTGTTTAAGACGTGAATTTAACTGGTCACGACCATCATAACGAACAGGGTGCCCGACAAGACAGCTACTGATCAGTATCATTTTGATCCTTATAAAGCACATGTTTTTCGAGGGGATGGCCGGACGGAATCATAGGATGATTGAACGTTCTGTATTCAGCGAGCCCGATTTTCTGCATAACGCGAATACTCGGCAGATTTCTGACACTTGTCAGACTGTAGATAGGACCATCAATCCTTTCTCGTCCATAAGAAAGGACGGCCTCGGCCCCTTCTGTCGCATAGCCGTTCCCCCACGCCTCTTTGCGGAGACGCCAGCCAATCTCATAAAAAGGCATCTCAGCAAGGGAGAACCACTTATTCTTCTCCAGTAAGTGCATGCCGATGAAACCGATAAACGTTTCGGTCGCTTTGAGCTCTACTGCAAATAAACCGATGTTGTTTTCTGCTATATCGCGTTGCATCTGCTGAAAAATGATTTCCGATCTTTTATAGCTCAGCCGGTCTGGAAAATAGCGTCTGACTTCAGCGTCAGCATTCATCTGCTGGAATAAAGGCAGATCTTTCTGTTGCCAGTTGCGTAGAATCAGGCGGTCCGTCTCTATATAATTCATCTCCTCACCTCGTCTCTATTATAGCAAATAAAATATGCCACCGAAGTGGCATTTTTTATTTATAGACGATAACTTTACCGACTGACTTATCTTTAGATTCTGCGACCACTTTCACTTTCAGGCCGTATTGCGGTAAGATTTTACCGGCGTGTGGCTGTGCTGGGTTAGAGTAGTCATTCTGATCGTTGAAGAGAACGCTTGACTTCAGATTATTATCAACAAGCGTTGAACCATCGTCAAGTTTCAATTGAAGCGGCTCCTGCGCCGTCATGCTGAATGAGGCATCACGAACCTGATACTGCGTAGATGCATAAGATGAATTGGCACCGTTCCATTTCAGTGCGTTCTGGTCTGCATCGACGATACCGATATAACCATAGCCTGGATGTTTCGCTACATGGTTATCAGAATAGCTTTCATCCACATAATAGATGTTCAAGCCTTGGTTGAAGCTCATTAAGTTACCTGCACGTTTAATATGTGCCAGTCCTTCATCAATCTTATGATGACTTCTCCACTGCAGCAGGTAATAGTTTTTGCTGTATTTCTTACCGTCTGACACTGAGAAACCATTCAGATCAAATCTAGCAGTATTTTCTGCGCCGTCTGCCAGCAGTGTAGCGCCGTCTGCATTGACCTTGATATCATCGATATAGAGGCCTGATCCGATTGCACCCGCGTCTGTGACATATAGATAGCGCAGCTGAACTTTTTTGCCTGCATATGCTGACAGATCGAATTGAGCATCTACCCAGCCGTTGCTTGTGCCGTCGATACCATTACCCGCATTGGCACCTGAACCTTCAGGGTCATCATTATTCGTAATGTTACCTGCCAGGTTAGTCCAGTTCTTACCATCTGTAGAGGCTTGTACATAGGCATAGTCATAACCTTTTTCAATATCGTATGAAGCCTTAAATGATAATGCTGCTGCTTTTTTGCCTGTTAAATCTACTGTTGTCGTCATCGATGTCAGCAGATTGTTATCGGCACCACTGAAATAAGTTTTAGTGCCTTCAGCCGGCTTGACCACCTGTGTTTCTTTATCAGGTAACGTGATTTTCACTGCATCATCATTTGTCCCTTTACTAGAAGCTTCATCTAGTGTGAAGGACTGCGGAGTCGATGTGACGTCTTTGACATCAATTTCACTGCCTGTCTGCCAGTTACCACCGTGGTAGTTCTGCAGCAGTTCTTTCATATATGCGTCAAAACCTGTTGGTTCTGTACCTGGAATTTTACCTGCCCAGCTACCGCTTGACATGATTGACCAATATGAGACCGGTTCCCCTTTACCGGAATAGATTGTGTCATATTCATCAGGAAGTCCTAAATCATGGCCGAACTCATGAGAGAATACGCCGGTAGCGCCGTCTTCAGGTTCAATAGTATAATCAATGACCGCCAGTTTACCGCCAAACTGATTCAGTCCAGACTTGGTGTTCGGAATGGTGTAAGGTTCCCCCTGGTTATTGAAGTCAAGGCTCCAGCGATGAGACCAGATAGCATCCGGGCCTAAACGACCACCACCAGCATCCTCACCTGGTCCAGCGTGAATAATCATGACGTGGTCAACGATGCCGTCTTTTTCATTCAGCACGCCGTCACCATCTAAATCATAACGGTCCCATTGATCATAATCTGATAGATTCAGTGTTGGATCTTGTGCCGCTTTTTCAAGCGCTTCTTTTACAAGTTCCTTCGGACGAGCGTCACTGCCATCAGCGTCAGGATAGTTGCCGCCGTAATAGGCTGCCGGGTGATCAGCCGTGTACCAGCCATGGACTTCTCCATCAATATCGTAACTGCCACCTGACTGATTCTGATAGAACTGTTTCATACTAAGCAGGTTCTCACCATTCGGCCCTTTGAATCCTTTATCACCGAATACCATCTGCTGGTAATGATCAACAGGATAATCTTCATAGAACATATCACTTTCTTCTTTTGTGATAGTTGAGTTTTTGTAGTCCGGGAAATCAATGGCGAGGAGCAGGACTTTGTCTGTACGCTTTTCGCCGTTATAACCTTCCAGCTGCACAGGTTTCAGGACATTAGCATGGCCATTCTTCTGTCCTTTTCCTTTAACGAAGCGATTATCTTTTGCTTTGTTGGATTGATTGGTGACTTTCTTGAACTTCTTGACGAACTTGCCTTCATTTTTTACTTTCTCTGTCGCTGCTTCCCCTTTATTTTTCACATAAGCTTTTACTACTTTTTCGGCTTCAGCACGTGAAGCATTTTCCTTTAAGACCCCTTCTTGTTTCAGCATCTCAATTAAACGGTCTTCATTGGCAATGACACTGTCAAAGCCCGTTCCCTTATAATAGTCACTCGCAAATGCAGTACCCGATGAAATGATCCCTAGTGTCAAGACAGATGAAATAACTTTCTTCTTCAAATAAAGGCCCCCTTGTGTTTGATTAAATCTATTATGTCGGAATTCGAATGAGTTGTAAATAAGTGTTTTAAATTTTCTGATATATTTTCTTAAAAATAAAAATGCACATCTCATATTGAAATGTGCATTTTTATTATTTATATATTTTTATTTTAGCGACTGTGCCTTCTTTATTCTGCTCGACTACTCGCATTTTAATGCCGTATTGCGGCAGTACTCGTCCAGCTTCAGGCAGCATCAGATTATCCAGTTTCGCCTGGGTATAATTGTAGTCAGAAAAAACAGGTACTGGGTCTGTGTTGCTTTTCTTGAAGAAGTAATTTGACAGTTTATTATAGTTGCCGTAACGCTTCGTATTGAACGGGGCATCAAATATCTGGATATCTGTCGTCGGTGCATGACCTGTCTTAGAAGTCAGGGTCTTCGGCGTCGCATCGACTACCCCCACTAAACTTTTACCCGGGTGATTGATCAACGCGGAATTATTACGGTAATATTCGTTGACATACCAGATCAGCATGCCTTTACCGTAATAGTTTCGGCCGAATGGATCGTATATTTCACTGAGTCCGCTATCTAGCCCGTTATGGGTGCGCCACTCAACCAGATAATACTGCTGATAGTTTCTATAGCGGCCCGATTTCAGTCTTTTTCTGATGTCCGGCAGTTCGATTCGCAGAATGTCATTATTACACCCTTTACTGCTGGCCTGATCCAGCAGATAGGTTTTGCCTTTTTTCGTGATATCAGTGGATTTGATGACCGCTCCGCGCAGCCAGTTCCCGCCGTACATCATCTGCAGGTCAGATTTAGCCAGCGGACTTAAGCCGACAGGTTTCGAGCCGACCAATTTACCTGCATCTGCACCGTAACTCATCAGTGACCAGTAACGCACAGGTTCTCCTGCATGACTGCCAGCCGAGCGGGAGGTGTCATATTCATCAATGAGTCCGAGCATATGACCGAACTCATGCGTGAATGTACCGACGGAACTATCTTCTGCCATCACCCCGTATTCGCTTATCGCCAGTCGATGTCCAGGGAACTTGGAGGTCCGACTGTAAGTGCCGGGAATGGTATGAGGGCGCGAGCCTACTTCACTGACGTGCTCCCAGATTGAATTCGTGCCGAGCGCCCCGCCTCCTTCACTTTCTCCGATACCGCTGAAAACGACGATAAATTTATCAATAATGCCGTCTGGTTCGTTGATGTTGCCATCCTGATCCCGGTCATAATAATCATAGCGATCATATTTTTTCAGATTGATGGATTTGTCTTTAGCGACACGTGCCGCTGCTTCCATGATCAGTTCATGGACATGGGCATCATCATTCGCATCCTCATTGACGCCATAATAACTGAGCGGCTTCTTCGCACGATACCACCCTGATACCTGACCGCTTAATGTAAAACTGCCTCCTGAGGAAATCTCGTAATAATTTTTTACAGTGCGATAGCTTTTGCCGTCTGACCCTTTAAAACGATCCGCAAAAAATAAATCTCTGTAATGTTCCTTCGTATATTTCGGATAATAGTTTCTTGAAGCATTTGCAGCCGGTGAATAGCGGCCGACTCCCGGTTTTAGCGTCGACTGCTTGCTGTCACTGAAATCCATCATGACAATCAGTACGTTCTCTTTCGTCACAGGACCGCTATATTTTCTTGATTTAAAAGCGGGCATACCGAAAGTAGGGAGAAAATCTCTTTTTTGAACGATTTCTGGGTTAGTTTTCACTTTTTCAGCACCATCCGCTATAACGGACTGACTAGCGAGAAGGAGTGCTGCAAGTGCTGTGATCATTATTCTCTTCATTTTATCCCTCAATTATTGTTGCTCTTTCCCTAAATCATACCATGACTGTCCTTTCTTTAATATTAAAAGCATCTGATTTCCGTAAAAATCAGATGCTCTTGAGGTTATATGGATTTGTAAGATAATAGACGAAGTTTCACTGGGTCTGTTTTAAAGTTAATCTTCTCATTACGCGGTGTGGTTACCGTCGCATCCACGATATCAGCTGTCTCGTTGAATTCATAGGTGACTAGAAATGTTTCAAAGTCATCATCAAAATTCGGCTTCTGGGCAACGATACGATTGATATCCCCGAAGCTGTCCGTCACCGTATAACCCGTAATGGCTTCCAGTTCACTAGCGAGCTCTCTTAAAGTTATTTCCTTATTTTCAATCAGAACAAACTTCTCTTCATGCATGGTCATCATCCTTTTTCTAATATTCTTAGCTTTTTCATTCCCTGTCCCTTACATCGAGAAACATTAACTCTGATTATCAAGCAGAATCATTTCGTCATAGTTCAAGGATTGTCGCAGTTCAATTGCCACATCAGGGGAAATCTTGCCTCGTCCCACTAGCTGCTGCACCACTTCACGTTCCATCCCAATCATATTCAGCGCCATCAGTGCTTCCGCACCCTCAAGTTTTTCGTTCACAATATTACGCTTTAACTGTTCTACCCGGTTCAGGTAGGTGTCTGAGACAAGTGCCACTTCCATTCGGTTATGGCCGCCCGCTTCTTCCAGTAAGGCAGAGAGCACTTCAGTGTATACCTTATTGGCGATATTCTGCAGTTCAATCAGATGACTTCTGAAGGTAAGAGGACTTACTCCACTGAAACGCGTGCTCAGTTTACGTCTACTTTTACGTACGCGCATAATGAACAGTACTTTCTTAACGAAAGAAGTATGTGAAAATAACCGTGTCCGTTCGACATAGGCGACATAGTTTTGATAAGCAGTTTCAGATATAGCACCGCTGGCCGTTAAATCTTCCAGCACCGCTGCCTCGACATCGAGCGCTTTATTCTGGAGTCTGATGATTTCTTTCGGGTTTTCATCATTATCCCGGATACGCTTATAGAAGTTGAGGCGCATCGTATTCTGTCGAATCAGATTACCTGTAATCGCTGTATTCTCTTCTGTCGTCTGCTGCTGCAGGTATTCAATGGCTTTTTCAATCACGAATATACGCGCTTCTTTGAACGAATATTTGGAGGAGTTCTGGGTAACATCGTTCTCCACGAGCAGCGGCAGCAGTACCTGAGCCACAACTAAGCTGATGACCACCACCCCTGCTGTTATAAATAGCAGATCGTCTCTGTAAATGAACGACCGGTCCTGATAGATCTCATAGGGCAATGTCAGCGCAATCGCCATTGAAATAGTCCCGTGAACACCACACACTGTCGCTATAAGCGCATATTTAAAGCGTGAAGGACGTTCTTCCGACAGACCTGCATCCGGATTATTCAGTATTTTGATAAATGGATTCTCAGGTATATAAAACTTGTCATAGAGCATGAAAACCCATATAAATCTGAAGAGGTAGACCAGAAGTGAGATGATGGCTGTCAGGATTAACAGCCCCACTAAATTCTGTCTTTCGTGAGTGACGATCTCAAGCGTCACCTCCGGAATAATATAGCCGAGGATGGTGAAGACCATGCCGTTGAGCACAGTCGATAACAGGCCCCAGGTATAGTTATATCCCATCTGCAGCTTAGTCGTCGCCTGGCTGAAACGGTCGCGTTCTATGCCGTGAATAATACCACCGATAACCGCGGCGATGACACCTGATACATGAAAGGCTTCAGCAACCATGTAAATGACGAAGGGCGTCAGCAGCTGAATCAGGCTGAAAATATACTCTTCTTCAAAGCCACCATCTAACAATCTGATTCTGATCTGCACAAAGATAATGCCGATAATCAGCCCGATGATGACACCTCCGAGAGAAGTCGTCACAAACTGTATCGCAGCCCCCTGCACCGTGAAAACATGAGCAGTCAGGGCGATCACTGCGATATTGAAACTCAGAATCCCCGCCGCATCATTCAGCAGCGACTCTCCTTCAAGGATGGTCATCAGTCCTCTCGGCAGTTTTTTACCTTGTGCGATGGCCTGTACAGCAACTGCATCTGTCGGACAGATAATAGCAGCCAAGGCAAAACAAGCGGCTATCGGAATAAGCGGCATGATAAAATGTGTAATATAGCCGAGACCGATGACTGTCGTAAAAACGAGACCAATCGCCATCAGGACGACAGGTTTTATATATTTCAACAGTTTAATGCGCGAGACATGATTACCTTCCAGAAATAACAGCGGTGCGATGATACCGATCAGAAACATCTCAGGTTCAAATTCCATGACGATAGGAATCGGTGTCAGAAAGATGAGCATGCCTAAAAATATCTGAATAAAGACAAGAGGTATCCGCGGAAACTTGTAATGAATAATGGTCGATAAAATAGTAGCGATAATAAAGCTCGAGAGCATAATAAATATTTCCATCTGATCATTCCTTTCTATGCTTAACTAATCTGATAAAGGGAAATAAGCTGTTAAATAAAGGAGGTTATTTTATGAGACATACCATCTTACACGCACCCGTTTCACCATCAGCACCTAATCATATGGTGCTGCCGGTTATCATTTATCATGATATCAAAGAGGACCCGTCTGAACTATTTAAACGCAATGGCTGGCATCAGATCTGGGTGAACGGCGTATTTGATTACCACCACTTCCATCCGAATTGCCATGAAGTGCTCGGCGTTAAAGCAGGTCAGGCAGAACTACTGATCGGAGGTGAGAACGGCCGGACCGTCACGGTGCATAAAGGCGATGTGCTTCTGCTGCCCGCCGGTTACGGTCATAAGCGGCTTGCCATGTCAGAGGATTTCAGGATTGTCGGCGCTTATCCGACGGAAGATGCAGTAGAGACCGCTACTTCCTATGATGACTTAACGGCTGTCAACAGAACAATCAACCGTGTTAAGCTGCCGGGTTCAGATCCAGTCACCGGCAGTAACGGCCCCATGTTCAAAGAATGGCATAACATCTATTACTGTAACGCTGAATATTAGAAAAGGTCATGTTTCTTCAGAAACATGGCCTTTTTAAAACCAGTTTTTCCGTCTGAAGTAGAGAATCATACCGAATGTAATGACCAGCATGACTATCCAGACGCCCAAGTATCCATATTTCCAGTGGAGTTCAGGCATGACGTCGAAATTCATGCCGTAGATCCCGGCAAGCAGTGTCAGCGGCATGAATATCACGGAGTAGATGGTCAGAATCTTCATGATGTTATTCATTTTGAATGAGTTAAGTGAGATGTAATTATCACGGATGTCGGCAGTCATCTCACGTGACGATTCAATCATCTCCACCTGCTTGATCAAATGGTCGTTGATATGATGCAGAAATATTTTCTGCTTCTTCGATAACGCCATGATTCTGCCTTCCAGCAGTCTATACACCAAGTCTCTCATCGGCAGTACTGTTCGTCTGATCAAGAGCAAGTCTTCCCTTAAATCAAAGGTTTCCTCAATCAGTACCTCTGTTGAGATGTCCACTGAATGTCTGTCCTCAAAAGAGAACACTTTATCTTCAAGTTCATAGACGAACGGAAAATAGTTATCGACAATCGCATCGAGTGTCAGGAACATGATTTCAGATGTGGATGCTTTCGAGTTATCTTTCTTATGGATCATCATATTCCATACTTTATCGACTTCTTCTGAATGCTCTTTATGATAGGTCACGACTAGAATATCATTGATGAAGACATCTATTTCTTCCGGCTTCATCGTATTCAGATCAATGGCATGGAACACATAAAAGAGATAGTCGTCATATTCCTTATATTTCGGTCTTTGTCTCACTGAAACTGCATCTTCTATAGAAAGAGGATGAAAATGAAAGAACTGGCTGAGCAGAAGGTTCTCATGCAATGTCGGTTCGGACATATCCACCCACAGGAGCCGCGGCTCTGAAGTCATTTCATAAGGTGATTCGCATATCTTCAGCTCATTATTAATATCGATATATAACGTACGGATCATTGGCCACCTCTAGAGTTCGAGTCTCATTTCTTTACCTACCCAATTATAGCCTAATTTCTTGTTCAGGGCGACCATCACTCTATTAGCGGGATGGACAGTACCCTTGATATAAGCCATCCCTTGTGCTTCGCTCATTCTCTTCACTTCATTTTTCAGTCTGCTTGCATAACCTTGTCCTCTTCGGCGGGGATCTACCCACAATGATTTGATGTGTGTATGATCAGTCATCTTATACCAGATGAAGGCTACCAGTTCTTCTTCAACTACGGCTAATATCTGATCGCCCTCATGCTGCATCAGTAATTTCAGTGACTCTTCTCTTAAGAGGTAATCCAGGTCCGTCGGCTGCCAGTCTTTATAGCCAGCAGGAATTGCCTCGTGCAAATAAGCGATTTCTTTAAGCAACGGGTGATCATCATTCATGTGTATTATCATATGCTTATTTTAGCACGATGAGTAGAGAACAGACCACCGGGTAAACAACTGTTATAGAGACAGCTTTCATTTCAAAGTATGTTCTATTACAGCTCAACCCTTGATACTACTGAATCGATAAAAACAATAAAAAAAATTAATAAATAATGTGATTATATTCACGTACATGATATAATTATATTGTGAATTCAATCACATTATGTTTGGGAGGCATAAATTATGTTAAAGAATGAACAAAAACAAACAACTGCATGGTCTGGGTTCAAAACAGGGAAATGGACTAAACGAATTGATGTCAGAGAATTCATTCAGCTGAACTATACACTGTACGAAGGTAATGATGAGTTCTTAGCACCAGCAACTGCTGCAACTCAACAATTATGGAAACAAGTCATGGAACTGACTAAAGAAGAACGTGACCGCGGCGGTATGTGGGATATGGATACTAAAGTGGTCTCTTCCATCACTTCTCACGATGCAGGTTATCTGAATAAAGACCTTGAGACCATCGTCGGCGTTCAGACAGAAAAACCATTCAAACGTTCCATGCAGCCTTATGGTGGTATCCGGATGGCTAAAGCAGCATGTGAAGCTTATGGCTATGAACTTGATAAAGAAACTGAACACATCTTCACTGAATACCGTAAAACTCATAACCAAGGTGTCTTCGATGCTTATTCAAAAGAAATGCTGGCATGTCGTAAAGCGGGGATTATCACCGGTCTGCCAGATGCCTATGGCCGCGGCCGTATCATCGGTGACTATCGTCGAGTGGCTTTATACGGTGTGGACTTCTTAATGGCTGAGAAAAAACGCGACTTCGATAATATCTCCACAACCATGTCTGAAGATATCATCCGTCTACGTGAAGAAGTATCTGAACAGTACCGCGCATTAAATGAACTGAAACAATTGGGCGAAATCTACGGTTTTGATTTAAGCCGTCCGGCTGAGAACTTCAAAGAAGCTGTACAGTGGACTTACCTTGCTTATTTAGCGGCCATCAAAGAACAGAATGGGGCTGCGATGAGTTTAGGTCGTACTTCTACATTCCTGGATATCTATGCAGAACGCGATATTAAGAACGGCGTTATGACAGAAGAAGAAGTACAGGAAATTGTTGACCACTTCATCATGAAATTACGCTTAGTGAAATTCGCTCGTACACCTGACTACAATGAATTATTCTCTGGCGACCCGACATGGGTAACTGAATCAATCGGTGGTGTCGGCATGGATGGCCGTGCACTTGTGACTAAAAACTCATTCCGCTTCCTGCATTCATTAGATAACTTAGGACCTGCACCAGAACCAAACTTAACCGTACTCTGGTCTACACGTTTACCTGAGAACTTCAAGAAATACTGTGCGAAGATGAGTATTCAGACTTCATCCATCCAGTATGAAAATGATGATCTGATGCGTGAAAGCTACGGTGATGACTACGGTATCGCTTGCTGTGTTTCTGCAATGAGAATCGGTAAACAGATGCAGTTCTTCGGCGCTCGTGCTAACTTAGCGAAAACATTACTCTATGCCATCAACGGCGGTAAGGACGAAAAATCTGGCGCTCAAGTCGGTCCGGCTCTTGCACCGATCACTTCAGAATATCTGGACTACGACGAAGTGATGGTACGCTTCAACGATATGATGGAATGGCTGGCAGGTGTCTATATCAATTCATTAAACGTCATTCACTACATGCACGATAAATACAGCTATGAAAGAATTGAAATGGCTTTACATGATACAGAAATTATTCGTACAATGGCTACAGGTATCGCAGGTCTGTCAGTTGCAGCTGACTCATTATCAGCTATTAAACACGCTAAAGTGAAACCGATCCGCAACGAAGATGGATTAGTGGTTGACTTCGAGACTGAAGGTGAATTCCCTCAATATGGTAACAACGATGCACGTGTCGATGATATCGCTGTTCAATTAGTAGAAGAATTCATGACCAAATTACGTAAACACAAAACATACCGAGATTCTGAACACACTATGTCAGTGTTAACCATCACTTCAAACGTTGTATATGGTAAGAAAACAGGTAATACACCAGATGGCCGTAAAGCAGGCGAACCATTTGCACCAGGCGCAAATCCAATGCATGGACGTGATCAAAAAGGGGCTTTAGCGTCATTATCATCAGTCGCTAAATTACCATACGACTGCGCTAAAGACGGTATCTCAAACACCTTCTCCATCGTACCGAAATCGCTTGGTAAAGAAGACGCTGCACAGCAGCAGAACTTAGTCAGCGTGTTAGACGGTTACGCAATGCAGCATGGTCACCACTTAAATATCAATGTATTCAACAGAGAAACTTTACTGGATGCAATGGAACATCCAGAAGAATATCCACAGCTGACTATCCGTGTATCGGGTTACGCAGTTAACTTCATCAAATTAACACGTGAACAGCAGCTGGATGTTATCTCCAGAACATTCCACGAAAAAATGTAACTAATTGCTTAGGGGGACTTCAATTGATTAAAGGACACATTCATTCAGTCGAAAGTTTAGGAACGGTAGATGGACCCGGCTTAAGATATATCTTATTTACCCAAGGGTGCCTACTACGCTGCCTATTCTGTCACAATCCAGATACTTGGCAAATCGGTGAACCTTCACGTGAAGTGACAGCTGAGGAAATGGTTCAGGAGATCCTCCCTTATAAGCCTTATTTTGATGCATCAGGTGGCGGTGTGACAGTGAGCGGCGGCGAACCGTTCCTGCAGCTGCCCTTCCTTGAGGAATTATTTAAACAGCTCAAAGCTGAAGGTATTTCTACTTGTATAGATACATCAGCCGGCTGCTTCAATGAAACACCTGCCTTTATGAATCACTTTAATGAACTGCAGAAATATACTGATTTATTCCTGCTGGACATCAAGCATATCGATAACGATAAACATTTAAAGCTGACAGGCAAGCCTAACACCCATATTCTGAAGTTTGCGCGTCTATTGTCTGACCGTAAACAGCCTGTCTGGATCAGACACGTTCTTGTGCCGGGGCTGACAGATAGCAGAGAAGATCTGATCAAGCTCGGTGAGTTTGTTAACTCCCTGGATAATGTAGTAAAGTTTGAAATCCTCCCCTATCACCAGCTGGGCGTCCATAAATGGGAGGCGCTCGGTATCCCATATGAATTAACTGACGTCGAACCCCCTAGCGACGAAGCAGTCAAAACAGCCTATGATTTAGTCGGCTTTAAAGGATTGACCCCTCTTAACAGTTAAAAAAGATTCAGGCAGCTGCCTGAATCTTTTTTATTTGTCATCTCTTGATGGACCATAGATTGAAGGCACGTGAAGACCGGCCTGACGCATCAGCACAGTCATCTGCCCACGATGATGAACTTGATGTAAGTTCGCAGCTTGCAGCAGTGCCCCTTTTTGCATCTTTGTTCCAGTCAGGAAGATAACCGAAGAGGCCGTTCACAGCAGTGAGCGGCCTCTTCGGTTATTAAGTATTTCTTCAGAAATTGATATTTATGTCTCCTATAAACCATACCGTCATCACCATCAGCATGACGAGTTTCGCAAATGTACTGGCGAGAAAGCCCAGTAATGAACCTAAACTCGCGTCCATTGCTTTTCTCATATCCTGGACGACTAAGAGTTCCACTATAAAAACCGTTATTAGCGGGAACAGGATGATACCGAAAGGCGGAAAAGTGAAGCTGCCGATTATCACACTGATAAGGGCTGTGATCTCGCCTGCTTTACTGCCGCCGTAGCGTTTGACGAAGTAACTGCCTGCGACATAATCGCTGATGAGCATGAATGCTGTAATGATGACCATGACTATCCAGAAGAACCAGGAGAGCGTGGTACTGTCTATGGCAAAATGATAGATCAGAAATCCGAGCCACATCATCAGCACGCCCGGAATAACCGGCACGACTAAACTGACGAAGGCCAGTATAAACGAAGCAATGATAAGTAACCAGAGTAAAGTGGTCATTCTACTATATCCTCCATTCTGACGGGTTTCGTGAAGATCAGTAAGACAAAGGCCAGCATGACGAACGCTGCAGAGACGAAGAAAACATTGCTGAGTCCGACGATGTCACTCATAAAGCCACCAAGCAGATTACCGACTAACTGGCCGACAATCATCGCATTCGAGAACAGCGTTGAAGCATAACCCGGGAAATCAGGCAGGATATCCTGGAAATAACTGATGCCCAGTCCGAGTAAGATAGCCAGGAAAAAGGCAAGACCGATCTGACCGATCAGCATAGCGACGACATTATCAAAGATACCGATGGAGAAGTAATAGCCGCCGCCTAGAATAGCACCGATCATCAGCAGAGTTCGTGTTTCCATTTTTGCTGACATAATCCCCAGAATAATCATGAAAGGCACTTCAAGTCCGGCACAGAGACTCGCTAGATAACCGACGTTCGCTTCCTTAGCATGAAGGTATTCTGTGACAAATAGCGGCATGTTCAGTGTATACATCCATTGTCCCACATGCAGGAAGACAAAGGCCAGAAAAGGAATCAACAGAAACATGTCGCGTAGTAAGTTGGGTGTAACAGGCTCAACATAACCTGCTTCACGTACCACTTCTTTCTTTTCTACCTCTTTATAGAAGATGATGATTGTGAGTAGGGCAGTTAAATAGCAAAGAATCGTTCCGCCGAAAAGACCGGCATATCCAAACTGCTTCAGCAGAACTGTCCCGACAAGCGGTCCGAACAGGAAACCGAAGCTGAACATTGAACGTAAGACTGTGTTGGCAAAAGCTGCATGCTTGACGGAAGCAGACTCGTTGATACTTTCACGGGCTGATGCATAGAGCTGCGGCATGGCCGGTGCACCCATACCCGCAAAAAAGACGTACATCATGATGAAGATGACAGGCGTCTGGACAAAGAAGTAACTGCTGAACGCAATACACGACATCGACAGACTGAAGAGAATCATATACTTGCGCTTGAAATCGGCTTTATCTGAAAAACGAGCGACAATCGTATTCACAAGAAATCCTGCCAGCGCGAAGAGCGCCATCATGATGCCATACATGCCACGGGTCATACCGAGTTCCTGAGTCGCATAGAGGATGAAGAAGGGTACGGTGATCGCGAGTGCCATCCCGAGCAGTATCATGTCCAGCAGGAATAGTTTGTAGTTCTTTATTTTCATTAAATCTCGGAACATTTTCTCACGTACTTTCTTAATATATTGTATGATGGAGTAAAACTTGAGGTGATCATATGGAGTATGAAGTCATTCAAATATGTACGGGTAAAGTTGAAAAAGTATTACTGGGCGGCACCCCTAAAAGGACTGCCGTCAATAAATATCCGATTACTGAACCGAATTATTTATCGCGACTCGGTTTTGAAGAAGACGAGCATGCTTATAAAGGCCACGGCGGTGTCAATAAGGCGGTCTGTCTATACGATAAGCTGGATTATGCACTCTGGCAGGACTTCATTTCAGATATGCCGGATTACGCGATGTTCGGTGAGAATATTACGACAGTCGGTCTGACAAAAGAAAACATTGCAATTGGTGATACATTCAGACTCGGTGATGCTGTTATTCAAGTATCAGAAGGCCGTGGTCCATGCAATACCATCGCAAAGAAATATGGTGTCCCGACACTTGTCAAAATGATGAGTGCTGCCCATGCGACAGGCTGTTATTTCCGTGTGCTTGAAGAAGGCTATGTTCAGCCGGACAGTCAGCTCGAACGGTTGGAGCGTGATCCTGCACAGTTTACTCTGGATGAGTTCAACTCACTCCTGTATACAGATAAGAAAAACGTCAATCTTCTGAAGAAAGCGATCAGTGTATCAGCACTGAGTGAAGATCAACGTCAGACATTCCAGAAACGCCTGAATTAGTTGCAGCCTCAGTCATACTTAACGTCATAGCCCGCTCGCTATGACGTTTTAATCAATCAGAATCGTATTGCGGACTCTTGTCATTTTTTCATCAAGCTGACTTGATGCCTGTGCCACTTCAAACAGTTCATCCTTGATTTCCTGACTGAGTTCTTTCGTGTTGTATTTATACTGCAGTTTATGTTCTGTAGAAGCAAAGAAGTCCATCGCTAACGTGCGAATCTGAATCTCTGCCGGAACCCATCTGATGCCTTCAGAGAGAATCAGCTCAGTTTCAACGATGAGATGCAGACTTTTATAACCGCTCGGTTTCGGATTCTTTATGTAATCTTTCACTCTTTTTATTTTAAGGTCATTACGCCCTTTTAACAACTCATATATCTTATAGACGTCATCCTCGAAGCTCGTGACGATTCTTAAGCCGACGATATCAAATATATTGTCACGGATACCTTCAATCGTGAATGGCACGCCTTTTCGTTCTATCTTCTTCTGGAGTGATTGCGGTGTCTTCATCCGCGTCTTAATATGCTCAAAAGGAGAATATTCATAGCGCGTCTGCCATTCCAGTTCTATTATTTCGATATCGCTTTGCAGCTCAAGAAGAGCCATTTCGTAAAGCTTAATAAAATCATTGAACTCTTCTATGATCTGCCTATAATCTTCTCGTGCACCGAAGCTATTAAATATTGTTCTTAGATCCATCTTGTCACCTTCTACTGATATTGTCTCATCAAGCTGATGAAAGCTTCCACTTGCGGCAGGCTTAATATATCATGATCATAACTCATGTAAGTCTTACGGGTCATATGTCCCTGTCCGGCGTCCAGAAGTTCAACGGCAAATCGTTCCTGATCGATATCACCAATCACGATTTCCGGCAGCACGGTCATACCGACACCACTGAGCAGCAGTTCTTTACATGTCGCAATTTGATCGGTCCGTATTTGCGGCGCGTACAGCTGCCCGAACTGTTCGGTATACCACTCTTCAATTTCTTTCAGGTAAGCGGCGTCCGCCTGAAATTCTATGACAGGGAGCTGACTCAGCTGATGCTGTTTAGCTTTAGGATAGATAAAATAATGTCTGTCCTCTAAAAAGAGCTCGTTGGTCATGTTCATCATTTCTGTCCCGCGGATAATCGCCACATGGAAATCCCGGTGATGTGCTGAAATCTGTGCACTTGAACCTACCTGCAGCTGAATCTTCACTTCCGGATAAAGTTCGATGTAACGACCAAGCACTTTAGGCAGAACCGTCTGACCGATCAAGGAAGAAGCCCCGATTGATAACTTACCGTTGACAACCCCCTCTGAGGAATGAATCAGTTCTTTAAGGGTCTCTTCTTCCTTCAGCATTTTACGCGCATGCTGAATAATACTTTCACCATGTGTCGTCACAATCAACTTCTTCTTCGTCCGAATGAAAATAGCTGTACCCCATTCCTCTTCAATCGACTTCAGGCGCTGACTGACGGCAGGCTGCGAGATATACAGAAGCGCTGCAGCTTTCCTGAGTGTTTCTGCATCAGCTAATGTCACAATTAAACGGTAATCATCTATTTTCATCATGCGCCTCCAATTGATAGAATGAACGTGTATTATATCTGATCTGTTCCATCACTTTATTACGTGTCATCTGTTTAATGACTGCGACCTCATCTATTATAGCAGATAGTTGACCGTGAATGTCGCACTTGTCAAATCCTGTATGCGGCCAAGGACCATCCGTCTCAATCATCAGCTGTTCAAGGGGTACAAGTTCTGCTACCCGTCTTGTCTTGGTGTTCCAAAGAATATCCGGTGTGACGCTTATAAAGTGACCTGCCTTGATAACTTCATTGATTAAATCGTCTGTCGCCTTGAACCAGTGAAAGTGACCGTGGACGTTGTACTGATCAAGCAGCTGCAGCGCAATCGCAGCATCCGCATAGACGGCATGAAGAACGACCGGCAGTTCCAGCTCACCTGCAAGATGAATGAGTGTTTCGAGTAAATGGATGTATACTTGTTCGTTTTCGACTTTTCCTTCCCGTCTCAGATATTGCGGCAGTCCTATTTCACCGATGGCAGAGAGCGCTGACCGGTTGTCTCGTATCCAGTCCACGAGTTCGTTCAGCTGTGCATCTGATAATAAGGTCTGCTCAGGATGAAAGCCTGCTGTAATGGAGATATCATACCTTCTTTTTAAATCGAGCAATCTTTGACTGCTCGCCAGATCTGTCGCAACAGCAATGACCCCTTCTACTTGAGACAGAATATCCATCATTTCGACATCACGATATTGAGCTAGATGTATATGACTGTCATACATGTCGCGCCCTCTTTTCTTATTTTATTCACCTGTTGCATGGTCATAGCATTCATCTCAACTTTTACTTATATAGTATGCTATGTTTTAGGCGTCTTTATAAAAGGTATAACTAAATAATACAAATTGAGGAGGCTCACTCATGGATAAGTTTGAAAAGATTGATAAAGAGATTAAAGGTTATACACAGGAGGGTCAACCAGGCCGCGAGCATGAAATGGATCCAAAGCCTATCGCAGAAGATGAAGATTATCAAGCAGGCGGTAAACTGAAAGGTAAAGTGGCTTTAATTACAGGCGGTGACTCAGGTATTGGTCGTGCCGTAGCCATCCTATATGCAAAAGAAGGCGCGGACGTTGCCATCGGTTACTATGATGAACAGCAGGATGCAGATGATACGGTGAAACGCTTAGAAGAACTCGGCGCTAAAGCAAAAGCTTATGCCTTTGATCTAAAGGACGTAGAGCAATGTCGAAAACTCGCTGCTGATGTAGTCACCGATTTCGGTCAAATCAATATCTTAGTGAACAACGGCGGCGTACAGTACCCACAGGATGATTTCCTGGATATTACACCGGAACAGATTCAGGAGACATTTGCGACTAATATCTTCGGCATGATGTATTTAACGCAAGCTGTCCTGCCTCATATGTCTAAAGGTGATTCCATCATCAATACCAGCAGTGTAACAGCCTACCGTGGCTCTGAAACATTGATTGATTACTCAGCAACTAAAGGTGCGATTACGGCATTTACACGCTCACTGTCTCAGCAGCTGGCACCAAAAGGTATCCGTGTCAACAGTGTAGCACCAGGCCCAATCTACACACCTCTTATCCCAGCGACTTTCTCTGCTGAGAAAGTAGAGGAACACGGACAAGAAACAGCGATGGAACGTCGCGGTCAACCAAGTGAAAATGCACCTGCCTATGTCTTCCTTGCTTCGCAGGACTCTACCTACATCACGGGACAAGCGATTCATATCAACGGTGGCGACTTTATCACAAGCTAATGATTGAAGCCTCTTTTAAAGAGGCTTTTTTCATACTTATCTGTGTTTATTAAATCAGCTGCATTCAAGCGGTTGCTGACTATGAATTCAATCATTACTCTAATATTAATAAAAATAGCCTCTATATCATAGGGGCTATTTTCCGTCTGCAATATTCTACTTTTTCAGCAAAAGAGACAAAGTCACTGCTGATCCGCTGCATCAGCTCATTCGCGGTCTGATAGGCTGCATCATACTGTTCCTGCGTAATCTCACCTTTATGGAGCGCACGCTTGATATCCGCCTCATCCACCAGTTCATATTCACCTGTCGGGAGTACAAGAATGTCGAGAAACATATCAGCTGTTCTCGCCTCGCCCATCTCCAATATATTCCGTTCATTAATATCGATATAATACTGTACCGGCTTACCTGCACGGTCATACATCGCCGTGATGCTGTATTTTTTATCTTTAGGCAATAACTGCAACCATTGATATCCGGCTTCTGCGACCGTAATCGTTGTCCCTACAACCTCTACTTGTAAGGGAGCTCTCACTTTCTTCATCGTCACGAGACCCACAATGCCGTCAAACGTATGATCTTCTATTCTCAGTTCTTTATATTCTTTCTTCTGCAATCTGCGCCAGTAACGTTTATCAATATATTTCGTTTTCAAATCGCACAACTCCTTACACATTATTATATAAAATTAACCATTTCAGAGATAGTATTTTTTATTTTGACCTCATATGTAAGTGGTTCTTTATACAAAAAAAGAGAAGCATTGAGCTTCTCTTTTATGCTTCATCTGAGCGGTAATGATGTTTGCCTTTCAGGAAGAACGATAAGATAAGTGCCAGTGCACTGAGTACGGTAGCGACCCAGAAGGCATCATTGATACCATTGATGGTTGCAAGCTGCTGCATGCGGCCGAGCATCATCTGAGTACCTAGTGCATCATTCCCTACCGCTTGTCCCGCCTGCTGCATCTGATTCATGATGGCAGGGTTGGTCTTATCCAGATTATCCGCTATATCACCGAGATGCGCTGTTGCCTGCTGCGTCATAACAGTGACCAGGATAGCGGTACCGATTGAACCGGCCAGCTGACGAATTGTATTACTGAACGCGTTACCATGAGGAATTAATCTGCCTGGTAATGAATTCATACCTGCTGTCATAATCGGCATCATGATAAATGACATACCAAATGAGCGCAGAATATAGATATTCAGAATATGACTGTAAGGTGTATCCATGTTCAGTTTAGTCAGTTCCCACGTTGCATAAGTCATGATAGCAAGACCGAAGATAGCAAGCGGTTTAATGCCGATTCTATCGAATAAACGGCCTGCGATAGGTCCCATCAGACCCATTAAGAGTGATCCAGGTAATAACAGCAATCCTGAATCAAGTGGTGAGAATCCTCTGATGGATTGCAGATAAACCGGCAGAAGGATCATCCCACCGAATAATGACATCGTGACGATGATGTTGATCAATGTCGTGAATGAGAAACCTGAGTATTTCAGAGTTGAGAGATCCATCATCGGATTTTCCATTGACAGTTCTCTGAAAACGAATAAACCGATGAAAATCAGCCCGATAATAATGGTAGAATCTACAACGGCTGAGTCCCAGCCTTTGTTACCGGCTTCACTGAAACCGTATAAAACACTACCAAACCCGATAGTACTGAAAATAACACCTGGTATATCAAGTTTGGCTTGATGCGTCGGCTGTGCAATTTTGAACCACACGGCTCCAATCAGAAGTGCAATCGCACCGACGATGAACATGCCGTAAAACATGACATTCCAGTGATAGTTCTGGATGACCCAGCCTGTCAAGGTAGGACCGAGTGCAGGTGCTAAAATAAATGCGATACCCATCGTACCCATAGCCGCACCTCGTTTGTCAGGCGGGAAGATAGACATAAAGATGTTCGTACCAAGCGGCATCAAGATACCGGCACCTACTGCCTGTGTCAAACGGCCGGCCATCATCACAGGGAAGTTGCCTGCGATGGCACAAATCAGAGAGCCGATTGTGAAAAATATCATGGCCGTCATGAATAACTGACGATAAGTGAAACGTTGTATCAGAAAGGCGCTGATAGGCACTAAAATACCATTGACCAGCATAAAGCCTGTTGTCAGCCACTGTGCAGTAGAAGTCGTAATACCAAAGTCATTGATCAGGACCGGTAAGGCGACATTGATGAGCGTCTGGTTTAAGATTGCGACGAACATCCCGATCATCAGCGCAGTGATGATCTTAGGGATAGTGATATTTTTTCCGAAAGTTAAGTTCGGACCATGTGCATGAGCTGCTGATTCTCTTGGTGATTCTTCAGTAGCAACGGTCTCTCTATTATCATGTTCGCGCGCTACTTCACTGTTATAGATCACTTCTTCAGGATGCGCTTCTGTTTTTTCATGTGTACTGTGAGTTGTACTATTATAGATGACTTCCGGCTCAACATGTGTTTTGATCGGCTGCTCATAAGTCACCTTCTCCGATTGATGATTGTAGACAGGTGTTTCTTCCACGACCTGTTCTTCGCGTTCAACCGGTTTAACTTTCTTTCTTCTCAGGAAAAGGCGGTTAATAACAAAGAATACCGCCAGAGATAATAGGATATATGCAATGATAAATGAGGTCATACGATAACCTCCTTAGTTTTTATGAATGCGTACAGTTACATTCATCCCTGGTAAGATGTCTAATGATTTGTCTTTAGAAAGGCTGATTTTAACAGGCACTACTTGAGTGACTTTAGTAAAGTTCGCATTACCGTTTGAAGAAGGTAATAATGAGAAGCTAGAAGCAGTAGCATAACCAATTTGTTCTACTTCACCTTTAAGTGTCGTGTCTTTGTAACCATCAACGTATACATCAACGTCTTGACCTTTTTCGACACCATCAAGATCTGTTTCTTTAATATTTGCTGTAACGAATAATTTGTCCATGTCATAAGCGTAAGCGATAGGTGTACCAGCGCCAACAAAACCATTTTCAGTTGCTTGAGTTTTAACGATTGTACCGTCTTGAGGCATTTTAAGGTCCATTTTTGCTGGTTTGCCGTCCGCACCTTGCGTCATGACCTCACCGATTGTATCGTCCTTAGAAATTTCATCGCCGACTTGCTTGTCAAATGTAGTCAGTTTACCGGCTGCAGGACTTGCAATTGTTAATTGTGTACCGTCTACCTTTGCATTATCTGTTTTAACATAATTTGTTGCTTCATCATAGAAATGATAAGCAGCAATACCAGCAGCTGCAAGGATAAGCAACGTTAAGATATTGATTAATACTATTTTTTTCATGTGTATTCCTCCATTTAATTTTTTTCACATAAACTATATTATAGTGATTTTCATCACACTATCAACCAACAATATTCAACAAAGTGTTGGATTTCTTGCCAGTCTTCAAACCGCAAACGATTACATTTTTTATTACAGTCTGGAACTTATCAAGTACTCGTATTGATCAGGACTACAAGTCAATGAGATTTAAAGATGAGAGTCTGTATTAACAGCTATATTAATGAAGGTTTTTATTTCTTCAGAGACTTTAGAACAGAAAAATGGCCAGTCTGTGACAGCCTCTACGTAAAAGAACACCCCGTCATCAGCACGGGGTGTTCACCTTCTCTATTTCACGCTTTCTTCGACTTCCTTAATCTCATCTGCCGTCAGCTTATGAACGACTTCGCCACCATTAGAATTTTTCTTGATCGCTTCTGCTACTTCAGGTGTCTGATAATATTCAACGATTTTTTTGTATTCGGCTTTATCTTTATTTTCAGTTTTTGCAGCGATGACATTGATGTACGGCTTTGCATTTTCAGCATCCGCACTTTCAAGATAAATCGGATCGTTCTTAGTATCGAATCCTGCTTTACCCGCTACACCATTGTTGATAATACTTGCTGCTACGTCCGGTAACACTCGTGGCGTCTGCTGCGCATCAATCGCTTTGATTTTGATGTCTAATTTGTTCTCTTTTATTTTTGACGGGTCGCCTAACAGCCCAAAGTCATCATTTAATTTAATGATGCCAGCTGTTTCAAGCAGACGAAGTGCACGGGCCTGGTTAGTCGGATCATTAGGAATCGCGACTGTATCCCCTTTTTTCAGTTCCTTGATGTCTTTAATCTTCTCTGAATAAATACCCATCGGTGCAAAGACAGTTGTGCCGATCGGTGTAATATCCAAGTGATGTGCTTTCTTGAATTCCTCTAAAAACGCAAAATGCTGGAATGCGTTCAGGTCAATTTCACCTTCGTTGAGGGCATTATTAGGAATCGTGTAATCCTGGAATTCAACGAGCTCTACTTTAATACCATCTTTCGCCGCTTTTTCTTTGATGATATTCCAGACTGTTTTATCTTCCCCTGTCACACCGATTTTAACTGTTTTATCATCCTTACCTCCACACGCCGCTAAAAATACTACCACACTTAAGACAACCCAAATTAATTTTCTCATCATTTTCTCTCCTTATAATCGACTTGTATATATATTTGCAATCTTATTGCCAATGAATTGGACGATCTGAACTAGAATGATCAGTATCAGCACCGTAATGAACATGACTGCGACATCAAACCGCTGATAGCCATAGGTAAATGCGAGATACCCAATGCCGCCTGCCCCGACAAGGCCAGCAACAGCAGAGAATTCAATCAGCGACACGGTCGTAAATGTCAGTCCCAATATCAATGCGCCTGCCGCTTCAGGGACAAGCACTTTAAACAGAATGTCGAATTTTGTTGAACCCATTGCTTCCGCTGCCTCTATCACCCCTTTATCAACCGAGATGATGTTATTCTCAACAACCCGGGCGATGGACAGTGAAGCCGCGAGCGTCATCGGGAAAATAGCTGCCCAGATGCCAATAGATGTGCCCACCAAGAAACGTGTAACAGGTATCAATGCAACCAGAAATATAATGAATGGAATCGGTCTGATGGTGTTGATCACAAAGTTTAACGCCATATTCACTGAACGATTCTCAAGGACATGGCCCCGTCCTGTTGCATAGAGCAATATCCCGAGCGGAATACCTATCATTGCTGCGAGCACCAATGTAATACCGACCATAATCAATGTATGAATGAGTTCCTGCAGAATAATCGGATAAAATTCAGATAAATCAGCTTGCAAAGCCATCAACCTCCTTGATTTCAATACCATATTGCTTCAGCTCCAGCAGGGCAAACTGGACCTTGTAATCTGAGCCGACCGCCTCTATCAGTAAATTACCGAATAAACGGTCGGTCAACTCAGTTATACTGCCATACAAAATATTAAAATCGACTTCATACTTGCGGCCAATTTGGCTCAGCACGGGTTCCAGTATCTGCTGATGATTGAAGATAAATCGATACAACTTCCGTGAGGGTTCTACACCTTTTGGCACATGGTCATTCAGCACGGAATGGACAAAACGTTTCGTCGTCGGATGCACGGGATTCGTGAATAGGTCAAAGACTTTGTTCTGTTCTACAATACGCCCTTGTTCCATGACCGCCACTTCATCGCAGATTGTCTTGACGACTTCCATTTCGTGCGTAATGAGTACGATGGTGATGTTCAGTTCCTGATTGATACGTTTCAGAAGACGCAGGATTTCATCCGTTGTTTCGGGGTCCAGAGCAGACGTCGCTTCATCACAAAGCAGAATTTCCGGATTCGTTGCAAGCGCACGGGCGATACCGATACGCTGCTTCTGGCCGCCTGACAGCTGAGCCGGATAATCATGTTTCTTATCTGACAACCCGACAAACTGAAGTAATTCATCGACGCGCTGATCCAGTTCTGCTTGTGAATACTTTTTGGTCAGCTTGAGTGGATATTTAATATTATCTGCGACTGTCTTTGCCTTAAAAAGGTTGAACTGCTGAAAAATCATGCCGATATTCTGCCGTCTTTTTCTGAGCAGCTGGGGTTTTAAAGTAGTGATGTTTTCACCATCTACTATGATGCGACCGCTCGTCGGTTTTTCGAGCTTGTTGATCAACCGGATCAGAGTGGACTTACCGGCGCCTGAATAACCCACAATGCCGAATATCTGTCCTCTCTCTATATTCAGTGTCACATCTTGCAGTGCCGTCACTGTTCCTTTCTTCGTCTGAAACTGTTTTGATACTTCATCAATTTCAATAATTGCCATGATAGCCTCCTTAAAAATCAAAAAAAGACCTTTTAGCCAGAAGCTAAAAAGTCTTAAACGTCCTTTTATCTGCCAAGCTAAGCTTGATGGAATTAGCACAGTGCTCATTTCTGAGTCCGCTGCTGAGATGTCATCGGGCCATATCCCTCAATCTCTCTTGATAAGTTTTATGAAGTTATACTCATAGTACATGTACATGAATAAAGTGTCAACTTCTTTTTTAATTTTCGCAATCTTGAATCTATGATAAAATAAGTGACTATAATAGAGATAAGAAGTAGGTACTTATGACAGACAAACAAACGCTGATACAAGAACAGTTTTTAAAACTACTGGAACAACATCGTTTTCGTGAAATTACTATTAAAATGATCTGCGAAGAAGCGCATATCAACCGCTCCACTTTTTATACATACTATCTTGATAAATATGACTTGCTAGATAATATGATTGAACAGCATCTATCAGAACTCAACTTAATCGGCAGTCAATTTGCAGAAGTCATAAAGACGGATTCTGATACTCTACGTACTTCATCACGCCTTTATTTGAATCATTTGTTCTCATATATTTATGAGAATCAGAGTTTTTTTCGTACATTGATGACCGTTCATCCGGCTCAGAACTTCACACAAAAATTTATGGGGGTTCTGAAGGAAAACTACATGCACATCATTACGGATCATCACCTTCAGGATCCTGAGCATTTTGTCAATTACACGTTAGGTGGCCAGTTTGGAATTATTTATTTCTGGCTGCAGAATTATTGCGTCGAGCCCCCGGAGAAGATAGCAGATATCGTCTATCGTAACATTCTCAAGACAAATCGTTAATTTATTGTAAAACTCAGCTTTTGATCGATTGTTTCCTGTATAATAAAATCACTAAACTACTGGGGGTCCTGAATGAAGTATATTAAACGCACACTTGCATTGACCATGCTTTCCACTATTCTGTGCTCTTCTTACGCACAAGCAGACACATTAAGAATGGGACATATTAAAGATACTAACTCCATTATCATCACCAGTATGAATGCGATGACGAAAAAAGTCGCAGGTGATTATGTGAACTATACGCTTTATGTCAATGATAAAGTGATGATCAACCAACAACCTTATTATCGTGTCCAGGTGACGCCTGACATCAACAATGCAATCGGCTACGTTGCAGCAGACGACCTCGTGATTCGCCCGGTTAAAGATGCAGCAAAACCTGATACAACGCTTCAGCTTTCAGCCAGCACAAAGGTCTACAGCGTTCCTGAAGGGACAGACAGACAAATCATAGACCGCGCACCTAAAGGTGAAAGCGTTACAGTGTATCAGTCACTGCAGGTCGGAGATACACTCTATCATGAAATCACCCGGACTACCGGTTTAACAGGGTGGATAAAAGCCAGCTACAATGCACCGAAGCCGGTCACTAAGAAATCTGAGATCAAATATGCTGTCAGCCAAGAGCAGAAAGTCAGCAAGCCAGCCGAACCGAGCATTAAGAAGCCAGTGACTAAAACAGAAATTAAGGCCACCCCTATTGCAGGGGCACGCATGGTCACAGCCAGTCTTGAAGATGCTTACAAAGCGCAGATGAGACTGACACCAAGACCACAGACCTCTAATGGTATCAAGTGGTATAACGCACCTAAGACAGCCATTCTTGAAGCGATGGATACTGGCAAACTGGCAGCTGACAGCATCAACCGTTACCAGTTCCTTAATCTGACCGAACCTCAAGGTCTCTCTGTGGAGCAGCTCAATTACCTTCTTCAAGGTAAAGGTATTTTAGAAGGACGTGGACAGGCATTTAAAGTGGCCAGTGAACGTTATGGTATCAATGAAATCTATTTAATTTCACATGCTTTGCTGGAAACAGGTGAAGGGACAAGTGAACTTGCACAAGGCAAGAAAGTGAAAGGTGCTGACAAAAAGAAGAAATATTACAATATGTTCGGCATCGGCGCCTTTGATAAACATGCAGTGAAATACGGCGCGCAGTATGCAGCAAATGTCGGCTGGGATACACCTGATAAGGCTATTATCGGGGGCGCAAAGTTCATTGCTACAGGTTATTTAAGCGAGTCACAGAACACACTGTATAAGATGCGCTGGAATCCGGATGCACCCGGACAGACACAATATGCGACCGATATCCACTGGGCACATGCCAATGCAAGATACCTGGTCCAGTTCTATCAGCAGTTAGGGCTGGAAGGCACCCATTTTGACTTCGTTCAGTACAGCAAATAAAAATAGACGTTCAGCCATATAGCTGAACGTCTATTTTTTAAAAACTGGAGAGGCCGGTGAATTCCTGCAGACGATAGAGCACTGTCTTCCAGAATGATACTTCTTTCTTCACATCATAGCTATCTGTCACATGTGCCCGGTCATTATTCCATTTAGCATCAAAATCAGCATCCAGCTGCTTAAAGACAGGGAGATCGGATTTACCTGACAGGATGACATCTGTCTCCATATTATAATCCGCCAAATTTCTACGTGTAAAGTTCGCACTGCCGACAAATAAGGTGGAAGTCTGTTGCTGATCGTTTGCTATCAGCAAGTATTTGCTATGGAACTGCTCACCATGTGACACCGCCCATTTCACCTGAATACGGTCATCACTTTTCGAGACCAGTTCATGGGCGACCGCCTTATTGGGGATACCCGGCTTCTCTTTGCCGAATGCTTCTTTATTGACATCAAGAATCAGCTTGATATTGACACCACGCTCAGCTGCCCTGAGCAGTGCGTCAATCATATCGCGGTCAGACAAATAAAACATTCCTATCTTCATCGTGTCATTATCATTCGTTCTCTCAATATATTCAAGGAGTGCCTCTTTAATCTTCCCTTCTGTGACAAGGGTCGTTTCGTAATCCATCGTATTATTAAATGCACGGTTACGAATAGTAAAGTCTTCTCTTTCCAGGCTGCCTCCGCTCATATTGATGGCAGCAACCTCGCTCCTGATCAAGTCTTCCTGAATACGGCCGGACATTTTAACCGCGATATTCTGATGATGGCCGCTCGGATTATGAGGATTACTGCTGGCAATAACAGCGGCTTTTTCAGTCACCAGTGTCTTGCGATGATTCGCCTTAAAATTAAGAAGTTCTGCCATTCCCCTCACTGTTACATCAGGCGCCTTCTTTGAGAAAATATTGGTCAAGTGGCCATTCTCACTGTTACCTAAGAAATAAAATGTTGAGCGCCATAAGCCTGAATAAAGCGGATTAGAATCACGTAATTTCGTTAAATCTGTTTCATAGACATAAATATCATGGGCGCGCATCTGTTTATAATGGTGCGGCGTATAGCTGCCATAAACAGAATTAATCGGATCGGTCAGCACGTATATACGGATATCCGGATTCTCCTCTTTTTTCCTGATCAAATGTCTGGTGAGCTCGCCAGCCAGGTCAGGAAACTTCACTCGCCCGTCATAGGCATCATTAAATAAAAACATATCCAGTATGATGAAATCATCTGCCTCATCAATCGTCTGGAAGATTGTGCTGAAAATTTCCTGGTCGTACTGCTGGCCATAACTATGATCAAGCAATAGCTTCACATCATTGGTTCTGCTGGGCTCAAAACGTTTGGACAGACCAACTGGCATCGGCTTCAGCACATTAAAAACTGTAACAGCCGCAACAATTAAAAACAGGCCGCCTACTATCCATTTACCGACAGGCTTTTTCTTCTGTGATTTTGATTTCCGCCGCGCAGAAGGACTCTTGCTATTTTTAGGGACCACTTTCTTCGCTGTCATTTTCTTTGCTGATTTCTTTTTAGCAGCTGGTTTTCTACCGGCTGATTTTTGGGCTGTCGTTTTTTTCTCTGCCATAACATCCTCCATTTCCCGGGTCATAAGGAAATAAGAAGATGCAAGCATCTTCTTATTTCACTTCTTTATTCATCTTAATTATAGCAAATGATCCATCTTTACCGACAGCATATATATCATCACCCTCGATATCAGCTGAACCCTCATTCAACGCCTGATTGAAAGCCTGCTGAGTTACTTTTGTTTTCTTCAGTTTTTTCATTTCAGTGTCATCAACAGTCGTCTGACCATCAAAGTGATCCGGTTTGACATTCAGACGATAATATTCATCTGCTTTAAAGATATCACTCGGCTCATCAATCATTTTATTCTTCATCATATAGTCAATTAAATGATGATGATAAGGTGAGAGACTAAAATCAGTATATCTGCCATCTAATCGATCAAGTGAAATGGATACAGAGGAAGATGAAATACGGACCGCAGAATTTTCAGTATTGGCTACCGCCATATCTGCTTTTAATGCTTTTATAAATTCTGAATTATAGTTAGGTTCAATGACTTGTGTATCACCTTCATCGATATAGATATTAACAGTATCATTTTCCTGATCGGCCCAGTCATAACCTTCGGCGATTGCTTTGGCATAGATTTTATTGTCCACCAGCTCTGATGCTTGCTTGAACTGTTCTTCAGAGAGATCGCTATACGTGCGGTGTTGAAGGTTACCATTTTTCATCTTATACGTTACGGAGAAGCTGCCATAACCTACACTTGGATTATGATTGATAATATTCTGATGCAGCGCCACGACTTCTTTGATATAAGTGGGGTCTGTCACGTAACTTTTCAGGTGTGGTCTCATTTCCTCAGACATTTCGGTTTCCATATTCACTGATGCCACCTGATTCACGTCCGGCACGTAACCTTCCTGCCATTTACCATAGGAATAAGTCGCTGCGAGTATCAGCGCGACCACTAGAAACGTCAAAGCCATAGCGCGGACATTCAATCTTACTCTCGGACTTCGCTGATTGACTGCCTGTGCCAGCAGATAGATGATCAGGAATGACATTATATAGATGATGGCGATAATCAATAAGTTCTGCACGCCTGCAGTAAAAATAGTCCCTGCCACCATTACACCGAGTAGGACAACTAACGTGATAAACGCCCATTCAAGCCAAGAACGCTGGAAAGAATGAACAATACGCTCATTGCGCCGGCGCTCATAAAGGAAGTAGGTCAAAGCGAGCAGTAGGCATGCTACGAGCATCGCAATACCAAAATACAGCCAGTCTATCCGGTCAACGATATGATTGACCATACCAACCGGGAATGTCAGATTCTCTGACAGTGTATAGACTTTTTCCTGGCCCGGATCAAAATCCAGTATCGTCGCACCGCGGAATAAATTATTGTATATCCCTGTTGCAAGGCTGTGGAAGAGAACAGGCAGCATGAGCAATAAAGCAGTGAGCACCAGATGGCCAAAGTAATGATTGATCAGCTGGCCGACAAAAAGCGTAAATATGAACGAGAACAGTGAGACAATTAATGTCAGAATCACCCAGTCAAAGATTTTACCGGCCGTGATGTCCTTGAAATGAAGTGAAAACAGACTGAGGATAACGCCGTTAATAATTAGATTGATGGCGACTGTCGCCGTAAAAGCAGCAAGCATATGCGCCAGTATCTGATGTCTTTTAAACGGCAGGCTATGCATAAAGTCTGACGCATCTTCATTCTTCAGGAAATAAGTCATGCCTAGTGCACTCAGTACACCATAAAATAATGTGCCGACCAGAAAGATGGAAAGGATAGCAGCGTCCATACCTAGCAGATGACTATTCGTGCTATACATTTGCCCATCTTCACTATAAGTCATTAAGATATAACCAAATGGCAGCAGGAAGAATGTACAGATGATGTTGATTGCCATAAAGATTAAATTATTGAAAAAGAAATGCTGAAACAAGCCTTTATTCAACGATAATATTTTCGATAGCATAGCCGTGTCCTCCCATCTCATAAGTAAATATCTCTTCTAAAGTCAGCGGCAGAATATCATACATGAGCGGATGATATCGCGTAATGATTTCTTCTATATGGCTGTCACTGCCTACAGTGATACATGTGACGACACGACCTTTTATTTTACGGTCGAGTGCTTTTAAGTCTCTATAGAATGATTCCGGCGGCAGTGTTTCGAATGCAACCTGAACTTTGCAGTGCTCCCGTTTCAGGCTGTCGAGTTCACGATTAATCAGCATCGTTCCTTCGTGCATGATGGAGATGCTGTCACAGAAGTCTTCCATCTCACGCAGATTGTGGCTGGAAACCAGAATAGACATCTGGTGGCTTGAAACATCCTGAATAAGCAGATTTTTGATGGTATGTCTGACAACAGGATCCAGTCCGTCAAATGGTTCATCGAGCAGGAGTACTTTAGGCTGGCAGGACAACGACAGAATGAATGCTGCTTGACGCTTCATCCCTTTTGACATGCGGTTGAATCGCTGCTTCGGATTCAGCTTCAGTAGTTTGACCAACTGAAGAAAACGGCTGTCACTAAATCCCGGGTAAGATTCTTTATAAAAAGCAGACATCTCGTTTAAATTAGAATAATTGAAGAAATAAGGAATGTCCGGCATAAAGAGCATCTCTTCTTTAACAGCTGTGTTTTCATAAACCTCTTCTTCATCATAGAGAATCTGTCCGCTGTCAGCCTGGTAGATACCGGCTAACAATTTTAAGAAAGTCGTCTTTCCTGCTCCATTTGATCCCAGTAAACCATGTATGGTACCAGGAACCAGTTCTAATGTGGCTTCTCTGACCGCCTGATAACGGTCAAATGATTTACTAACTTCAATCGCCTTGACGTTCATGCTGTTCACCTCCCGCGATAATTTCAATTTTTTGCTGTAACTCTTCTTTCGTCAGACCGAGGAATAAAAGTTCCTGTATGATACGTTCCAGTTCAGTTGTCAATTCATCCACACGCTCCTTATTAATATCTGTCTCTATTTTTTGAACAAAGCTGCCTCGGCCTGGAATAGAATAAGTGAAGCCTTCGCGTTCAAGTTCTCGATATGCTTTTTGAATCGTATTCGGATTGATGGTCAGTTCCTGTGCCATCTGTCTGACAGAGGGCAGCTGCTCATCAGGTTTCATGACGCCTTTAATAATCTGCAGTTTAATGTTCTCGATTAACTGCTCATATAAAGGGGTACGACTGCGGTTATCAATTGAAATCAATAGATGACCTCCTTTATCTTTATTGTACAAACTGTATTAATTAATATAATACAGTTAGTACGGTATAAGCACAAGCACTTTTGTAAAATTTTTGTTATCAAAAAAACCACATACCCTCTAGGTATGCGGTCTACTAATAGCATAAGTTTGATTAACGTTATGAGCGATATTTCATGTTTATCGCTCATAACTCATATCATTGCTGCGGTCGTCCCTTGTTGTGAGCGATATTTCACGTTTATCGCTCATAACTCATACTATTGCTGCGGTCGTCCCTTGTTATGAGCGATATTTCATGTTTATCGCTCATAACTCATACAATTGTTGCGGTCGCCCCTTGTTATGAGCGATATTTTACGTTTATCGCTCATAACTCATATCATTGCTGCGGTCGTCCCTTGTTGTGAGCGATATTTCACGTTTATCGCTCATAACTCATACAATTGCTGCGGTCGTCCCTTGTTGTGAGCGATATTTCACGTTTATCGCTCATAACTCATACTATTGCTGCGGTTGTCCCCCGTTACGAGCGATATTTCATGTTTATCGCTCATAACTCAGCGTGTATTTAGTCAGATACTCTATAAAGCAGCTCCACTGCCACCATCGATATTAACTGCCGTACCTGTTACATAGCTTGCAGCATCTGAAACAAGGAATGAAATAACATTTGCTGCTTCTCTCGTATCACCGATTCGGCCAAGCGGAATACTGAACTTCGGATCTCTTGCATATTCTTCCCATGACTTCTCAGGCGCTTCCTGCTGCCAGCGTTTCTCAATCTGCCCACTTCGAATCAGACCGATACAGACTGCATTGACACGAATATTATAGGGTGCTAAGTCTTTGCTGAGTGTTTTAGTCAGTGCAAGTCCTGCTGCTCGTGACACAGATGTCGGTGACGATTCAGCGGGTGGTGTTTTGCCGGCAACTGCTGTCAGATTAAGGATAGCACCACCTTGTTTCTTGAGTTCAGGCAAAGAAGCATGAATCATATGCAGCCAACCAAAAAGCTTCAGATTTAAATCATTCTGCCAGTCGCTGAGTTCAACATTCTCAAAATTTTCAGCAAATGCAGAACCCGCATTGTTGATCAGAATATCCAGACGACCATATGTTTGTACTGCATGTGCAATAATTTTCTTTGCATCTTCTTCTTTTGTGACATCTGCTACGACGTAACTCAGAGTCTGGCCGGTTTTCTCTTTTATCTCCTGAACCGCTTCATCTAATCCCGTTTCATTGCGTGCCACCAAAACAACTTTCGCTCCTTCTTCAGTCAGGAGCATGGCTGTTTCTTTGCCAATTCCTTTACTTGAACCTGTAATCACTGCGACTTTATCCTTTAAACCTAAATCCATTCTATTCACTCCTTAGTTTTCATGGTATGTTCTTCTAAAGCCGTAAAATGGTCTGAATCTGGGTGTATAGTAATCCTTGGAATCCGCTGTTGCAAGAAGTTCCATTCGTGTAGAAGGATAGATATCATGTACATAATCCAGCAGAACTCTTGCATACCCCTTACCTCTGACATCTTTTCTCACTATCAGCTCACAGACATAAAGGGAGACATAGCCATCTGTCAGCGCACGAATACAGGCGACCACTTCATTTTCTAGCTCCATTACGAATGCGACACTATGTTGCCAGCTATGCAGGGTCTGTTCGTGACGAGCAACTAAATTATCCCAGCCTTCTGCCTTATTCAGAGCCTGAATCTGATCAATATCAGCCGTCCTGAATGCTCGAATCATCGCATCATCTCCTTAATCCTATTGTAATTAAATGCATCTTTATTTGCGAAAAAAACGTTCATCCATCAGGACAAACGTTTCGCTTTTGCTTTTTTGAGTAACGGGATTAAGTCCTTCTCTATATAGGGACTCAAAGTCTCCATATAGGATTTTGAAATGTGACCATTGTCTACATACACCATAACATTCCCTATGACAGGTCTACATACTTCTTCATCACAGAAAAAATCAGTGTAGTCAAAGACATGTACATTTTCCGGCGGATTCTTTAACTTAGCCCAGTCTGAAGGTTCAGGGAATAGTACTTCTCGCTTTGTCTGGCATTTAGGGCTATCTGCTCCATACTGATTGACACAAGTCGGTACATCTTTACGGAAATACGGTGTATCACGTACACCAAATACTTCAATCCCTTTTTTATTCAGTGCTTCGAATTGTTCAATATAGCCCACCGGCACTTCATGAATATTCCAGTAACCTACATCGACATTCGCAAAGACTATATCCGGTTTCTCAGCCACGATTTTATCAATAACATGCTGATTCCAGGCGATACATGATGGTTGCTTTGCTTTGTAGGTGGAAAAACGACAGCCGCTTTTCGTTATATTGAGGACGCGGATTTTATTTTTCTCTGCCATTTTGACTAGAGCAGGCTGCCAGTGAGCCGCATGAGAGCTTCCTACTAATGCGACAGTATAATCATAATTTTCTGTAACACCATACTCACAAACCTTCACCACCGGGTCACCCGCCGCCACATGACAGCCATCTGTATAAGGGTCTGCTTTGTCATTTTTGATTGCTTCTGCTTCAGGCAGATAATCTTTTTGCGGCACATTATCCATGTCAATAGAACGTGCGCCCGGATAATCATCTGAACCTATCAGTTTCTGGTCAGCCACCTGATCACTGCTCATCTGGTAGAACCAGAATGCATTGCTGCCCGCTACAATCGCCAGCAAGCTACCTAGCAGTAACGCTGTACGTGCACTTTTATTCGGAAACTTCATTTTTCGTAACGGCCGTTCGACAAAGCGTGTCGTCAGCCAGGACAGGAGAAGTGAGCCTGCTAGAATCAATAGGCCATCTGTAAGGGGAACATGCTTAACTTCTTTAAACACATGGTAGAATGTCAATACTACCCAGTGCCATAAATAAAACCCATAAGACAATGCGCCCAGTTTAACCATCCAGGCGGTGCCGAGCAGTTTCTCAACCCCGAACTTCGAAGGATTCTCACCTGAAATCAGAATGAAGACTGCTGCCAGGGTCGGCCATAATGCCACATAGCCAGGGAACAGTGATGATACATTCAGCACTAAACCGCACGATACCAGCATCAATAAACCCAGCCAGCCGAGTAAGCCAGCCAGCATATGAGGCAACTTAATACGAGTCAGAAGCAGACAAAGTAAACCGCCAAGCGCAAACTCCCAGACCCGTGTTCGTGTATCAAAATAGGCCCACGGTTGATTGATAGCAGTCAGATAAACTGAAAACACAAACGAAACAGCAAATAGAATTAAAAACAGAATGAAAAGTGGTTTTTTCACCGTTGTTTTCATCCACTTCGCACTCCAGATTGCTAACCAGATCAGCAAGAACCAGATGATATAGAACTGTCCTTGGATACTCATTGCCCAGAAATGCTGAACCGGACTTTTTGCGTTGGTATGATCCAGATAGTCAGTAGCTGTATAGGCCAGTTGCCAGTTCTCATAATAGAAAGCTGATGCAAAGATTTCCTTTATTGTCTGTGACCATTGTACTTCCGGCAAAAAGAAATAACTGAGGACAATGACTGTAAACAAGATAAAAAATGCAGCAGGCACTAGTCTTCTCAGCAGTCCGAAGATAAAGTCAAAGAAATTGACCGTACCCGTCCTTCTGACTTTAGACAATAGACTTGTCGTGATCAGAAAGCCTGACACCACGAAAAAAACGTCTACTCCTCCCGATACCTTACCCAACCAGATATGATAGACGGCTACAAGGAGCGCAGCGATGACGCGCAGGCCTTCGATCTCCGGACGAAACTTTTTATTTTGATTAACCGTCTCCACTAATCCCTGATCTCCTTCAATGCATATTTTAAAATCAGTGCTTCATGTTCAGGGTATATCTTCAGCAGTTCATCTTGCGTGAAAAGTTCAAATGTCTCGAACTTAAATCCCGGTGACACCATACACCCGACCAGGCTCCACTCATGATCCGCTTCAACTGTAGACGCGAAAATAGTGTTTTTAGGCACAAGAAACTGCGGGACTTCGCCGTTCAATACATCAAGACCGAGCTTTACATATTGATAGGTGCCATCTGCCATAATCATATGCAATGTCAGTGCATCACCGCCATGAAAATACCACAGTTCATCAGCATCAATGCGGTGAAAATGTGAGATATTGCCTGTCTCCAGTAAAAAATAAATGCTTGAATAAAGTTCGCGTCCTTCTGTTGTTAAGGTCGAACGATATGTCTCACTATAATACCCGCCTTCAGGATGCGGTGTCATATTGAGCCCACTGATCAGTTGCATTTTCTTATTATCCTTCATAGTTCCCCCTATAAAAAAGCCAAGAAAAATCTTGGCTTATAGTTCCACGTTATGATAGACGTTCTGGACGTCCTCTAAATCTTCAATCGCATCAACCAGCTTTTCAAATGTAGCCAGATCATCTTCACTTAATTCCAGCTCATTCTGGGCTAACATTGAAAGTTCTGCAACCGTAAATTCTTCAATCCCTGCATTATTCAGTGCATGCTGGACAGCTGCGAACTGATCTGGTTCAGCATAGACAATCGTTTGTCCGTCTTCTTCCATGACGTCACGTACATCGATATCTTCTTCCATCAGCAGTTCGAGCGTCTCGTCAGCTGATTTGCCTTCAAAACCGAATACCGCTGTATTATCGAACATATAGGCAACAGAACCGGAGACACCCATGTTCCCACCGTTCTTACCAAATGCAGCACGGACGTCACTCGCTGTACGATTGACATTATTGGTCAGTGCATCAACGATGAGCATAGAACCCGCCGGCCCAAAGCCTTCATAACGCAGCTCATCATAATTTTCTTCTCCGCCACCCTTCGCTTTCTCGATTGCGCGGTCAATGATATGTTTAGGTACTGAATAAGTCTTGGCGCGCTCCAGTACGAATTTCAGATTCTGGTTTGATTCCGGGTCCGGTTCGCCAGACTTCGCAGCCACATAGATTTCACGGCCGAATTTGGCATAGATTCGACTCGTATTCTTGTCCTTTGCTGCTTTCTTATCTTTGATATTATTCCATTTACGACCCATAAAGCCATCTCTCTTTCGATTTAATATAAGCTTATTATACACTATTTCACACAAAAAAAAGAGTGACTTCACGTCACTCTTAATCTCTCAGGATACTTGCCAGTCTCAGCACATCCATGATGATGTTCAATAAATTCATAAATAAGTTGAAGCCCATCTCACGCGGTGAGAAAGCGCCGCGTTTCATACGGTTGAAATCATAGATCGTATAACCGAGGAAAATAGCCAGTCCAAAAACAGTAATCACCAGGTGAAACATAGGTATATGGATAAAGAAGCCGAGAATACTCGCAAATATAAGTGCAATCAGTGCCGGGAAGAGTAAACGGCCTAAGCTGGATGCGTCACCGATTACAAAATAACCCAGGAAACCAAACATAAAGAATGCAGCAACTGCGAGTCCGACATTCTGATAAAAAGCAACTGTGCCAAGGTCATTCAGAAAATACATAAACGACGCATAGCTGACGACTCCTATCAGGAAGGCCAGTACATTTGCAATCAGGGCACTGAATTTACGTGAGGACTTCACAAATAATGAAATCAGAACGATGGCCATAATCAGTATCGAAACTGACATGCGAAGAGCAGGCGGGACGAATTGTCCGGCAAAAGTACCTACTGCAAAGATAAGCCAGTAGTACATAAAATACAGCCATGCCTGGCGAATCTGTCCGGACCTTGATATAGAAACATTTTGATAATTCATAAGCATTACCTCTTTAAGTTATTAGTAGCATTCATTGTACACGGCTCTAACTAATTTCACAAAGAATTATACTTGCGCTGGAAATCTGCTATACGTGAATATTGCTCAGTAAGTGACTGGACGGTATCCATATAAAGCGGCATTATTTCCCGGTAAATACTGACCTGCTCATCTTCAGGGATATGACAGAATGAATGGCCGACCCAGTCTGAGACATGCGAAAAATCAGCCTTCTCACCTATTGCCACCTGCCCCAGTATCACTGCACCTAGACATGAACTTTCGTGACTTGCCGGAACAATCAGCTTCTCATCGAATATATCTGCCATCATCTGGCGCCACAGCTTGCTGCGTGCAAAGCCACCGGTTGCCTTCACCGAAGTCACCGGTTCATCCATCAGAACAGTTAATGCCCTGTACACTGTATAAAGATTATAGAGAATACCTTCTAGTGCAGCACGTATCATATGCTCTTTTCGATGTGCAAGGGTAAGACCGATGTACGATCCTCTGACATCTGAATTCCATAATGGGGCACGTTCGCCTGATAGATAAGGATGAAATATCAGCCCGCTGCTGCCTGCAGGTACCTGTTCTGCTAGCCCCATCAGCACATCATAACTGTCGATGCCCAGTCGTTTCGCTTCTTCAGTATCACTGGCAGCAAGCTCGTCACGAACCCAGCGCAACACTACGCCTCCATTATTGACCGGACCGCCGATCACCCACTTATCTTTCGTCAGTGCATAACAGAAAAGCCTGCCCTCATGGTCAGTACGCGGCGCATCAACAACAGTCCGGATAGCACCACTTGTGCCGATGGTCACCGCGACTTCACCCGGTCTGAATGCATCTACACCGAGATTGCTGAGGACGCCGTCAGATGCACCGATAACAAACGGGGTCATAGGATCGAGTTTCATTCGCGCTGCAATCGAGTCATCCAGCCCTCGCAGAATAAAAGTTGTATCCACCGCGCGCGAGAGCTGCTGTTTCTCGATTCCTAGCTCATTTAAGATCTCTGCATCAAATCTCAGCTCATGAATATTAAAGAGCCCTGTCGCAGAAGCAAGCGAATAATCAATCACATACTGACCGAAGAAACGTTGAAAAACGTATTCCTTGATACCGATAAATTTAGCTGCATGGTTAAATATTTCCGGCGCTTCATGTTTCAGCCAGATGAGCTTGCAGAGCGGACTCATCGCATGTATCGGGGTCCCTGTCCTATCATATATTTGCTGCCCCCTGTTCGTCATCCTCAGTTCCTTGGCATAAGCCTGACTTCGGTTATCCGCCCAGGTGATGCTGTTTGTCAACGGCTGATGTTCTGCATCCATGACAATCAGACTATGCATCGCACTTGAAAAACTGACAAACTGAACAGCTTCTCCGTTGTCAGGGCTGACTTGTCCAATAGTTTCTATGACCGCCTCCAAAATATCATCCGGTCGCTGTTCAGCGACATCCGGGACAGGCGTCAGCAGAGAGTATTCCACATGGTGCACAGCTATCACTGCACCTGACTGATGGTATAGCACTGCCTTTGTGCTTGTCGTTCCTATATCTACACCTATAAACATCACGTTTCTCCTTATGATTCTAAAATAGGCAGCAAATCTTCTATACCTTGATGAAACTCATGTTTGCCTTCTTTTTTCGTAATGGTATTCAATCCTTTGAAGTGTTGTCGCCAGCAGTCCTGATGACTGATATTGACACGGTCATCATCTTCAGACTGAATATGATATAGAATAATCTTACTGTCTAATGCGTCTTCTGCATGTTCTTTCAGTTTATTCTCCGGTGCGCTGAATTTATCATCACACCCGAAGAAAGGTGAACCGATCAGCACCACCTTAGAGATATGATGCGTATCCTGATTTTCTGTCAGATATTTCATGACGACTGTACCCCCGAATGAATGTCCTATAATAATCAGCTCATCTTCTTCCGGAATATCAGCAAGTGTCTCTGTCAGCACTTTAACCCAGTTTTTGTAGACTTGTCCGTCTTCACGTGGGAAGGAAGGCGTGTGCCACTCGATTCCCTGCAGCTGGCTCTTTAAGTAACGAATCAGCGGATTGCTCCCGCTGTCATAGTTCTGTTCACTTGCACTATGAACAACAAGTACATGTTTCATGGTCATTCCTCCCATATAAAAAAGGTAAACTCATGATAAGTTTACCCTTTTTTAAAGTTCTATAAAAATAAATGCAATATAAAATAAGTGAGTGCAGCGATAAGAGCTGATATAGGTAATGTAATGACCCATGTCACAACCATACGCTGTGCAGTAGTCCATTTCACTCCTTTAATACGGTGAGAAGAACCGACACCCAGTATAGATGAGGATACGACATGCGTGGTTGAGACAGGCAGATGGATATGAGTCGCCCCGAAAATGATAAGCGCTGAACTGAGGTCAGCTGCGACACCATTCGCCGGACGAATTTTCATGATGTTCCCACCGACCGTCTTAATAATTTTCCAGCCGCCGACTGCCGTACCGAGACCCATCGCCGTTGCACAACATATTTGAACCCAGCGCTGTATTTCTGTCCCTGTCTGCATATTTGCGGCAATGAGAGCCATCGTGATAATACCCATCGCTTTTTGGGCATCGTTTGTACCATGAGAAAAAGCTTGAAGTCCTGCCGTGAAAATCTGAAAGAACCGGAAATTACGATTGGTTCGTGTCAGGTTACTGTTCTTAAACACGACTTTAAAGATTGAATAGACAATATAACCGACACCGAACGCCAGTAAAGGAGAGATAATCAGTGCCATAATGATTTTGACGAAGCCACTGTAATGCAGGACGCCAAATCCTGCTGATGCAATCGCGGCGCCGGCTACAGATCCTATTAATGCATGGGATGAAGAACTCGGAATGCCGTAATACCAAGTGACTAAGTTCCAGATGATTGCGGACAATAATGCCGCCAATATAACAACCGAGCCATTCTTCAATGTAAAAGGATCGACGATATCTTTTGTGACCGTCTTCGCGACCCCTGTTGAATACATAGCACCGAGAAAATTCAAGACGGCTGCCATCAAAATGGCATGTCTCGGTTTTAAGGCTTTAGTTGACACTGCTGTGGCAATCGCATTCGCTGTATCGTGAAAACCGTTGATAAAGTCAAAGACCAGCGCACAGACAACGATGGCTATAGTGATAATTAATAATTGATCCATCATGAAACTCCTAACTATTTTTCATAATGATTGATTCAAGATTGTTGGCCACTGTCTGACACTTGTTCGCAATATTTTCAAGTGCCTGATAGATATCCTTGATTTTCATGATGGTAACAGGGTCTGTTTCAACAGAAAGAATATGTTTAATCGACTGACGTAAAATATTATCGCAAATGGTTTCATGATCTTTGATATTCATTGAATGGACACGAATATGAGAGAATTTTTTTGTACCGATTAAATCAACAGCCATTTTTATTTCATCTGTACATGCCTGAATATTTTTAACGAATTCACTCATGAAGTCATCAGTATACTCTATTGAATACATCTCGAACATGGCAGACGTCTCTTCCATGCCATCCATGACATCATCAATTGCATTACCTAATGCCAGAATATCTTCGCGTTCAATCGGTGTGATGAATGTCTGATTGAGGTCTGAAATCATCTGCTGCATTAAATCATCACCATGTTTTTCGTATGACTTAATATTGTCAGCATACTTCTTGAGATCAAATGCATGATGGAAAGACATATCGCCAAACACAACAGATGCACGTTTCAGATTCTCAGCCATATCTTCCAGCTGTAATATAAACTTATCTTTCTTCTTCGTAAACATGAAAATCCTCCTAGAATTATGTGGAATAATCTCACAACATCTATTAGTGTAAAACAAAATAAAAAGAAACGATACCTTTTTGTAAAGTTTAAGTAAATTTTGTAGTGATAATATTAATTTTTTTGATATATTGCTAAATTAAAGCGTCAAAGAAACAAAAAATCTATTCTGACACTTTCAGAATAGATTTTATAGTTATCGATGGGGTGTATATGTCTTAGTCTGACCGTTCCGCTGTTCTTCATTGAACTTCTCTATTCGCATCTCCACTTCAAATATACGCATGGTCAAGGCATGAAATGGTGCCTGGAGAAGCTGATAGAATAACCACGATTTAGAAGGCTCATAGCGATGGATGCAGACCATGATTTCTTCCGTCCCGAGCATTCGCCGGAACTCAAGTGTGCCGGTGTGCTGATGTCTTATTGTCGCCAGTTCCCCGCCTGCAATATCAAATATCTGGCGGTCATTGTTGGACAAAGCTGTGCGTCTTTTAAGATGTATCAAGTCTCTTTTAGCACCTTGCAGATAATATGAGTTCTCATCAATCTCAACATTGGATAGTCCCGGCAGAACATTCTTATAATAGTCGAAGTAATGTGCCGTAAACTTTTCAAGCGTCCATGATGCCGGTATCTTGAAACGTCTGATAATCCTGACATCATCTCTTCTCGCACTTTGAAACCGCGCGAGCATGCCTTTACGTCTGATGGCTGTATGCGTCACTCTGACGGGTGTCTGATAGGAGCGTAGGATTCTCAGCGTTTCATCGTCCTCCACTGCACCTGCCACATAGATGATTTCTTTCACGTTCATCGCTTCTGCTGCACGGCCGTAGTTATCGGCCGCGAGAGCGTTCATATCATTGTAGGACGCTTCCATCGTTTTGGATGACCGTTTGGTCGGATCCAGGAAGTAGACAGCAATATCAATGTCTTTCATCGCTGTTATCACATCTTCAAGCGCAAAGATATCTCCTCTCATCCAGCTGACATCCTCATAAGCCTGTTTATACTGCGATAAGACAACCAGGTCGTGCTCCATATGTAAGGACTCATAAAGATGTTTTCCAATATAACCGCTAACGCCCGTCAATAACACTCGCATCATTCTACCTCCACTCATTCTTCATTTCATTTTAACATTTACCCATTTCAAGCACAAAAGATACAGGGTTCTCACCCTATATCTCTGAATTATGCAATATGTTTCTTCCCTTTACGTTTACGCAGAAAATATTTCACGGTGATACCCATACATAAGACAAGTCCGACGTAACCCATCAGCGGGTAAATAACATCTACTAATTCTACAAAACCAACGAAACTTAAACCGTAGCCGATGATCATTGAACCAAAGAGCAGGAGTTTATAGTTTCTTGAATAAGGTGTAGTGAACCGAGCGACGAATGAGTACATCAAACCGACGATAGTATTGTAGATGACAAGCAACATAATGATGCTCAGCGCAACGCTGATAATCGGGTGAATCTCCCGTCCCAGTAAGATGGTTGGAATCGCTGCCTGATTGACTTTATCCAGTTCAGCGAGCAATCCTGAATTCACCATCAAAATTAACACTAACAGGATGAGACCGCCGATTAAACCGCCACGCCCGGCTACTACTTTACGGCTTGCGTCTCCACCAATCGCAGTCATCATACTGAAGGCCGTTGAGAATGCAAGGGCACCGTAGAGAATACCATCCCACCACCATAGATGCGTCGGTTGTCTGGAAACATCAATATGCTCGTTCACTTCGCTGAATGGTACGGTCCCATTAAAGAAGAAATAGACAGCGATAATCGTTACAACAGTAATCAGAAACGGTGTCACCATGCCAAGTGCACCGACTATTTTATTGAAATCCATTAACAACGTAAAGCTGACAGCGAGCATCATCAGCAGTGAGCCGAGCCATGTCGGTACACCAAAGCTTTCATGTGCTGTACTTCCGGCCCCGGCAATCATAACGACTGATAAGGCATAAAGAAAGAAAATCAAGATATAGTCAATGATTTTTCCAAATTTTTCACCAAATAAGTAATGAATCGCACCGACATGATCTTCTGCATCCAGTGCATTCCCGATTTTTGAGATCTGACGCCCAAAGAATGTCAGCATCAGCCCCGCAATCAGAATAGCTAAATAACTATAAGTACCATAGTTCGTGAAAAACTTCAAAACTTCCTGACCAGTGGAAAATCCCGCTCCGACCACTACGCCCACATAGGCTGATCCGATTTTAACTGCTTCTGTATTTTTCGACACTACATCTCCTCCTAAATTGAAATAAAAACTCAAAACACAATCTCTTGTTTACCCGGCTTAGTCATGAATAAACATTTTATGAAGAGATAGGTTATAATAAGGAGGTACATCAACTTGAGAGGAGCTTGACTATGGAATTACATAAACAAGTAGTACATATGCATTTAAAAGAGCTGCATGTCCGAGATTTCGAGCAGCATTCTCCTGAAATCACTAAAATGCACCGTATCGATATTGAACAGCATCCTGAGGATAACGAGATTTTTGAGTTCACCCTCAACTTCATGTTCGGCCATTTTGGCACGCAAGTAGATGGCGTCATCCAGGCGACGATTATTGTGAAAAGTGATGATCCTTCTGCTGATGTGCTTCAGGAGCTTCTGAGCAACGAAAAGATGTATGCCGTTCCATTATTCTCTAAAGCTTCTGCTATTATCACAAAAATAACTGAAGACCGCGGTATGTTTCCGGTCATTGTTCCAGTTGAACTCTGGCTGGAAGAATAGAAAAATCCTCGGATGAGTCATCCGAGGATTTTATGCGTTTTGAGAACGGCCAAGATCATTGATATCCACAACGCCGGCATCCATTTTTTTAACTGCTCTTTTCATGAGATCTCTTGCAATCTTATTATGCGGATCCAGCTTCAGAATTTCCTTTGCCACTTGATAAGCCTGTCTATCCGTCAGGACAGGCTCCGGTACCGTGTATAGGAATAAGAGCTGCAGCAAGCTTTTGATCTCCTTGTATTCGGTCAATCCAGCAGAGCGTTCAGCATGATAATAGGCTGCTTTGAATGCATCGGTCACTTCACTGAGCGGATAAACCAGTAATAAAAATGCCAGATCGTGAAGTTCCGCACTTTCCTGTTCTTTCATCACTTCTACAATAAAGGTATAGAACATAACAGATTCTGTATTCTGAGCCGCTCCAATGAATGCCTCTTCAAAATCCAGGAAATCATTATCGGTCATCAACTGCCTGACACGCTCAAACTCACCGTTCAGAATCAGAACTTCAATTTGTTCTTTCAATTGATGATCCTCCTTCTTTTTCAGCATTTATATTGTAACATATCCTCACCTTAATACCTAATACTTCAAATGAGTAAATTTACTCTTATTATCAGGCAGCCTGAGAAGTGTTGACAACTAATATAACATGCTGCATCCTCGCCATACCTCTGAACTTTATAATTTTTTGACGACTGACGATTTCAGACCAATCTGACCAAAGCCTTCTATTTTACAGTCAATATCATGACCATCTTCAGGATCGACCAAACGGATATTCTTAACTTTTGTGCCTTGTTTAATCACAGAAGAAGCACCTTTTACTTTTAGATCTTTGATGACAGTGACTGAATCCCCGTCTGCGAGTTCATTACCGTTGACATCTCTGATTATTACCGCTTCTTCTTCATCTGCATGTATGGGCCACTCGTGCGCACACATCGGACAGACATAATTCATTCCATCCTCATAAGTATATTCAGAGCCGCACTGCGGGCATAAGGGCAAAGTCATGCGTTATTCTCCTTCATTATCATTTATTCTCTCAATCATTATAAGGGACAGCTTCAATATCCAGCAATATTCTTTTTAGATGAAGACCACTTGAGAAGCCTGTTAGTTTACCATTTTTTCCGATCACACGGTGACAGGGAACGGAAATCAGGACGGGATTGCGTCCAATTGCACCGCCCACTGCACGAACAGCTTGTGGCCGTCCAATCATGTCAGCGATATCACTGTATGTCCGCGTTGTGCCGTACGGGATGGTCTGAAGTGCATTCCATACTTCCAGCTGAAATGGTGTGCCTGTCAGATCATACGACCAGTTGAATGCTGTTCTTGCACCTGCCGCATAGGCCAGCAAGTCCTCCATATAGATATGATTTTTCTGATCTGCCGCTTCTCCAGTGACCCACGTAGCCTCTGCAATAGTCGGCATGGTATGGCTGAGTGAGCAGACACCCTGATCAGTAGAGCAGAGCACCAGTTTCTCATCCCATAATGTAAAGTCGCTTTTATAGATTTTTTTCATAAGTACGCTCCATATCAACATGTGGAATCATATCCTCAAAGTAAATAACAGACGTCTCTGCGAAACCGAATGAACGATAAAAATCAGCGAGATGCGCCTGGCCCTGTAATTTTACGGTCTTGCCCGCATAATGTTCATCAATATAGTTCAGACAGACCGTCATCAGTTCCCGTGATAAGCCTTTTCCCCGAAATTTCTGATTGACAATGACACGGCCAATATAAAGGTCATCACCTTCAATGATTCGGGCATAGGCTTCTAAGCCGTCGTCAAATTTTGTAACATGGAGAGCCGCAAGATCCTGGTCATCAATTTCTCTATAGGCACATTGCTGTTCCACGACAAACGTATCTACCCTAAGTCTTGTGATATCATACCATTCTCTCGTCGATAATTCGTCAATTTTTCTTATTTCCCACACGGTCATCACCTCATATTTTTGTTCATTCTACTACAGATGAAGCATGAATACGACATTATCGGGTATAAAATAACAAAGGAGTGAAACTATCATGAAAAAAATTCTTGTTGTCTTGACCAATACTGAAAAATATCAAGATATTAATCGTGCGACCGGCTTATGGCTAGGAGAAGCAGCACAGTTTGTAGAGGTGGTTGCAGAAGCAGGCTATGAAATCGATTATGTCAGTCCAAAGGGCGGCTTTGTACCGATTGATCCTTCCAGCATGCCGACAGCTGATGACATCGACTTTAAATGGTATGGCGACGCAGATTTTCAGCGCCGTGCCCTCGCGGAATCTCTAAAACCAGCTGATATCAATCCGGCAGATTATGCAGCGATTTATTACACAGGTGGACATGGCACTATGTGGGACTTCAAAGATAATATGGAACTTCAGCAGATTGCAGAGCAGATCTATCAGGACGGTGGCTATGTGACAGGCGTCTGTCACGGAATTGTCGGCCTTGTTAATCTACTGGACACAACAACAGGTCAGCGCTTAATCAAAGGGAAGAAAGTAACAGGTTTCAGTAACCTTGAAGAGCGTTTAAATCGCACTAAAAAACATGTGCCTTTCCTGGCAGAAGACAGTCTGGAAGAAGCAGGAGCTAAATATAAGGCTAAACGTCCAATGAAAGAATATGTGCGGACAGACGGGCGGATTATTACTGGACAGAATCCAACTTCTGCTCAAAAAGTAGGTAAAGAACTGGTGAAAGCATTAAAAAGCCGGATATCTTAGAGATATCCGGCCTTAAGCTTTTAATTAGTAGCGATAGTAACCTGTAATAGAACCATCAATATATGATACTGCACGTTGACCGACACCAGCTGATGGATTTAATGCATCAACCATCTGGCCGTTACCAATATAGACACCAACGTGTGAACCACCGTTGAAGAAGACTAAGTCACCTGGTTGTGGAGTTGAGACAGGTGTACCTGCTGCCATTTGAGCCCAAGTTGTACGTGGAATTGATTTACCCATTGCTGCTAATACTTGCTGAGCAAATGCAGAACAGTCAACAACAGTAGATGAATTACCACCGTATACGTATGAACGGCTTGCTGCCATGCTGTTTGCGATTGCCGCAACGTTGTTATTAACTGAAGCAGTTGTAGCTACTGCTTTTTTAGCAACAGGTGCTGCAGCTGTATCAGAAGATGAGACACGATCTAAATTAGCTGCTGGAGCTGCAACAGCTGGTGCTTGAACTGCAGCTGTACGGTTGAAGCCGTTTGAGTAGTTATAAGTTCTTGAACCATCTTGGTTAACTACATATGTGTAGCTGTATGATTGGTTAGATGATACTGCTGGCGATTCAGCTTGACCATTATTCACTTCATCGATAGTGTGAGCTGCTGCGTCTGCATGGTGAGAACCTAATGTTGCAAGGCCAGCTAAAGTTGTTAAAGTAAGTACTGTCTTTTTCATTATATAATATCCTCCAGAAATTCAGTTGAATGAATTTGTAATTTTTTAATAAGTGCTGCGTCATTTATCAGCGCTTTGCGATGAATTTATATTAGCATTTAAACTTTGAAAATGGGGCGTTGTTATATATTTGTTACATAAGTGATATGTTTAACGGCTAAATGTTACAATGACTGATCAGCTATGTAATAAACAGCAAAACCGCAATAAACCTTATTCTAATAAGGTTTATTGCGGTTTTTATCATATTTATTAATTCAAATTTCTACCAATTATATTACAAAGATGACTTAAGCTTCTTTTGTTTTCTTCCCTTTGTCGACCAAATAAGTGGAATCTAAAGTCTTCTCAAGGATTTTAGTTTCCCAGCCAAACAATGTCATCACAATTAAATGAATACGTGCTTGAGTCAGTTTATAGATAAACCATGGTAATGTCGGCTCATATTCATGAATCGCAATAATACATTCATTAGTATCCAGGATTCTACGGAACTCTAAGCGTGCTCTTCTCTCTTCGCCTTCTTTGACTGCTTTAGAGAATTTACCCCCTTTAATCATGAATAAAACCCGGTCATCATCTGAATAATCCTTATTTTTCTGCAGAATCAGAATCGGATCCTTGAAAATAGGCAGGCTGATGGATAACGTATCGCCATCGATTGCCGTGTTAATAAATGACATACCAATACGGGATAGCCAGTTCATATAATAATTAGCTGTCTGATCGATGGACCAGGATGATGGAATCGTAATACGTTGAACTGACTTAACATCACTTTTTTTCAGCGCTTGCCCAATGGACTTCGACTTTTTAGATTTCTTTTTATCTTCTTTATCTTCCTCGATGGCGGTTTTAATACTTTCATCCAGTGGAGTAGGCGCATTCGTAATACCTTCAACATAATTTTCCTTTGAAGGCACCATGTCATGGACGAGGCTGTCAAGAAGCGGATACACCAGTTCCTTCGGCTCTTCGGTAATCAGACTGACAATCGGTTTAGTGATGGAGACCGGAATAATCGGCAGATCCATCATCGGCAGTTTTTTACCCATGACTTTTGCGGTCGCTTTAAACATGCCTTTATAATCTGTTACATCGTTGAAAATATCAATGGATTCATTTTTCTCGGGACGACGTTCAATCAGAGCAGCCAGCCCTTTAACGACGTCTTTTAAAGCAACGGGTGCCGTTTTGCTGTATGCCCATTTAGGCAGCACAAGTGCCGGCAGACGTTCAGTTAATTTTTTCAGGATCGGGAATGACGAGCCTTTCGGTCCGATGATGAGTCCCGCCCGTAACGTTGACACGGGTACGCCATATGAACCAAGAATCTTTTCACATTCTAAGCGACTGCGCAGATGATCTGATAAATCCTCAGATTTTTCATGCGGCATAATACCACTCATAAAGATGATATGCTTGACCCCTTGTTTTTTAGCCGCACGCCCGAAGTTATCAGCGAGGATAGCATCCATATCGACAAATGAAGCCTGCGTCAATTTAGCTGAAGGCTGCATTGAATGGACAAGATAAATCGCAGTATCAATACCTTCCATCGCCTCTTCCACATCTTTAATAGAGAACAGGTCGACTTTCTTCCATTCGACATGCTGTTCATTTTCTTTATTTTTAGTACTGCGGGATGCAGCAATAATCTGATAATCATCCTTGATTTCATTAAGCAGGTTAGCACCAATGTAGCCAGAAGCACCAGTCAGTAATATTTTCTTCATGTAAACCCCTCTTTTTTTATGATGATAAACTATACCCGTATATTTCCTTTCTATGTATGAACCTTAAAGTTTTCTTAAACTGTCAGACAAACCTTAGCAACGAAATCATTCTGTGCTATATTTTAGACAGATATTCGAAAGCAGGTGTTATTTTTGATTGTAACCATGACGGCGATGGAAGCTTATAAGCGATTCTGGACGCAAGCATTTAATTTGCATGACCGGGCCAGACGTAAAGAGTTCTGGGTTCCTACCAGTCTCCATCTCCTTCTTTATTCCATTGCCTATGTTGTAGTCGGAATGTACTATAAATTAGATAATGAACATATGTATGTCATCATGAACTTAGTCAGTAACTTGATTCTGATTATCCCTACCTTCTCAGTGACATTCAGAAGACTTCAGGATTTAAACATACCTGGCTGGTTCACATTAATTGTGCCTGTGCTTCATCTACCAGCAGCCTTGCCCGCTCGATTCCTCGATATCGACATTCAGTTTTTTATCGAAATCCTTCATCTATTCATCACGCTTATCTTACTCATTATTATGACGTTTGATGGCACGGAAGGACCTAATCAATACGGCCACGATCCTAAAGAAGAAATAGATGAACTAAATCCGAGGAAATACTGATGTATCGCATGCATAAAATGACCCCACATGAACAGAACATAATAGTGTCGTGGCGTTATCCTAAGCCTTATCACCTATACAATCTGACCAAGGATGACTTTGACAGTAAAAATGACTTTTTCACTGTCTATAGAGATCAAGAACTAGTCGGTATGTTAAAACTTCATTATAATGAAGGAACTTGTACACTCGGCCTCGGTCTCAGACCTGATCTGACAGGTAAAGGGCTTGGACAAAAATTTGTGGAAGCAGCTGTTCTCTTCATTAAAGAACAGGGGTGTCAAACCATCCAGCTCGCTGTTATATCGTCAAATGAACGTGCCATTAAAGTATATGAACGCTGCGGTTTTGCTGAGAAGGATTATGAACTGATGCTTGCCGGTGATGTCCTGCAGGAGTTCCTAATCATGGAATATCAAGAAGAAAAATAATCTAACGTATCATCATTAAAATTTTGTTGTATATAGCAACTTAAAAGGAGCTTTTACCATGTCTACTCTCTGCAATTGTGCTACGCTCAGCCATATCCATGTTTCAGCGGACTACGGCGCTGATCCTATCTGGTGTGCAATCTGTCATTCTAATTTAGATGTCACTGAATTCCCTATTTCTGATACATTAGATCACGATCTATTCCGTTGGACAAACCGCTACGGTGAATGGCTTGACCTTGAAACAAATCAAGTCATATCAGGTGGCGAAGTACTTGAAACAAAGCATAACGAAGAAGGCGTCTTCCTGACAAAAAGACTGCAGACTGAACTTCCACATTACACGTTCACTTTCATTCCATCAGAAGATACAAAATAAAAGCAGCCGTCTGGCTGCTTTTATTTTTTCGGTATTAAGTTAAGTGCCTCTGACACTTCCTGGTTGACCTGCTCAAACAATGCTTCATTATCTCCTAACTTCTGACCATAGGAAGGAATGATGTCTTTCAGGCGTTCTTCAATATTCGGAATCTGACTGCCAAAACATTTGACCAATACTTGAAGCATCACATGGGCCGCTGTTGAAGCCCCTGGCGACGCACCGAGCAGTGCTGCCACTGTGCCGTCTTCTGAAGTGATGACCTCTGTACCAAACTGCAGTGTACCTTTGCCTTGTTCAGTATCTTTAATGACCTGTACACGCTGCCCCGCTACTACGATATCCCAGTCATCCGCTTTTGCATTCGGCACAAATTCTCTTAATTCTTCAATGCGCTGTTCTTTAGACTGCATCACCTGTTCAATCAGATACTGTGTCAGTTTCATTTCTTTTGCACCTGCTGAGAGCATTGTCAGCAAGTTATTCGGCTTCACTGATCCGATCAGATCCATATAAGAACCTGTTTTCAGGAACTTAGGAGAAAAGCCGGCGTAAGGACCAAATAACAGTGATTGTTCACCGTCAATATAACGCGTATCCAAGTGAGGAACTGACATTGGCGGTGCACCGATTTTAGCTTTACCATAGACTTTGGCATGATGCTTCTCAACAATAGCCGGATCCTTACATACTAGGAAGAGTCCGCTTACAGGGAAACCGCCGATATGCTTCGATTCCGGTATACCTGTCTTCTGCAGCAACGGCAGACTGTAGCCGCCCGCTCCGATAAAGACGAAATCAGCATTGTGATACTCTGTCTTCTTACGGTCTTCATCATAGACTTTAACTTGCCAGCCGCCGCCCTGCACACGGTTTAAATCTTTCACTTCATGACGGTATTCCAGGCTCACCCCTTGTGCCTGCAATACATCAAACAGATCTTCCGTCAGTTTGCCGAAGTTGATATCAGTGCCTGATTCCATCATCGTCAGGGCCATCACTTCATTCGGATCGCGCCCTTCCATCATAAGAGGCACCCATTGTTTCATTTCTTCTCTATCCTCTGTTATTTTCATGCCACGGAACAGCGGATTGTCAGTCAATGCCTTGTAGCGGTTTTTAATGAAGTGAACATTATCCTCACCACTAACATAACTCATATGCGGCACCGGCATGATAAAGTCCTGCGGGTTTTGAAGCAGCCCCTTTTTCACTAGATGCGCCCACAGCTGTTTTGACAGTTGAAACTGCTCATTGATATCCAGTGCTTTTGATATATCAACATTGCCGTCTTTATCTTCCTTTGTATAGTTGAGCTCACATAAAGCAGAGTGACCTGTTCCTGCATTGTTCCAGGCATTTGAGCTCTCAAGTCCAGGTTGATCAAGTTTTTCAAAGACAGTGATATTCAGCTCCGGCTTCAACTCTTTAAGTAATATCCCTAAAGTGGCACTCATAATACCGCCACCAATCAAAATAACATCGGTTTTGTTCGTCATGTTTCGCATCCTCCTACCTTGTTTCTACCTATTATACGCTTATCTCTTGCAAGAAAAAAGTATGCGATTACATAACTACATGATTAAAGAACCTGATTATTTTAAATCCTTTGTCGCCGGTCCTTCCAGCACACAACCTTGCCGATCGAATCTTGAGCCATGACATGGACAGTCCCATGTTTTCTCGGCACCATTAAACTTAACGACACAGCCGAGGTGCGTACAGAACGGGCTGACATGGTGCTCATTGCCTTCGTCATCTTTATAAACCGCCTGCAGTTTTCCTTCTATATTGAAGATACCGCCATCTCCGGTTTTAAGTTCAGAGGTGTCCGTACTGTAATCTTTCAGCGCCAGCGTTTCTCCTTTGACTGCATCTTTGATTTGTTTACCCAGTGCTTTCGCCTGATTTCCGAGAGTATTGATGCGTTCCGGTCTGAAGAGTGCTTCATATGGATTATGCCGACGATTGATTAAATCGCTGATCAACTGGGCTGCTGTTGCTGCTGTGGCCATCCCGAACTTATTGAAACCCGTGATCACATAAAGGTTTGGATCCTGTTTATCATACTGACCGATGAGCGGCATACGGTCCACCGTCATCATATCCTGTGCGGACCACTGTGCCGTTATATGACCTTTAAAGTTTTCCTGGGCGAATTCACCGAGCTTTTCATACGCCTCTTCAGTCCGGTCTTTGGCACCTGTGATATGATTCTCACCACCCACCAGTACCCCGATCCCCGCTTCATGATGATAATGGCGGATTGAACGTTTAGGTGCGTCCACCGTCTGATACATCCCGTGTGGAATATCGATGCCATCCGCTGCAACAATATAAGAACGTTCGATCTGCAGCTGGGACATATAGTTATTTTTCAGGTGATTGACGGGAAAGTGCGTCGCCATGACTGCCTTTTCGAAATGAATCGTGTGACCTTTTTCAGTCAGGGCTTTAATTTTCCCGAGCTCTGTAATCAAAGTTTCTTCATAGAAACTAACGCCTGCTTTCACAGCTGCTTCGACCATGCCCGACAGGAATTTAATCGGATGAAATTGAGCTTGGTCCGGCATCTCCAGTCCAAGTGTTGTTTTAAATGGCAGACCTAGATCTTCTTCGTGCAATCTCGCCTTGATTCCTAACGTCTGATAAGCCTCATATTCATCGCGTATAGCTTTTTCGTTGCGGCCATCTGTCACCTGCGTACTGGACATTTTCTCGAAATCGCAGTCTATAGCATGTTTCTGAACTAAATCTTCAATAGCCTTAATCCCATCCACTTGCGACTGATAAAAAGCTTTTGCTTTATCTTCTCCTTGAGACTTCAGAATCTCCTGGTACATGAGGTGATGCTGAGCAGTGATCTTAGCCGTTGTATTAGCTGTCGTCTCCTGCACCAGTTTACGGCCTTCAACAAGCGTGACATCTTGACCCGCTTCAGCTAAACGGTAAGCGGCAAGAATACCTGCGATCCCCCCCCCGATGACAAGCACTTCAGTTCTGATATCCTGTTCCAGTGCAGGAAAATCAGTCACTTTCGCCGACTCAGTCCAATAAGAAATATTCTCTCTTTTCATTGTATAACCTCCCTAAATGTCATTCTCTCTGCTATACCCTCTGCTGAATAAAAAATACACTGTTCACGCTATTTACATAAAAATAACACCTACCTTTGACGGTCGATGTTATGGATGTAACCTCTTGCACTTTTTACTTCTCATAAGGGACGACATCTTTGCCGAATTCCTTGTTAATATAAGCTTTCATATCTTCTGACTGCAGGACTTTAATCAGCTCCTGAAACTTTTTATCATCCTTATGCCCTTCCTGTACAGCCAGGATGTTCGCGAACGGGGATGATTTATCCTCAAGTGCAATCGCATCTTTATGAGGAATAATACCATTATCGATTGCATAGTTGGAGTTCATAATGACTGCCGCACCTTCTCCGTTCTTATAAGTCTTCGGCAGAAATTCTGCACTCTGCTTATTATTGAATTTAAGATTCTTCTTATTCTCCACGATATCCGTAAATTTGGCATCTTCTATCTTCACGCCATCCTTCAGCTTGATGACCCCTTCATTGACGAAGAAAGAGAGGAAACGGCCTTCTTCAGCCGGATTACTGGAGACAAAGATTTCTGCACCGTCCGGGATTTCAGCTAGATTCTTATATTTTTTACTATAGACTCCCATCGGTGTCGTGAATACTTTGCCGACTTCCTCAATTTTATAATGATGGGTCTTCTTTTCTGCATTAAGATATGGAACATGCTGGAATAAGTTGGCGTCTACATCGCCTTCATCGAGTAATTTATTAGGCACTTTGTAATCATTGACGATTTTAACTTCAACGTCGTAACCTTTTTTCTCCATCGCCTCAGCTGCATGTTTGACCACTTCTCCGTGCGGGGTAGGTGATGCCGCAACTACGATTTTCTTATCGTTCTCTTTTTCATCCGCTGAACCGCATGCTGTAAGCGTCACTGATAATAAGAGTGCACTTAAAATTCCTAAACCTTTTTTCATCATAGAATCCTCCTCAAATTTTTTAATAAAAAAAAATACTTTCTCCATAAAAAATAGAGAAAGTATCCGCTTTCTCTCATCTTCTAAAGCAATCGCTTTATGTGAATTAGCACCATGTCAAACTGACTGGTTGCCGGGTTTCATCGGGCACATCCCTCCACCACTCTTGATAAGAGTTTTATTAAGTTGTTAAAATCATAGCAATTGTATCGACATTCGTCAATAACTGATCAATCAAAAATTTCTTGACTAACAAACTTTTTCAGAAAACATCCAGACTTCTTCTGGTATGATAGCAAGGAGGTGAAATTATGTCTGAAGAACAAAAAGGAATTCTCTACGCTGCAGGCAGTTATGTCATGTGGGGCGTCCTACCTTTATACTGGAAACTGATCGACGGTATCCAGTCTTATGAAATTCTAGCGCATCGCATCATCTGGTCCCTAGTCTTTATGATACTTCTCGTCTTCTTTCTCGGTAAGACATCTGAACTCAAGATTCAGACAAAAAGCCTGTTCGGCGAACCGAAACAGGCACTCAGTCTATTCATTGCGGCCGTTGTCATCGCTATGAACTGGGGGCTCTTTATCTGGGCGGTCTCGAATGACCATGTGATGCAGGCGAGTCTTGGTTATTACATCAATCCTTTGATGAGTATTCTGCTCGGTCTTTTCTTCATGAAGGAACGGTTCACTAAAGTGGAATGGCTTGCTATCGCACTTGCTGCGGCCGGTGTATTCTATATGACGTTATCGCTCGGTGTATTTCCTTATATTTCTGTGCTGCTTGCTGCTTCTTTCGCAATTTACGGTCTCCTGAAAAAGAATATCCGAATCGATGCCATCTATACCATTCTGCTTGAATGTCTGTTCACCTTACCTTTCGCATTAATAGGACTGGTTTACTTGAAAAGCATTAATATGAGTCATTTCGGTATGAATCAGGACAGCTTTATTCTGCTGTTCTCAGGTGCGCTGACTGCGATTCCGCTGATCATGTTTACAGCGGGCGCACGTCGCATCCCGTTATCATTAATCGGTTTTCTGCAGTACATAGGACCGACACTTATGCTGATCCAAAGTGTCTTTCTGTTCAATGAGCAGTTTACTATCACCCACCTTATTACATTCGGACTGATCTGGACAGGACTCATTCTCTACAGTATTTCAAAAATCATGACCTACCGAAGACAAAAACGTATATAAAAAGCATCACAGCAGGCGCTGTGATGCTTTTTTGGGTAATGCAACAGAAATAAATGTCATCATGTTCATTACCCCCTTGCAGAATTTATCTTCACTGATACTATACGACATATGCCTCTTTTTTAAACGTTTTAGCGGCATCTTTACAAAATCTCAATAATTATTTCTCCTTCTCTTGCCGCAAAAAGATAATAAATATAAGCGTCAGAATAATGACGATACCGATGACATACCAGGATTCTGCCAGAACCTTAAGGTTATCCATGAGATGATAGCGATGTTCAAGTGGATGTTTAGGTTCGGAGACCACTTTCTCGCCATTTTTCGTTGGCCGTTCTGCATAAATCAGCAGTCTTTCCTGTCCGACCTTGTTAAAAAACCGACTATTAATAAATAGTCGGTTTTTTGGCGCTTATTGTCTGCTGGATCATCTAGATTGTTCTAACATTCATTACTCAATCTTTGTGAACAGCAGTTATTCTGCGGGTAGTTTAAATAAAGTTTTTCTTTTCTGCTTCAGGTGTTTCTTCCTCTTGTCGCTTAGCAGCTTCATCCTGCTCAAAACGCTTATTGGTGCGTTCTTCTTTTATTTCTTCTACATTGGTATTTTTCTCTTCAGTCATAGTAGCCTCCTGTGATAAAAGTAATAATATTATTTACCCTTTACACTTCACTGATAAACTCTTAGCACTACTCCTTTTCTGTGCATAAAAATTCAAATTGTTATTGTATTTATTCTGCATTGCGTTATAATAAATTTAATATTCAGATAATTAAGTCAAAGGGAGTGCAACTTATGCAGAAAAAGCTATTATTACTTACTTCTTTATTGACCGTCTCAAGTATGACGGCTGCTTGTTCATCAGACGGGAATAAAGAAACGAATTCAGACAACAAAAAATCTGGATCTAAACAGGAACTTAAACTCATGTCGATTTCTGATATCCCGACAATGGATTCATCTCTCGCTACTGATATGGTTGCATTCAACGTCATGAATCAGACGATGGAAGGTCTCTATGTTTTAGATGATAAAGATAAAGCGATTCCCGGTGTTGCTGAAGGAGATCCTGAAAAATCAAAGGACGGCAAGACATGGACTATCAAGCTGAACAAAGATGCTAAATGGTCCAATGGTGATCCTGTCACTGCACAAGACTTCGTATATTCATGGCAGCGTACGCTTAATCCTGATACAGGTGCCGAATATGCCTATATCATGTATGACATCAAAAACGCAGAAGATGTCAATTTAGGGAAGAAGAAGCCGGAAGAATTAGGTGTTAAGGCAATAGATGATCACACGCTGCAAATTGATCTCAACACAAACGTCCCTTACTTCCAGGAACTGCTCGCATTTGGAACATTCTATCCGCAGAATCAGAAGTTCGTTGAGAAACAAGGCAAGAACTTCGGGATTAAAGCAGATACCACCCTTTATAATGGGCCGTTTGTTTTATCAGAATGGAATGTTGAGAAAAATTATGTCCTTGAGCCTAACAAGAACTACTGGGATAAAGATAAAGTGAAACTTAAAAAAATCAATTATGCGGTCGTAAAAGATCAGCAGACGGCAGCCAGTCTCTATACGACAGGTGCGCTTGATGTCGTACAGCTTGCTGCAGAACAGGTGAGTAAATACAAAAATGAAAAAGGTTTCGATGCACAGCTTGAGGCACGTACTTACTTTATCCGTTTCAATCAGGATAAAGTACCTGAACTTAAAAACAAGAATCTGCGTCTCGCTATGGCAAAATCTATTGATAAGGAAAAATATGTTGAGAAATTGCTGAACAATGGCTCTAAGGCAACAGATGTCCTGACGCCGACTGAATTTGTGACAGGGCCAGACGGTAAAGATTATGTTGAAGGCGTTAAGTCGCCGCTTAACTATGACAAAGAAGAAGCCAAGAAACTATATGAACAAGCTAAAAAAGAACTCGGTAAAGATAAATTTGAGTTTGAATACTTAACTTACGATCAGGATACGGCCAAGAAGGATGCTGAATATGTCAAAGAACAAATTGAAACAAACTTACCAGGTGTAACCTTAACGATTAAACAGCAACCATTCAAACAGAAGCTAAGCCTCGAATCTAAAATGAACTATGAGATAGCATTTGGTCGCTGGGGTGCCGATTATCCAGACCCTATGACTTATGTCGACATGTTCCTGACAGATGGTCCTAACAATGAGACAGGCTGGTCTAACAAAGAATTCGACCAACTGGTTAAAGATGCTAAAGGTCCGCTGCTCGCAACACCAGAAAAACGCTGGACCACTTTACAGCAAGCAGAATCTATCCTTCTGGAAGATGCTGCAATCGCACCGATGTATCAGAGCGGCATGGCGCGTCTCCTCAATCCTAAAGTTAAAAACATGGTACTTCATAAGTTTGCAGGAGACACCTCTTTAAAAGAAGCCTATATGGAAGACTAATAAAAATGCGTCTATGACAATCTTGTCATGGACGCATTTTTAATAACTTCTGATGCTAGACCTTTTCTTCACACGGGTCATCTTCACATGAACGTGCTTGCCAGATTTCACGAGGCTCGTCCTCCTTTCAGATGACAATTCACTATTTTTCAGGAAGCCTTCATATTTGTGTAAGCTGTTAGATTCTAATTCAAGAAATTATTATTTGGACTTTCATCAGAATAATCTTACTCTTCTTTATTTTTACCTCATCAAAAATAGCCATAAACATTATTTGAATAAGCTCTACAAACAGCATAATAAAAAAGCTGCAGGATAATTGCAGCTTTTTTGCTAGTTAAATTGATAGAAGTATGCTCGCGCTCTAGTGCCCATGTTTAGTTTTATCTTCCTGAATGCCATAATGAAACATTCACTCTCACTTTATAGTTCCTCCGGTTCGTTCAGCATAGCTGATACATAACCGCTACCATCAAACATAATCCGGGTCTGGTAGCCATTAGTCGGATTGGTATTGTAGATAAACATATCACCCATCGGCTCTTCATTAGATTGTTCTGTCGGCTCCCCGTAAAGTTCAAGCACTTGGTCTTTAGAGATTTTTCGGCTTGGATTGATGGCTATTTTATCGGTTGGATTTATCATCGAAACTGCAATATCCCCAAATTTATAATAGCCGCCTTGGTGCCCGTCCTGACCATCTTCAGTCGGCCGACCATAGATATCCGCAATCTCATCGATCGTCATACCCGCCTTAATATCAGCAAAGTCATTCGTATGATTCTCAAAGAAGAAATAGTCATGGAATTCAGGTGAAGTCACATCAACAGTCCCTCCAATATGCACCATAATATAAGAAAATGGAAATTAAAAAGAGAGAAGCGATGAAACTTCTCTCTCACTGCTATGCTTTCTGAACCGTGATTGTCCACGATGCATCATCTAATTGTTCGTAGTTCGTTACTGGATAGTTCTGTTCGGCCGCCCAGTTTGGAATCGCTTCTGTTGCCTGTGTGCAGTCGAAGTCGATTTTCAGTTCGTCGCCTGGATTCAGTTCTTCCATTTTCTTCTGTGCTTCAATTAACGGGAATGGACAGACCATTCCTACTGTACCTAATTCGTATAACATCTCATCTCTCCTTAAGCAGTCTGTGGTTTGACTGATACCTTTTTATTTTGTCGCATCGGTTTTACAAATAAGAAATAACTCATAAACCATGTGCCGAGAATCATGAATAATAGAGATAACCAGCCTTGTGCATTCATGGTCGCAGTAGACACCAGACCATTACCAATCGAACAGCCACCTGCAAGCGAAGCACCGATACCCATAAATGCTCCGCCGATTGCACTGTTTCTGATTGTGATCTTATCAGGCAGTCGCCATTTAAATTCACGTGAACCGCGCGCTGCAATATATGACCCGATAAAAATACCAAGGACTAAGTAGACCCCCCAGTCCAGTAGCTTCGTATCTCCATTGACTAGAAACTGCAGTAAATGAGCAGATGGTGTTGTAATACCGAGGCCGTAATTACGTCCAGTTGAAATACTCACCGGCCAGGCGATAAGAGCAATCAGACCGATAGCCACTGCGGCCATAAACGGATGATACTTCTTCTCAAAGAACAGATGTCTCACACCTGTAAACTTTGGCTTCAGGGTAGGTACTGCAAACTTCGGTTTAGGTTTAGTCAGCTCTTTTCTGACACAGAATAATGTAATAAGTCCTAACACTAATATTAGCAGCCAGTACGGAATGCCGGTTACTTGACTGACATTCGAATTAACTACAGTCACACTATTCATTTTGTCCAAGAACGGCTTTAACACGCCGGCTTTTGTGATGGCCGCAAAAAGAGCATACATGCCAAGCGCAATCCAACTGCCAATCAATCCTTCACCTGCACGATACCACGTACCTGTCGCGCATCCTCCTGCTAAAATAATCCCAATCCCAAAGACGAATGAACCGATGATTGTTCCGATGACCGAAAATGATTCATAAGGTAACTGTACGATGTTGAACAATGATAAGATCCATAATCCGATACCTTGAATCGTAATTGCAATGAGTAATGCATAAAACATTTTGTTGTTCTTCTGCACATACATATCTCTAAAGCCGCCAGTCAGACAAAAGCGCGTACGCTGCATGACGAAACCAAGCATACCACCGACCAGCAGACCACTTATGATTAACCACATAAATTTTCCTCCTATTATTCCGATAAAGTTACTAAGGAATAATAACATATGCATTTATAGATGTAAATGAAATAAATTTTTTTTGAATAAAAAAGAGACAGAAGCCAAGAAGCTTCCATCTCTAAATCATTATGAGATTTTTACAGAACATAGTGAACTTTTTTATCGCTCTTTAGTTGTTAAGCAGCTTATAGTAGGTCATCGAGTTCAGTTTCAGAACGCCATCCACCTTATAATAAGTAAGGTAGAAACTATTGCTGTAATAATAGTTATACTGAACATCTGACATCTTCTTAATCAGGGGTGCCTCACCATACACTTTCTGAATCGTATCCAGCGTATATTTGTTATTGTAGTTGAAAACCATCATTTCGATAGGTGCCGTATCAAAATTATAGAGACCCTTGCTTACATCACCTGCAAATTTGACAGGTGTTGTCGAATATCCATAAGTGGCTGTGAAATTTGAAATTTTAGCTGTCCGGTTTGTCGTGAAAAACTTAGGATCGCCATAAGTTGTACGCAGTGTACCGAAAGTATCGCCCATTTTAATTTTTCTGCCGTCCGAACGTTTATAGATGTACGTTCCCTCTTTCAGCTGCTTAGCAACTGTTGCATTTGTCACACTCGGCAATGTGTAAGACGGTGTTTTAGTAGCAGCAGAAGCATGATGACCTGCTATAGGCAGAATTAGGACTGAAGCAGCAACAAGGCTCGTCATTAATTTTTTCATCGATAAATCCCCCATTTAATTTTAATAATTCCATTATATAGTCATTTATAAGAAAAGAAATAGATTTTACACTATTAATAAATAATTTATAGAAATAACTTATACCCGACTAGTAAGTGCTAGAAAATGAATTAATTGAAAGCTGAAATAAAATAGGATGCAAAAAACAGATCATTAAACATTAAAAACCTCCCTGGTAAAAGCGTCTACTTTACCCGGCAGGTTTTCATCAGTTATTTTTATTTAGAAAATGCTTGTTTTGTTTCTTTCATGACCGCTTTATTTAAATATTTATATCCAAGGAACTGTCCATCTAAATCATCATAGACCAGTGCTGTCTGTCCATACACATAATGTTCTTCACCTGCGGATACAAAATGAAACGCTGGTTTACCCCAGTATTTCTGCATATCCTTGAATTTGAGAGTTGTTGATGACCCGTAGTATTCGAAAGATTCAAGCTGATACTGTGAGATTTTCATGCCGCGTTTGCCTGTGAAGTACGCACCTACTGTATCGTAGTCCTCTGAGTCATCATCTGATTCAAAGAGCATGCTGTAGTCATAATATTTATAAAGACTTGTCACGCCTTCGTAGCCTTTACCCCATTTAGTTTTGGCATATCCCACTGTATTCCCCAGTTTAACACCTTTGAACTTCATCGTGCCATTTTTCATCGCTGTAATGGTAGATTTGCTTTTTAAGTTGACCTGTCCAAGTTCAGCGGCATCTGCTTGTTCCACTAATACAAATGTAAGTACAAATACTGCCAGAAATACGATTAGTTTCTTCATCTGAATTCCCCTTTTAGTTAGTTAATTTATTATAACTTGAAAAAGTTTTAGTGGGAATAGCCTTTTATGAATTCTTTTATCATTTATGGTATCATCTGCTAAATAGCTCGATGTGTCCCTTATTTTCTATAACTCTATCAATGGGATTGGGTTTAAAATGATATCGGTTGTGCAATGACATCATTGACAATATAAAAACCACTTATCATTAGATAAGTGGTTAGTAGTGCACCCTGACGGATTCGAACCGCCGACCCCTTGCTTGTCGAGCAAGTATTCTCCCGCTGAACTAAGGGTGCAGATATTAAGCTGATGTCTTACTATTATAGCAAACGATTCTTCTACAGCCAAGCACCTTTGGACATTTCTTTCAATTAGTTTCTAACCGTGATAATCTAGTGATACACATTTCTCTAGGAGGACTTATGGATAAAAGAATTTATATTACTATTATACTGATTGCTGCCTTCACACTCTATCAGATCTATGCCACGTATCAGGCTATTCAGGCCGGTAATCTTGCAGGCCTCATGTCACCCATTATGTATCTTGGCATCATCGGACTCGTCATCAATCAGCTGATGATATCCAACCTGAACTCTAAATGGATGAGAAAATTCACACTGCCACAAGTGATCAACTTCTCTATCAGCCTTCTCATGCTGCTGATGTTCCTCTTCACTATCACACTGATTTTTAATGTCGTTTATGGCATCTTGTTCTCTGGTATATTCAGTGCGTTGCTGCTCTATTCTGCTTATATGAGCTATCAGCAGACTAAAGCAATCAAAAATCAATATGGCATTAAATAAGGACATCTCTGTCTTTGGCAGACCCCCGCATGTTGAACTACAAAATTCAACATGCGGGGGTCTATTTTAATATCGTTTGATTTTATATGAAGTATAAAAGTGCAATAAAATGAAAAGCTGCACCAAACAGAATGAAGAAGTGCCAGATCATATGGAAATAATGACGCGACTTCTGGGCATAGAACCAGGTACCGATGGAATAAGCAAGTCCACCTGCCACAATCAAGAGAACAAATTCCATACTGACTTTACCGATGAGACTCGGGAAAAGGATAATGCCCAGCCAGCCCATTGCTAAGTATAAGGTCAGACTTATTTTCGGATTCACATTCTTCGCAGTTGCTTTATATACGATGCCTCCTATAGTGACAACCCACTGAATCACCATAATCGTCCAGCCTAATGTGCCGCCGACTATGCTTAATGCAATCGGTGTATAGGTCCCTGCAATCGCGACATAGATCATACTATGGTCGATAATACGCATGACATATTTATGAACAGAATGATTCGGCATGAGATGATAGACACAGGACGACAGGAACATCAGGAAAATACTGATGAGAAAAACTGAAATCCCGAGAGACAGTACCATGCCACCCATCAAATAAGTCTTAACCGCAAAGTATGGCAATGACAATAAAATCAAAAGCGCCGGTACACCATGCGAGACAGAGTTTCCTACTTCTTCCCCTAGTTTAAGGGGACGGATATCCCTGAAATTATAGGATTCTTTTGTTGATGACATACATTCACCTCGATATGCTTATTGCTTTTATTTTAACACTAATTTCGAGTGTTGACGATGTTAGACATATTTACCATGCTTCGGTTTAGCAAGTCTATCAAATTGCTCTGCAAGTTCCTGTAGGTTAGTTGCGAGTGTCTCTCCTGCCATTGGCATGCCATGACCTGTCACAGCAATTTTCGGCTTCAGTGCATTCAGTTTACGGACAGATTCTTTTGCGTCCTGCCAGTCTGGTGTGAAATATCTCGGCGGACCGTTCAACTCATGTTTCTGACTCATCGCTTTGTAGAGCGAATCCTGATCGGTTGTCGTCATGGCATCGCCTGCAATCAGTAGTCCTTCGCTGTCATTATAGAATGAGACATGTCCAGGTGTATGACCCGGTGTATGAAGCCATTTGTAATCGTCCAGATAAGGAACCGTACCATCCTGCGGCAGTGCCCGAACATGAGTCCCGAGATCAATTGGTTCTTTCGGAAAGATAAATGACAGTCGGCCTGAAGAGCTTCCCTCAACAAGAGGATCTGCATCTGGATAAGCAGTCTGACCCGTCAGATAAGGAAGCTCGAGAGGATGCGCATAGACAGGCACCTGCCATTCTTCAATGAGCTCAATAATAGAACCAACGTGATCAAAATGACCATGTGTCAGCAGAATAGCCTGTGGTTTGGCACCTTTGCCGTAATGCTGTTCAACCAACTCGATAATTGCCTGTGCCTTATTCGGCATGCCGGCATCAATCAGTACAAATGAGCCGTCTATATTCTCGACAAGGAAAATATTAACCATCTGCAATGTATGCTGGGTAACACCTGATTTTACTTCAGTCGTATGACCACTTGCAATAGAAGTCATGGGAATCGATTTATAGTCGCTACCGTAATTCATGATTTCAGCTCCTCTATATTATTTTCTCTGATTGGTATCATCCGCTGTTCTTCGTCGATAATAAACTGGATATTGTGTCTCATTTTTAATCGTCCATCCATCAGAGCTATATATGTGACTCCTTAAAAGAGTCTTCTATCAGCTATACCCGTTTTATTTAAAATTATAGATGACGGATCCATTGTTCTATCTGCTGCGGTGAATGAAGAATAATAACCTGCTTTTCACTTTTAAGATGATTCAATTTCTGGATAATACCAGGTCTTTTATCACGTGGATAATTCCAGACCCACTGCAGGAACTCTCTATCTATCTTTTCTTCGCAGCCCTCTGCCATATCAGGTCTTACAGTGTGACGATGCGTGAGGTACCGTTTAATGACTTGATAAAGACAGATTCTTCTGCTGATATCGAGAAAAATAATCGTATCTGCTTGATTGATTCGGATATCCATCGTACCGGAATAGTTGCCGTCTATGATCCATTCTCTATATGTCATCAACGCTGACTGAATGTCTTTCTGTTCTTCTCGGGTGGATAACGTCCAGTTCGGTTTCCACATATAGGCGTCGAGATGGAAGACAGGCAGATTCAGTCTGTCACCGAGTTTTCGGGCTAAGGTTGATTTACCGGCACCACCGGAACCAATTATCATGATTTTTTTCATAATAGATCTTCTATTTGCGGCCAGACACGCTCTTTTGTACCATTTACCACTCTGTCAGAAGCGATAAATTCAGCCAGTTTGTCAGGTTCTATCCATCTGTAATCGATTGTTTCAGTTTCCTGCAAAGTGACGCTGTCTTTGGATACATCTGTTTCAGCTAGATAGCCGAAATAATGGGTCTGGTTGACGTCATTTGACGTGTTGTAAAGGGGGATAAGTTCTGTGACAGTGATCCCCGTCTCTTCCTGCAGCTCACGCATAGCGCCCGCTTCGATTGTTTCTCCGTGTAGAACACTGCCTCCCGCTGTTATTTCAAACAGCCCCGGTCCCCCATGTTTACTCCAGTCTCGCTGCATCGCGAGAAAAGAGCCATCTTGATGTCTTAATGTCACTTCAACGACAATGTGGTATTGGTTCTGCAGAATCGGCTCTCCTCGCGTCAGAGTTGTCCCAAGATGATTTAAGTCCCTATCATATGCATCCCAGATTTCCATGATATCCCCCTTTAATGTGTTATTTTTCATGATACCGTAAAAGTTGTAGCATAACTTGTAGAGCTAGTTATAGCCGGCTATCTGTATTAAAAAAACCGGAGTGTCTACTCCGGTTCTCTATTCAGCCTTTAGCTGTAGATTGACATACCTGTCAGATAGCCCTTCGCGTCAAACGCTGCAAGATAACCACCATTTTTAGTTTTATATTTCAGGAAAGTCTCACCTGTTTTGCTGGTCGTTGTTCTCACAAGTCGATTATCTTTATGTGCTTTCTTAAAATCCGCCTGAGAGATTGTTCCTTTTTTCACTGTAAACTCAATCGTACTGACCTTGCCTTTGTTATCTTTTACAATAGTCGTGCCAAATACTTCTGATTTCTGACCTTCGCCACCTACTTTGGCATCTGGCGCCACTTTATAGCCGTTAAGCGTGAAATTCTCATTATTCAGTGCTGAAACAAAATACTTATCAAGTACAAACCCGCCGTCGTATTTCGTATAGCCTTTATAGTTATAGTATGGCTTCTGGACAGTATCAGTTTTCGCTTGAGCCGGCTGTTCAGTCACGACTGTACCCGCTACTAGTGTTGAAGCAATCATACCTGCTCCAACTAATCTGCTCCATTTATTCATTGCTATCACTCCTCAAGTTGTTGTTGCCATACCATTATAATACTTTACCTCTCATTTTACAAAAAGTTACCATTATAAATTCCATTTTTATCCATTACAGTATGCACAACTTTCCCATTTTTTGATATATAATAAATATAAACACCCATTGGAGGCTAATATGAAATTCTGTCAAAATTGCGGGGCTGAACTTGTAAAAGGACAAAGGTTTTGTACGAACTGCGGTGCCGAAGTCACTCAACAGCAAACCGTTCCCACTGAAACAGCTCACCGAAAGAAAAAGAAATTCTTGATTCCCATCATCATTGTGGCCGCCTTCTTGCTGCTTGCGTTCTTTCTTTTTACGCAGGTAGATACTTCATCAAAAACAGCTGATGCTATCGGAACTGCAATAAAAAATAAAGATTCTGCAGCTCTGTCGAAACTGCTTCTTCAGACGGCGAATCTTTAACTGCAGATCAGTCGGAAGCTTTTATGAAGTTATTAGATGATAAAGGGGCTACCGATTCATTTGTAGCTCAGCTGAAAAATCAGGCTAAGTCAGTCCCTTCTACCATCAAACTTGCTGATCGCCCTCTTCTTGAGATAGCTAATAACGGAAAGAAATACGGTATCCTCAATGACTATCAGTTCAATGTGGCAAGCCAGAAAGTGCAGCTGGAAGCTCAAGATGACTCAACATTAACTTATTCGTCGAATGGCAAAGAAAAAGAAGTCGATTTAATGAAAGGACAAACTGTTGACCTTGGGACGATGCCTGCGGGTCTATATACTATACCCGCAACAAAAAGTCTGGATGGTACAAGTTATAAAGGTGAGCTCGTGGTAGATACTACTCAGTCACCGGAAACTCAAGAGAATTTCCAGGTCGGTTATATAAAAGTGACGCTAAATGGCGATGATTCTCTGGACAATGGTGAAACAATCATTAAAGTCAATGACCAGCAGATAGAGTTTGATGAAAATAAGGAGCAATATGGGCCGTTCATTCTCGAGCATGAATTAAATGTTTCAGCTGAAGGAGAAGTTAACGGTGAAAACTTTAAAACGACTTCAAAGCTGCTGACCAAGGACGATTTCAAGAATTCAATGGCAGAGGTTCATCTTCAGTTTAATGAAGATGAAATCTCAAATTATATCGCGGAAGAAAACAGCACAGCTGAACCGAAAGTAGTAGTCATTAAGGAGAAAGAAACTGTTGAAGTTGATCGAGATGATGATGAAATTTTCATCTCTACACCTGAAGAAGCACGCGCTGCTGCTCTCCGTTTCTCAGGTGGTTCATTCAATACAGGAAGCAATGAAGTAAGAACGCCTGTCGCAAATGCTACAGGCTGGGGATTTGGTATCTTCGATGCTAATGGTAATCCTATCAAATCATTCGATATACACCATGATGGTTATGTCATTGAATATGATGAAGATGGCTCAGAAGTAGCCAGCGGTTACGTCTATTAAATAAAAAATGGTTCAGAAATGTAGTAAACCCCTAAGGTTGAATCTTAAATATTCAACCTTAGGGGTCTTTTAGTTATCGTTCACTATTTTGTTGATGCTAATTTCTTAGCGCGAACTTCTCTTAGTATCGGCATCATGTCACGTTCTATATATGTACTGAACGTTCTGGCAAACGAATCAGTCAGATGGTTTGTTGTCTCATTCAGCTCAAATTTACAAATAATTTAAATTTTTTCTTGCATTTAAAAAACCCACAGATATGGATCTGTGGGTTTAATATTATTCAACAGTAACTGATTTTGCTAAGTTACGAGGTTTATCCACGTCGCAACCTCTATGCAGAGCTGCGTAGTAAGCTAAGAGCTGTGTCACCACGACAGATACCAGTGGTGCAAGCATCTCATGAACATGAGGAATCACATAAGTATCGCCTTCTTGTTCAAGACCTTCCATTGTAATGATCAGCGGATGCGCACCACGTGCGACGACCTCTTTGACGTTACCACGGATGGATAAGTTCACTGCCTCTTGAGTAGCAAGTGCAATAACCGGTGTTCCTTCTTCGATAAGGGCAATCGTACCATGTTTAAGTTCTCCGCCGGCAAATCCTTCTGCCTGAATATAAGAGATTTCTTTCAGTTTAAGAGAGCCTTCGACACCTACATAATAATCCATCGTCCGTCCGATGAAGAATGCATTACGTGTCGTTTCAAGGAATTCTGTCGCGAAGCCTTCAATTTTATGAGCATCGTCAATCACCGCTGTTATCGCTGCTGTCACTTTTGCCAGTTCCGGCAACAGCTCGACATCTACTTTGATGCCTGCATCTTTAGCGACAACCTGCGCTAAGATCGCAAGAACAGCAATCTGAGCGGTATAAGCTTTCGTTGACGCAACAGCAATTTCAGGACCTGCGTGTAAGATTAATGTATGGTCCGCTTCACGTGATAATGTTGAACCTGGTACGTTTGTGATAGTCAGAGCAGTATGGCCGAGTTCTTTGATAGCGACAAGCACAGCACGGCTATCTGCTGTTTCACCTGATTGTGAGATGAAGATGAATAACGGTTTCTTAGAAAGGAGCGGCATGTTGTAGACAAATTCTGACGCCACATGGACTTCAGTCGGAACGCCTGCCCATTTCTCTAAATATTCTTTACCTACAAGACCTGCATTGTAAGAAGTTCCGCAAGCAACGATGTAGATACGATCTGCTTTACGTACAGCTTTCACGATGTCTTTATCGATTTTAAGTTCGCCTTTTTCATCCTGGTATTCCTGGATGATTTTACGCATCACACCTGGCTGCTCGTGAATTTCTTTTAACATATAGTGAGCATAAGTGCCTTTTTCGATATCTGAAGCATCAATTTCAGCTTTGTAAGGTTTACGAGTGATTACTTTACCGTCTAAGTTTTTAATCGTCACTTTATCTTTTTCAACAAGCACGATTTCTCCGTCAACAAGTTCAACGTAAGTATCTGTTACTTGAAGCATGGCCATTGCGTCAGAAGCGATGACATTGAAACCTTCACCAAGACCGACAAGTAAAGGTGATTTATTTTTCGCAACATAGATCACATCTGGATTTTCTTTATCCAGTAAACCAAGTGCATAAGAACCGTGAAGTAATTTAAGGACTTCAACGAATGCTTTTTCAGTGTCTAAACCTTGTTTAGAGAAGTATTCGACCAGCTGAACAATGATTTCAGTATCAGTATCTGAAGTGAAAGTCACACCTGTTAAATATTCTTTTTTAAGTTGTTCGTAGTTTTCAATCACACCGTTATGCACTAACGTGAAACGCTCTGATGCTGATTGATGCGGGTGAGAGTTCTCATGGTTAGGAACACCGTGAGTGGCCCAGCGTGTATGACCGATACCCGTAGATGTTTCAAAAGAGCTGTCCACTACTTTACGTAATTCAGCAATACGCCCTTTTTCTTTATAGACGCGAACATCCTCACCATTACGGACAGCGATACCCGCAGAATCATAACCACGATATTCTAATTTTTCAAGACCTTTAAGTAAGATTTCCTTTGCATCTTGTGTTCCAATATAGCCAACAATTCCACACATATGATAATTCCTCCGATAGTCAATTTATGATTAATATTTGATTTCGGTTTAATATTTGCTTATGCTGAGTGTCTTTGTTCAACCAGTCACCTGGAAGTTTTAACAAACAGCTGTCGAACAGCAAGTCCGGAATGGCATCCGCCGAATTTTCGATCACCATTCTCCTCGTCAACAGTCATGACTGTACTGGCGCTGTAGCCCTAATAATTCCCTATCCTCCCAAAAAGTTAAACCTAATTCATTATACAATTAAAGATTTGTAGATACAAGTTCAGACATCATTTATTCTGCTTTGTCATGAGTCGATATGACAAACTTAAGTTTACTATCCATAGTATTCGTATTTACTTCCTATTAGAATAGAATTAACAAATAAAAAAATAAAGGAGAAATATTATGGCAGAACAAAAAAGCGGCCTTCAACGTCGCGTTCAAGCATTCGGTTCTTTTTTAAGTAGTATGGTCATGCCGAATATAGCTGTCTTTATTGCATGGGGTTTTTTAACCGCCCTATTCATTCCAGACGGCTGGTGGCCAAATAAAGACTTGGCAAAAATCGTTGATCCTACTATTCACTATCTCATTCCGATTTTAATCGCATTTATGGGTGGTAAACTTGTACATGATGTTCGTGGTGGTGTCGTAGGGGCAGCTGCAACGATGGGTATCATCGCAGCATTCGATCAGCATATGCTTCTAGGTGCTATGATTATCGGTCCATTAACTGCATGGTTAATGAAACAGTTTGATAGAGTGGTTCAACCTAAAATCCGTACAGGGTTTGAAATGTTAGTGAATAACTTCTCAGCAGGTTTCCTGGCATTAGGTATGATGATTGTCTCTTACTATCTATTAGCGCCGGTTGTAGGCTGGATTATGAAGATTCTAGGTGAAGGCGTACAATTCTTAGTTAACTTGCACATTTTACCTTTAACATCACTTCTAATTGAGCCAGCTAAAGTATTGTTCTTGAACAATGCAATTAACCATGGTGTATTAACGCCACTTGCTACTGATCAGGCGGCAGAGGTAGGAAAATCTATTCTCTATACACTTGAGTCTAATCCTGGCCCAGGTCTCGGTATTTTACTTGCCTATATGGTATTCGGTAAAGGCTCAGCTCGTGCAACTTCACCGGGGGCTGCTTTGATTCATTTCGTGGGTGGTATCCATGAAATTTACTTCCCTTATGTGTTAATGAAACCAGCCATGATTATTGCAGCAATCGCAGGTGGTATGACAGGTGTGGCTATTTTCTCAGCCCTTGATTTTGGCTTGAAATCACCAGCTGCTCCGGGTTCAATATTGGCATATATGGCAGTTACACCTAAAGGTGATTTATTAACAATGTTTATGGGTGTCATCGGCGCCGCTCTTGTGTCATTCATCATCGGTTCTCTTATCCTGAAGTTCTCTAGGGACAAAGGTGAAGATGATTTAGCAGCAGCGACTGCTGAAATGGAAGCACGTAAAGGTAAAAAATCTTCTGTTTCTGGTGCTTTGACAGGTGCTTCTGCAACTACTTCTGATCGTGTGAAAGTGGTTGAAGTGGATAAAGATGAAACAACTGAACCAGATTTACTGGCTCAGTATGATACTGAAAATGTATCTGCGCATGATTATTCAAACGTCAACAAAGTCATCTTCGCTTGTGATGCAGGAATGGGTTCCAGTGCGATGGGTGCTGGTATGTTACGTAATAAATTCAAAAAAGCTGGCATCAATGCTGAAGTCACGAACTCAGCTATCAACCAGTTACCAAAAGATGCTCAGCTTGTCATCACACAAAAAGTCCTGACAGACCGTGCAATCAAGCAAGTTCCAGGTGCTATTCATATTTCAGTGGATAACTTCCTGAACTCTCCTCGTTATGACGAGCTGATTGAGAACTTAAAGCAAGACCAGTAATTAGACATCTTATGTGATCCGTCCTACAATGGAATCAAGTAATTGAATAATCTACCAGAAGAAAGGGGTGTGGATATGCAAATCAGTCATCGAGAGAAAAAAATCATCGAGTCGTTGCTGAAAAGTCCACGCTCCTTTTTGTCTATTCATCAGATTGCACAGAACTTGGGGGTCTCCAGCCGTACTGTCCATCGTGAACTGAAGTTTGTCGAAGAAACGCTTAGCCGCATGAATCTCAGCCTTGACCGGCGGACCGGTAAAGGCCTCCGCATTGCCGGTGATGATATCGACCTCGCTTTACTCAGCGAGCAACTGGATGCCTCTACTGTGCTCGATTTATCCGTTGAAGAGCGGAAAGTTATTATTCTCTACACTTTGATCAGGGCGAAAGACCCGGTCAAACTTTATAGTCTCGCCAGCGAGATTGGTGTATCCATCAATAAACTGTCTAAGGAGCTTGATGGACTCAGTCCTGACCTCACCCGTTATCATCTGACATTGCAGAAGAAACGTGGCGAAGGCCTGCAGCTATTCGGCGAAGAAGTGAACAAAAGACAGCTGCTTGCAGATATCATGCTCGATAAACTGAATTCTACGAGTGTTTACTCAGTCATTGAGGATCATTTTGTCTACCAGACTTTAAACGATACAAGTCTTAAGGATTTAGTGGATATCGATCAGATATTCAGCGTTGAACGTCTTCTTATGGATGAATTAGCTGAACTGCCTTATGTGCTGCTTGAAACTGCTTATCTTACACTTACCATCCACATTGTACTGGCCATTGAACGGATCCGTAACAATGAAAAAGTTTCAATCTCCAGTGATATTATCAAATCGCTGGAAGTGACACCTGAGTTTCAGGTCGCTCAGAATCTAGCGCGCTCATTATCAGCCGCCTACGATATTGATTTCGATTTTGAAGAAGTCATTTTTATTACGATGCACTTACGGGGCGCCAAGCGTAGAGCCGCTGAGAGTGCGGCTGAAAGTGATATCAGTCCTGCAACAGATGAGCTGATTAATGAAGTCTCCCGTCTGATGCATCATGATTTTTCCGGTAATCCCACTCTGAAAGAAGGGCTTCTTCTTCATCTTGTACCCGCATTAAATCGTATGACCGGGGGAATAGAGACCTATAACCCTTTAACCGCGATGATCATGCAGGATTACGAGCGGTTATTCAAGTCAATCAGCACTGCGCTGGAGACTGTATTTCCAGACGTATATTTCCCGGATAATGAAGTGGCGTTTCTCGTCCTCCATTTCGGGGGTGCCATGAAGAATACAAAAGCAAGTGTCCTTGTCGTCTGTACAAGCGGTCTTGGGACCAGTAGAATCCTTGCCAATCAGATAGAACAGCATTTTCCTGCTGTGCAGGTGACCAAGCTTGCTTCTGTCAGTGATTTGAAGTCTCTTCATCTAGATAGTTACAGCTATATCGTGTCGACAGTCGGGCTTGACATCAGTCAGCCCTATACTATAGTCAATCCGTTATTACCGGAAGGAGACAAGGCCCTGCTGCAGCAGGTCTTCTCTACCTCTGTATCGTCACATGTGCAATCAACTAAACGAAGCGTGTATAATGATGTTATACCATTCGTTATTGAATCTGATGCTATTTTACAGGGTATCGAATTCAAGACGATTTCCATCTCCAGCTGGGATGAATATAGAAAGCAGCTGCCGGTAGCAGATGAGCTAAGCAAAAGAGAAGCAGTCCAGGGATTCGCCCTCTCAGGTTATCCCGTTGCTCTTCCACATATTGTTCATGCTGCAGTTTCTCATCCGTTCATTGAACTGGTAACCTTAACTTCTCCGGTTCAGATGAAAAATATGGACGGCATCATGCAGGAGGTCACTTACCTGCTTATCATGCTACTGCCGGAAGAAACAACAGCCAGACCTTTTGTCAGCGAGTTAAGCACCTTACTCATGGCCCATCTGGAAGCACCTGACGAGTTATTCAGCAATTCTGAACTTGTCATTCAGCATATGCAAGATACACTGATTAAACAGATCAGCCAAAAAATCTATTAAATGGAGTGAATCAAACATGTCAAACTTAATTCCAACAGAAAATATTCTCGTTAACCAGCATTTTACATCTAAAGAAGAAGCAATCGAAGCAGCAGGACAGAAATTAGTAGAGGCAGGCGCTGTCAATCCCGGATATATTCAGGCCATGAAAGAACGTGAAGCGATTGTTTCCACTTATATGGGTAACTTCCTTGCGATTCCACATGGTACAGACGAAGCGAAAGCTGAAGTGATCAAGTCAGGTATCACCTTACTGCAAGCACCGGAAGGTATCGACTGGGATGGTAATATCGTGAAAGTAGTAGTGGGTATCGCAGGTAAAGACGGTGATCATTTAGATTTATTGTCTCAGATCGCCATTGTTTTCTCAGAGGAAGAGAATGTTGAGCGTGTGATTAATGCCCAGTCAGCTGATGAAATCAATGCCATCTTCGGGGAGGTAGAACTATAATGAAAGCTGTCCATTTCGGTGCCGGAAATATCGGCCGCGGCTTCATCGGTAAAGTTCTTTATGATAACCACTACGAAATCACATTCGCTGATGTCAGCTCACAGATTATCTACTTGATCAACAAGGAGCAGGCCTATGATGTTATTATCGCTGAAGAAAGCAAGACGCGTCAGCGAGTAGAAGGTGTTAAAGGGATTCATAGCGTTGAAGAATCAGATAAATTAGAGCAGGCATTGATGGAAGCTGATTTAATCACAACAGCTGTCGGCGTCAATATTCTGCCTATCATCGGTAAATCAATCGCCCCTGCTCTGGCTAAGCGTGATGCGTCTCGTCCCGTCAATGTCGTAGCATGTGAGAATGCCATTATGGCAACAGACCAGCTGAAAAAAGCGATTGTTGATGAAGTCGGTGAACTCGGTGAGCATATTCACTTCCCTAACTCAGCAGTCGACCGTATTGTGCCGATTCAGAAACAGCAGAATCCACTAGATGTAATGGTTGAGCCTTTCTTTGAATGGGTCATTGAAGAAGAGAAATGGTATGGGACGCAACTTGAAGGCGTCAAATATGTCCAGGATCTTCACCCCTTCATCGAACGTAAACTACTGACTGTCAACACAGGCCATGCCTTCATCGCATACTTCGGTAAATATAAGGGCTATGCAACAGTCGATGAAGCCATGAAAGATCCAGAAGTCGTTGAACAGCTCCGTCAAGTACTAGGCGAAACAAGCGACTACTTAACAAGCAAATATGATTTCACTAAAGAAGAACAGGCTGCATACGTTGAAAAAATCATCGGCCGCTTCCAGAACCCATACTTGTCAGATGACCTAAATCGTGTCGGCCGTTCACCACTACGTAAAATCAGTCCTGAAGACCGTATCATTAAGCCTCTGTCATATTTAGTGGCTGAAGGCAAACCTCATGAAGGTTTAATCAATATGGCTGCCTATTTAATGCGTTATACCGATGAGCATGACCCAGAAGCTTTCGACAAAGATCACTATATTAAAGAACACGGCCCTGCACAGTTCTTAAAAGAATATGCTAAGATAGATGACCGTTTAGCTCAAGAAATTGAAGCAAAATATCAAACATTATAATGACTCAAAGCCGCTCACTAAGAGCGGCTTTTTTTACTGGATAGCAATTAAAAACGCCTTGCAGCTGCAAGGCGTTTATTTATTGTAATCCCATTTTTTCTTTTACAACGTCTGCGATGCTATGAACAAAACGCTCGGCATCTTCATCTGTTTTCGCTTCAACCATGACACGCACAAGCGGCTCGGTACCTGACGGGCGAACAAGGACACGGCCTTCACCGTTCATCTCATCTTCTACTGCTTTAATGGCTGCTGCCACATCTGCATTATCTTCTACAGCGTGTTTATCAGTCACACGGATATTCACTAAACGCTGTGGATATTTTGTCATCTGCCCTGCCAGCTCGCTTAATGTCTGACCTGACTGCTTGATGATAGATGCTAATTGTACACCTGTTAATAAGCCGTCCCCTGTCGTATTGTAGTCCATCATAACGATGTGGCCCGACTGCTCACCGCCCAGGTTATAATGGCCTCGTCGCATTTCTTCTACGACATAACGGTCACCGACTTTTGTTTTATCGCTTTGAATATTGAAGTTTTCAAGCGCTTTATAGAAGCCGAGGTTACTCATGACTGTAGAAACCACCATATTGTCCTTCAGCTCACCACGTTTACTCATGGCTTGCGCCAGGATGAACATAATCTGATCACCATCAACAATCTGACCTTTTTCATCTACTGCGATTAATCGGTCACCGTCGCCATCAAAAGCAAGACCGAAATCACTGCCACTCTCCACAACCAGCTCAGCCAATGCTTCTGGATGCGTAGAACCTACACCGTCATTGATGTTATTACCATCTGGATTGCATCCCATCGTTACTGTATCCGCTTCTAAGTCACCGAACAGGAAGGGTGCGAGTGAATAGGTTGAACCGTGCGCACCATCGAGAGCGATTTTCAAGCCTTCTAAGTCGCCTTCAATCGTTGATTTCAAGAAGCTTAAGTAACGCTGGCCACCCTCAAAATAATCAGATGTATGACCCAGATTAACGCCTGTTGGACGAGGTACTGTGTCTTCTTCTGCATCAATCAGTGCTTCAATTTCCGCTTCCTGGTCATCAGAAAGTTTAAATCCATCTGCACCGAAGAATTTAATACCATTATCCTGCACAGGATTATGACTTGCTGAGATCATCACCCCCGCCTGTGCTTCCAGTTCACGTGTTAAATACGATACACCAGGTGTTGAGATAACGCCCAGGCGCATTACTTCAGCGCCGGTCGATAATAATCCTGCAACAAGTGCCGATTCAAGCATCTCTCCTGATACACGTGTATCACGTCCCACCAATACAGTCGGATTATCATGGCCATTATGCGCAAGTACATAGCCTCCGAAACGTCCTAATTTAAATGCAAATTCAGGTGTTAATTCGCTATTTGCAACGCCTCTTACGCCGTCTGTTCCAAAATATTTACCCATCAGTCAATACTCCTTTATTGTTCTTTTTTGTTACGTCTACTTTTATAGTCACTTGCTTCGGTGTCACCTTTGAGACATCGCTAGGCAGTGGAATCTTCTCATCGAGAGTAGTGTCTGCATTAATAGTATCCAGGTTAACCTCCACCTCAATTTCACCGATACCATCCAGCGTCGAGCGTTTACCTTGCAGTTCTACTTCATCGTCTGAAAGTGTGATACCTTTTAACGTCATTCCAGCAGGTAAGGTTCCCTTTGTGACAGGTACAATCTTGACGACTTTTGAAATCGGCTGTACTTTCATCGTCACTTTCACTTTTGCCGGTTTGACAGTAACATCCAGCTTATTAAGATTACTGTCGAAGACACCGACTTCAGCTTCTTCAGTCGTGGTCTCAGAAATTTTTGTTCTATTGCTGAGCGTTGCTTTGACATAAGCTATTTTAGCGATCTCATCACTGCTGCCTGTTATAGAAACCTGGGTAGGGTCTACTTGTTTTTCAACTAACTCATAGCCCGTTGCCAGACGACTCGGATTGATCTCTGCTTCCACCGCATGTGTGGTGCTCACTTTTTCAGCTAGTGTGATATTGGTTGTCTTCGGCTGCACTTCATAAGTCAATTTATCAGACAAACCTTCAACTTGAAAATTTTTCTTGTGATCTCCCACAAGATCTTTAGATAAATCCAGTTTGACACTGAAATCCATCATACTTTCAGTTTTTCTGACAATCGCCTGCGGTCCAGTCACTTTGACATTGACACTTTGCGGTGCACCAGACAGATAAAGATTTTTCTTGTCATAGATCGTCTCAACAGGCACATCATTAATAACCACTGTATCATCGCCACTCAGCTGTTCTTGTGTCACGAAGACGTTGAAGATATCATTGACGGACAGATACAGGACCAAGGCCAGTATAAATGAGATGATTCTGAGTCCCCATTTAGTCTCTAACATGATCTTCACCGCCCTTCTTATCCAGCTGTGCACTGAACCAGTGTTCGGTTAACAAAGCCTCAAACACTTCGAGAGAGACTTCTTTTCGCAGCCTGCCATTATAAGTGACGGAAATAGCGCCTGTTTCTTCTGAGACAACGATCGTAAAAGCATCTGATACTTCAGATATGCCTACAGCCGCACGATGTCTCGTACCTAAACTCTTCTGAATCTTGGCAGAATCAGATAGTGGCAGATAACTGGCTGCTACTGCAATCTTATCACCTTGAATGATCATTGCACCGTCATGTAAAGGTGTATTCGGAATAAAAATATTGATGAGAAGCTCTGATGAAATATTGGCATATATCGGTATACCGGTCTCAATATAATCCTGGAGTCCCGTCGTCTTCTCGATGACAATCAGCGCACCGATACGTCTTTTAGCCATATACTGTACTGACTTCACCATATCTTCTGTTAATTTTTTTTGATTGATGTTCTGAGTTGAACTTCTTTTAAACAGACTTCCTCGTCCTAACTGCTCCAGTGCTCTTCGAAGTTCCGGTTGGAATATGACAATAACAGCGAGAAACCCCCATTCAAGTACAAAATCAAATAATCGAGTGGTTGTCGTTAAACCGAGCAATAGACTGACATATTTACCGATTAAAATGAAGAATATCCCTTTTAGCAACTGTATTGCTTTGGTGCCTTTAATCGCATTGATGATTAAATAGAGAACATACCAGACAATTAACAAATCGAGGATGCTGATAATGACTTTAGCGGCATTTAAATTGCCCAATGAATCTAAAAAGTACATTGCATCTCCTCCATGCTGTGACTCTCCCTCATTATATCATGTCAGTAACGAGTTCATCATAGAAGTGCACGCTTTTTTCGTAATATTCTAATGATTTATCAATTTTTCCGACTTTACGATATAAGTCAGCAAGCTTCGGATAAAGTCTTGTTTTGAATAGCGGTTCTTCCTTTGCTTCCACTGACTTATGCAAGTATTCAATGGCAGTGTCCAAATAGCCTTCCATCACACAGATATCACCCATGATTTCGAAAGCAAAGCCAGCTGAATCTTCTGCAAGAGACTCCTGGACAAGTTTCTTCGCTTCTTTCACTTGACCGAGATGAGACATAGCCTGGGCGTAGCGTAATTTAATAGTCAGAACAAATGGATGGTCAACTTTATTATCTTCAATAATCTTAAGGGCTTTTTTCAGCTCATTATAAGCTTCTTGATACTTCTTCGTTTTAATCATTAAGATGGCCAGATTAGTGGTTATACCCGCTTCTTGCATCGGATCGTCTTCCAGTTCAGCATATTTGATAGCACGTCGGATATGCTTTTCTGCTAATTCATAGTTTTTGATCCCATATTTAGCTTTGAACAGGGAATTCTCTATACTGCATCCTTTGTGATGTGTATTCAATTTTTTGTTCAGCGCAAGGGCATCTTTATTGAAGTTGATAGATACCAGATTTTCACCCATGAGACGATAGTATTCACCCAATAGTGCCAGTATAGTGACACGAGTCGTATTAGAAATGTTCTCATAAATAGTGACGTTATTCGCTTTCGTGAGCTGTTTGATTGCTTCATCTGTATGGTATTCCTCGAATTCGATACGGGCGAGCAGTATAAGACAACGCAAGTAGAGATTGACCTCTTTCATGCCTTCTACAATTTTGATGGCTTTATTCACTTCTTCTCTTGCAGATACAAAATCTTCTTTACTGAAGAAATAGCTTGCTCTTATCCAGTAAGTATCTCCCCGCTCGTATTCAGTAATACTTTCCAGTGTCTGATAGTCTTTCGCGATAAAGTCCTCCAGGCGAGAAAAATCCTCTGATTTCACATTATTTTCCGCCCATTTTATTTCTTTCTTAATATCCAGAAGACTCAAGTTTCTTTCTGATGCAATGGTGGTGAAGTCATCAAGCGTACAGTTTAATTTAACACTTAATTTCTTCAGCACATTAGTGGAGGGATGGACAGCATTTTTCTCGATTAAGCTTAAATAAGTTCTTGAAATAATACCTTCTGCCAGTTCCTGTTGAGTCATATTAGCTGCATTTCTTAATTCCTTTACTCGTTGTCCAACCATTCTATATACTCCTTTTAGATTTATTATACAATAATTAACAAAAAAAATAATCATCTTAGTTACTATTTTTTTGCTAATTTTAAGTTAACGCCTGTAGGGATAAATATATCTATTCGTGTAGAAAGTTGACATCGCGCTTATTCAAGTTAATAATTAAGACATCAATGTATATAAAGGAGCTTCTCATGCAGGATTTTTTACTGATTGACAACCTGGCACAGCTTAAATGTATCAGTGATCCATTCCGCATCAAGTTACTGGAATGTCTCTATGATACTTCAAAGACCGGCCAGCAGCTTGCTGATGAACTGGAGATTCCACGTGCAAAGATTCACTATCATCTAAGAGAGATGGAGAAATACGGCTTTATTGAAATTGTTAAGACTGAACAGAAAATTAGTATCATCCAGAAATTCTATGCCCCCACGGCCAAAGCCTTTATTCCTGCGGATCATCTGCTGCAATTTCACCCAGATGACCAGCAGGAAAAATCGAGAAAAGAGCTGAAAGTGCAGATTGACGAAAAAGAACTGCCACAGCTGAAAAAAGATTTAAAGAAATTCCTAAAAAAAGCTTCATCTAAATCTGGTGATACACAATATGAAATCCATATCGAAACAGTTAAAAAATAAGAGCAGCCGAAGCTGCTCTTTTTCTATAATAATTTATCTCCGAAGAAAGTCACGAGTAATTCTACTGCTTGGTTCGCTGTCTTGTTATAAATATCAATCAGTGGATTCACTTCAACGATTTCCATTGATGTCACGCGTTGTGAGTCATGGAGCATCTCAAGCGCTAAATGACTTTCGCGGTAAGAAATACCGCCCGGTACTGTTGTTCCCGTTCCCGGTGTCTCCCCTGGATCCAGAGCATCTACATCGAGTGATAGATGAATGCCGTCCGTATCCTTAAGATATTCAATCGTCTCTTCGATAACTTGTCCCATACCTATTCTGTCGATATCTGACATCGTATATGTCTTGATTCCGACTTCCTTGATATAAGCTTTTTCTCCTTCATCTAAGTCACGCATACCAATCAGGACAATATTCTCTATTTTTACTTTGTTCTTATAGCCACCGATATTGACGAGGTCCGGATGACCATCACCGATAAGCGCTCTTAAAGGCATGCCGTGAATATTACCGGACGGCGATGAATCTGCAACGTTTAAGTCGCCGTGCGCATCATACCAGATGACGCCTAAATTATTGTAATGCTTTTTAACACCAGAAATGGTTCCCATAGCAATCGAATGATCGCCACCAATAACAAGTGGGTACTTTCCAGCTGCTATTGTCTCATCGACTTCATGGCAAAGTGTTTCACAGAATTCTACTACTTCAGGAAGATTACGGAGTCCACCGTCTTGCTCTCCGCGATATTTATTCATATCTATCGCCGGACTTGACACGTTTCCTTTATCATTGACGTCAAGACCTAAGTTCTCAAGTCTAGACACTAAATCTGCATATCGCATCGCATCTGGTCCTAGATTCACCCCTAATTTACGCTGGCCAAATGCATTTGGTGCCCCAATAATTTCAATTGTTTTATTCATTATAGTATCCCCTTTAAACAAGTTTAAGAAAACGTTCTCATAACTTCATTTTAAACGAGAGACTTATAATATGCAACCATGTATAAAATTCAATATTTTACCATATAATATATATATATATCTGATTTACCATATAAAAAAAACCATATCCCTAAGGATATGGTTTAAGATGAGCCATAGAGGATTCGAACCTCTGACCCTTTGATTAAAAGTCAAATGCTCTACCAACTGAGCTAATGGCTCTAATGGCTGGGGTAGCTGGATTCGAACCAACGAGTGACGGAGTCAAAGTCCGTTGCCTTACCGCTTGGCTATACCCCAATAATGGTGGAGGGGGGCAGATTCGAACTGCCGAACCCGAAGGAGCGGATTTACAGTCCGCCGCGTTTAGCCACTTCGCTACCCCTCCAGCTTATATATATAAGGATGAATTTTAAAATGGTGGAGGATGACGGGATCGAACCGCCGACCCTCTGCTTGTAAGGCAGATGCTCTCCCAGCTGAGCTAATCCTCCAAATGACCCCTACGGGATTCGAACCCGTGTTACCGCCGTGAAAGGGCGGTGTCTTAACCGCTTGACCAAGGGGCCTGGCTCCACAGGTAGGACTCGAACCTACGACCGATCGGTTAACAGCCGATAGCTCTACCACTGAGCTACTGTGGATAAATAAAAAAACTGCCCGGCAACGTCCTACTCTCGCGGAACGTAAGTCCAACTACCATCGGCGCTAGAGAGCTTAACTTCTGTGTTCGGTATGGGAACAGGTGTGACCTCTCTGCCATCATCACCAGACAGGGTGAGAA
>NZ_SCWF01000038.1 GCF_004359575.1 Macrococcus bovicus | reverse complement strand
GTTTACTAAATTATCTAAAAATTAAGGAGAGATTTATTGTGTATCATGAAATAATAATTTTAGGTGGGGGCGCCTCTGGAATTGTAGCCTCCATAATATCAAAAGATATGGGATCAGATGTAGCTATATTAGAAAGTAATGATAGAATCGGCAAAAAAATTTTAACCACCGGTAATGGTAGATGTAATATAACTAACGAAAATATATCTAATTGTAAATATTACAGTAATAATAATAATTTTTATAAATTTATTTTGTCACAATTTACTCTAGAGGATACAAAAAATTTTTTTAATAGCTTAGGACTTCCATTAATTACCCTTAATGAAGGTAAAATATATCCTATGTCTTTACAAGCTTCTTCTGTGTTAGACATACTAAGATTAGCTATAGAAGATAGACA
>NZ_SCWF01000037.1 GCF_004359575.1 Macrococcus bovicus | reverse complement strand
ATGTACAATCGATTTTCTGAAACAGAACTTCCTATGGCGCTATCGTTTTTCAGTGGTAAGCGTCTTGTACCGATTATGACTGCGTTCGCTAGTATGCTACTCGCATTTATACTGCTGTTTATCTGGCCTATTGTCTTCAGTGGTCTTGTTAATTTTGGTGAGATGATTTTAGGACTTGGCCCAGTGGGTGCGGGGCTTTACGGATTTTTTAACCGACTGCTGATACCTGTAGGTCTTCACCATGCCTTGAACTCTGTATTCTGGTTTGATGTCGCAAATGTCAATGACATCATCAACTTCCAGAAAGGGCACGGAACTGAAGGTATTACCGGTCGCTATATGGCTGGTTTCTTCCCGGTTATGATGTTCGGTATGCCGGCTGCTGCACTCGCGATGTATCATAC
>NZ_SCWF01000036.1 GCF_004359575.1 Macrococcus bovicus | reverse complement strand
ATCATCGGTATTTCGATGCAAACGTTGTTTATTGCGCTTGTCCAAGGATTACTCATTACAACGAAGCAATTATCTGCTGCCAAAGCTTATACATGGCTAGTCGGAAGTCTTTACGGTGCTACGTTTAAAGATACAATCATTTTGGGTATGGTTATTTTAGCTGTTGTGCCGTTGTTATTTCTTGTTATACCAAAAATGAAAATATCTATACTTGATGACCCTGTAGCGATTGGCTTAGGCTTACATGTACAACGTATGAAACTAATCCAATTAATCACTTCTACTATACTCGTATCTATGGCAATCAGTTTAGTAGGTAACATTGGGTTTGTCGGTTTAATCGCACCACATATCGCGAAAACAATCGTTCGCGGAAGTTATGCTAAAAAGTTACTAATGTCAGCAATGATT
>NZ_SCWF01000035.1 GCF_004359575.1 Macrococcus bovicus | reverse complement strand
GACTGACAATTAGGCTAACCGTCGTTAGAATCGTCCCCTTTTTTTCAGGATCCGGCATGTAGGCCGGATCAGGAACGACAAAACAATGGCCTGGAGGCTACCTTGTTAAATTCATTTAAACTTTCGCTACAGTACATTCTGCCGAAACTATGGCTTACTCGCCTGGCGGGTTGGGGCGCAAGCAAGCGGGCAGGATGGCTGACAAAACTGGTTATCGATCTGTTCGTTAAATACTACAAGGTCGACATGAAAGAGGCGCAAAAGCCGGACACCGCCAGCTACCGCACCTTTAACGAATTCTTTGTCCGTCCGCTGCGTGACGAAGTACGCCCAATCGATACCGATCCGAATGTACTGGTCATGCCTGCCGATGGCGTTATCAGCCAGTTGGGTAAAATCGAAGAAGATAAAAT
>NZ_SCWF01000034.1 GCF_004359575.1 Macrococcus bovicus | reverse complement strand
AGCAGAAATTGCCGCGTGGCGACGAAAACTGCACCAGAATCCCGAACTGCTCTACGATGTGCATGAAACTGCGAAATTCGTCGAAGAAAAGCTGAAATCCTTCGGTTGCGATCAGGTGGAAACCGGTATCGGGCGCACCGGCGTTGTCGGTATCATCAAGGGTCGCCACGGCGATGGCCATGCCATCGGGCTTCGCGCCGACATGGATGCCCTTCCCATCACGGAAACGAGCGGTGCCGAATGGGCCTCGCAAAATCCCGGCAAAGCCCACTCCTGCGGGCATGACGGCCATACCGCCATGCTGCTGGGGGCCGCGCAATATCTCGCCGAAGCCCGCAATTTCCGTGGCTCGGTCGCACTCCTGTTCCAGCCCGCCGAAGAAGGCAGTGCAGGCGGCCTTGCCATGGTCGAGGAT
>NZ_SCWF01000033.1 GCF_004359575.1 Macrococcus bovicus | reverse complement strand
CATCCACCGTGCGCCCTTAATAACTTAATCTGTTATTAATAATGTGATGTCTGTATGAATACAGACGCGCGATTTTTTTGAGAATTCAATCAATGAACTCACTCGGTTTTGCTTGGTAAAATCTTTTCTTCTTGCTTTATCTAGTTTTCAAAGTACAATCTGAATGTCATCCGCTTAAGGATTACACTTGCTTTAGCAAGTGCATAAGACCAGTCTGCAATCGGAGATTGCTGCTGCTCTAATAAACATTCAAAACTGAATACAATATGTCAGACGTCATTCCGAAGGAATCAAGATTCCTTTTCCGTATTATCCTTAGAAAGGAGGTGATCCAGCCGCACCTTCCGATACGGCTACCTTGTTACGACTTCACCCCAATCATCTGTCCCACCTTCGACGGCTAGCTCCTGTAAAGGTTACTC
>NZ_SCWF01000032.1 GCF_004359575.1 Macrococcus bovicus | reverse complement strand
TGCCCGATCTTTGGCACCCGGCGGGGCGGCCTGTCGAGGGGCGGAGCAATGGCAGAGGGCATAGTGCGGTGCCAGCGAGAGCAGCTGTTTTCAGTGTGCGGGCTACTCGGATGCGTTGAAAATCCGGATCCCTTATTCCGGGGCGCCGAAGGCGAGCCCGGAGCGCCGGGGGCCCACACGTTCCGATTGCAGCCGCATCCATACCATGGCCGCAGAAGCCGCAAGTCCCCTCTCCCGTGCGGGAGAGGGTTGGGGTGAGGGATGCGCCCTCTCCGGATGAACCTGTCCCCTCACCCTGTCCCTCTCCCGCGCGGGAGAGGGGACCCGAGCCACATCCGAAAAGGCAGCTCGCTCCGCGGCTGCGGCAGCGCTCCCCAGCGTGGGTCGACGAAAAGCCGCTCAGGCGTGGGCCGGAACCCGGGCCTCTCGCGG
>NZ_SCWF01000031.1 GCF_004359575.1 Macrococcus bovicus | reverse complement strand
CATCCACCGTGCGCCCTTAATAACTTAATCTGTTATTAATAATGTGATGTCTGTATGAATACAGACGCGCGATTTTTTTGAGAATTCAATCAATGAACTCACTCGGTTTTGCTTGGTAAAATCTTTTTCTTCTTGCTTTATCTAGTTTTCAAAGTACAATTTTTTAAATGGTGGGCCTAAATGGACTCGAACCATCGACCTCACGCTTATCAGGCGTGCGCTCTAACCAGCTGAGCTATAGGCCCATTTGAATGAATGAACATTCAAAACTGAATACAATATGTCAGACGTCATTCCGAAGGAATTAATATTCCTTTTCCGTATTATCCTTAGAAAGGAGGTGATCCAGCCGCACCTTCCGATACGGCTACCTTGTTACGACTTCACCCCAATCATCTGTCCCACCTTCGACGGCTAGCTCCTGTAAAGGTTACTC
>NZ_SCWF01000030.1 GCF_004359575.1 Macrococcus bovicus | reverse complement strand
AAATACCATTCTCGACCGCATCAATGCCATGGGCACCGATCTCATTCTCGTGCGCCCCGCCATGGCGGGTTTTCGGGGCTCCGGCTCCATCGCAACGCTGGTCCCGCAGGATGCGGATGCCATACTGGAATTGCCGAATGTGAAATCCGCCGTGCCGGAAGTCACCGGTACTGTCACCCTGCGGCGCGGCAATGTCGATTATCAATCGCAGGCAAACGGAACGGTTCCCGCCTTTTCCTAAGCGAAATCGTGGAAAGTCGCCAGCGGCAGCTTCATCACCCAGAACGATATCGATACCTACGCCCCTGTGGCTGGCTGGGCACCACCGTCGTCAAGACGCTTTTCCCGGATGGAGGCAATCCTGTCGGCGACTATATCCTGATCCAGAAAATTCCATTTCAGATCATCGGCACTCTGGAGCCAAAGGGCGCAGGCTTTGGCGGCTCGGATCAGGAC
>NZ_SCWF01000002.1 GCF_004359575.1 Macrococcus bovicus | reverse complement strand
TGGTGACTACATTATATAAGAGAGCTTCTTTTTTTGCACTTAAAAACGGAAATTCCTCAATGGAATTTCCGTTTTTCTTTCGAGTCATTATATAAATCGTAGATTTAGTTATTTATGTCCCAGACTCTTATTTATTTCTTCATCTTTTTAATCTGCTTGATCATCGGTACTTTATTGATCGGCATAGAAATAGGAATGGTCTCATAGTGGACTTCATTGGACGGCAGTTCAAACCAGCGTATCGGTGATGCGGTGAACTTCTTGATAAAGATTTTCGTCTCAATGATCAAGCGGTCGCGCCATGCTATCTTCGCATCAATCGGCAGGTCATCCTGCAGGATAATGTAAGTGAAATCAGCCAGTCTGAGCGCCGGATTGGTTCCGTAAGTACGGTGCTGTTCCGGTATACAGCCATTCTTCAGCATTCTGGCTGCAATCTGCTTGATGTAGAGATTGACATTCTGATGCATCCTGAAACCGAGTATCAGCTGGACTTTAAAGACGTTGTTCGTTCCGAAGTCCTCTATCTGATAATTGACCTGGAAGGGCTGGTCAGAAACCTTGACGTTGACAATCCAGTAGATATCGGCACGTTTCGGAATGCCGTCCAGAACAGATTTAAAGATCTGTTTTTCCGCCATTTTCATATCATCTGTTGTCGAGAGATAGACGAGATTGGTTGCATATTTCGGGAACCGCTTATCATGTGACAGCTGTTCAAGCTGTCCTTTAAAGAGATCGATATTGATATCATATGTTCTGCGGTCCTTGATCTGATAACCTTTGTACCAGACCACCATCAGGAGTGCGATGGCCAGAGAGATCAGAACGGCGATATAACCCCCGTGCATAAACTTCGCGAGACTGGAGATGAAAAATGCCGCTTCAAGCACGAGAAAGAAGCCGATTACGAGCGTCACAAGTGCTGCATGATGCTTTCTCTGGATCAAGTAGTGCCAGAGCAGGATAGTCGACATCATCATCGTCACCGTGATACTTAAACCATATGCTGCCTCCATATGGACAGAAGTCTTGAAATAAAGCACCACCATGATACAGAGCAGCCAGACAAAGAAGGTCACAGACGGAATATACATCTGTCCTTTGATCGTAGAAGGATATTTAATATCCACCTTCGGCATCAGACGTAAGTGGATCGCTTCCGATACTAAAGTGAATGAACCCGAAATCAGCGCCTGAGAAGCGATGATGGCTGCGCCTGTTGCAATCATAACCCCGATAAAGATAAATGATTCAGGCATGATCTGGAAGAATGGGTTGATGACTTGCCCGGCTTTAAAATCGTGCGTCTTAATGCGTCCGATTATCCAGGCACACTGTCCGAAATAGTTGAGCAACAGCATCAGTTTGACAAATGGCCATGTCCGGTAGATGGCACCTTTGCCGACGTGCCCCATATCCGAGTAGAGGGCTTCTGCTCCCGTTGTCGCCAAGAAGACAGTGCCGAGGATCATCAGCCCCATCTTATTGCTGTCATCGAATAGAATCTCGATACCATAGAGCGGGTTAAGCGCTCTTAGAACAGACAGGTCAGCTGTCATATTCATAATACCGAAGACACCCAGCATACTGAACCAGATGAACATAAAGGGTCCGAAGATCTTACCGATACTGCCCGTGCCAAATCGCTGGGCAAAGAAAACCAGTGTGATGACCGCAATGACAATCGCCAGTATATACCGCTGCTCAGACAGAACAGAGTCTTTAAGACCTGGTATCTCCTGAATCCCTTCGATGGCAGATGTCACCGTCACAGCGGGTGTCAAAATACCATCAGCAAGTAACGCTGCTCCTCCAATGACAGCAGGCACTATCAGCCAGCTCCGTCTTTGTCGCACGAGCGTGTAGAGACTGAAGATCCCTCCTTCGCCGTGGTTATCTGCACGCATGGCAATCAGCACATATTTAATGGTCGTCAGCAGGGTGATCGTCCAGATGATGAGTGAGAGACAGCCGATAATATATCGTTCTGTCATCGCCTCCATGCCGCCGTTCGTCTCAACCACTGCCTTCATAACGTAAAGCGGTGATGTACCGATATCACCATAAACAATTCCTATAGCGACAAGCATCATTGCCAGTTTAAAACGGTTGCCTGTATTTTCTGTTTTCATAGTAGACCTCGTTTATACAATTTAAATGACTTCCATATCATACGCCTAGCACAAACAATGTTCAATCCCCTTTTTTGGATAATGCTGAACCCATCAGGGTATAATATTATAGCAACACAATATTTTAAAGAGGTGATCAAGTTGACATTAAAATCAGTTACAGCAGCTGCATTGCAAGAAGCGCTGCAAGTCGGGACAGACGATGTGGTCTTAGATGTCCGGGAGAAAGAGGAATATGCTGCCGGGCATATCAAAGAATCATTTAACTATCCTTTATCGGAGCTTTCAGAACGCGCAGACTCACTGAAGAAAGACACAAGCTATTATGTCATCTGTCAGCGCGGAATGCGTTCAGAGAAAGCTGCACATTATCTGCATGATCTAGGATATGATGTCACGAATGTTGAAGGCGGCATGGACAGCTGGCAAGGTGAAATAGAGCAATAAAAAAAATCCGCAAACAGAAGTTTGCGGATTTTTTTATTAACGACGACGGTCAAAATTATTGCGGATATTCTCAATAATCATGCCGCTGTTGATCTGGCCCGGTAATTTAGTGCGATCTACAGTGAAGTCCTGCGGCGGTACATCATACTGGATTTCCCGGGCAAAGTATTTCATCGTTTCTTCCATAATGATGATGGTCATCCACTCACCCGCACAGCGGTGGTTGGTATAGTAATCGCCTCCGCCTTGAGGAATGAGATCGAATGGACTGCCGTCCCAGTTCTCGAAACGTTCCGGATAGAACTGTTCCGCATTCTCCCATAATGATTCACTGTGAAGTGTGCCGAAGATATCCAGGATCAGCATGGTATCTTTGTCAATCTTATAGCCTTCGAAGGTGATGTTCTGCTTCGCTTTACCTGGCAGGAACGGCACGAATGGATAATAACGACGGACTTCCTGTGCAAATTTGTAAGCATAGCTGTTATCATTCTGAGCGACGCGTGCACGTTCACCCGGATATTCGTGCATCGCCAGTACACCGAAGGAGATGAAGCGGTTGATCGCTACAAGCGGACGAATCGTATTCATCAGATCCACTGCCGCAAGACGTGAATCCATGTGCTTGCCGTTCATATCTTTCCAGTGACTGAATTCATATAGACCTGACCCTTCCTCAGGGAAAAGTTTACCTTTACGTGTCGCGATGATCTGCTTCTCCAGGTAATCCTCGACACGGTCACGCGCATTCAGTGCACGGCGGTAACCTGTATAAGCCGTGCCGATAGAGCCGAAGGAATCAACCATCGCATTCATATCCTTCGCATACTGCTCCATCCGCTCCGGCGTATCGAATGGGACATCCGCAAAACGGAAACCTATTTTCAGCAATACAAGCGTAGCCTCCTGGTAGACATTCGTCTGGTCCATCGCCTGAAGACGTGCAGTATCTTCAAACCAGTAGTTGCGCGTCAGTTTGCGCAGATACTCAAGGTTGTTGTCTGTCATAAGGGACATGAATAAGGATTTTCTGTTTTTATGTTTATCGCCTGTCGTGGTATGGATCGCACCTTTACCGAACAATGTTTTGACCAGTCGTTTCGGCAGTGTCCCCGCCCGCTCAGTCTTGTCATTGTCATAGAATAATTCAGCCGCTTCTTTACCGCTGATGACAACCGCTTTCTTACCGCCAAGAATACGTATTTCAAAGACATTTGTATTCAGTTTTCTTGTGCGGTTCGGTATAAATTCATAACCTTCTTTTAATACAGTGAGTGTTTGATCGAGCCCTTTAACTTTCGGCATACGTTTAGCCATAAATATTGCCCCCTTCATGTTGTGTTAGTAAATGAATGGCAGTATCACTGCCAATATCTGTCTCATAGTTCAATTCTACCACAGTCTCCGGGATTACCGTCATATCTTTACCTTCAGAGTAAATGAAGAACTGTTCCCCTAAAGACTGTTTGTAGAGCCGTCCAGCCTGGCCGTAAGTCTCCTGACCGACCAGCTGACGCTTATTTATCTGAGAGACCAGACGTTCAGCACTGCCTTTAGTCATCGCGTCAACGATGAACACGGCTTCTGAGAATCGCTCAGCCAGAACATTGATGCGTTCTTCAGGTATCACCCCGTAAGCATCCCGCAGATCAATCAGCAGCGGCTCTTTACCAGCTTCCAGCTGATACAGGTGTCTGATGTGATGCACGATGATCTCCGTATAGCCTTCACGTGCAAAAACTTCTGCCGTCCCGTCTTCTTCAAACGCCTTCAGATCAAACGTATAAATCTGGTCACCGCGCAGCACCGTTGCTTCATGCTGCTTCTTCAGAATAGGATGCCAGTCCTGCCTGTCTGCTCTCTCATTGAACAATAGCTTCTGATAGCGTTCACCAAGCAGCGGAATCGCATCGCCTGATAAATGAGTGATACAGTCGCCGACCACAAATCTTCTGTCTGCCGTGACTGCTGTCACGACCAGCACATCGCCCTTTCTTCTGACGCGAATGCCGCTCGACCAGTCCCGCTGATCGACAAAATCCAGCGACTTCAGATTGAATTCGGCAAGGTAATCAACCATTACCTGCTGAAAAGTGAAAGGATTTGGATTGAGCTTGTTAAAGACGGATTGATAGTTCTCACTCACCATATCGTCTTTCAATCCAAGTTCTTCAAGAATGGATCTCACTTTCTTAAATATTGTTACGTATTCATACATGGCTGCCCCCCATCTTCTCACAATCATTTACTACCCTTAAACAGACCTTTTAACGCATGACATCGATTAAAAATACAAAAAAACCATGCGATTAGCTGCGGAAGCTAAAAGCATGGCTTGATCAAGCTCTTTTAAATGTCATCATAGTCGATGGTTTCTTTTTCAAAGGTCTTGCCGTTAATCTTGATGACATAACGACCGGCCTTGCCTTCTTCTATGATCATCGGAATCGTCACGGTCTGGTTGTTGCTCGTTGAAATGGTCTGGTAAACATCGGTCAGCTGATGATTTTTATCCTCGACATAGATTTCTATAAGCTGGGCCTTGCCGCTTGTCGGACCTTCGAAACTACCGCCGTATGGAACGATGACCGTTGAGGTATAGTTTTTAATCATAGCTGCAGAGTCGTCTGACTGATCTTCTGTCGTCGGCTCTTCTGTCGTCGGCTCTTCTGTCGTCGGTTCTTCTGTCGTCGGCTCTTCACTTTCCGGCTTTTTACCTTTAGACAGCTCAAAACTAACCGTTGAACCATACGGCAACGCTAAATTCAGAGCACTCTGACTGAGGATATGGCCTGCCTCAACCTCGGCATCATAGCTCTCACCACTGATTTTCACATTAAAGCCCTGCGCTTCCAGCTGTTCCTTGACCGACTGATAATCCTGTCCGCGGTAGTCATTCATATAGATATCATCATGACCTTTAGAAACTTTCAGCTCCATCGTCGCCTTCGCCGGTTCCACCTCTTCTCCTTCAGCAAGATTCTGACTGAGAATGTCACCGACAGCCTTGTCGCTCTCCACTTCCTGGACCTTCACTTTATTGAAACCTGCCTTATAGAGTTTTTCTTTGACGGTTTCAATATTCTGACCTATGTAGTTCTTGATGCGGAATGTCTCCCTGCCTTTAGAGACCACGAGGTTGATTTTAGTGAATTCCTTGACCTTCTCTCCGTCAGACGGATTTGCCGAAATAATCATCCCGTCTTCGTACTGTTCAGAGAACTCATTGATGACACGACCTTTGCGGAGATGCTCCTTTTCCAGCAACTTCACGCCATCACTCAGCTGCCGGCCGGTGATGTCAGGGACAAAACTTGTTTTAGGCATGAACAGATACACGGCCATCCCCCCTAAAATCAGGAGGAGCAGCAGTGGAAGAAACAGCAGCAGAAAACGGTTTTTCTTCTTCGGTTCCGCACGTTCACTTCCGCTGTCTGTCTGCACAGCCGGCATGACCATCGTCTTGTCCTCTATTACGGTGTACCGCGCTTCTTCCCTGCGCTTTTCATCCAGCACAGTCGCGAGGTCGCTGTACATCTCATCGGTTGTACGGTAACGGCTATATTTCTCCTTCATCGTCGCTTTGATGATGACGTTTTCCAGGCTTTGCGGCACATCATCCCGCACCTCAGTGACAAGGGGCAACGCTTCCTGTATCTGCTTGATGGCAATACTTACGGCCGATTCACCTTCAAAAGGCGGCTTACCTGTCAGCATTTCATAGAGAACCACGCCTATCGCATAAATATCAGAAGATTCATCGATCGCTTTACCTTTCGCTTGTTCCGGCGATAAATAATGGACGGAGCCCATGATGTGATTCGTCTGTGTCATCGCGGTCTCACTCAGTACACGTGCGATACCGAAATCCGTGATTTTCAGAATCTGATCATGGGTCATCAGGATATTCTGCGGCTTAATGTCACGGTGAATGATCATATGCTGGTGCGCATGACCGATGCCTCGCAGAACCTGCTTCGTGAAGTAGACTGCTTCTTCAACAGACAGCCGGCCCTTCTCCTGAATGTAATCAGACAGTGTCGGACCGTCAATATATTCCATGACTAAGTAATAATGATAGTCGTCCTCATCCACATCGAGCACTTTGACAATATTGGGATGGCTTAACGTCGTCGCATTCTCGACCTCGCGCTCAAAACGTTGAACTGCACGCTCTTTATCATGTGCGGGGATAGTGATGACTTTGACCGCCACCTGCTGCTCCAAAATAAGGTCATCTGCCAGATAAACCTGGCTTGCACCACCGCCGCCGATCAGTTTGGTCAGATGATAACGCTCACTGATGATATGGCCAAGCATTAAAACACACCCCCGAGCTTACAAAGCACAAATGAGACATTGTCCCTGACTTCACTCTCGAGTGCCAGGTTGATCAGCCGTTCACCTTTCTCTGCTAATGGCTCTTCCTGCATGATGATGTCATGCACCTGATTTTCCGGCACATAATCTGTCAGACCATCTGATGACAGCAGCAGATAGTCATAACGCGTCAGCGGAAATGTAAAGATATCAGGAATCACTGTCCGGTCTGTGCCGATCACTTTAGTAATGATGTTACGCTGAGGATGGGTAGCTGCTTCTTCTTTCGTCAGCTCCCCCGCCATCACCAGATGCTGAACAAACGTGTGATCAATCGTCAGCTGACGCATCTCGCGGTCATTGATGAGGTAGCTGCGGGAATCTCCGACATTCGCAACGACCACTTTCTTGTCAAACAGCAGGGCTGCGACAAGGGTGGTGCCCATGCCCTGATTGGCTATTTCATGCTGACCCTTATCATATAATTCACGATTAATCTCAGCGATTCTATTTTTCAGCCACTCTTCCGCCTGATTGAATTCAATCAGATTTTCCTGTTCAAAGATTTCTTTCAGACGAGTAGCCACAAAATGACTCGCCACTTCCCCGCTGTTATGCCCCCCCATGCCATCACAGACAATCAGCAGCTGCTGGCCAGTATGATTGGTCAGGATGCCCCCTGCATCCTCATTATGGTCACGGGTATGCCCTACATCTGTGAAAAAGCGTGCTTCCATCCTCTTTACCTCGTTTCTTCTTGTCGTTCTTTCGCTCTTAACTGACCACATGCCGCGTCAATATCAGAGCCATGTTCACGTCTGATTGTCGCGTTGATGCCATTACGTTTCAGTTCCTTCTCGAACTTGAAGATGTCCTCCTTGGACGTACGGACATAGTCCCTTTCAGGCACATGATTGACGGGTATCAGGTTGACATGACAGTTCAGATGTTTGATGAGCTTAGCCAGTTCCCTTGCATGCTGGACCTGATCATTGACCCCGCCGAACAAGCCATACTCAAATGTGATACGACGGCCCGTTTTCTCGGTATAGTATTCAATGGCCGGCATCAGTTTGTCGAGATTATAGGCACGGTTGATCGGCATCAGACGGGATCTGACATCATTGTCTGCTGCGTGAAGACTTAGCGCGAAGTTGATCTGCAGCTCTTCATCTGCAAAGTCATAAATACGCGGGACTACGCCTGAAGTTGAGACTGTGATATGACGCGCACCGATATTCAGCCCGTTGTCATGATTGATGATTTTAAGGAAGTCCATCATTTCATCGTAGTTCTCAAACGGTTCTCCGATACCCATGATCACGACATGGCTGACCCGTTCCTCTGTTGCATCCAGTGCCATCTGCACATTCAGCACCTGCGCGACGATCTCACCTGCTTCTAGATTTCGTTTTAAGCCGCCCAGTGTGCTGGCGCAGAAAGTACAACCGATACGGCAGCCGACCTGCGTGGTGACACAGACGGAGTTGCCGTAATCATGCCGCATCAGCACCGTTTCAATCGTATAACCATCCTGCAGTTCAAAAAGGAACTTGATCGTGCCGTCCTTACTCTCCTGTTTCACAACCGTTTTAAGTGTGGTCATCACAAAATTCGCTTCGAGCTGGTCACGCAGATCCTTGGATAGGTTCGTCATCTCCTCGAATGACGTGACGCGTTTGACGTAAAGCCAGTCAAAGATCTGCTTCGCGCGAAAGCTTTGCTGACCGTGGTCAGCGAGCCAGTCCTTCAATTCATCTAATTGCAGTGAATAGATAGACGGCTTCTCAAATTGAGGCATGAATTTATTTTTCTTTTTCTCGAGCAGTGCCATTAAGACACATCCTTTCTTCTCAGTTTCGCAATAAAGAAACCATCGGCATTAAAATCATGCGGCAGAATCTGCAAGGTCTGATGGGTTTCACCCGCAAGTTCAATCGGTTCTATTTCGAAATCTCTGTTTTCTTTGATAAATGAATAGACGACATTTTCGTTTTCCATCTGTTCAATTGTACATGTAGAGTATATCATCAGTCCGCCCGGCTTGACAGCATCTGCGGCATTGCGCAGAATATCAAGCTGCAGCGGCCATAAGTTGTCGATATCTTTAGCAGTCTTCTCATATTTAATCTCCGGCTTACGCTTTGCAACCCCTAGACCGCTGCACGGTGCATCAACCAGCACCTTATCATATTGTCTGTCAAACGGTGCGCGTGCATCGTGAAGTGAAACAGCGACATTCGCCAGACGCAGCTTACGTAAATTGAACTCAATCAGATCAAGTTTGTGCTCATGTATATCATGTGCATCGATATGGCCTGTCTGATTCAGTTTCTCTGCCATATGACAGGTCTTGCCGCCCGGGGCACTGCATGTATCCAGAATATGATCGCCCGGTTCCGGGTCCATGATATGGGCCACCAGCATACTGGAGGCATCCTGTACAGAGACAAGGCCATCCTTGAACAGGCGGGTCTGCACAATCGGCGGGCCCTCAATAAACAGACATTCCGGCACGACATCAGACTGTCTTACTGTAAAACCTTCAGCTCTAAGACGAGTGATGGCATCCTCAACCGTGATTCTTGTCGTATTGACACGGACACTTGTATCCGGCCGTTCAAGCAGATTCAGACAGATTCTGCGCGTGACTTCAAGACCGAAATGTGTCTTCCAGTGCTTGACCAGCCACAGCGGTGTACTCGTCTCAATGCTCAGACGCTTCAGGTCATCTTTGATTTCAGCAAATGAACGCAACTCACTGCGCTGAAAGTGACGGAGTATAGCGTTGATGGTCTTTGCACCTGAATAAGAACCTCTCCGTTTAGTGATCTCGACCGCCTCATTGATGATGGCATGGTCGGGAATCTTCGTTAAATAGACGGCCTGATAGACGCTCATAAGCAGCAGGCGTTTCATCCATCCTTTAAGGTTCGCCTTAATAAAAGGCTCTATATAATATTCAAGCGTCAGCTTATGCTGCAGCGTACCGTAGACGAGCTCAGTCAGGAGTGCACGGTCCTTCTCCTCTACTTTTCCTTCCTTGATTGCAGCGTTGATCAGCAAATTGCTGTAGCCACCTGCAGTCAGGACATCATCCAGAATTTCAAGTGCGACCATTCTGACGTTCTTATCCATTGAACACCTTCCCGATTAAGTCTTTACGGCCAGCAGCGTAGTCGCCTGCAGCCATCCGCTTCTTACCCGCCGGCTGTATCTCTGTCAGCAGGACGGCCCCGTCAGATGTCGCAACCAGCAGGCCTTCTTTGTCTGCCGCGAGAATCTCTCCTGGTTGACCGTCACCTGCTGCACGGCGCGCTGACCAGAGCTTCATATTCTGTCCTTCCAGCTGTGCATAGCCGACCGGCCAGGGTGACAGGCCGCGAATATGGTTATGGACTTCTGGCGTCGTACGGTCGAATGTCACCCGTTCATCTTCACGGCTGATGTTAGAAGCAAATGTAACAAGACTCTCGTCCTGAGGCAGCCGCTGATTGGTGCCACTGATAATCGCAGGGAGGGTCTCCATCAACAGCTCGACACCTAATGCCGACAGCTTATCATGCTGAGTGCCGACATCATCTGCTTCTTCAATCGGAATGGCACGCTGACTGATGACATCCCCTGCATCCAGTTTCTTCACCATATACATGATTGAAACCCCCGTCTCCTTCTCACCGTTCATCACGGCATAATGAATCGGCGCACCGCCGCGATACTTCGGCAGCAGGCTCGCGTGCACATTGATACAGCCGAGCCGCGGTGCCGCGAGCAGTTCCTCCGGCAGCAGCTGACCGTATGCCGCTGTCACTATCAAGTCGGGCTGCATGGCGATGACTGCTGCCAGTTCATCTGAACCTGTCAGTCTCGCAGGCTGCAGGACCTTGATGCCTAATTTTTCAGCAGTCACTTTGACTGGCGGCGGCGTCATCACCTTTTTACGGCCGACAGGTTTATCAGGCTGCGTCACCACCGCGATGACTTCGTACTCTGCTGCGACTGCCTCTAAAATAGGGCCTGAGAAATCAGGCGTCCCCATAAAAATAATGCTAGTCATGATACATCTCCTCCAGTTCTTCAGGACTGACTTCCCGTGTCATCTTCTCTGTGAACAGATGACCATATAAATGATCCACCTCATGCTGAATGACCCGGGCGATATCATCGAAAGCAGTCATTTCAACGGTATTGCCTTTCAGATCGTTACCCGTCAGTTCTATTTTAACACTTCTCGGTACTTCGCCAAATACATCCGGCAGGCTGAGGCAGCCTTCTATATCCACAGCTGTCTCTGCTGAATAATGGGTGATCACAGGATTAATCAGCTGAAGAATACCGTCCTCCTCCATATCCACGACAGCCACTTTCAGATCCACCCCGATCTGAGGAGCGGCGATACCCACGCCATCTGACTCATACATCGTATCTTCCAGATCCAGGATCAGCTGGCGCAGCGAATCATCAAACTTTGTGACATCCTTCACTTCACGGTGCAGCAGTCTATCATGTTGGTCAATCAGTTTTTTTACGGTCATCTTGAGACCTCCTACTCTTTTTTATGCATCATATTAGTATAAATGAATCACTGCCCTGTAAGCAAATAAAAGTTCCTTACTCCATGGAATAAGGAACTTTACATCAGCATCTGCGGATTGATATCGATGCTTAAGGAAAACTTGTTCTTAACGAACTTATCATAATAATGATCATCGAGGTAGGTGAGCGCCTCCAAAAGTGCCGGCTCACTTTTGAATTTAATGATGATTTGAAAGCGGTACTGATTATTGATGCGCGCGATGGTGCAGGGGGCGGGCCCCAGCACGTAACTGGACGGCGAGAGGTGCTGGAGCAACGTCTGGTGAATGTGTTTACTTTCAAGCAGCACCTCCTTCATCTCTGCATGGCTGAAGACCAGATTGACCAAATAATAGTAAGGCGGATACTTGCCGATCTTCCGGTACGTCATCTCTTCTTTGTAGAAACCCGCATAGTCATTGTTTTTAGCATACTGCACGGCGTAATGTTCAGGATTGTACGTCTGAATGATGACATGGCCCTCTTTATCAGCCCGGCCTGCGCGCCCGGCCACTTGAGTGAGCAGCTGGAAGGTCCGCTCGCTGCTTCTGAAGTCCGGGAGGTTCAGCATGGTATCAGCATTCAGCACACCGACTAATGTGATATTCGGGAAATCCAGTCCCTTCGCTATCATCTGGGTGCCGAGCAGAATATTCGCTTCCTGATTCTTGAATTTTGTCAGCAGCTGCTCGTGCGCGCCTTTACGGGAGGTCGTATCATTATCCATCCGGATGACCCTCGCCCCTTCAAAATGCTGATAGATGAGTTCCTCCACCTTCTGGGTGCCGACACCCATCTCACGGATGTGTTCACTCTCACAGTTCGGACAGGTGAGCGGCTTATATTCCTTGTGTCCGCAGTAATGACATTTCAGTTCGTCTGTCACCTTATGATAAGTCAGACTGATATCACAGTTCGGACAGTTCGGTACATGTCCGCAGTCGCGGCAGAGAAGAAACTGTGCATGCCCTCTTCTGTTCAGGAACAGGACGATCTGCTCACCTTTTTGGATCCGGTCGTTGATGGCCCGGGTCAGTTCCGCCGAAAACATCGAACGGTTGCCTGCAGCAAGCTCATCACGCATATTGACGACCTGGACAGTAGGCACCGGAAACTGATTGGCTCTCGTCTGGATGGTCAGGAGTTCATAGACCCCTTTTTCCGCCCGTGCATAGCTTTCAAGCGACGGCGTAGCACTGCCTAGAACAACCGGACAGTTATGGTAACTGCCGCGCCAGAATGCCACGTCACGTGCATGATACCTCGGATAATCTTCCTGCTTATAGCTTGCCTCATGCTCTTCATCAATAATGATGATGCCTAAATTTTCAAACGGTGCAAAGACACTGGAGCGTGCGCCGACAGACACCCGTGCCTGACCGCTTCTGATCTTGCGCCACTCATCATAGCGCTCGCCGATGCTGAGCCCGGAGTGCATGACTGCGACTTCATCGCCGAAGCGGGCTTTAAAACGCTCCACCATCTGCGGTGTCAGCGCAATTTCAGGTACCAGCATGAGGGCGGTCTTATTCTGAGCCAGCACATCCGCAATCGTCTGCAGATAGACTTCCGTCTTCCCGCTTCCAGTTATACCGTGCAGCAGGAAGACGCGATGTTCTTCGTCATCGATGGATTGTCTGATGCGGTTATAGGCGGCCTGCTGCTCAGTCAGAAGCACCTTTTTGGCGTCAGGATGGACCGTGCGGTGCGCAAACGGATCACGTGCAGCTTCTATCTCTATCTTTCTGATGAGCCCCTTCTTCTCAAGACCTGATACTACAGCAGCTGAGAAGTCACGCGCCTTCAATTCCTTCAGAGTCAGTCTGCCTTCATCTGCAAGTGACAGAAGACAGTCCTTCTGCTTGTCGCTGCGCAAGGTCGCGAGTGCCTGCTCCACATTGATATCACACAGTTCAACCGCTTTAAGTGTCTTGACCTGCTGCTGCTGATTGACCTCTATATCTTCAGTAATGACACCCGATTCAACATAAGGTTTCAGCTTGAGGATGTCATCCGCAGACAGCGAGCTGATACGGACCTGCTGTTTTCTGAAAAGGGTGTAGAGTTCATCACTGATTTCCTCCGGTTCCTCCAGACGATAGACTTTGTGATACTTGCCTTTCACTGCACGCGGCAGCATGATGTCCAGTACGGCGATCCTTTTTGCGATATGCGTCGTCTGCATCCATTCACTTAAGGCAATAAGTTCCTTGTTGAGCTCCGGTGTCATATCCTGGATATGCAGGATAGATTTAAGCTCTTTTTCATGCGCCTCATCCATCAGCTCGATGATATAGCCCTGTCTCTTTCTCGGTCCGAACGGGACGACTACCCGCATGCCGATCTGCACAACAGACTTCAGCTGCTCGGGCACCTCATAGTCAAACAGCCTGTCGACTCGTTTCGCATTGACATCGACGACAATTCTAGCGTACATGAATATCCTGCTTAATAGCTGTCAGTATTTCATGGGCCATCTCCCGTTTCGGCATTTTCCCGATTTTACGGCTCATGCCGTTTCTGAAGAACATCTCAACCGCGTTCTGGTCTGATTTGAAGCCGATAGACGAGTCACCGACATTATTGGCGATGATGACATCTGCATTTTTCTTGGCAAGTTTACCGCGCGCGTACATCTCCACCTGCTCTGTTTCTGCGGCGAATCCTGCCAGATACTGAGTCGTCTTACGTTCGCCTAAATATTTCAGAATATCCTGTGTACGTTGCAGGGTCAGCGTCAGATCCTCGTCTTTTTTCTTTATCTTGCCGTGCTGTCTTTCGGTCGTATAATCTGCGACTGCTGCTGCCTTGATAATGATATCCTGGTCCATGCGCTTCGTCACCGCGTCAAACATCTCAGCTGCACTTTCCACCTGTATGAAACGGACATTGTTCGGTACCTCCAGCTGAACAGGACCACTGACGAGTGTGACATCCGCACCGCGCAGCTGTGCCGCTTCAGCAATTGCATAGCCCATGCGGCCGCTTGAATTGTTCGTCAAATATCGAACAGCGTCAATCCGTTCAATCGTCGGACCCGCTGTCACCAGTATCTTCTTCCCTTTTAAGTCATTCTGGTACTGCTTTGCGACTTGAAACGCCTCGACCGCCCTGATGATGTCGAGCGGCTCAGACATACGTCCTTTCGCGATATAACCGCATGCCAGAAAACCGCTGCCTGGATCGATAAAATGGTATCCCATCGCACTTAATTTCCGGATGTTCTCCTGAACAGCCGGGTGGCTGTACATATTGCTGTTCATCGCCGGTGCGATGAATGTCGGCTTGGTCGATGCAATCAGCGTAGTCGTCACCATATTGTCTGCGATGCCATGTGCCAGTTTACCGATAGTAGAAGCGGTCGCCGGTGCGATGATGTTGATATCCGCCCAGTCTGCCAGATCGATATGTTTGATGACGTCCGGCTCTGTCTCGTCAAAGATATCGCTATGGACTTCGTGACGGCTAAGTGCCTGAAACGGCAGAGGTGTGATAAATTCTCTCGCAGACGGTGTCATCATGACTTTCACTTCATGGTTACGCTGTACGAGTTTACTGGTCAGGTCAATCGCCTTATAAGCGGCGATGCCCCCTGTTACACTTAATAAGATCTTCATGACGGCCTCCTCATTGATAGTACTACTATTATACATGAATCTTCTGCAAACAAAAAAGCCGGCGATCGCCGACTTATTCTTCTACATGGATACGACCGGCAGCTACTTCTTCCAGAGCCTGTCCGACCGGTTTATATGAAACATATCGTTCCAGTAAGTTTGAATCAGGATTGTCCTGAAGTTCACGTGCACGTTTTGCCGCGAGTGTCACGACCAGGTATTTTGAATTTACATTTTCTTTGATTTTATCTAATGGTGGATATAACATTATTTTTTTACCTCCAGTAACATTTTTCTGAAACGTGCTTCTATACGTTCTCTTTTTAAGTGTTCCGCTTCAACGATGGTCTGAATCTGTGATTTCGCCTGCTCAATTTCATCGTTGACCACGACATAGTCATAAAGATTCATCATCTCAACTTCTTTACGCGCTTCTGAGATGCGGTAGGCAATCACATCCTTGGACTCCGTGCCGCGGCCGATCAGTCTTTCTTCAAGGTGAGCAAGTGATGGCGGCGCGAGGAAGATAAAGAGGGCCTCAGGGAATTTCTTGCGCACTTGTTTCGCACCTTCCACTTCGATCTCAAGGAAAACATCTTTGCCCGCATCCATTGTATCACGGACATACTGCACAGGTGTGCCGTAGTAGTTACCGACATATTCAGCGTACTCGATGAATGCATCAGCCTCAATCAACGCTTCAAATTCTTCTCGTTTCTTAAAGAAATAATCACGGCCGTCTTCTTCCCCCGGTCGCATATTCCGTGTTGTCATAGATATAGAATACTCGAAATCCGTGTCCGGGTCATCAAATATTGCTTTCCTGACAGTGCCCTTTCCTACGCCGGAAGGACCCGATAGAACAATTAATAAACCTTTTTCGTTTTCCATCTTTACGACCTTTCTACAATTAAATGATTATTAATAAGAGTAACATATATTTTTTGAAAAATACATGCTTCATTTTATATTCTTAGCTTCGAGTGTTAAACTAAATAAATATCATATAGAGGTGAAATAAATGGCATTTGATGGATTATTTACGGGCAAGATGCTCGAAGAGTTACAATTCCTCGTCTCAGGACGTATTAATAAAATAACGCAGCCGGACAACCAGACCATTATTCTGACTGTCCGTGCGAACCGTAAAAATCAGCAGCTACTGATTTCAGCGCATCCGAATTTTGCACGGCTGCACTTGACAGATAATAAGGCGCCGAATCCTTTTGAACCCCCGATGTTTCTGCGCGTACTTCGTAAACATCTGGAAGGCGGTATTATCAAAGGCTTCCGCCAAAAAGGGAATGACCGCATTGTCTTCATCGATATTGACAATACCGATGAGATCGGTGATCCCGTCAAGCGCCGTCTTGTCATCGAACTGATGGGCAAGCACAGCAATGTGATATTAACGGATGACGTGGGTAAGATCTTAGAAAGCATGAAGCATCTGACGCCGAATACCAATGCCGCGCGGACAATCATGCCCGGCTTCAAGTACGAGGAGCCGCCGACAGCAACTAAACACAACCCTTATACGCTGGAACGGGTCTCTGATTTTCTTGATACGGCTCCTGTCCGCCGCCAGCTCCTGAACGTTATCGAGGGATTCAGTCCGCTCGCCATAGATGAACTGCTCGCACTGGACGATGACGTCGATACTGCCTTCAGGAAGTTTATGGCCAAGTCAGAAAAGGTACAGCCTGTCTACTATAACCGGGCGCCCAAGGAATTCTTCTACTTCATGCCGCTTGAGACCCTGGGTACACCTGATCAGACCTTTGAGACGTTATCAGAGTTACTCGACTACTATTTCAACGAACGCGGTGAACGTGAACGCATCAAGTCCCGCAGCATCGATCTCAGCCGCCACATCACACAGCTGCTGCACAAGGACAGAAAAAAACTGGAGAAGCTCGTCAATGAACTGGAAGAAACCCGAACAATGGAGGATGTCCAGCTCTTCGGCGAACTGATCACCGCCAATATGTATCAGCTGAAAAACGGCATGTCTGAATTTGAGGCATTCAACTATTATACAAATGAGAACATCACGATTCCTCTGAATCCGCGCAAGTCACCTGCAGAAAATGCGCAATACTATTATAAGCAGTACAACAAGCTGAAAACACGTAAAGTTCATGCAGCAAGTCAGATCAAAGAGACAGAAGAAGAGATCGCTTATCTTGAGAACCTTGAAGGACAGCTCTCCTATATCACCTATGAAGATATCGAGGGGATGCGTGCAGAACTGATGGAACAGGGCCTGCTCAGAAAGCGCCAAAAACAGAAAATGAAAGGCAAGGACAAAGTCGTCCTGGAAAAATATCAGTCATCTGAAGGGACCGAGATATTAGTAGGAAAAAATAATCTGCAGAATGATTATCTGACCCACAAAGTCGCACGTAAGGATTATACATGGTTCCATACGAAGGATATACCTGGTTCCCATGTCGTCATCATGAAAAAAGACCCGAGTGACAGTGACCTGATGGATGCAGCTATGCTTGCCGCTTACTATTCAAAAGCCGGTCAATCGGCCAGTGTCCCTGTAGACTATACATTAATCAGACATGTGCATAAGCCAAGTGGTGCAAAGCCCGGATTCGTGACATATACGGATCAGTCAACCATATACGTCGACCCTGAAAAACAGATTGTCGACCAGATGAGAGTCAAATAAGACAAGACCGTGCATGGACTGCACGGTCTTGTCTTTTTAACATGGCAGTTATGAGCGATAAATCCACTTTGTCGCTCATATCTCAGCTTTCCGGCACTTCTTATGGCAGTTATGAGCGATAAATCCACTTTGTCGCTCATAACTCAGCTTTCCCGCACTTCTCATGGCAGTTATGAGCGATAAATCCACTTTGTCGCTCATATCTCAGCTTTCCGGCACTTCTTATGGCAGTTATGAGCGATAAATCCACTTTGTCGCTCATATCTCAGCTTTCCGGCACTTCTTATGGCAGTTATGAGCGATAAATCCACTTTGTCGCTCATATCTCAGCTTTCCGGCACTTCTCATGGCAGTTATGAGCGATAAATCCCTTTTGTCGCTCATCACTCAGCTTTCCGGCACTTCTCATCACTCAGTCATCTTGCGGTCAGCCATTGTCTTTGCTTGCCGGCAGCGTCCTGATAAACGCAAAGAGAACAAAGGTCTGAAGAATGACCATGATTATCAGGCCTATTCTGATATACAGATGCTCTATCATCCAGATTGAAAAGCCGACAACGATGTAAAGACTCAGTAGCATCTTCAGCTTCTGTCTGAAAGTGAAACCTTTATTCCTCTGAAACTCCAGCACATAAGCGCGGTAGACTTTTGTTGAGATCAGCCAGTCATGAAAACGGTCTGAACTTCTGGCAAAACAGATGGCGGCGAGAAGCAGGAACGGGGTCGTCGGCAAGAGTGGCAGAATGACACCTATCAGACCGAGCAGGGTCGACACGATTCCCATTGAGATTAAAACTATTCGCATATCTGCCTCCTTATCAAAAAAAGACAGCCGGCAGACTGTCTTCCACTCAATTAAATCAATTTCCAGATATCTGTTGCGTATTCATTTATCGTCCGGTCACTTGAGAATTTGCCTGATTGTGCAATATTCACGAGACTCATCTTATTCCACGTCTGACTGTCTTCATACAGTGTCACCGCTTTGATATGCGTCTCTAGGTATGAAGTGAAATCCTTCAGGATAAAGTACGGATCGTCATTCTTTAAGATACGGTAGTAGATATCGCTGAATGTCTCACCTTTCGCGTATCGGCCGTCTTTTAAGCCGTCCAAGATAGACTTCAGGCGATCGTCTGTCCGGTAGAGATCATTCGCCTGATAGCCGCCTTCTTTCTGATAGCGAATGACTTCCTCACTCGACAGGCCGAAGATCAGGATGTTCTCCTTACCCACCAGCTCCGCGATTTCAACGTTAGCCCCGTCCATCGTTCCTAAAGTAACCGCGCCGTTCATCATCATCTTCATGTTGCCGGTACCTGAAGCTTCCATAGAGGCTGTCGAAATCTGTTCAGAAATCTCAGCAGCTGGCATGATGTATTCTGCTAATGTGACGTTATAGTTCTCAAGGAAGACCACTTTAATACGACCTGCTACATCTTTGTCCTCGTTGACTAAGTTGCCCACCAGATGAATCAGACGAATAATTTCTTTCGCCAGATGGTAGCTTGGTGCTGCCTTTGCCCCGAAAATGAAGGTCTGAGGCACCATTTTCAGCTTAGGATTCCGTTTGATTTCATTGTACAGATGAATCACATGGAAAATATTAAGCAGCTGACGCTTATACTCATGCAGACGTTTGACCTGAACATCAAATATAGAATGTTCATTCACTTCTATACCTGTCTTCTTGTAGATGACATCCTGCAGGACTTTCTTATTCTGCAGTTTCACTTCCGCTAAGCGCTCGAGGAAATCCTGATCATTCTGGTAGCGAAGCAGCTGATTCAGTTCTACCGGTGACTTGATCCAGTGGTCCCCGATGGCATCCGTAATCAGCTCAGTGAGACCCGGGTTAGCGCCCATCAGCCAGCGACGGTGCGTGATACCATTGGTCTTATTATTGAATTTCTCCGGCGTTAAGCGGTAGAAATCATGGAACGTATAGTTTTTGATGATATCAGAATGCAGTGCTGCGACACCATTGACGCTATAGCTGCCGACAATCGCAAGCTTGCTCATATGAATGACGTCATTGCTGATGACTGAGAGCTCACTGATGCGGTCACGCAGCTCCTCGTGATGCAGATAGACCTCCTGACAGAAGCGTTCATTGATCTCGTGAATAATCATGTAAATCCTCGGACTGACACGTTTGACCATGTCAACTGGCCATTTCTCAAGTGCCTCCTGCATGATGGTATGATTGGTATAAGCAAATGTGTGCGTGGTGATGGTCCACGCCTCGTCCCAGCTTAATCCTTCCTCATCCATCAGAATACGCATCAATTCAGGAATCCCGAAAGTCGGATGGGTATCATTGATCTGAATCACATTCTTCTCATGGAAGTGTTCAATCGACATGTCATATTGTGTTTTGAAACGGCGAATTAAGGTCTGAATAGTAGAAGAAACCAGGAAATACTGTTGTTTCAGTCTCAGGAAACGCCCTTCTTCTGTCGAATCATCCGGATAAAGGAAGCCGGAGATCTTTTCTACGCTCTGCATATATTCGAGTTGATTCTTATGCTGATCAGGGCTGATGGCATTCTCAGGTACTTCAGCACTCCATAATCTGAGTGTATTCACCACATCATTCTCATAGCCGGCAATCCCGACATCATAAGGGACAGCCAATACGACTTCCTGATCGCGGTAATGGAAAATATACTGATCATCTTCCACCGTAAAATCAACTTCCCCGCCAAACTTAACTTCAATCGCCTCATCGGTCTTCCGTGTCTCCCACGGATAGACTTCTCGGAGCCAGTTATCCGGCAATTCGATCTGACTGCCTGACACGATACGCTGTTCAAACAGACCATAGCGGTAGCGGATGCCAAAGCCATGACCCGCGTATCCTAAACTCGCAATGGAATCAAGAAAACATGCAGCCAGGCGGCCAAGACCGCCGTTGCCGAGACCAGCATCCTGCTCCTCTCCGTAAACCTCTCTCGGCTGACGCCCTAAATCCATCAATACTTCATCACAGACTTTCTTGAAGCCTGTATTGATGAGGTTGCTTTCAATTAAGCGGCCGATCAGAAATTCCATTGATAAATAGGAGACCTGACGTTTCTTGTCATGGATATAGCGCTGCTTAGTGTCAATACTCGCCTCATTGATAGCATCCTTGATGATAGAGGCAATCGCATAGAATAGATCTTTATCTGTCGTCTCTTCCAGTGTCTTCGTTCTTTTATCTCTAACCTTCTTGTCCAACAGCTCACGAAATTCCTCTTTAGTAAATGTCTTCACTTTTATTCTCCTTAGTAGATGTCAAGATATTGGTGTGCAGATTGAGACCAGCTATGGTTGACCTTCGTAATATTAGTGAATATCTTCTTGTAAAGTTCTGTGTCGTGATAGATAGTCAGAGAGTAGTTCAGCCGGTCCAGCAGCTCATGGGCATTATAATTGGCAAACGTCAGACCGGTGCCCGTACCCGTATAGATGTTGAAAGGCAGCACGGTATCTTTGAGGCCCCCTGTCTCACGGACAATCGGGATTGCTTTATACTGGAGCGCGATCAGCTGTGACAGCCCGCACGGCTCAAAGAGTGATGGCATGATGAAGAAGTCACTTGCCGCATAGATCCGGCGCGATAAGGCTTCGCTGAAACCGATGTAAGTATAGACTTTATCCGGATACTTAGCCGCTAAATAGTTAAAGTAGGACTCGAACTCGTACAGCCCGTTACCTAGTATCACCACCTGCACATCCTGCTGGATGAATTCCTCCAAAATATGCGTGATCAAATGCAGGCCTTTCTGTTCCACCATGCGCGTGATGATCGCATACATCGGCACCTCTTTAACGGGCAGGCCAAACTCTTTTTGCAGACGTTTCTTATTCTGGCGTTTCTTGATGATAGATGTTTTAAACGGGACATCTATATTTGAGTCTTTCATCGAATTATAATCATCAACATCCAGCCCATTGATGATACCCAGAAGATCGCCGCTGCGCATATTGAGCATCGGTTCTAATCCTTCACCGTAATGAGCGGTCTTGATCTCTTCAGCGTAAGTCGGAGAGACTGTCGTCACTTTGTCAGCATGGAAGATGCCTGCCTTCATTAAATTCAGCATGCCGCCCCATTCGAACCCTGAGAAATGACTGATATCCAGGTTGAACAGGTCACCGAATGCTGCATGCTCCATCCAGCCTTGATAGAGAATATTATGAATGGTGAAGATGGTCCGGATGCCGGGCACCGGCTGCTTGATTTTAGCTATTGCAACCGCTGCACCCGCCTGCCAGTCATGACCATGGAGCACATCAGGTTTAAAGTCGCCCCGGTAGATGAACTCGATAACCGCATTCGAGAAGTAGACGAATCGTTCGCCGTCATCTTCATAGCCATACAGATTGTCACGCTTGAAATACTGCTCATTGTCGATGAAGTAATAGTGGACCCCCTCATAGATCATCTCGTAAATACCTGTATATTGTCTTCGCCAGCCTACTTCCGTCTCAAATATCATCACTTCAGTCAGTAGTGCACGGTATTCAGACTTCAAGGCGGAGTATAACGGCAGAATGACACGGACTTCACAGTCATCCGTGTCATTTAAATATTGCGGGAGACTGCCGATCACGTCAGCAAGTCCACCCGATTTAAAGAATGGCGTACATTCAGAAGCTACAAACAATACTTTTTTCATTTTTATACCTCTTCTATATTGTTTGACGTTTTGCCACAACAAACGGTTTATCATTCGAACCCGCTAAGCGCTGGCCATCATTGATTGTGACGTCTTTATCCAGTATAACATTCTCAAGCACGACATTTTCACCGATTTTACTGTTCGTCATGATAATGGAGTTCTTGATGACAGCTCCTTTACCCACAGTAGCGCCGCGGTACAGAATGCTGTTCTCAATCGTGCCGTCTATCACACAGCCATTCGCTACGATAGAGTTCTTCACTGTACAGTCTTCTTTATATTTAGTTGGCGGCTGGTTGGAGATCTTAGTACGGACACGGCACTCCTGCATAAATATATCTTTGTAGATCTCCGGATTCAGGATAGCCAGGTTGCTGTGATAGAACGTCTTAAGTGAACTGATGTAGAACGAACGTGTATCGATATCATAGACTCTCACGTCCAGTTCACCTAACCGCTCCTGAATACCTTGAATAAAGAAGTTATCTTTATAATTACCGATACAGAAATTCAGGATATCCATTAACTTCTCTTTCTTAATGATGTAGACACCCGTAAAAAGATGCGGATTACTTTGGTCATGATTCAGGAAAGTCACTCTGCCATTCTCTTCATTGATACGCTGGACCGGGCTATGCATCTCCTGCAGCTCGTTTTCGACCTCACCGATCAATGTGATATCAGCATCAGTCTCCACATGATATTTGAAAGCGTCTTTATAGTTGACGTTCGCTATAAACTGGGAGCCGGAAATGATGACATCTGTGCCCTTAGAACGGCTGAAGAAATCGCGGTTGTTATGGAAGTGTCTTAAATCCCCGCGAGAAATATCAGTCGGGTCATGCCAGTCTGGCGGCAGCACGAAAAAACGTGACTGCTTGTCGTTCAGTCCGAAGTTTTCCCCGTTTTCAAGATGGTCAAGCAGTGAACGGTACTTCTGGTTGACAAACAATGCCAGTTCATCCACTCCGGAGTTCACCATATTGGAGATACTGAAGTCAATAAGACGATACCGACCAGCGAAAGGCACACTCGCACCGTTACGGAAGTAAGTCAGCTCCTCCAGAAAGTCATGTTCATTTTCCAAGTTAATTAAGCCCATTAAAGAACGCATCATTATTTACCTCCCTTGATAAAGTCATCGATATTGTCAGGACCGACTACAATCGGTTCCGCTTCATTTGAACCGTCAATTGTGACGCCATCCGGAATCATCAGGTCATGCATGATGATCGCTTTCTTGATGACACAGTTTTCACCGACTTCAGTTCTCGGCTGAATGATAGCATCCTGAATCAGGCTCCCTTGTCTGATGGCAACTTCACTGAACAGTACAGAATGATTCACTTTGCCGAAAATAAATGAACCCGGACAGATAAGTGAGTCCTTCAGCTCTGCTTCCGCACCGATATATTGAGGAGGCAGGTTCAGTTCGTGTGAATAGGTCGGCCACGTCTTGCTGTTCAATAGCTGTGCGAGATCCTCTTCCAGTAAGTCCATGTTCGCTTCCCAGTACGACTGGATCGTCCCTACATCCTTCCAGTAGCCATCAAATCGATAAGCGTAGAGCTGTTTGCCATTGTCGAGCATTTTAGGGATGATGTCATTACCAAAGTCATGCTCTGAATTTGGATCCTTTTCGTCTTCCACTAAGTACTCCCGAAGCAGTTTCCAGTTGAAGATATAAATCCCCATTGATGCAAGGTTGTTCTTTGGTACTGCCGGTTTTTCATCGAATTCATAGATTTTGTAGTCCTCTTCTGTATTCAGGATTCCGAAACGTGAGGCTTCTTCCAGTGGAACTTCAATAACTGAGATGGTAGCATCTGCATGCTTTTCCTTATGGAAGTCGAGCATGCGCTGATAATCCATCTGATAGATATGGTCACCTGACAGGATCAGCAGATATTCCGGATCATATTGGTCAATGAAGTGAATGTTCTTCGTGATGGCATCCGCTGTCCCTTCAAACCATGAGGCACCTTCCTGGTTGGCGAAGGGCGCCAGCACTGAAATCCCGCCTTCTTGACGGTCAAGGCCCCAAGGCTTACCCATGCCGATATGACGATTGAGAAGTAGCGGTGCATACTGAACCAGTACACCTACTGTTGAAATTTCTGAATTGGAAAGATTGCTCAGTGTAAAATCAATAATTCTGTACTTACCTCCGAAAGGCACAGCGGGTTTAGCGATATTCTTAGTCAGCTGTCCCAGTCGTGTGCCTTTCCCTCCTGCTAATAACATGCCTACTACTTCTGTACTCATCTGGATTCCCCCATTTTTTTGATTTGAGCCGTCTGCTGGTAAACTGATAGACCAAACGGTGGCAATTTCGTTCTGATAACATATTTATACCCTTGTTTCTCGCTCTTAACTGCAAAAAGCTCGTCTGATACCAACTGATTGCTGCCACCGAATTCCTCTGCATCAGAGCTGAATATTTCTTTGTATCCTGCATCTTCAGGCACACCAATTTCAAAATCATAGTACACCTGTCCAGTCATATTGATGGCAATGATCAGTTCTTCGTCCTTACTCCGACGCATATAAGTAATGACAGACTGTTGACTGTTATCCGGGTCTATCCATTGATAGCCCTCCGGCTCAAAATCAGCGGCGAATAACGCCGGATGACTGAGATAGAAATGATTAAGGGCGCGGACATATTTCTGCATGCCATGATGATAAGGATATTTAAGAATAAACCAGTCAATCTGCTCTTTATCTTTCCACTCAGAATAGAGACCGAGCTCGCTCCCCATGAATAACAGCTTCTTACCCGGCTGCGTCATCTGATAGCCGTATAATGCGCGTAAATTGGCAAACTTCTGCCACTGGTCACCAGGCATTTTATCAAGCATCGATAATTTGCCATGGACGACTTCATCATGTGAAAACGGCAGAATATAGTTTTCGTTATAGCGATACATCATCGGGAAGGTCAGGTTCTGATGATGGTAGCGACGGGCTTCCTGCGGCAGTTCGAAATAATCAAGTGTGTCATGCATGAAGCCCAGATCCCATTTATAATTGAAGCCGAGTCCGCCTCTGTCGACTGGCGCTGTAATCATCGGCATATCAGAAGAATCTTCTGCCATCATAAGGGCATGCGGATGGTATTTAAAAACGACTGTGTTTAATTTCTGGATAAATGCGACGCCTTCTTTATGAATACTGGTGCCATCTTCGTTATAGATTTTTGAGTCCGGCGTATGATTTTCAAAATTCAGGTCCGTCATACTGTGTACAGCGTCCACACGCAAGCCGTCCAGATGGAATTCTGTCAGCCAGTAGTTGGCATTGGAGATCAGGAAGCTCTGAATCTCCGGACGGCCATAATCAAACGTCAGCGTGCCCCAACCTTTTTTGTCGGCCCTTTTAGTATCCTGGTGTTCATATAGCGGCCGGCCGTCGAACTGTCTGAGACCGTGGTCATCCTTGCAGAAATGCGCGGGTACCCAGTCCATGATGACACCGATGCCTGCCTGATGAAAGGTGTCGACTAAATACTTGAAGTCATCTGGTGTACCGTAACGTGAGGTCGGTGCGTAATAACCGGTCACCTGATAGCCCCATGATAGATCAAATGGATGCTCTGTCACCGGTAATATCTCGACGTGACTGTAGCCCATCTCCTTGATGTATGGGACCATCTCCGCTGCCATCTCTCTATAGGTATAATAGGTCTTGTCTGTATAGTCATCTACACTGAGGCCGCCCTGCTCCGCTTCATGTTTGCGCCAAGTGCCTAAATGCACCTCATATATATTAATGGGTGATTTAAAATGATCACTGCTCTCACGTCTTGCTATCCACTCGGCATCCTGCCACTGATAAGTAGAAGGGGCTTCGACGATGGAAGCGGTACGGGGTCTTCTTTGCGCATATCTTGCATAAGGATCCGCTTTTAGCAGCCGGCCTTTATCCGTACCAATGACATACTTATATGTGGTCCCCGGGGCTACCTTGAACGCCGCGCGCCACAATCCTGCCTCCGTCACCCGGATGAGCGGGTAGTCAGCGCCGGTCCAGCTGTTCGCATCAAGCCCTAAGCTGACCTGGCGTGCGTGAGGCGCCCAGACAGTAAAGGTGGTCATTGCACTTGCCTGGTCATAATGGGCACCCAGGAACTGATAGGATTCATAGTGCGTCCCTTGATGAAAAAGATATTGATCTAAGTCTGAAATAGGTTGCAACTTTATCATTTCCCCTCTGTCACTTTACTTCCATTATAGTCCATACCCTCTTTTAACAGCAAAATAAATGCGAAATTCTTTAATTAATTATGAATGTTACAAAAATTAAGACAATATCGTCTTTTTGACAGCATATAAGGAGAAAAAAACAGCTGAAATCCTTATAATGAAACTATTCCTAGCAGGAGGTTGTTAAATTTATGCGTGGTTATATCGACACTTTGACGACGATCTCTTTAAAATACGCGGAACCTGTCGAAGGGCCCGCCTATCTGAGAAGTGATGTCGAGCTGTTACCCCTGGAAATCAAAACCGTCACCGCTGAGCACTATTTATTCACGGCAGCAAGTCCTATTGCACTCAACCGCACATGGTGGCTCGAGTTTTTAGACGTCCGCCTGCCGGTTGTCTCAGGTCAAGTCGTCCGAACGGCTGAATTTGACCAGCTTTATGCACGCCCGGATGATTACGGCGCCCTTTACACAAGTCAACATACGACCTTCAAGGTCTGGTCCCCTGTCGCCAGCAAGATGACACTATTCGTCAACCAAGAACCCTATGCGATGAACTATGAGGGTGGCATCTGGTCCCTGACACTGACAGGCGATTACCTCGGTGCCGTTTATTTCTACGGCGTTGAAGTGAATCACGAATATCATGAAGTCGTCGATCCATACGCCAAAGGGCTGACGGTCAATTCCACTGCCGGCGTCGTCGTAGATCCGAACGCCGCACCGTCTGGATTCTCTCTTCATGCAAGACCTATTCTGCCTCCTGCAGATAGTATTATCTACGAAGTCCATGTGCGCGACTTCTCGATGCATCCGAACAGCGGCATCCCTGACGAGCTGAAAGGGAAATTTGAGGCCATGACGCTGTCCGGAGCCACGACGAAACACGGCTATACGACCGGCTTTGATTATGTGAAATCACTCGGCATCACCCATATCGAACTGCTGCCTATCAATGATTTCGCCAAAGTGGATGACGTCCATTTTACGACGAGCTATAACTGGGGCTATGATCCGATGTATTTTCAGACACCTGATGGCAGTTTTTCTGTTGATCCTGCAGATCCGGTCAGAAGAATAGTTGAACTGAAGTCCCTTGTTCAGCATTATCATGCTGCGCAGATGGGCGTCATCCTGGATGTTGTCTTTAATCATGTCTTCCATCAGCCTTCTTCTTCTTTTGAACGTCTTGTTCCGGGCTATTATTTCCGCTATTATCCTGACTTAACGCTCAGTAACGGGACGGGTGTCGGCAATGACTTCGCGAGCGAACGACAGATGGCCCGCCAGTTTATTCTCGACACATTGGTCTATTATGCGGAAAATTTTCAGGTGGATGGTTTCCGCTTTGATCTTATGGGCGTGATTGATGTCAAGACGATGCAGCAAGTTGAGGACCAGTTGACGGCCATCAATCCGAATATGCTCATTCTCGGAGAAGGCTGGCATCTCAATACCGCCCTCCCTGATGATCAGAAGACCACACATGACCAGGCCTACCTCGTGCCGCGCATTCATTTTTTCAACGATTACTTCAGGGACACATTAAAGGGGAATAATTTTGATATCGCTGACACCGGTTATATCAATGGTGGCGGACGTTTCAGGGAACGGGTTTTTAAACTCTTTCAAGGGGACTACGGGCTACCGGTCGGTCAGACCATCAACTATACAGAGGTTCATGATAATCATACATTGTTTGACCGCCTGAGCTATCCATCAAGACAGCATACCGACAATGTGCTGAAACTCCATCAGATGACCACTATTTTCACCATTCTCAGCCAGGGGATTCCATTTATCCATGCCGGTCAGGAATTTTACAGAACGAAGTACGGGCATGGCAACACCTATAATTTAAGCGATTTCATCAATCGCATTGATTGGAACCGCCGCATGAAATACAATGAAGATATCGACATCATCAGAAAAGCCATTCAGCTGAAGAAAACCTATGAAGTCTTTCATCTTCAGGATGCTTTATCGATTCAGACACGTATTATCGAAGTCAAGGCACCAGACCCTGTGCTCGGCATTCTTCTCTTTGACAAGGATGATGAGTTTATTCTTTTCTTCAATCCTACTGTCCTCAATCATACGATTGAACTGCCGAGACCAGGGGTATTTAATATAGAACTCAGTAATGCACATTCAACAGGTGAAGTTGCCGGATCGATCGCGTTAAAGCCTTTTGAATGTCTGGTACTTAGAAAAACATTAGACTAAGGAGCGTTCATTATGCCAACAAGACAGCAATGGGAAGAAAAATTATCACAAAGTTTAATCTCTGACTCTCAGTTCAACGTACTCTCTTCGGAACAGCAGGCTGAAGGGTTTGAAGGTACACTTGCATTTGGTACAGCAGGGATCAGAGGGAAACTGGGTCTCGGGCCTAATCGTCTGAACCGTTTCACTGTGCAGAAAGTGGCACTCGGACTCAGTCAGTATCTCAACGAAATCGCCCAGGCCCCTACTGTCGTTATCGCTTACGATACACGTCACCTCTCACCGGAATTTTGTGATGAGATAGCTATCGTACTCGCTTCAAATGGGATTAAAACTTATATCTATGACCGTTATCATACAACACCGGAACTCTCCTATTCTGTCCGCCATCTTCAGACAGATGCAGGTGTGATGATCACAGCAAGTCATAACCCGCCGGAATATAACGGTATCAAGATTTACGGACCAGACGGCGGTCAGCTTGCGCTTGAAGGTTCGCAGAAAGTCAGCCAGTATATCAGCCAGATAGCAGATGAACTGAATATCGCAGTGAAAAGTAAAGAAGAGCTGCAGGAAGCGGGCCTGATTGTGCCTGTTCCTGAGGCAGTCGTCACGGATTACAAACAGGAGGTCATCCAATTAATCGGTGACATGCCGAAGTCCGACCTGAAAGTGGTCTTCTCAAGCCTGCATGGCACAAGTGTGCCGATTGTACCTGAAATTCTTGATGGGGTCGGTTTTAAGAACTATGAGCTGGTTAAAGCGCAATGTCAGCCAGACGCTGATTTCACCAGTGTAAAATCGGCGAATCCTGAAGACCATGATGCATTCGATATGGCAGTCGAACTCGGCAGAGCAACAAAGGCCGATCTGCTGATTGCAACGGATCCAGATGCTGACCGTATGGGGATCGTAGCGCTGCATAACGGCGACTACCATTACTTCAACGGCAATCAGCTCGGCAGTCTGCTTCTTGACTACCGCATCGGCCAGACAGAAGGGATGGCGGACCGGGCTGCCGTTAAATCGATTGTGACCAGTGAGCTCGGAAAAGTCATCGCAGAGCGCAACGGCGTCAGAATGTTTGATGTCCTGACCGGTTTCAAGTTCATCGCAGAAAAAATCGCGGAATTTGAAGCGCAGAACAGTTACCACTACATCTTCGGATACGAGGAAAGTTACGGTTATATGGCCAGTCCATTCGTGCGTGACAAGGACGCAGTCCAGATTGTGCCGTTAATCATCAAGCTGGCCAGCGAACTGAAAAATGAAGGCAGAACATTAGTCGATCAGATGAACGACCTCTACCGTGACTATGGTCACTATCAGGAGAAGCTCTTCGCCCATACTCTTGAGGGGCAGAGCGGCAAAGAAAAGATCCAGAACATCATGACAGAAGCACGGGACAATGCCCCGAGCGAGATAGCCGGACTAAAAGTCATCGCAACAGAAGATTATCTCAAGCAGGAGCGCGTGGATGCGGACGGTGTGCATACTATTGACCTTCCTCAGGCCGATGTCCTTAAGTTCTTCTTTGAGGACGGCTGGATTGCTTTAAGACCTTCAGGTACTGAGCCCAAGATCAAACTATATGTCTCGCTCATTACTGATGACATTGATACCATTGCAGAAAAAATAAACCAGCTGTTTTTCAGCTGAGCAAAAAAGCACTTGACCCGATGGTCAAGTGCTTTTTAAATGCCGCTGAAGAAATTGAGCCAGCTGATATGGCGTGTGAACATCATATACAGGACGATGAGTACGAGTAGTAACAAGTTCATCTTAAAGATATCCACTTCAAATTTATGGTCCTGATGATAGGAGATGAAGAGTCGCGTCGGAATACTGAGCACCACTAGAAATGTCAGGATTTCTAACGCGTGATTATAAGGCAATGACAACAGCTTAAAGCCGAACTGGATGAAACCGAAGACACAGACCAATGTGTAATAGCTCAATATATCTACAAAAACCTTATAGATGGTAATATTGGCGTTGATTGAAATCAGCTGAGTGAAGAATGTGAAAATAATGAGTACAAGTGTAAAGACAAGTCCGGATAAGGCATACTGCAGTCCTTCCTGCCAGTCAAACTGCTCACCGACCGCACCGACGAAAAAGAGGATGACAATATAGAGCAGGAGATTCAGCAGGGCCCAGAGGAAATATCTGCCGCTCGTCTGATCATCTGCGACAATCTGGGGCCTGGACAAGGTATATTTAAAAAAACTCTGAAATGACTCTATTTTATACTCAAACTCTGCTGCAGGTCTGATCACTAATGCCTTCAGGCTGGATTTCTTGTCCGGCAGCTGATTAAACTGTCTTACCCTTTTCGCGGGCGTGGTGTCCTTAATAAAGGAATTGATGTGATCCCATTTTTTGCTCATATGTCACCTCCAAAAAACGACTCGTTTATTGTAGTATACAACAAACGAGTCGTTTCAGGGTTAAAGATTATCACGGAAATCCACTAACGTCGCGATATCCTCTTCTTTTATTCTTTTTAAATCAGCGGCAACTTTGATCAGTGAATCAAAATCGCTCAATGTATAGTAGGGATAACCCGCTGCTGCCAGGCGCTCCTGCCCCTTGTTAAGCTGATAGCTGAAAATCGCGACAATACCCAGTACTTCCGCGCCGTGTTCTTTAAGTGCATCTGCTGCATCAATTGCAGAACCCCCTGTTGAGATCAGATCTTCGATGACAACCACCTTCTGACCCGGTTTGACAAGTCCTTCAATCTGATTCCCTTTACCATGCTTCTTGCTTGATGAACGGACATAGCTCATCGGCAGCGCCATTTTCTGTGCCACGAATGCCGCATGAGGAATCCCGGCAGTAGCGGTGCCTGCGATGACTTCTACATCAGAGAAATGTTCTTTAATGAGTGTGACGAGTCCTTCAGCTACTTCATCACGCACTTCCGGATAAGACATCGTCAGACGGTTGTCACAGTAGATAGGACTCTTGATACCGGATGCCCATGTGAACGGTTCGTCCGGACTCAGTGACACTGCTTCAATTTCAAGTAAACGTTTTGCAATCTCTTCCTTTAACATCCTTGTTCCCACGCTTTCTTAATTGAATGATATTTCGCAACCGGATCACTCGCCTGTGTGATTGAGCGACCGACCACAATATGGGTCGACCCATTCTGACGGGCAAATTCAGGCGTTGCGATTCTGACTTGATCACCTTGTGCATCTTCCAGCGTCCGAATACCCGGCGTCACTTTCAGGAACGCTTCACCTAACGCGTCACGTATTAAAGCACTTTCATTTGCTGAGCAGACGACTCCCGCAAGTCCGGCATCGCGCGTCACGCGTGCATAGTTTACAATACTGTCGTTAATGCTTCCCGGAATACCCTGCTCCTGATTCATCATCTCTTCTGACGTACTTGTCAGCTGAGTGACGGCGATAAGCTGTGCCTGACTGCCGCCTTGCTGCAGGCCGTCCAGTGCCGCTCTCATCATCTTACTGCCACCTGCCGCATGCACGTTGATCATCTGGATATCCAGGCCGGCAAGGCCTCTCATCGCCTGGCCCACCGTGTTCGGGATATCATGCAGCTTCAGGTCGAGGAAGATATCATGCCCGAGGTCACGGACTTCCTTGACAATTGCGGGTCCGTTCTGCAGATAGAGTTCCATACCGATCTTGACAAAAAGCCGTTCATCAAAGGGCTTCAGGAAAGTCAGTACTTCTGTCATATTTTTAAAGTCTAATGCGATAATGGGATCAGTGTTCATTTTTTACCCCCAGAATATTGAGTGTTCGTCCTTTAAGCTCATGTATATGCTGGACGCCAAGTGTGTCCAGCAGGCTCGGCAGTTCATCAATGATCTCCTGACAGACCGTCGGATTCTGGAAGTTCGCGGTCCCGACAGCCACCGCATCTGCCCCGACAGAGATATAGTCAATCACGTCCTGCGCTGAAGTCACGCCGCCCATTGCGATGATAGGAATATCCAGATGCTGACGGACTTCGTAGACCATGCGCATAGCGACCGGCTTAATGGCCGGACCACTTAAGCCGCCGATCGTATTGGCGATAATCGGTGCGCCTGTTCTGCTGTTCAGCTGCAGACCTACGAGCGTATTGATCATCGTCAAGCCGTCGCAGTGAGGCGCGACAGCCTGAGCCATCTGGACGATGTTTGTGACATTCGGTGATAGTTTGACGTATACCGGAACGCTCGACACTTCCTTTACTCGACGTGTCAGACGTGCAGCTGTCACGGGGTCAGTGCCGAACTGAATGCCGCCTTCCTTGACATTCGGACACGAGATGTTCAGTTCAAGCGCATGAACATTCGGGGCCTTTGAGATATGTTCTGCGACATAGACATAATCTTCCTCAGTAGAACCTGCTACATTTGCGATGATCGGTGTCGTGAATTGTTCAAGCCACTTGAGTTCATGGTCCATAATATGATGGACCCCCGGATTCTGCAGGCCGATCGCATTGATCATACCGCTCGATGTCTCAGCTACACGCGGTGTCGGATTACCGAAGCGCTGTTCTTTGGTGGCCGCTTTGATCATGATAGCCCCTAAGTTATTTAAATCCATGAACCGGGCATATTCCTGACCGAAAGCGAAACAGCCGGATGCCGGCATCACCGGGTTCTTTAAGTCGAGGCCAGGCAGTTTTACGTTCAGTCTCATAGTTCCAGTTCTCCTTTCTTAAAGACCGGTCCATCGGTACAGATCTTGACGTAGCCATGTTCATTGTCGGCCTTGCAGACACAGGCATAACATGCCCCGATGCCGCAGCCCATCCGTTCTTCAAGTGATACGTAACCTTCAGTATCCGGCAGTGCCGCCTGAATCGCCTTGATCATGACGATGGGACCACAAGTGTAGAACGTATCATATGTTTGCGGCAGATCGCGTATCACATCTGTTACAAAGCCCTGTGTGCCGTAACTGCCGTCCGCTGTCGCGATATGGGTCTCGCCGAGTGCTGCAAACTTGTCCGCATAGAAGATATCTTCCTGAGAATTGAAGCCCAGCACATGAATCGTTCTGATGCCTCTGCTATTCAGCTGTTTGGAGAGTTCATACAGAGGGGGCACACCAATTCCTCCACCGATCAATAGCGCTGTCTCTTTCGCTGCTGCCACCGGGAAACCGTTGCCGAGGGGTGCTAGAATATCGATTGCGTCACCTGCTTTAGCTTTAGCCAGAGCTTTTGTCCCTTTACCATCCGCACGGTAAAGACAGGTCAGTGTTGCCTTCTCGCGGTCCACCTCACAGATAGAGATCGGTCTTCTGAGCATAAACTCAGAAGAATCTCCGACTCTGATGTGAACAAACTGTCCAGGTGTCTGCATGTTACGCGTGATTTCACCTTGCATCACCAGTTCATAAATATTTCGTGCAATCAGATTGTGACTGACAACCGTCATTTTTTCCTGCATGATATCCTCCTACATCTGATTCATATTAAATGTCATGCTTTCAATGACATCGATTAAGGCACGTGCTGTATCCAAAGATGTCAGACATGGAACACCGTTATCCACTGATTCACGTCTGATCTGGAAACCATCCCGCTCAAACTGCTTCCCTTTTGTCATCGTATTGATGACGAGCTGGACACGACCATCCTTGATGACATCCAGCAAGTTCAGCTCATCACCGATCTTGCTGACTTCAACAACCGGAATACCCGCTTCTGTTAAAGCTTGCGCTGTGCCTTTTGTCGCCATGATGCGGTAACCGACATTATGCAGACGTTTAACAAGTTCAGTCACTTCTGCCTTATCTTTATCTGCGACTGTCACCAGTGCTGTACCATGATCCTTGACCTGCAGTCCGCTGGCAACCAGGCCTTTATAAAGGGCTTTCTCTAATGTGACATCTTTACCCATGACTTCCCCGGTAGATTTCATCTCCGGACCCAGCGTAATATCGACGTTCTTAAGTTTGCTGAAGCTGAAGACCGGCGCTTTAACGAAGACCCCTTCTTTGAAAGGGATGAGACCATTTGAGTAGCCTTTGTCAGTCAGTTTCTCACCTAACACGGCCTTCATTGCCAGGTTCGCCATCGGAACTTCTGTGATCTTACTTAAGAAAGGTACGGTCCGGCTTGAACGCGGGTTCACTTCCAGGACATAGACTTTGTCGTCCGCAATAACGAACTGGATATTGAGCAGACCGATGATTTCTAAGCCGCGTGCGAGACGTTCTGTGTAGTCTGCCAGTGTAGCAATATGTTCCTGTGATAAGCTCTGCGGCGGATAAACAGCGATTGAGTCGCCTGAGTGAACACCCGCCCGTTCAATATGTTCCATAATACCTGGAATGACGACCGTTTCACCGTCACAGATAGCATCAACCTCGATTTCCTTCCCGGTCAGATAACGGTCAATCAGCACCGGATGTTCAGGACTTGCTTTCACTGCCTGCGTCATATAGCTGGTCAGTTCCTGCTCATCGTAGACGATTTCCATGGCGCGGCCACCCAGAACGTATGAAGGGCGAACCAGCACGGGATAACCGATATAGTTAGCGTTGGCTATAGCCTCCTCCACTGAAGTGGCTGTTTTACCGAGCGGCTGCGGGATCCCGATCTTCTGCATCAGCGCTTCAAATTCCTTGCGGTCTTCCGCTCTGTCCAGGTTTTCAAGGGAAGTCCCTAATATCTTAACGCCGTACTTTTCAATCTTATCCGCCAGGTTGATAGCGGTCTGGCCACCGAACTGGACGACAACCCCTTCCGGCTGCTCAAGATTGATGATGTTCATCACTTCTTCTTCCGTCAGCGGTTCGAAGTACAGTTTATCCGAGATGGAGAAGTCTGTTGATACGGTTTCAGGGTTATTATTGATGATGATGGCCTCGTAACCGGCCTCACGAATCGCCCATACCGCGTGGACCGTTGCATAGTCAAACTCAACCCCTTGACCGATACGGATCGGACCGGACCCGAGCACAATGACTTTCTTCTTATCAGACACGACTGATTCGTTTTCTGTTTCATAAGTGCCGTAGAAGTAAGGTGTGTTTGACTCAAACTCAGAGGCACAAGTATCGACCATCTTATAGACCGGTAGAATCTGATGCTGTTGTCTTAAGTCATAGACTTCCCGTTCTGACATATTCCAGCGGTGAGCAATCACGCGGTCACTGAAACCATATTTTTTGGCCCAGATCAGGTGATCAATATCTCCCGGATGTTCCTTTAAATCATGTTCAATATCGATGATGTGCTGCATTTTATTCAGGAAGAAGAGATCGATTTTAGTCAGCTCATGAATATGTTCAGGTGTCACGCCGCGACGCAGTGCTTCACCAATGAAGAACAGACGTTCATCATCCTGCTCCAGAATACGTTGCTTGATGAAATCCAGCTCAAACTCTTCACCATTAGGTAGACCGAGGTGATGCACTCCATATTCAAGTGAGCGAATCGCTTTCAGTAATGATTCTTCGTATGTGCGCCCGATTGCCATCACTTCGCCTGTCGCTTTCATCTGTGTGCCGAGGACCCGCTCACCTTTCTCAAACTTATCGAACGGGAACCGCGGAATTTTAGAGACGACATAGTCGAGTGCCGGTTCAAATGCTGCATAGCTTGTCCCTGTAACAGGGTTTAACATCTCATCAAGTGTCAGACCGACTGCAATCTTCGCAGCAAGTTTAGCAATCGGATAGCCTGTCGCCTTAGAAGCAAGCGCAGAAGAACGTGATACCCGTGGATTGACCTCAATGATGTAATAATTATAGGAATGCGGGTCAAGCGCTAACTGAACGTTACAGCCGCCTTCAATCTCAAGTGCACGGATGATTTTCAGCGAAACGTCACGCAGCATGTGGTATTCTCTGTCTGATAATGTCTGAGACGGTGCCACAACGATTGAGTCCCCTGTATGAATGCCGACCGGATCGATGTTCTCCATGTTACAGACGACGATTGCGTTGTCATTGGAGTCACGCATGACCTCATATTCTATCTCCTTGAACCCTGCGATAGATTTTTCAATCAGACACTGAGTCACCGGTGAGTATTTCAGACCGTTCGTCACGATTTCAATCAGTTCCTGTTCGTCATGACAGATACCGCCGCCAGTTCCCCCCATCGTGAATGCAGGGCGTACAATCACCGGATAGCCGATGTCATTCGCAAAATCAACGGCTCCTTGCACATCGTTGACGATATCACTTTCAGGTACCGGTTCGCCGAGTTCATTCATCAGGCTGCGGAATAGGTCGCGGTCTTCCGCCTGTTCGATGGATGACAGTTTCGTGCCGAGCAACGTCACGTTATTCTCTTCCAGAATACCTGCCTCGTGCAGCTGGACCGCCATATTCAGTCCAGTCTGACCACCGAGTGTCGGCAGCAGTGCGTCCGGCTGCTCTTTACGGATGATGCGCGCCACAAAATCAAGGGTCAACGGCTCGATATAGACTTTGTCCGCTATCTCGGTATCCGTCATGATGGTCGCCGGGTTAGAGTTGACGAGGATCACGCGATAGCCTTCTTCGCGTAGCGCAAGACAGGCTTGAGTCCCTGCATAGTCGAATTCTGCTGCCTGCCCGATAATAATCGGACCTGAACCGATTACGAGTATAGTCTTAATATCATTACGTTTAGCCATTCATGACACTCCCTTTATTTTCGTTCATCATCTGAATAAAATCATCGAATAAGTAGTTTGGATCGTGTGGCCCTGGACTTGCTTCAGGGTGATACTGCACTGAGAATGCCGGCAGTTCTTTATGGCGCAGACCTTCGACAGTGCCGTCGTTCAGTGCGACGTGTGTGATCACTAGATCAGTATCCTTCACTGTTTCAGGGTCTACTGAGTAGCCATGGTTCTGAGATGTGATCTCAATTTTACCGGTCGCCAGGTTCTTGACCGGATGATTCGCACCGCGGTGACCGAATTTCATCTTGAATGTAGAGGCACCGCATGCAAGGGCAAAGAGCTGATGACCGAGGCAGATGCCGAAGAATGGTATTTTACCGAGAATGCCATTGATCATCTGGATGCCCTCCTGCACGACTTCCGGATTACCCGGTCCGTTTGACAGCATCACGCCGTCCGGACGTAAACGCAGGATCTCTTCTGCTGTTGTATTCCAGGGCATGACTGTGACATCACAGCCGCGTAGATTCAGCTCACGGACAATATTCTCTTTTTTGCCGAAGTCAATCAGCACAACGCGTAAGTCGTTACCTGTTGAGACATAGGCGGTCTTTGTAGATACTTGCGCCACTTCATCCGTCGGAAATTCAGCTGTTTTTAAACTTGCAATAGTCGCTTCTACATCCGCTTCCTCATTAACAAATGCTGCTTTAAGTACACCGTGCTGGCGGATAATGCGTGTCAGTTTACGTGTATCAACACCATCAATCCCCGGAATATCGTAATTTTTCAGTGTCTCATCAAGTGAAGCCATATTACGGAAGTTGCTTGGCAGTTCACACGCCTCACGCACGACCATCCCTTTTAATGAAGGATTCAACGTCTCATAGTCATCACGGTTGATACCGTAATTACCGATTAACGGATAGGTGAAAGTGATGATCTGTCCTGTATAGGAAGGATCAGACAGTGTTTCCTGATAACCTGTCATCGCTGTATTAAAAACGATTTCCCCTTCTGTCTCCTTCTCACTGCCGAAACGGTAGCCTTTAAAAATCGTGCCGTCTTCCAGTACTAAAAATCTTTGTTTACGCATGTTGCCCCTCCTGATAAGCGATTTTCCCTTCTGCCAGTGTCAAAGTCACATTACCGAAGACTTTTTCTCCGATAAAGGGTGTGTTTGAACTCTTTGATAAGAAGTCTTCTGCTTTAATCTCATACTCTTCATCTAAATTAATAACAGCAATATCTGCCGGTTCTCCAACTGCGAGCCTGCCATAGGGCAGTTTAAAGACATCTGCCGGTTTTGTTGTCAAATATTCAACGAGCTGTGCAAGCGTCCAGTCACCGTCTTTAACAAATCTTGTGTAAAGTAACGGGAAAGCTGTCTCGCTGCCGACAATGCCGAACGGTGCTTTGACCATCGGCTGATTTTTTTCTTCTGCCGCGTGTGGTGCATGGTCTGTCGCGATGAAATCGATTGTGCCGTCTAACAGTGCTTCAATCAATGCTTCCTGATCCTCTTTAGAACGCAGCGGTGGATTCATCTTGAGGATCGCATCATCTTCAGTGATGGCATTCTCGTTCAGCAGCAGATGATGCGGTGTGACTTCAGCTGTTACATTGATGCCTGCTTTCTTTGCATCGCGAATCGCTCTGATGCTCTCTCTACTTGAAACATGACAGACATGATAGTGACAGCCTGCTGCTTCAGCGAGCAGAACGTCACGCGCAATCTGGACAGCCTCACATATAGAAGGGATTCCAGGAATCCCGAGCTTCTCTGATACTTTACCTTCATGCATAGCGCCGCCGTAAATCAGTGAGTTATCCTCGCAGTGGGCCACAATCGCCATGTCGAGCTTCGCTGCCTGCTGCATGGCCTCGTACATCACAGAAGCCGTCTGGACACCGACACCGTCATCAGTGAATGCAAATGCGCCGTGCTCTTTCAGTGCCTTAAAGTCCACCAGCTTCTCGCCCAGCTGACGCTCTGTGATAGAGGCATAGGGCAGCACGCGTAACACTGCATTGTCCTGAATCGTTTTATTCAGTCGATCTAGGTTTTCCACTGTATCAGGAACCGGACGTGTATTCGGCATCGGGCAGACCGTCGTGAATCCTCCGCGCGCTGCTGCTTTTGTACCTGTCTCGATCGTCTCCTTGTGCTCACCGCCGGGCTCACGTAAATGGACGTGTACATCGATGAATCCTGCTGACACAAACTGGCCGTTCAAGTCAATGATTTCACTATTATAAACATTTAAGTGTTCACCGATTTCTGAAATTTTACCGTCCTTTATTCTGATGTCCCTTTCAACAAGCTGGCCATTCTCTAAAATCTGTCCGCCTCGCAGTAATGTACTCATTCTATTTCTCTCCCTTTTTCAGAATATGACTTAAAATACTCATTCTTGTATAGACGCCATTTTCCATCTGTCTGAAGATCCGTGATTTACTTGCTTCCACTAACTGTGATTCAATCTCCACTCCGCGGTTGACAGGTGCCGGATGCATGACAATTGCCGTATCCTTCATTCTGTTGTAACGCTCACCAGTCAGACCGAACTCATGGTGATAGTGGGCTTCCTCAAACGTCTTGCCGCCGTTATGCCGTTCGTGCTGGACACGAAGGAGCATACAGACATCCAGTTCTTCTATCACGTCATCAATCTTGACGTACTCTGCATCAATCGTTTTGTCCTGCCAGTAGTCCGGAGCAGCAAAGCGTACTTTCGCACCGAGTCTTGTCAGTGCCTCCTGATTGCTGCGTGCGACACGTGAGTTCAGGATATCACCGCAGATCAGTACGTTCAGTCCTTCAAAAGTACCGTACTCTTCGTAGATAGTCATCAAGTCCAGCAGACACTGACTCGGATGCTGACCGCTGCCATCCCCACCATTGACGACTGGTATACCGAGATTGACGAGCTCTTTATAGTACTCGTTCTCAGGATGGCGAATGACCAGGACATCGACGCCGATACTTTCCAGTGACTTTGCTGTATCATAAAGTGTTTCACCTTTTGTGACAGATGAAGTTGACGTCTCAAACGGAATGACATCCAGCCCGAGTTTACGCTCAGCCATTTCAAATGAACATTTGGTTCGGGTCGAGTTCTCAAAGAAAAGATTAGCGGCATAGCCCGCGAAACGTTCGACTTCACCTGCTTTGATACGCTGTGCCTGAGTGATGATCGACATGATTTCTTCATTAGAGAGATGTGCGATTGATAAGAAGTTATCCATTATATCCGCTCCTATTCGTGTACTTTTGCTTCAGGTAAGATCAGGTTCAGCAGGATGCCTGCCAGCGCGGCAAGCGCCATACCTTCAATGTTCAGATGAATGTTCTGTACCGTGAAATCAATGTGTGCTTTACCGATACCGAGTACTAAAATAACAGATGCGATGATCAGATTGCGTTTATCACCGAAATCGACTTTTGACTCAACGAGCATCCGTAAGCCGCTTGCTGCAATGATACCGAAGAGCAGGATGGATACACCGCCCATGACAGGTGTCGGAATGCTGGAGACCAGCGCAGTGAACTTGCCGACGAAGCCCAGAATAAGAGCAAGGACAGCTGCCCCGCCGATGACCCAGATACTGTAGATTCTGGTGATGGCCAGCACGCCGATATTCTCACCGTACGTCGTGCTCGGTGGCCCGCCGATCAATGCAGCGACCATAGTTGAGATGCCGTCTCCCATCAAACTGCGGTGCAGTCCGGGATTTCTGAAGAAGTCGCGGCCGACAATCTTATTGATGACCACTTGATGACCAATGTGCTCACTCACTGTGACAAAGACAATCGGTATCATGACCATGATGAGTACCCAGTCAAATGTCGGCGTGTAATCGCGGTAAGGCATATAAATATCAGGCAGCTGCAGCCAGTGTGCTTTAGCAATGCCAGAAAAATCTACCACCCCGAGCATCACGGCTGTCATATAACCTGTGATGATGCCCATCAGAATCGGAATGATGGAGAAGAAGCCTTTTGCAAATATATTGAACGCGATCACTGTCAGTAAAGTGACGCCTGCAATAATGAGATACTTGCCGTTGTAGCCGGTCGCTGCACCACTATCTGTGTACATCGCCATATTGACTGCAACCGGTGCCAGGCCAAGTCCGATGACCATAATGACCGGACCTACGACGACCGGCGGCAGCAGTTTCAGCAGCCAGTCAGTGCCGCTCAGTTTAATCAGGAAGCCGATAATGACATACATCAGCCCTGACATAAAGAGGGCGACAAGCATTTCTCCGAGCTCATGCGTCTTTAAGCCGACAATGATCGGCGTGATAAAAGCAAAACTTGAGCCGAGGTAAGCCGGAATCTGGCCTTTCGTGATCAAGATGTACAGCAGCGTGCCGAGACCTGATGCAATCAAGGCAGCTGAGACAGGCAGGCCCGTCAAATAAGGGACGAGGACTGTCGCACCGAACATCGCGAATAAGTGCTGTGAACTGAGCAGCAGCCATTCACTTTTTTTCGGTTTTTCATGAACATCATAAATCGGTTCCACTGTTCTGTCGTAAATCTCTTCATTCATCTGCATGTATATTCTCCTTTTAAAAAAAGCCTCTTTGCGTACGCAAAGAGGCTTAAGTTTTCACTTAATCACCCTTTGCCGGTCTCTCGTACCGATTTAAAAGAGTTATTTAATATAGACTTGTGTTTTTTCGTCCACTTCATCAAGCATGACGATGATTTCTTCACTGAGCGCCGTCGGAATGTTCTTGCCGATGAAGTCCGCACGAATCGGCAGCTCACGGTGTCCCCTGTCGACCAGCGTCGCCAGACTGATGCGGTTCGGACGCACGTGGTCCAGGATGGCATCCAGGGAAGCACGCACTGTGCGGCCTGTATAAAGGACATCATCCACAATGACCACATGTTTGCCATTCAGATCCGCATCAATCTCAAAGGCCTGGACATCTGTATCTACCCGGTCCGTCACATCGTCCCGGTATTTAGTGACATCAAGCACACCTGTCGGCACAGTGATCCCTTCAATCCGTTCAATCTTCGCCTGAATACGTTCAGCGAGGAAGACGCCGCGTGTACGGATACCGAGCAGCACCAGATTCTGTGTGCCCTTGTTATTCTCCAGGATCTCATGCGCTATACGCGTCAGAGTCCGGTCAATCGCCTTGTCGTCAAGTACAATCCGCTGTTTCATCATAACCCTCCTAAAAAACCTCACGTCAAATAGACGTGAGGTTATCCTGCTCAACGCCTTATGAGCCTCTCTGGACTCAGTTAAAAGCAACGTGATTAAGTTATATTCATCTTACCATAATGCAGATTGATGTCAAATGCAAGTTTCACCCTTTAAAGGCGACGTCATCAAAAACGGTTTGTTATTTGCGCAGTTTACGGATCAGTTCGACGAAATACTCCGGTAAATCTGCTGAACGCTCAATGTATTCATCCGTTACAGGATGATTGAAGCCGATGACGCCAGCATGCAGCGCCTGGCCTCCTATATCCAATGTCTTCTTCGGACCATATTTCGGGTCACCGACGAGCGGATAGCCGATATGCTTCATATGCACACGGATCTGATGGGTACGGCCTGTTTCAAGCTGACATTCAACCAATGAGTATTTATCAAATGTCTCCAGTACATTGAAATGGGTCACTGCTGGCTTACCATCATCTTGCACGGACATCTCCTGGCGGTCACGCGGATTTCTGCCGATCGGCGCGTCAATCGTACCGAACTCATGAGGAATCACGCCATGAACGAGCGCTGTATATTTACGGGTCACTGTTTTATCAACCAGCTGCTCGACTAATCCGCGATGGGCAATATCATTCTTCGCAATCATCAGTAATCCGGATGTATCTTTGTCGATACGGTGGACGATGCCCGGACGGATCTCGCCGTTGATGCCGGACAAGTCCTTGATGGCATACATCAGACCATTGACCAGCGTGCCGTTCGGATGACCCGGTGCCGGATGAACCACCATTCCTTTCGGCTTATAGACAATCGCGACATCTTTGTCTTCATAGTAGATCTCAATTCCAAGGTCTTCAGCGACAAGATCGACTTCTTCCACTGGTTTTTCGGTCACCACAATTTCATCGTCCATCCGCAGTTTATAATTCGCCTTGACGGGCTTATTATTGACGACGACTAAACCATTCTTGATCCAGTCCTGAATCTGATTACGTGACCAGTCACTGTTTGAGTCTGTCAGATATTTGTCAATACGCTGACCGACCTCTTCTTCCTGTACTTCAAAATTAAATGTTTGCATGCTTTTTCTCCTTACTATCATTCATTAAAATCTCATAAATCAGTACGATGACACCCAAAGTCAGACAGGCATCTGCGACATTGAATATCGGGAAATCATAGTTGATGATCTTCGTATCAATAAAGTCGACGACATTCCCTCTGAACAAGCGGTCGATGAAGTTGCCGACAGCACCCGCGAAAATAAGCGTCAGCCCCAGCTGCATCACGGGCTTGAACGGTGCCTCAGTTCTGTAGAAATAAATGATGGCCATCAGCACGACAAGCGTGATGATGTAGAAGAAGACCATCTGATTCTGCAGCATGCCCCACGCTGCACCGTAATTACGATGGGAAGTAATCTCTAAGATATCACCGATGACAGATACGGAGTCACCGATATTCATCGTCTTGACAATAATCCATTTTGTCAGCTGATCAGCTGCCATAAGAAAAAGAGCAAGCGGCAGCATCAGATGCAGATTATATTTTCTATTCATGTTTTCACTCCAATCTCAATTATTCTACCATAGATTGATGAAACCGTCTTATAATAATAAGTTTACATAACATATTTAAAATAAATTATTAATTTGCATAAAAACGCCGCATCCTCGGGATGCGGCGTTTCTCTTATTCAGCGACCACCGCTGCACAGCGTGGGCAGAGATGCTCATCGTTCAGTTCAGTTGAGTAGTTCCAGCAGCGTTCGCATTTTTCGCCTTCCGCCTTCTCTACCAGGACATTTGCTGATACATAATCGGTTCCTGCTTTCTTGTCTGTCAGGACCGCTTGTGAGGTAATAAACAGCTGATGAAGATTGTCCATTGACTCTAAAATAGCTCTGTCTTCAGCATTTTCAACGTAGACCGTCACTTTTGCTTCCAGTGACTTACCGATTGTTTTCTCTGTACGTGCTTCTTCCAGCGCTTTCAGGACATCATCACGGATCGTCAGGAAACGTTCCCATTTCTCGACTAATTGACTGTCAACTTCATGCGTCTCCGGCATATCCGTCAAATGAACACTTTCTTCAGTAACGTGCGGTGTATGTCCCCAGATCTCTTCAGCCGTGTGCGGGATAACCGGTGCCAGCACTTTTGTCAGTGAGACTAAGATTTCATAGAGGACGGTCTGCATGCTGCGGCGGATAGGTGCATCCTCTGCTTCGATATAAAGAATGTCCTTACCGTAGTCCAGATAGAAATTGCTGAGTTCAACATTGATGAAGTTCTGCAATTCCTGATAGATGAAGAGATAATCGTTATTTTCGTAATGCTTGTGTGCATGACCGACAAAATCATACAGACGGTTCAGCATATAGCGGTCAACTTCAGCTAAATCTTCATAAGCAACCGCATTTTTAGGATCGAAATCATTGACGTTACCGAGTAAGAAACGGAACGTGTTACGGATTTTACGATAAACTTCAGAAACCTGCTTCAGAATATCATCTGAAATACGTACATCTGCCAGGTAATCCACTGACATCACCCACAGGCGGATGATATCTGCACCCATCTGTTTAACAACTTTCTCAGGCAGGATCGTGTTGCCGAGAGACTTACTCATCTTACGGCCTTGACCATCCATGACGAAACCATGAGACAGCAGTTTCTTGTAAGGTGACTGACCGCGTGTCGCCACCGCTGTTGTAATAGAAGAGTTGAACCAGCCGCGGTACTGGTCAGAGCCTTCAAAGTAGAGGTCTGCCGGGAATGATAGTTCTTCGCGCGCTTCTAAAACGCCGCGGTGTGAAGAACCTGAGTCAAACCAGACATCCATGATATCTGTCTCTTTCGTGAACTCGCCATTCGGGCTGCCGGCATGAGTGAAACCTTCCGGTAACAAGTCTTTTGCTTCTCGTTCATACCAGACGTTCGAACCGTGCTCTTCAACCAGTGTCGCGACGTGCTCAATGACAGCCTCGTCCATGATGATATCACCATTCTCCGCATAGAAGACAGGGAGCGGAACGCCCCATGCACGCTGACGGGAGATCACCCAGTCACCCCGGTCACGGATCATGTTATAGATGCGGGTTTTACCCCAGTCGACTTTGAATTCTGTCTCTTCGATGGCATCCAGGATATCCTGACGCACTTTATTGATAGACGCAAACCACTGCGGTGTCGCACGGAAAATAACCGGTTTCTTCGTACGCCAGTCATGAGGATAGGAGTGAGTGAAGAACTCAAGTTTTAAGAGTGCACCCACTTCTGTCAGTTTCTCAGTGATCAGTTTATTGGCCTTATCATAGTAGATGCCTTCATATTCACCTGCTTCTGCTGTGAAGACCCCTTTATCGTCGAGTGGAGAAATCACAGGCAGGTCATATTTCTGTGCCACAATAAAGTCATCTTCCCCGTGACCTGGTGCGGTATGAACACATCCTGTACCGGCATCAGTTGTGACATGGTCGCCGAGAATGACGAGTGACTCACGGTCGATGAACGGATGCTGCGTCATAATGTATTCAAGATCGGTCCCTTTGAATTCCTTCTCGATGACAACGGCATCTTTGTCCCAGCCTACTTTTTCACATACGGAGTCAAGCAGCGCCTGAGCAACGATATAAGAGGATTCATCTACTTTGACCTGCACATAATTCAGTGCTGGATTCACAGCGATGGCAACGTTAGACGGGATTGTCCACGGCGTTGTTGTCCAGATGACGAACTTAACACCGGCATCGACTTTACCTTGACCATCCTTCGTGTCAAAAGCAACATAGATAGAAGGCGATACTTTATCCTGATATTCAATTTCTGCTTCTGCTAGAGAAGATTCACTTGAAGGAGACCAGTAGACGGGTTTTTTCCCTTTGTAGATATAGCCCTTTTTAACCATATCACCGAAAAGACGAATCTGTTCCGCTTCGAATTTCTCCTGCAGCGTGATGTAAGGCTTATCCCAGTCCCCGTTGACACCCAGTCTCTTAAAGTCTGCTTTTTGCAGTTCGACCTGCTCCAGCGCAAACTGTTTACACAGTTCACGGAATTCTGCGACAGACATTTCTTTACGGTTCACACCTTTTTTAGTGAGTGCCTGTTCAATCGGCAGACCGTGTGTATCCCAGCCCGGGACATACGGCGCGTTGAAGCCCGTCATCGCCTTATAGCGCGTGATAAAGTCTTTGATCACTTTATTCAGCGCATGACCCATATGAATCTGGCCGTTCGCATAAGGAGGTCCGTCATGCAGAATATAAGTCGGTTTGCCGGCATTCTTCTCCAGGATTTTATGATATAAATCCTGTTCATTCCATTTTTCCTGAATCTGTGGTTCTTTGTTCGGTAAGCCGCCGCGCATCGGAAAGTCGGTCTTAGGCATCAGTAATGTCTCTTTATAATCCATCATATCATCTCCATTTTAGTAATAAAAAACACCAGAAGTGCAGGGACGGATCAATCCGCGGTACCACCCTGCTTAACTCCTGGAGTTCACTCATTAACATATTTAATTAAGGACAAAGTGATCCGTACTCGTCTCATATACTGACCTTGCACCATCGTCAGTTCGCTGGAAGATATGAGGACACGAGCACCGTCTTCATCAATATTAATCTTATTCTACCTTATTATCAGGTGTTTGTTCAATAGGTTTAGTCTCTAAATCGTAGTTGAGCAGATAATCCCAGTCCTCATTCTGCAGTAAATCAAGCTGCGCCTGCACAAGCATCTGGAAACGGGCGCGGAATATCTTTGACTGCCGCTTCATATCCTCAGTCTGGAATGCAATCTCCCGTGCCTTCTGCATCGCATCGTTGACCAGCATATCAGCATGATTCTGGGCGTCCTTGATGATGACATCTGCCTGCATGCCTGCTGAAGCCTTGATCTCATCGCCTGCACGCTGAGCCACGACCAGCGCCTCGCCTATCGTATTCTCGACAGCGCGGAAACGGCTGATGTTCTCATCTTTATCATCTATGATACGCTGCAGCATTGCTTTTTCCTCGCGCAGTTTCTCAAGTTCATCACTGAGTTCACGTAAATAATCTCTGACTTCATTCTCATTCAGTCCTTTGTGAACGATATTAAACTGTTTCATCTCGATATCTCTTGGCATGTATTCCACTTTTTTTCACCTCTAATTGAACAACGTCTCAAACGTCACTCTGATTTTATCTTTTTTAGTACGATCACCTATCGAAGCTATTTTAGCACGGCCATAGCCTTTAATTGAAATTAAATCACTTTCTTCGACCGTAAAGCTCGTCTTTGTGATCACACTGTGATTGACTTTGACATGCTCTGCCTCTATCATCTTCTGAGCTACTGCGCGAGATTTACGCGTCAGCTGCTGAATGACCGCATCAAGCCTCAGACTCGCAATCGTCGTCGACTGTGTCTGATAATGCGCCTCTGACTGTATCATGTCAGTAAAAGGCACGGGCTCTAACTTGACCGCAGCACCTTTGATTTTTGTCAGCTCTCTTTGCAGGTAAAGCGCCATCTGATTCGTGACGACGAACTGAATCCGTGCGCTTACTCTGATATCTCCGAGCTGCTCACGCTTGATGCCGGTCTGCATGATCGACCCTAGCAGGTTGCGATGGGATAATGTGACAAATTTATCCGGATAATGAACTTCAATCAGCTGGCATTCGAAGTCTTCTTCAGCGGCCTCAAAATAATCAGGTGCTAATAGAGCACGCTGACGTTCACTCTGCTCATCGCCCCCGAAGCATGAGATATTGACACCTGCCTGCTTCGCAACGACTGAATAGATATACTGTTCACGTGGATCAAGAAAAGGGGTAAGAACAGGTGCATAGGTCTGGTCAACCCGTTCACAGAACTGCATGGCACTCCTGATGACAGCCTGCTCCTCGTTTCTGAAATGCTGCATGATATTCATTCTAACTGTCCTTTCAGATAAAAAAATAACCTCACCTGCATGAGATTATTTTCTCTAATTACATAAACATCGGTACGATAAACTGATTAAAGATAGCGACAAGCCCTCGCTGGAACATCTGCAGGACAAAGATCGCTACGATCGGTGAAAAATCGAACATGCCGAGCGGCGGAATGATCTTTCTGAAGATCTCAAGATAAGGCTCAACAAATCTGCTGATCCATTCGCCGATGAATGATTCTCTTAAGCCCGGTATCCACGACATAAAGATATAGATAATAATGGCGTAGAAATAAACCGTCAGTAAAAATAAGATGCCATTTAAGATAGCTGCAATAACCCCTAAGCTCATTCTTCCTCCTCTGGCGCATCCAGCATCTCAGTGATGCTGCCTGCCACCTCTACATTATCTGGTGTACATAAGAATATATCCTGGCCGATACGCTGTATATCGCCCCCTATGGCATAGACCGTCCCGCTCAGAAAATCGATGATACGCTTCGCAGAGATCTTATCAATGCGCTGAAGGTTGACCAGGGTCGCCCTTCTGTTTTTCAGCTCATCTGCAATATCCTGTGTATCTGAAAATACTCGTGGCTCAAAGAGACACATCTTTGAACTGGCAGATACAGGCTCCGGTTTGATGTTGACCACATTAGGTTTAACGACACGTTTTTCAGTCGTCTTGATCTGTTTCACAGGTGCAGGTGCTGACTGCTTCTGGACAGATTGTGCACGCAACCGCTCTTCTCTTGTATCCTCACTGCTATAAACTTCGTTTTCATTATCTTCATCATCAATGACAAAGAATCCTTTAAATACATCTTTAATCGCCATGACAGCCTCCTATCCGACTAACTTAGTCCCAATTCTAATAAATGTTGACCCTTCACTGATGGCAGACAAGTAATCATTACTCATCCCCATCGACAGTTCTGTACACGGCGCATTCAGCTGGCCGAGTGCAGCGATCTTCTGCTGCAGTCGCTTCAGTTCAGCGAAGTATGTACGGAGCTGGGTCTGATCTTCAATATGTGGTGCCATCGTCATTAAACCGACGACCTCTATCTTCTCAAAATCCTTCAGGCCTTCGACAAAGGACATGACCTCCTCAGGTGCAAAACCATGTTTGGAGTCTTCACCTGCGACGTTGACCTGGACAAAACATCTGATCGTATGCACTGCGCGCTTCTCTATCTCATCAGCAAGCGACTGGCGGTCCAGTGAATGCAGGTAGTCGACTTCATTGATGACCTCTTTCACTTTTCGTGTCTGCAAAGAGCCGATGAAATGAAATGTCGCATCCTGCGGCAGGGCTGCTTTCTTTTCAAGAAACCCTTCAATCCGGTTCTCACCGAAATGTCTGAGACCCGCATCATAGGCTTCTTGTGCTCGGTCTATTGTAACATATTTTGTCACGGCGATAACAGTGGGAGGGTGTGCTGTCACTGCCTCGATTTCCTCATTGATCGCCTTCAGATTGTCTTTTACATCCATCATTGTTCCCTCGTTCCTATAAAAGCTAGCATGCGGCCTGTCTTACCGTTTTCAGTGCGATAAGAAAAGAAACGGTCGTCCTCTGCTGTACAGATGCCGCTGATGACAATTTGATCGCTGGGTATGCCTGCCTGTAGCGCCAGCATTTTATTGATACCTTGCAGGTCGATTTTGTAGTTGCCGTTGTCTTTCAGCTCAAAATAGCGTTCAGTATCCGCGCTGAACTGTCCTTTAATGTCTGCATTCACTTCGTAGCAGTCCGCACAGATTGACGGGCCGATGACACAGTGTAAGTGCTCAGGTGACGGATAGGCTGCGATCAGTTTCTGGACGATCTCACCTTGTGTCCCGCGCCAGCCTGCATGTCCGAGTGCAATAAATCCATCCCGGTCCGAGTATAGATAGACAGGGACACAGTCGGCAAAACACATCGTCAGGAGCACACCCTGGTCATACGTGTATAAGCCATCGATCCCATGCAGACTTTCTGTCAGTTCGCTGATATTCGTTCCTCTGTCAGCCCGCGTCACTTCCGCTATCTTATTGCCATGCGTCTGGATCGGAAAAACCCAGTTCTCACGACTGAAATCAATCGCTTCAGCGAGACGCTGCTGATTCAGCATGACATTTTCAGCTTCATCATCGATATAGAGCGCCATATTCATCGCATCTGACGGATAAGGACTGAATCCGCCTTGTCTCTCTGTGATACCGATTACTTTATTATCAACTCGTTTAAGTTCTGTATACATCAGCTTCTCCTAACAAAAAAGGCCCCACGATCACCTGAGTGACGATAGGACCGATTGAATAGTCTGGTTATCTTCTTGTACGGCGTGAGCGTGAACGGTCACGTAAAAAGCTTGGTACATCGAGGTCACTGTCACGTGATTCAGTCTGTTTAGGCTGGGATTGAGTCTGTGGTTGTGACTGCGAATAAGAAGGCTGTACGTATGAAGTCTGCTGTGACTCATAGCGCTCTTCTCTTGGCGTTTCTCTTACCGGTGTACTCGTCGTCGGGCGGACCGGCTTATCATTGAATCCTGTCGCAATCACAGTGACAACGATTTCATCCTGCAGTTCAGGGTTGATGACTGTACCGAAAATCATGTTGACATCTTCATCTGCTGCATCCTGAACGATGTTGGCAGCTTCCTGTGCTTCGAACAGTGACAGCGATTCGCCACCTGTGATATTCATCAGGACACCTTGTGCACCGACGATTGAAGTCTCAAGAAGAGGTGAAGAGATGGCTTTCTTAGCGGCTTCCATTGCACGGTTCTCACCCGAAGCGACACCGATACCCATCAATGCTGAACCTTGGTTGGACATGATCGTTTTAACGTCAGCGAAGTCCAGGTTGACTTCACCGGATACTGCGATCAAGTCAGAGATACCTTGTACCCCTTGGCGTAAGACATTGTCTGCCTCTTTGAAGGCTTCCATCATCGGTGTTGATTTATCGACGATATCAAGTAGACGGTCATTCGGGATAACGATCAGTGTATCGACAGCTGCTTTCATCGCCTCTACACCAGCTGCTGCCTGTGTCTGACGTTTACGGCCTTCAAATGAGAACGGACGAGTCACGACACCGACTGTCAGCGCGCCCATTTCCTTAGCAATCTTGGCCACGACCGGCGCTGCACCCGTACCTGTACCACCGCCCATACCAGCAGTGACGAATACCATATCCGCACCTTGGATGGCATCTTCTATCTGTTCGCGTGATTCTTCAGCGGCTTTTTTACCGATCTCAGGATTGGCACCCGCTCCTAATCCACGCGTTAATTTCTCACCGATCTGAATTTTTGATGAGGCTTTTGATAAGTTTAATGCTTGGCCATCAGTATTAATTGCGATGAATTCAACATTGTTCATACCGTGTTCAATCATTCGGTTGACTGCGTTATTACCGCCTCCACCGACACCAATGACTTTTAATGTAGCCAGATGATTAAATCCTTGTTCAAATTCCAACATTCCCTTTTCCTCCTATACTGTAATGGCCATTATTCAAATAATGATTTCATGATTTTTTTCATTAATCCTGGTTGTTCTTCTTTTACTTCTTCATCAATATCGTCAGATTTAACAGTCACTGTTTCACCTGATTCGACATTGACCTGATTTTTTCGTTTAAATAAACCTTTAGCTGGTTTGGATTTTTCCTCGGAAACTGTGTACTGTTCTTCCACAGGTGTTTCATGATTATTAATTGTAACATAATCAAGAAGTTCATCAAAGTTAATACCACTTGAGATGGTCGCGATTGCTGAGGAGAATTCAGGCTTTCTGATGCCCATCTGAGTCGGTATATGGACGCGGACCTTCTCATTCACCATGTCCTGCAGCAGATCTTTGATGCCGAGCATATTGGCCGTGCCGCCGGTGATGACAAAACCGCCGTTCACTTTATCAATGCCCATTTCCTGCAGCAGCTCGAATACTTCCTCATAGATTTCTTCGACACGCGCCTCGATGTAATCGCTGAGTTCTTTCTGATTGAAAGCCGCTTCTTCCTCTTTATCGTTCTGCGTGACATGAAATACGTCCTGTTCGCTTGCGTTATCATAAAACGCATGACCGTACTGCTCTTTGATGCGCTCCGCTTTATCGTAGGAAGTGTTCAGGGCCTGCGCGACATCGTTTGTAATGTGGCTGCCTGCGACCGGAATGCTGTCCGCATCAAATAATGCACCCCGCTCATAGAAGGCGACCTGTGTCAGCTGGTCACCGATATCAATGACGCAGGCACCGAGTTCAACTTCAGTCGGTGTCAGAATATGGGTATAGTTGAAGGCATCTGAATAGACATCCAGCACCTCGACACCACATGCTTCCACACATCTTAAAGTATTGACGAGCAGAGAGCGATTGATGGTGATCACACCTGCATCAACAGCGAGACTCTGAGTGGCTACCATCTCTTTTGGATCGCTGACTTCATGAATATCGTCGACGATGAAGAGTTTCGGATAGACACCGATGATCTCTGTGTTGTCTGCCTGATATTTATCGCGAACTGAATCAAGGACATCTTCTATATGCTGGCCTGTGATTTCAGTCGATTCGCCGTTGAACTGAATCGCATTCTCAATATCAAGGATCTCTGTATGAATAACCGGCATCTTGACAAAGACTTCTTTAATGTCGACACCAGAAGCAATCTTGGCTTTTTTAAGTGCGTCTGAAATCGCTTGCTTCGCGACATCAAAATCATCGATGACGCCACGTTTGATCCCATCTGTGAATGTCTGGCCTGTGCCTATGACGTTAATTCCGTTATGAAACTTCTCGCCAACAACCACCTTTACACTCGCTGAGCCGATATCTATGGCTACATAGTAATGTTCTTCCATTCTATAGGCACCCCTTTTTTCTAATTTTTACACTATTTTAAGTTTACATGATTCATACGTCATTGTGAACAAAAAAACGGTTTTACACCTCATATATTGCTTCATCCTTGTTCAGCAGTCTTGCTCTCTTTCTGCCGTTCCAGTTTCTTTTTAAGAGACTGCATTTTATCATCGTGTTTTTTCTTGTCCCGTTCTTTCTTCGCTTCTATTTCACTTTCAATTTCAAGCCGCTTCTCTTCCGCTTTTTTTGATTCATATGGAATAAAGACGGCCCCTATCTCCAGATCAATGATACCTGGTTTGATCAGATTGCCGTTAGAGTCTCGAGGAATATCCTTCATCATACCCGGATAATAGTTGAGCTTGTCGCCCATCGTTCGTAAATCACCGATCACTTCCAGTCCATCGTTCATAAAGATCTGAACACGGGCAGAAGCCTCACGATTAGGCAGAAAGTTGATTTCAGACATGTTATTGCGGATGGACTCTTCCGTCCGGTTGAGGATATCAATCATCCTTACCCTGTCACTGCCTTCAAAGTCATTCAAGATCGGACCCGATTTATCAGCCTGCTGCTTTTTCAGGATCTGACCGTTTTCGAGCACCGGATGATAGGTGCTGCCATCAGCGACGATGGCACGCACCGCATATTCCTGTATGTTCACATCGACCTGATTCGGGAAATGACGCTGAATCTCGACGTTTTTCACGCCGTCCTGCAGCCGGAGGTTCTGCTCCATCTCAGTGACGGGCAGTGTATAGATGCGGCTGTTCTTCCCTATATCCAGTATTTCGCTGACTTTCTTATCAGTAATCAGATGATTGCCTGCAATCTTCACGTCTTTGACATAGCTGATGCCTGTAAACATATATAGAAGGACTAACGTGACCATACAGATCACCGCCATAAAAATAGCGAACTGGATTCTACGTTTTCTTTTTCTTTTCTGACGTCCACCTTGTTTCAGCTGCTTTAATCGTTCATCTGACATATGACACCGACCTGTCTGATGAACTCATCACCGCGCACTTCAAATGTCTTGTATTGATCCCAGCTGGCACAGGCCGGACTAAGCAGGACTACCTCTCCGGCCTTCGTATAGTCTGCCGTCTGATTGACCGCATCTTTCACGTCCTGACAGATGGTATACATAATGCCGTGCTGATCAGCAAATAACTTCAACTTCTCAGTAGTCTTACCGACAATATACATCCGTTTCACCCGCTCGACATGCCGGTCTAAATCCTCAAAGCCATTGCCCCGGTCGAGCCCGCCGCAGATCCAGTGTACCGGTTCATTAAAGGCGTCAAGGGCAAATGACGCAGCGAGTGTATTGGTCGCTTTGGAGTCATTGTAGTAGCGCACCCCGTTATGTGCTGTCACAAACTCCAGTCGATGGCTGATGCCTTTGAATGTTGTCAGCGTCTTAATGATCGCTTCGTTGTGGAGCCCTGCGAGTTTACAGGCTGCCACACTGACCAGCACATTCTCGAGGTTATGCTTACCTGGCAGAACAATATCCTTTACATCAATGATGAATTCATCTCTGAAATAAACTTTGTCCGCTTTAATATAGCTGCCGTTGGTCTCTTGTGACGTCGAGAAGTAAATAACCTGGCTTTTTATGTCGCTGTCATCCAATAAGGCCTTCTGGTCAGAATTGAAGATGAGGAAATCTTCAGCTGTCTGGTTTTTAAAGATATTCAGTTTGGCGCGGACATATTCATCCTGCGTGCCATGATAATCCAGATGCGCGGAATAAATATTCGTGATGATGGCGATGTGCGGCCGGTAGGTCTGAATCCCCATCAGCTGGAAGGATGAGAGCTCCGTCAGCATATAGTCCTCCGGTGCTGTTTCCTGCGCCACTTTTGAGGCGACGTATCCGATATTACCGCTCAGATGCCCTTTCACGTCACTCTGCTTGAACATATCGCCGATAAGTGAAGTGACCGTCGTTTTACCGTTGGTCCCTGTGATGGCAATCGTGCGTCCCTCATGGATGCGATAAGCGAGCTCCACTTCAGTGATAATCGGAATGCTGCGTCTGCTAGCCTCCTGCAGAATTTCTATCTGGTAAGGGATGCCCGGGTTTTTGACGATCAGGTCAGTATCATCCAGCAGCGAAAGCGGATGGCCTTGGTCAATGACGCGCACACCAAGCGTCCGCAGCGCCTGCGCATCCTCACTCGTTTCAAGGGAGCCGCCGTCATTGACGACCACAGTCGCCCCTAACTTCAATAATAGTTTAGCCGTCTCATAACCACTTTTCGCAAGGCCGAGTACAAGGACGTGCTGACCTTGATAATCTGTCACATTTTTCATATTAGTTCACTCCTAAATAAATACCGATCAAGCCGCTGATTAAGCCGACTGCCCAGAAGACGAGGACAATCTTCCACTCGCTCCAGCCGCCCAGTTCAAAATGGTGATGAAGCGGGCTCATACGGAAAATACGTTTGCCGGTTAACTTGAATGAGGCCACCTGCAGCATCACTGATAATGTTTCTGCTACGAACATCAGGCCGATGAAAAGAAGCGTCAGTTCCTGGTTCAGCATAATTGAGACAGTGGCGATGATGCCGCCGAGGGCAAGCGATCCGGTGTCTCCCATAAAAAGCTTGGCTTTATTTTTATTGTAGAGGAGAAACCCTGCCAAGCTGCCGATCAGAATCAGTGTGAAGAGCATGATGCCTGCCTGCTGCTGTACAGCAGCCAGATAGGCATAGCAGCCGAAAGCAATGATGGACAGCCCGGTCGCCAGACCATCAACACCGTCTGTCAGGTTGACCGCGTTAGAGAAACCGACCTGCCAGAAAATGATGAACACAATATACAGAATACCTAACGGTAACCCTGCATCAGTGAATGGAATGTTGACTGTTGTACTGATTTCAAGCAGCCCTAGAAAACGGCTGACAGAATAGAACAATACAGCAATCAGAATCTGCAAGAGAAACTTCTGCTTTGATGTCAGCCCCTGATTATGCTTTTTCACCACAATGATATAGTCATCGATAAAACCGATAAGCCCGAAACCAAGTGTCACTAATATCAGCAGTATGATAGGACCACGGTCTTCCACAAACAGCAGGGCGATCAGGCTCAGCAGTAAAGTGCTCAGCAGAAAAGTCAGCCCTCCCATAGTCGGTGTTCCACTTTTCTTCATATGGCTTTGAGGTCCTTCCTGGCGAATGGACTGGCCGAACTTCAAGCGTTTCAGTAAGGGGATAAAGATCGGCACGAGGATAGCGGTCAGAATAAAAGCACTCAGTGCAAAAATAATTGTCTTCATATTAGTTTTAGGCGGCTAGTCGGTAGCCGCTTTCTCCTTTGTAGTTTTTGACTCCTTGGCCTGTGCAGATGTCTGTTCTTCAGACTGTTTCTTCGACTGGTCGACTTCTTTCTGCAAGGCGTTTTCTTCATCTTTACGTTCCGCATCAATTATCTGGTCATAAGCCGTTGACTGTTTCAACGGGTCTAGTGAATCCATATCAACGACGATCTCCTGACCTTTTTTAACAGCTGTACCGGCAGGAACGGATTGCTTAATGACATAGCCGCTGCCGTCAAACTTAATCGAGGCGCCCGTCAATGTCTCAAGTGCATTAAGTTCACGTTTAGACCAGCCGGAGAGATCAGGCAGGGTGATATCACCTGAAGTCAGGAGCAGTACCTTGCTTCCTTCAAGCATGTGGCCGGATGCGGGCTGTGTCGCCACCACCTGGTCACCCGTACCCAGTACCACCGGCTTCAGGTTTCTCGCTTCGATTTCAGATACCGCTTTATCCGTGCTGTCATTGAGAACAACCGGCACCTCAGTCGTCGTCACCTTATCGTTTTTCTTTGAACCGGACGAGACATCGAGGTATTTCAGCGTATTCTCCATCAATGGCTTGTAGCCTTGTGAGACACCTATATTATACGCTTCTGCGTCGTTTTTCTGGGCTAAAGACATCCCCATATAGACGATGACTCTCGGCTTGTCTGCGGGCGCATAACCCATGAAGCTGACGAAATACGGGTTCGGTCCCTGCACGTAGCCGCCGTTTTCTGTGTCAGCGACTTGTGCTGTCCCGGTCTTCCCGGCGATCTGATAATCATCTATCCGGTAATTAAACGCATGCATCTCAGAACCGTAAACAACATCTTTTAATTCCCGCATTGTTTTTTTGGCTGTATCGGCTGTGATCGGCTGACCGACCACTTCTCTCTTACCTTTTATAACGACTGAGCGGTCGGGAGAAGTCACAGACTGAACGATATAAGGTTTCAACATCTGACCTTCATTCAGGATAGCGGACTCCGCCTGAACCATCTGTACAGGCGTCACTGTCGTGGACTGACCGAAAGCTGAAACTTTCTGGCTCAGCGGATCTCCCCACGAAATATTCCCTGCCGGTTCGCCGTCAAAGAGCACGCCGGTCTTCTTGCCGAAGCCGAATTTTTCATAGTACTTCTCCATTTTATCAATGCCGACTTCGTCCTGCAGTTTCATCATCAGGACGTTCGAGGACAGCTGAAAGCCTTCATTCATGGAAATCTTGCCCCAGCCGACATCGTTCCAGTCGGAAATCTCGTGGCCTTCAACCTTCCTTGTCCCTGACATATATTTCTTCTGACGCTCATACTTACCTTCTTGGATAGCAGCAGCAAGTCCGAATGTCTTGAATGTTGAGCCGGGCTCATAGGTATTCTGGAATAAATCATTCTGCCATTTATCACCAAAACCTTCTCTTGTCTCAGGATTAAATGTCGGACGCTGACTGAAGCCCAGTATTTCTCCTGTCTTCGCATCAGCTACGACCGCAAAGACATCCTTCGGTTTATAGCGCTTCACCATTTTATCCATCGCATCCTCAACAAATATCTGGATATTCTTATCGATGGTCAGATGCACATCATCGCCGTCGACTGCCGGCTTGACATTCCCTGAGTTAGGCAGCACGTATTGCCAGATATCCTGGTTGAATGAGGTCCTGCCGGGCTGTCCGGACAGATAAGTGTTAAAGACCTTCTCAATCCCGAGCATCCCTTCAATCTGCCCTGTATCCGGATTTTTTTCTGCGAATCCTATCGTGTGTGAGGCAAAGTTGCCGTTCGGATAGAAACGCTTCTTCTCTGCGAAGAACGTCAGGCCGGGCAACTTCAATGCCTCGATCCTCTTCTTCTGTGCATAGGTCAGATCTCTGCCTGCTTTGCCGAACTCAACCTGGAACGCTTTCTTTGTTGATAGCTTAGCACGTATCTCCTTCTCCGGCATGTCGATGATTTTCGCCAGGGCATGAGACGTCTTCTTGACATCCACCACATGCGCAGGCGACTGATCAGTGTTCTTCATATTTTTATCCAGGACTGCAATCAGTTTGTAGGCGTTGACATCCTGGGCAAGGATTTGCCCGTTGCGGTCATAAATATTGCCGCGTCTAGGCTGGTTGATGATACTTCTCGCATATTTCTCACTCGCTTTAAGCACAAGATCCTGTCCGGATGATGTGCCTGTCAGCATCACAAAGGAATATCTAAAAATCAACAGAAAAAAGAGCAGTCCGAATAACAAAACCAGAAGGACTGCTCCTATTTTATTTTTCTTTATTTTAATTGCTGCCATCTTTTTGCACGACCTTTACGTTATCATTTTTCAAGCTCAGGCCGTAACCTTGTGCTTTACTATAGATACGTTCGTAAGATGATTGCTTCATTGCTTCAGATTTTAATTCGCCGTTGATATCTTTCTGGTGAATAATTTCAGACTGTGTTGTTGCAATTTTGCTATTCATATCATACGCATCATACTTTAAAGATAGCATATAACTACTGACCAGTGCAATCAATGCCACAAGGACTAAGTAGACCATTTTTTCTAATTTGGATAATGAAACAACATGGGTTTTTGTTGCCGTTTTGGTTTTAGTTTTAACGGGTGTGTCATACGCTTGGTCAAAGACATTTCTGTTTACATATTCAGCTGCCATGTTGTCACCTCTTATTTTAATACTTCCACTACTCTGAGCTTCGCACTTCTCGCTCTATTATTGGCAGTCAATTCTTCTGCTGAAGATTCAACAGGTTTGCGGTTGACAAGTTTCAGCTTCGGCTTGAATTCCTCCGGTATAACCGGCAATCCTCGCGGCACATCAGGCCCCTTTCCATATTCGCGGAAAATCTGTTTACACATCCGGTCCTCCAAGGAATGGAACGTGATGACGGAGATACGTCCGCCTACTTTAACTGAATCAATCGCCTGTTCAATTGATGATTCAAATGCACCTAGTTCATCATTGACAGCTATCCGGATGGCCTGAAAGACTCTTTTCGCCGGGTGTCCGCCCTTGCGTCGTGCAGGGGCCGGGATACTTTCTTTGATGAGATCAACGAGCTGTGCTGTCGTTTCAATCGGTTGTGTTTCTCTTGTTTTTTCAATATTTCTTGCTATTTGTTTAGAAAACTTTTCTTCTCCGTAACGATAAAAGATGGATACGAGTTTTTCGTACGGCCATTCATTGACCACTTCATAAGCTGATAAGTCCTGGGTGCGGTCCATACGCATATCCAGTCGTGCGTCCTGATGATAGCTGAAGCCTCGCTCAGCATCATCCAGCTGCGGACTTGATACACCAAGGTCATAGAGAATGCCGTCTACTTTATCGATATTCAGTTCATCAAGAACCGTCCGTAAATGACGGAAATTATTTTTAACGAGTGTAACCTTATGTAAATGTTCTTTAAGTACTTCTTTGGCATTATCCAGTGCAGTATCATCCTGATCGATTGCAATCAGTCTGCCTGAATCCGATAGCTGCTGAACCAGATAGAGACTATGGCCTGCACCACCTAATGTACAATCGACATAAACGCCGTCTTTCCTGATATCCAGCATATCGACTGTTTCATTTAATAATACGGTGATGTGATGGAACATATTCTACCTCCTAAAAATCTATATCAATCAGCTCTTCAGCAATTTCTGAATAATGGGGTTCAGTTTCCTCATAGAATTTCTGCCATTCAGCGCGGTCCCACACTTCAATCCGGGTCGAGACGCCGACGACGATACATTCTTTAGATAGACCCGCATACTCTCTCAGGTTAGCCGGGATATTGATGCGTCCCTGTTTGTCCAGTTCAACTTCAACTGCCCCTGAGAAAAACAACCTCATAAATTTACGAGCGTCTTTTTTCGTAATCGGGAGAGAGGTAAGCTTCTCTTCGATTTTCTGCCATTCAGCAAGTGTATAACCGAACAAACAGCGATCAAGACCACGTGTAATCACGAAATGTTCTGATAATTCATCACGGAATTTGGCTGGGACAATGAGTCGTCCCTTCGCGTCCATCTGGTGTGAATATTCTCCCATGAACATCGCTATCACCTCGTCTCCCTAATAATTTACCATACGTCCCCACTTTTCACCACAAATTATATAAAAAATCCCACAACTATTTTAAAAAAAATAAAAAAACCATTTTACATATATGTAAAATGGTTTATACAAGTGTATTAAATTTCTAGAACCTGATGGTCTAAAGTATAGTGAACGCTTTCAATGACATCATCAAAAAGCGCAAGTGAATAATTATTCAGCATGACTAACGGATGCCACGTGCGTTCCTGCAGACCGCCTCTTGGATGAAGATGTGCGTCGATTTCATTATAGTGCTGCAGAACGGTTTTATTGCGTTGATGGAGCTCTTTATTATAGGCCTTTTTCAAGTAATCCACTTGCTTCAGATGATGCTTTAAATTAGCTGCGATCAGACGGCTGACCTGCTCACTCTCAGCAATTTGCATCATCTCCTCATACGAGGACTCTAAATCCTGAGTTGTCTGGTAAAGTGTCTCAAACAACGCTGTGTTCGCATCCTGCTGCAGAAAATGGCCGCTCTGCTCCTGCAAGCCGTGCGTGACGACTTCTGCTAGAGGCAGTTCATAACGCTCCAGCAGTTTACGCATACGTGCATCCAGATAAGTGATGCGCAGACGAGGCATGACAATCGGCATCTCGCGCTCTGCAAAGCGGAAGACTGAATGCAGTTCGCCCCAGTATCTGACTTCAGCAGGTCCGCCGATAAAAGCCAGGGTGTTGAACAACTGTTCTTCCATCAGAGGTCTTGTTACCACGTTATTGCTGAAGCGTTCAGGTGAATGCTCAATCAGTGAACGGATCTCTTCTTTCGTGAAACTGTCATCTGATTTACTTAGATAATAACGGCCGTCTACTTCATTCAGCAGCTGACGTTTACCATCTACAGACATGAACAAGTGCACATTTGTCGTCGTCTCAATGGAATAGGAATCCATCTTGCGCTGACCTTCCTGGAAAGCAGCATCAATCTCTGCATGATGATCAAACATCCAGAGCAGCTGATCTTTTTCCAGCTGTCTCAGTTCAGCATCTGCACTGTCAATCAGGATCAGGCCATAGTTTTTAAACAGTTCATGAATTAAGTGCTTGAAATGAGCCGTCCAGTTTAACGGCAGCTGCATCAATTGATTGTAGAGCGTCTGCGTGCGTTCTGTTTCATGCAGCTGACTGATGAAGGTTGTAACTGTGGCTGCCATCTCCTCTTCAGTCAAGTCGAAATGCGAGACGGAATCTTCTGCTTCACGCTTGGTAGCCACTTTCAATTTCTCCATGCGACGCTGACTTTCATTGTAGAGATAAGCATGATTGACTTCACTGAAATCATGGTCCTCACCTGCTATCCAGAAGACCGGAACGATTTGAGTGCCCAGCGCTTGAGACTGTTCTTCTGCCAGTACGATGATTGAGATGATTTTATGTATGGTGTAGAGCGGACTGATAAACAAGCCTGCCTGCTGTCCCCCGACGACCACTTGATGACCTGCGCGTAGTGCGCTGAGATTGTCACGCTGGGAAACGGACAGCTCAAGGTCAGACATATAGTTTTCAATGACCTGGCCAAGCTTTTCAGAATGTGGATGAGGCGCAATCTGATGACGCTTCTCATAGATGCCAGGTTCCTGCAGCGCATAATCATAACTGTGGAAGTCACCTGCTGCATATTTACCTAGAAAACTCTGTCGGTCATCTTGAACGGTTGATATCTTCATGAGTCGAACTCCTTCATATTATTCTGTTCACAATTATAAAGATTTAAAATCCATATTACAATGTAGTTGCTTAAACATAAAAAAAGCCCTTATTTCTCTTCAGAAATAAGGGAATGTATTACTTAGCGACTACTTCTTTACCGTTGTAAGCGCCACATGATGGGCATACACGGTGTGATAATTTCATTTCGCCACAGCTTGAGCATTCTACCATACCTGGTACTGAAATTTTGAAGTGCGTACGACGTTTTCTTTTTGCTGTTTTAGATGTTCTTCTTTTTGGTACTGCCATGTTTTTCTCCTCCTCTACATATTAAAGCAGATCCTGCAATTTAGCGAGACGCGGATCGACAGCAGGTTTCTGCTGAAGCTGATCCTCGTTAACAACTTCCCAGCCTTTTCCTTCCGTCAGAGACATTTCAGAGTCTTCTTTAACGGCACGGACAGGCTTTTCGAGTACAACCAATTCTTCAACGACAGGTTTCAGATCGATCATGCCGTTGATGATTTCATGACGGTTCAATTCCTCGTCTAGATCAAAATCATTCATATCGAATACTTCCAGCGACTCAATATGAATAGGAACTTCAACAGGGTCAAGGGTTCTAGCATCTTCCATCACAAAATGACCTGTGATCAGAATATCTGCATAGACTTCCTTCGACTTAGTGGTCAAAGTACCTTCTACATGAATCGGTGATAAGTCAATCAACTGAAGATTATCAATAAGATGCGGAAATTCGACATCATTCTCAAACTGAAGTGGTGCATCCTGGTGTTTACGAAGTTGATTAATAGACCATTTCATAGGTTTCACCTCTTACAAACACAAAATTTATTTTAACTTCAAACTATATACTTTGTCAAGATTTTTTCTTAACAGTATATTCTGATACAATGTTCATTATAACGACAACAGGAGTGAATATCAATGAAGTCAGTCGCTATCATCGCTGAATATAATCCCTATCATAACGGGCATCATTACCATGCGGAAATGGCGCGTCAGAAAAGTCAGGCGGACATTGTGATCGCCATTATGAGCGGACAGTTCACACAGCGCGGCGCACCTGCGATCTTCAGTAAGTTCGCCCGTGCAGAGTCAGCACTTAAAGGCTGCGATCTCGTTGTGGAGCTGCCCCAGTTCTATGCGCTCAGCTATGCTGACGACTTCGCCTATGGTGGAATCAGGACGGCTGAGCTTCTGGGCTGTGATGCCCTGGCGTTCGGCGCGGAATGCGATGACCTTGAAATGCTCACAGCTGAGGCGTACCGTGTAAAAACAGTCGATGTTAAAAGCGGGAGAAGCTATGCGCAGATGACGGGGGATCAAGCTTTCTCGCAGCCGAACAACATCCTTGCCATGCAATATATCAAAGCAGCTGACAGCAGACTGGAGCTGATACCGGTCAAGCGTATAGAGAACCATTATCATGACACTCAGCTGACGGGGCGTATTGCCAGTGCTACCGCTGTACGCCGGGCAATCGCAGCAGGACATGATTTCTCTATGGCAGTGCCCGCAGCTATCGATACATCTCTTGCAGTCAGCTGGGAGGATTTCTTTCCGCTGCTGAAATATAAAATCATCAGTCACACAGCTGAAGAGCTGAGAAATATTTATATGATGACTGAAGGCCTTGAGCACAGACTGAAATCCCGTATCAATGCGTCACAGGACTTCGAGAGCTATATGCAGGCCATCAAGACGAAGCGCTATACGTATACACGTCTGCAGCGTCTCCTCGCCTGCACGCTGCTCAATATTACAGACAGGCAGACCATCACTGATATACGGGTTCTGGCGATGAATGACAAGGGCCGGGCCTATATCAAGGGACTTCCCCATGTACACACCAACATCAATAAAAAAAATGCATCGCTCTATCCACTGGAAGTCCGAGCGACGCAGATCTATAATCTCGTATCAGGCGACAGAAGAAATGATTTCAACACACCTGTTATTTATCAGCGAACTTCTTTTTAAGCGCTTCTTCAACATGCGGCGGGACAATTTCACTTACACTGCCACCGTATTTAGCGACTTCTTTCACGATGCTTGAACTGATAAAAGAGTAATGGTTATTTGTCATCATATAAAGCGTCTCTATATCATCATTCAGTTTCTTGTTCATACTTGTCAGCTGCATCTCATACTCAAAGTCACTGACAGCACGCAGACCTCGGACAATCGTCTGGGCCCCTATATTCTCACAGTGCGTGATAAGAAGACCTGAGAAGTAGTGAACCTGGACGTTCGGCCAGGCAGCAGTCGCTTCCTTGATGAGTGCCAGGCGCTCATCCATTGAAAACAGTCCTGCTTTACTAGAATTATGCAAAACGGAGACATGGACCTCATCAAAGATCTTCGCGCTTCTTTCGATGATATCCAGATGGCCGAGGGTAATGGGATCAAAGCTGCCAGGTACGACTGCTCGTCTAATCGTCATGTTGAACTCCTTTTAATATACTTATTTTAACTGTCCCGTATATCTCTTCTTTAATAAGCGAGAAAGAACGCGGGTTCACCCTTTCATCTTTGCCACATTCGCACATGATGAGCCCATCCGGCTTGAGCAGCTGGAACGTCTCTATCTGTTCCAGTGCTTGATTCAGCAGCCCTTTCTGATACGGCGGATCCAGAAAGATGATATCGAACTTGATATCACGTTTCTTCAAAGCTTTTAATGCACGGAAAGCATCATTGCGATATACTTCTACTTGTTCATCGATCGCTTCAATATTCTTACGGATGGCGGTGACCGCTTCTTTCGAGCCATCTACGAATATAACAGACTCGAGGCCGCGGCTCAAGCCTTCAATACCCAGGCCGCCGCTGCCTGCAAAGAGATCCAGGCCCATACCATCAAGCGGTCCTAGAATATTGAAGATGTTCTCTTTGATCTTATCTGTCGTCGGTCTCGAGGTCATGCCGGGTGCCGCTTCAATCTTGAGTTTCTTATATTTACCTGCTATTACACGCACGCTTACACCTACCTAAAAGGAGATTAATTATGTCACAATCATTTATCGAACTGGGGCCCGGCCTCAGCGATTTCTTTGAATTCGAGGAGCTGATCCGTTATAATCACGACCGCATCAGAAGTGTCGTCGCTCTTCACACCACACTTGAAGAGACACCAATGACGAGCATCCTCGTTATCATGAAGCCGACCACCCAGGGCCATTTCCAGGGCATTTATGCTACATTTGAATCCATTCCCTATCCTTATCCGGCATCCAACAAGCGTTTTGATCTCATCAGAAGCTGGGCTGAAGACTACCACTTACCTTTCCTGGAGTTTGAGACTAAAGCGATGCACCATTTCCATGAACGGGCGCTGTTCTACAATTATCTGATCGGTGTCCTAAGACTGCAGAGGCAGCTGCCGCCTCTATAAGGATTCGTAGTCTGTTTCCAGTGTCTGATAGGGCGAGATTTCCACCTTCAGCACATATTTCAGACGGGAGAGCTGCTCGAGTACTTCATCGATTCTGTCTGTATCGATATAGAGCGATAACCATTTATCCTTGCGGTTGAAATAAGCGATATGGCCATATTTTCTCAGCTGCCGCTCATTCTTGCTGCTCTTCATATAAATAATTAAATTTGTTCTGGGCGTTAAAGTCATCGTTCAACCTCATTATTACAGTTTCTTTTATAGTATCATGTTATTTGGTAAAATAAAATGTATCAAAATGACTGGAGGCAACTATATGAATAAAACAGTGAAAACAGGCGCCATGCTCCTCGCTGCCTACGGGACAAGTATTGCTGTTTCAAAGCAGCTCGCTAAAAATGAAAAACGTGCCATCCGCCCTTACTTCACAGGCCGGGCACCCTACGTCTTCGCGCACCGCGGCGGGATGAAACTGGCACCGGAAAGTACAATGCCCGCATTTAACGAAGCGGCACGTCTTGAAGTGGATGGCTTTGAAATTGATATCCGCGTGACAAAGGATGACGTGATTGTGGTCTTCCATGATGCTTATGTCGACCGCGTCTCGAACGGGACTGGTCTTATCGCTGACCAGACACTCAGCGAACTGCAGCACCTTGATTTCGGCTACTATTTCAAGGATATCAATGGAGATTATCCATTCAGAGGCAAAGATGCGCGTATCGTCACACTGGAAGAACTGATCACAAAGTTCCCGGATAAACGCATCAATATCGATATCAAAGACCGTCCGGAGACCGTGGCAGGCGCTAAGGCACCGGAACTTCTGAACCAGCTGATTACACGACTGGGTGCCGCAGACCGCGTCGTTGTGACAAGCTTCCATGATGAGCAGACAGCACGTTTTAAGTCACTTAATCAAGCCGTTGCTACAGGCGCCGGCGTCAACGAAGTCAGAAAAGCATATGCGTTATACACGAGCGGCTATGGTCATCTCTATCAGCCCGAAGCCGATACATTCCAGATACCGGCGTCATTCCGCGGCATCCGCCTGGATTCAGCCCGCTGGATGAGCTTCCTTGCCAGCCATAATATTGCGGTCGGCTACTGGGTCATCAACAGTATCGACGAGATGGATGACCTCCTTCAGAAAGGTGCTCATACCATCGTCACTGACCGGCCGGACCTGGCTTACCACCTAATCAAAGAACGTTATCGTAAATAAGGAAAATCGTGCAGATCATCTGCACGATTTTTTAATCATTTGCCATTTATTAACAAATCTACTATATTATAAAGTGAGGCGCATCAAATGAAACTTATCCCGGTCAGACCCCAGAGTCAGTGGTATCCAAAACCGATGATCATGGGATGTGAAGGTGTGGCGGCAAGCATGCTGCTTGGCGGGGCGGTCGCGCCTGAGAAACTGATGAAATACTGGCCGAAACATGACTCTAATCCGGAGAAAGGCTATGTCGGTCATCCCTCCTTCATCAGTCTGAACAGTCATCAGACCATTTTTCCGTCCGCATTTGTCCCTTATTTAAAGCAGTTTGATGCCCGTATAGTGGATGGCACAGGCGCTACTCTCCCTGACCTGGAAAAACTGCTCGATCACAATCAGCCGGTCCTCATCTATCACACGCATCTTGGATTTACTGCTCTTGAGCGTATCTTCCATACCTCAGATGGCAAGAAACACTGGGTCAGCAACATCCATATCACTCTGCTTATCGGTTATGACCGCAACTATTATTACTATATCGACCCGCTCTGGATGAAGATCGGGCCTATCCTCTTGCCGGCTCTCCTGCCGTCCCGCAGACAGATCATGAAAATGTCTAAAAGACGGTTCAGGAAAAGCTATGAGTCGCCAGGACGTCTCTGTATCTTTAAAAAAGAAGGTGTATGATGAACTCCCGTACTTTATCTTATTTGAAAACCAGTTTGATTCTGATATTCTTTACAGCAGCGATGGTCATCCTGGCACGTGAACTGTCCCAGGTCAACTTCAAAGAAACCATTCACCTGTTCCGCCAGCTGCCGACCCTCAACTTTATCCTGATCATCGTTGCAGGTCTGACCGCTGTTCTGTCGCTCTCTCTCTATGATTATGTGCTGACGCGCCAGTTAAATGTGAATATCTCTCTCCGTCACTTATTGCCGGTCAGTTTTATAACGAATGCATTTAACAATATTCTGGGCCTCGGCGGCTTATTTGGCGCTGGTCTCCGCATATTTCAGTACGAGCCTAAAGCACCTGCTCATGCGCCGCTCAAGCGGGCCATCAGTCTGCTGTTATTATCCACCATCAGCGGTCTCAGCGTCCTGTGCTATATCGCTTATGGACTGATTGATATTAAAGCAGTCCCGTATGGCAACTGGATTGTTCTTTTTGCCTGTATCTATGCGCCTGCTTATCTCATCATTACCATCATCAAGCCGATCAGCAAGGAGCAGCGGTTACTCGGCGTCAATTTCACACTCGTTTCCATCATTGACTGGCTGGCAGCGATTGTCCTCTTCTATTTCATTCTGCATGAATTAAATATGGCGGTGGCGTTGCCGGCGGTAGCAGGCCTTTTCATCATAGCGTCACTGTCCGGTATCATCAGCATGATTCCAGGTGGCTTAGGTGCCTTTGACCTGGTGATGTTAACAGGGCTCGGCACACTGGGCGTCAGCGAGGAGAAAGCGCTCCTTGCGTTACTGCTCTACCGCACCGTCTACTATTTCTTTCCGCTTCTTGTCGCGCTGCTGTTGTCAGTCTTTGAATACAAAGAGAGCGCCAAGACTTATATCGAGGATAATAAGCTGTTGAGTTCAGCGGCCATGACCGGCTCCTTTATCCGCGCACTGCAGAAATCCTCACCTTATCAGTTTTCCGGGTTGATTGTCGCGCTGCTGACCATCATCACCAGTCTTGTCTACTACTTCAATCATTTTCTGATTGTCTATGATGCGATAGCTGAGAAACGTTACACTTATTACTCAGTCATCATCATCTTCCACGTCGCTGCCAGTCTGACGCTTCTGATCAGCGCAAACGGCGTCATGCACGGCACAAAGCGTGCGACCATGCTCAGTAGCCTATCGACCGCCATGCTGCTGGTCACGACTTTTCTCTCGTACGGGACGATCGTCTCCTACGTCTGGTTGACGACCATCCTGCTGCTCCTGATATTCAGATATCGTAAGACAACCATGATTAAGCGCAGCCTGACCCCTCTCAAACTGATCATCAGCACAGCGCTGATGCTGCTGATGCTAGCCGTCAATCACTGGGTGACCATCGATATGCTGGAGATTTATCCCCATAAAGCCACTCATTTCGATGATCAGCTGCTCGGTGCACTGATGTGGGGGACAGTCCTGATATTCGCCGTTGTCAGTGCACTGATCACTTATTATTACTCGAGAAAATATCATCATCTGCTGGCGGATGCTGTCACTGAGGAAGAACTGAAATCAATCATTGATATCGAAGGCAGCTACGTCAGTCACCTGGCTTTCACGGGTGATAAATCATTTTTCTTGAATGAGGCACGCGATGCCTTCCTGATGTTCCATAAGACGAAGAATGCGCTCATCGTCATGGGCGATCCGGTCGGTAACCGCGAGCACTTCGAACAGCTCCTGATGGACTTCTACGACAAGGCCTTTTTCCTCGGCAGTGACGTCATCTTTTATCAGGTGCAGTCAAAATATTTACCGCTCTACCACGGCTTCGGCAATCATTTCTTCAAGATCGGCGAAGAAGCCCTGATTCCGCTGCAGGACTTTACCGTCAGCGGTAAAAAACAGCGTGCCTTTCGCGCCACGCTGAACAAACTTGAAAAAGAGGGGTATCTCTTCTCGATTGTAGAAGCACCTTTTGATGAATTGATTGATGAACTGAAGACGGTGAGCGATGCATGGTTAAACGGCAAACAGGAGATGCAGTTCTCTGTCGGATCATTTACTAGACATTATCTCGAGCAGGCACCTATAGCTGTCTTAAAAGACGCGGATCAACGCATCGTTGCATTCTCTACACTCATGCCGACAAATTATAACAGCACCTTGTCAGTTGATTTAATACGCTGGCTGCCGGATCTCGATATTCCCGCCATGGATGCCCTGTACTTAAATATGCTGCTGTATTCAAAAGAGCAAGGCTATGACTACTTCAATATGGGAATGGCCACATTATCTAACGTCGGTCAGAATCGTTATGGCTATGCGCGTGAACGCGTCGCGGGACATGTCTTCAATCATTTCAATAACTTGTACAGTTTCCAGGGCTTGCGGAAATATAAACAGAAATATAATCCTGAATGGAACGAGCGATTCGTTGTCTATAGAACCTATACTTCACTTGTCTGGAATCTGGTGCGCATCGGACTGACTATTAATAAGAAATAAAAAGGGGCTACGTGAGTGGCCCCTTTTACTGCGAGTTACGAGCGATATTTCCTGTTTATCGCTCATAACTCGCGGTTTTTTATCCTTATTCTTCAGTTATAAGCGATATTTCCTGTTTATCGCTCATAACTCACTGTTTTCTGTCCTTATTCTTCAGTTACGAGCGATATTTCCTGTTTATCGCTCATAACTCACTGTTTTCTCTCCTTACTCTCCAGTTATGAGCGATATTTCCTGTTTATCGCTCATAACTCGCGGTTTTCTATCCTTATTCTTCAGTTATGAGCGATATTTCCTGTTTATCGCTCATAACTCGCGGTTTTTTATCCACACTCTCCAGTTACGAGCGATATTTCCTGTTTATCGCTCATAACCTCCTTACTTAAATAACAAGGACCCCATAACCAGTATGATAATGACTGGAATGAGATACTTCAGCAGCATGACCCAAATCTTAAACAGCCCTTGGTAGCGCACGCCTATTACGAGTTCTTCTTCAGCAATGCGTCTGTCCATTACATAACCTGAGAACAAGGAGAAAGCAAGGGCACCTATCGGCAGCATGATATTGGATACGAGATAATCCATATTATCAAAAAATGTACCTGCTAAAAACTTTACATCCCCAAGGACGCCGAAGGATAAGGCAGAAGGGACGCCTACAACAAACAGCAAGATAGTCAGCAGGATAACAGCCCGCCCGCGTCTGGCATCATTTCCTTTGATCATATTTGCGACATTGATTTCCATCAGATTGATCGATGACGTGATTGTCGCAAACAGAAAGAGCAGCAGGAAGATCAGATAGAACAGCTGGCCGAATGCCAGTTGATCAAAGACATAGGGCAGAACGACGAACAGGAGCCCCGGCCCTTCCGCGTTGTCGATATGAAGCGCTGTCGTCGCCGGAAATATGGCGAGCCCTGCAAGTATAGTCACTAAAATATTAAGGCCGACGATAGACAGACCGGACTGGACGAGATCAGTCTCTTTCTTTAAATAAGAAGCATAGGTCAGCATGCCGCCAAACCCTACTGACAGTGAAAAGAAGGACTGGCCTAATGCGAAGAGGATACTGTCCCTGTTCAGTGCATGAAAATCAGGCTTCAGGAAATACACGATCCCTGCCATGCTTCCGTCAAGGGTGACAGAACGGATAATGATGACCATAAAGAAGATAAAGAGCAGCGGCATCATGACTTTTGATGCGCGTTCTATCCCCTTCTCGACCCCGGCAGCGACAATGAGCGCAGTCAGGGTGATAAAGATGAACTGACCGGCCAAAGCGTATAGCGGGTGACTGATCAGCACGCCGAAGAGCTCATCATATTGCGCGTGATGACTGCCTGTGAGCAGTGAAAAGAGCGTGCGCACAAAATAAATGATGATCCAGCCACCGATGACACTATAAAAGCTGAGGAGCAGAAAGACACCGATATTGCCGAGATGACCGATGCCGTCAAACATTTTCCGACCTGTCATTTTACTGAAGGCATTCGTACTGTTCGTCTGTGCATGTCGGCCAATCACAAACTCGGATAAAAGAAGCGGCAGTCCAATCAACAGCGTAAAAACAATAAAGACCGTTAAAAATGCGCCGCCCCCATTGGCAGCCATCACATAGGGAAATTTCCATATGGCACCCAGCCCTATCGCTGACCCAGCACTTGCTAATATAAAACCTAATTTAGAATTCCATGATGCACGTGTTTCCATATTATTGACTCCTTTTATTTTTTTTCCTAAAAAAAACGGCCGATGTGCAGACATCGGCCGAAAAAAAGAAGCCGATGTACGCGACACGGCCTCAGTAAATTAAAACCTGAAGAGACCGTCATAGATGACTTATATCTATGACGGATATAAGTCCTATGACAGCTGCCAGCTATTCAGTTGCGTCATTGGATTCTTCATGGTTAAGCACCTCTTTTTAGAATAACTATACTTTATCAAATATTCTGATAATAGACAACCATTTTCTACAGTTCGATATGATAATATTTAAGGGCCCGCTCAATCGTTACAGTCGGTAACAGTCCGGCATCCACCAGCATAGGAAGCCAGTCATGACGCCTGATATCAAACAGAACAAAAGAATGGCCGGTACGGATCAGCTCCGCTATAAGGATTTCCGGCTCATAGAAGAGATGAAACGGAATACTGACGTAGATCACATCAAATTTCTTGTCTTTATAGGGGATGCGTGTACGCTTCAGTTGCTTATAGGAAAAGTGCGGATAAAGATGGATGGCCTGTTCCATATCCTTTGGCGCCTGATCGATATAATAACCTTTTATCGCCGTCTCGCGGTCGATTGTACTCAGCAGGACACCATTGAAACAGCCGATAGCCAGCACTTTTTTTCGGGCGGGTAAACGATAGATGAATCGTGCATATTGCCTGAAATAAAAGGAAGTCATAAAACCTGTACGGTAGACCTGTTCTACTGGCTGCTCAAAAAAAGTATAGCGTTTCTGCCAGTCTTTTCTCAGTTTGCGTTCTTTCTTGTTACCCACATCCGCACCTCTTATGCTGAACAGGAGCAGCCGCCGCTGCAACTGTGGTCAGTAGTAAAAAATGGATTACCGCTTTCTACTTTCACTTCTTCGGAAACAGCACCGGCAATAATGACAAGGACTTCATCGAGTAAGGTCTGAAGGGCCACCTCGCTTCTCTTCGCGGCTGCGACAATAGGATGGAGGTCATACGCCTTCTTCGCTCTTCTTGTCGTGAGTAATGTCTCCATATAATCCGGATGATAGCGGCCGAACCGCATCACTTCGTCGTATCGTTCCTTCAGTCTGAGTAAGTTCGTCTTCATGACCGCGACTTCTGTGTCCTGTTCTAAAGCCAGCTGGTCCAGTCTATATTGATTGTAACATTCACTTGTCAGAATCATGCTGTTCAGTTCATCTGCCCGGTCCAGCACAGTGAACAGCTGGTCATCATAAATCATCCTCATACCCCATTTAATTCTTGATATAGCGGACACCGTAACAATCACTCACTGAGGCTACAATGCTGTCGTAGTGATTGTTAAGCATCATTCCACGCTCATGCCCATTCAGCCACTGATTAACTGCTTCAGCTGAGTCATAAGCTGTCGTACTGTTTTCCTGCTGACACATAGACTCATCGTTCTCTATCTTGCGCAGCGGATGTATTTCGTAATTTGCACGCATCATATTGATTATTTCGATCAATGTCTGCTGAGCATTCTGTTCCTGCAGAATAGATTGCTCTATCCTCATTGTACGCTCTATAGGCTGACCGTTCAAGTGAGCCGTATAGGGCAGCATCTGAACGAGCAGCGGCGCCGACATAAATCTTGCGGCCATCACTTTGCCTGTCTCTCGGTCGATATAGACCTGAGTATAGACATCATCATACTGAATGAGCAGCTGTGTCTTAAGGTCAACTTCAGTCAACTCAAAATGATAATCCCCGTCCTCAGACATCACGCTCGGTTCAGTGTCGATAGAAGTGCCTCTGAAAATGTCTGATGCCTGCTGGTTTACAGTGAACGGTTCAATATCAGCTTCCGGACCTGTCGCATAGATCATGCCGATTTGATTCTCTCTTACCCGGACATCATAAAATGCATTCTTGTCGTGATAGATGTAGTGCTGATATTTATTATCAGCCTGATAGATGCGGTCCGGATAACCATGGACTGCTGTCCAGCTGTCAATTGATTCTCCGATGTAGGTCCCCGGTCCCTCAGTGAGCGCTGCATTCCTCGGTCTTTCTTCTGGCTGATCATTCTGCTTGGTTTCCTCCAGGCGATTAAAATCTCCGAGAGCATAGAACAGCAGAAAGAGTCCTAGTAGCGCTATTAGAACTAACAGCATTTTAAATATTATAGTCTTCATTAGCTTCTCCGTCTGTTTTTTCATATTATACATTATTTGCACATGAATAAATAACTGATTGCAACAATCCTCTTTTTGTCATAAAATTAGAGTTGAGCATATTGAGGGAGGTAAATGAAATGGTATTCGACAATTCAGGTATTGAAAACATCGTAGCTGATCAGAATGTGATTCAGCACGTCATGAATAAACATGGCCTTAATCTGGGTGGCCACTGGGATTACGAACGTGTCACATACGACTTGAAATATCAGATTGAAGAAGGTGTTTACTACCTTCGCATTCCAGGTTACGCCGTTGAAGGTGATGTAGGTGCTCGGAACGCTAAACTACAGATGATGGATCCTTACTTAGGTAAGCACTATTATCCAACCGGTATCGAATATGGTGAGGATGAATATTTTCCGCCAGCAGTGGTTGAACATTGCAAACGTACAATCATCAGTATCAGTAACGATCTCAGAGAAATCCTTGCTTAAGACGTGGGCATATGCCGCGTCTTTTTTAATAGCCATGAGGAGGACAGAATGTGTTCAAGCGACTTTTAACTAAAAAGAATGTGACCTTAGCGGTCTTTATTGTTCTCACCGTTTTATTCTTTTATTTCATCTTACCCATATCAATTCCGATTGTCAGCGCACTGATACTTGCCTTAGTGCTGGAACCCGCTGTCAGAAAGCTGGAGTTCAAATTCGGCAGTCGTAAATGGAGTGTGACGGCCCTCTATTCAGGTATTCTGCTCATTTTATTAGTGCTGCTTTACCTGATACTGACGAAAGTGATTGAAGCCTTATTCGATTTCGTCAGGAGTCTGCCGGCTAAAGCAGACACCTTGATCGCGGCCTGGTCGAGTGTCGAAGTGAAACTGAAACAGCTGCTCCCATCAAGCGTAACCGCCTCACTCAATGATGAAGTGCAGAAGTTCCTTCTTTCTATGCGTGATAGTATCGCTGACTATTTCAGCGTCCAGAACATCACCAATTTTGTCTCCATGCTGCCTGAGCTGATTATTTCCGGTCTGGTGTTCCTGGTTGCTCTGTTCCTCTTTATGCTGGAAGTCACACGCATGAAGCAACTGATACGCAAGCATACATATGAAAAAACCTACTCGCGGGGTCTGCTGATCTGGCAGAAGGTCTCTACCTCTGTCTTCGGCATGCTCAGAGCGGCCGTCATCTTATCATTTATCACCTGGGTCTTCACATTTATCGGTCTGTTATTTATCGTGCCGGAAAATGCGCTCATCCTCAGCCTGATCATCTGTATCGTCGACTTACTGCCCATTATCGGCGCTACCGGCATCACCATTCCGTGGACGCTGTATGAGCTGATTACAGGCGACAATGTAACAGCCATCAAGCTCGCGCTTCTTTCAGTCTTCCTGCTCGTGCAGCGCAAAGTACTGGAACCGAAGATTATGGGCAACGGTGTCGGACTGAGTCCGCTTGCCACCTTGATTTCCATGTACATCGGCTTGAAACTGATGGGCTTTATCGGCTTCTTTATCGGCCCGATCATCCTCCTGATCATCGTGACCTTCATCGAGTCAGGTGCCGTCAAGATGAACTTCAAGCTATAAGCTTTCACTGAAGAAAAACTCACCCCAGTGCTGAGTTTTTCTTTTTTTGCTTGTTTATTCTAAAGGTATGCATGCAAGAAAAGACTGAAGACCTCATTCCAGTAGGAATCAAGGTCTTCAGTCTTAGGTTATTCCAGATTCGCATGCTTACCGTACATCTTGCCGGAATCGAGCTGATGCATCTCCATATACTTCAGAATGACTGCATCATAGAACAACAGCAGCGTCTGCTCAAACAGTGAGCCCATCGGCTGGATGGTGCTGTAATCGCTCTTCGCCTGGTCTTTGACAGCGCCGGGCAGCTGTACAACTATATCGGCCAGCTGACCGATAGCCGACTGCGGATTGATGGTGACAGCAGCGACTACACCGCCGAGCTGCTTCGCTTTAGCAGCGACCGGGACGAGGGTAGATGTCTCTCCTGAGCCTGAGCCGACAATCAGCAGGTCGCCTGCTTCCAGGTTCGCTGTCACTGTCTCACCGACCACGTAGGCATCAATCCCCATATGCATCATGCGCATGACAAAGGCCTTGCCCGCAAGACCGGAACGGCCGGCACCTGCGACAAACACTTTGTCCGCCTCCAGTACGGCTGTGACGAGTTGTGCTGTCTCTTCTTCAGAAATCTGAGGAACTGTCTGGATGAGCTCATCGATGATCGCCGTCAGATATTCAGTCGTCTTCATCAGATACTATCCCTGCTTGACTAATTCGTGCATCTCGCGGGCAGTCGCTTTTTTATCTTCCTGTGAAGTGATGCCGCCGCCGACGATCACTAAGTCAGGCTGCTGGCTGATGACCTCAGGCAGTGTCTCTAGTTTGATGCCGCCTGCGACAGCTATCTTCGCATTTTTGACGACACTTTTGATCGTCGCTAAATCTTCGAAGGAATTTTTGCCGAGCGCCTGCAGGTCATAGCCTGTGTGAACACAGATATAGTCGACACCGAGTTCGTCCAGTTCTTTTGCACGTGCTGCGATATCTTTAACCGCGATCATATCCACCAGGATTTCCTTGCCCTGTTTTCGGGCTTCTTCTACTGCACCGCGGATAGATTCATCTTCCGAGACACCCAGAATAGTGATGATATCAGCACCGGCTGCTGCAGCCTGGCTGACTTCGTAACCTGCTGCATCCATGATTTTCAGGTCTGCCAGAACAGTCAGGGCAGGAAATGCATCCTTGATCGCCTTGACTGCTTTTAATCCTTCATTGATCACGACAGGCGTGCCGATTTCAACGATGTCGATATGGTCTTGAACTTCTTCAACGACTTCCAGTGCGCCTTGAATATCAACAAGGTCTAATGCTAATTGTAATTTCATCTATATATAGCTCCTCTTTTATCAGTCTAGTCATACTTATGCTGAAGTCTCACCCTCAGCTCTTCTCTCATTATAGCGTCTATGATACGATATAAGAAGTACGCACTTTAATAACATATAGTGTACAAAAGTATACTGACCAGAAAGGAAGAAAGATATGCCTGACTTAGGAGATAGACTATTTAACTGTGAGAAAGAGCTGACGCTTGCTGTTATCGGTGGTAAATGGAAGATGCTGATTTTATGGTATCTGGGCAAGGAAGGAACGAAACGGTTTGGTGAGCTGAAATCACTGATGCCGGGAATCACGCAGCGTATGCTGGTCAATCAGCTGAGAGAACTGGAAAGCCATCTGATTGTCCACCGCGAAGTCTATGCCGTCGTTCCGCCTAAAGTCGAATACTCGCTCACTGACGCAGGGATGAAGCTGATGCCCATCTTAGACGCCATGTACGACTGGGGCAGATATTATATCGATGAAGTGCTGCCGGAAGAACAGGCGACCCCGGATAAATGAGCAGAATATCAGCAATCAAAAAAACTCTCCAAGCTTATTTGCTTGGAGAGTTTTTTCAGCTGCATCAAAGTGTCAGATGCCAAGAATCGCTTTAAAGACTGACGTGGTCTCGCCGCCCTTATAAAAGACATAAAGCAGTAAATAAACCGCAACACCGGTGATAGCTGTAAAAAACCAGATGATGGAAGTCGTCGGACCTAGTTTTCTATGGATATTCAATCTGTCCTTCAGTCCTGACACAATCATAATCAGGCCCAGCACACCGCCTGTTGTAGCGAGTGTGATATGGAAGACCAGGAATATCGTGTAATACAGTTTAATACTGTCCGGTCCGCCAAAAGAGGTATTGCCGATGAATAAGGTACGAGAGACGTAGATGATAAAGAACGTCAGCGCACTCGCCCCAGCTGCGAGCATCACTTTCTTATGGCCTTCCAAGTCTCTCTTCGCAACTTTATACCAGCCGATAGCGACAAGGATCGCACTGATAACGATAAAGGATGTACTGATAGTCGGTAAGATCGGTAAATTCATGTTATTCTCCTATCTGAATTGATTAAAGTAAGCTTGTTCTCTCTGACGAGCTTCCAGGCTGCGCTGTGTCGTCTCTTCCTCATTCCTGCCCTCTGACCAGCGCCAGTTAAAGAAGACATAGAACAGCATAAAGCCGAAGAAGACCTCCTGCAGCACTTTCATGATGACGCCACCCGTCTGCTGATCTTCAAGTGACGACATATTCGTGAAGTACTGCGGACCAGATATATTAGTGGCACTCATGACGCTATCCAGCGTACCTTGCGGAACACAGAGCGCCATCGCCCCAAGCCAAGCTTTCGGATCAGTATAGGTGCGGTACATCGGGTGCTGGGAGAAGATAATCAGTCCACAGCTCGGCGTCAGAAGCACCCCGATCATAAAGATATAAACAAGCTTCATCAGACCTGTCAGCTGTTTACGGGGCAGCTCAGTGCGATTGAATACCGGATACCACATATTAAATGCAGCGACAGAGAGCAGGACCGTGAACAGTGAATGTAATGTCGCACTCTGTTTCAGGAAGTCGAGTACAACCGGCAGATGGTAGATACTGAACAGTCCGTTGAAGACAATGATGGCAAAGACAGGACGCGACACCACATCAAATACAGGCTTTATATAAGGACGTGAAACGATGTAATCAATCAGATAGCTAGGTACCGCAAAGAACAGCATCGGCACGATCATCAGATAGAGTACAGCCATCTGCAGCATATGGAAGCTGAAAATAATGTGACTGAGTAAATCAATCGGACTGCCCTTTACAATGTAGATGAGGATCATGCTGATAATGAAGAGGATGACTTCTCTTCTTTTCAACGGTCGGTTACCTGGAATCTCATGCCGCCACTTGGTCACTGATAAAAAATAGACAGCCGTCACAAACAGAAGCGTGACGATATAAAACGGACTCCAGTTCGCAAAGAAACCAAATATAGAGACCGAACTGAGACTATGCATATAATCACTCCAAAAATATAATCTTAGTTTAATTATAAAATACAATGGAAAAGGACGGACCTTACAATAACGAACGTTTTATGTCTTTTTAAAAAAAACACCACTGAACTGCGTCAGTGGTGTCTTCATTATTTAAGTGGGTCACCTAACCAAGTCAGGTAGAGTGCCATCACAACAAACGATAAGGCCAGGAAGATACCTGATATCATAAAAATCTTCGCTACACCGTGACCGTCATGACTCATATGCATGAAGTAGAAGAACTGCAGAATAACCTGTACGAATGCCAGCAGGATTAGGAGCGGTAAAACCACTGCCTTATCTAATCCTGCTGCGACCATACCGAAGGCGATGAATGTCAGGAAGATCATCACTGCAAACGTCGTCACCTGTTGTCTCATCTCTAATGTACGATTACGGCGATCATAGTCAAATCTCGCACGGTTGAAACGTGGTGCGTGAGCTTGATGAACTTCATGTGTTTCTACAGCGCCTACTTCTCTCACTTTAACATGTTCTGATACGTAATGTTCATTCGTTTTAGCCATATTATCCTAACACCCCTAACAAGTAAACTACTGTAAAGATGAATACCCAGACTACGTCAATAAAGTGCCAGTATAACGAGAAAGTATTGAACTTCGCTGCATTGTAGACTGATAATCCACGCTTCATGTTACGGATGACAAGCAGGATTGCCCAGCCAAGACCGATTAAAACGTGAAGTCCGTGCGTCCCTACCAGGAAGTAGAATGCACTACCAAATGCGCTTGAGCGGAAGGTATGACCTTGATGGACATACTCTATAAACTCGTAGATCTCAAGCCCCAAGAAACACAGGCCAAGTAAGATAGTGACCACAATCCAAGTCAGCATTTTCTTGAAATCATAATTTTTCATGTGGTACATTGCATAGACACTTGTGAGAGACGATGTTAAAAGTAACATCGTCATGACAAATGCCAGCGGTAAATGGAATAACTGTTCTGCTTTTAAGTGCTCTTCACTTGGCACATGGTCTTTAAGTGCTAGGTAAGTTGCAAATAATGAAGCAAAGAGTGCTGTCTCACCGCCCAGGAAAATCCAGAAGCCGGTTAACTTGTTTTTACCTTCAAGTGATGCAGTCTCAGGGTGACTTGGCCATCTTTCAACTGTCATTTTTTCTTCAACATGTGCCATTATTTCACACCTCTTTCGTACTCAATCAACTCTTCTTTAGTGATGTGGTAACCATGGTCATCTTTCAGTGAACGTGCCATCATAGCACCTACAGTAATCAGGAGACCTAATCCAAGAACAAATGGTGACCAAGCTTGAACAGGTAAATCTTTCACGGCATCGATCGCCCATTCTTTACCATCTGCAAAGTAGAGAGCACCGAATGCTGCGACGAACAAACCTAAAGATTGGATGAATGGCAGAATTGAATTGTTAGGCATATGAACATCACCTAAAGATTCAGCTGGTAAAATTTCGCCATTGCCTTTCGTTTTTTCTAACCAGAATGCATCTAAGCCGCGTACAAGTGGCGTCTGAGCAAAGTTATAGAATGGAACAGGCTGTGGTAAAGACCACTCAAGCGTACGTCCATCGCCCCATGCATCGCGTCCCACTTTAGGAGCTTTAGCAGTCGTCAAGATGACGTTGATCACTGTAATAATAACCGCTACAGCCATGAGTAAAGCACCGATTGTAGATACTAAGTTGAAAGTGTCATAGCCTTGACCTGGTAAGTAAGTCGCGATACGACGCGGCATACCCATTAAACCAAGGAAATGCTGGATAAAGAATGTTAAGTGGAAACCGAAGAAGAAGATCCAGAATGCAATCTTACCTAATTTTTCACTTAAGATCTTACCGAACATCAGCGGCCAGTAGAAATGAAGTGCTGCAAGTAATGCGAAGACAACCCCGCCGACGATGACGTAGTGGAAATGCGCAACGATGAAATAAGAATCATGGTACTGATAGTCAGCTGGTGCTGATGCCTGCATAACCCCTGTCACACCACCCATAACGAATGATGGAATGAAGGCTAAAGAATAAAGCATCGGTGTTGTAAACTCAATACTACCACCCCAGATAGTCAGTAACCAGTTGAAGATTTTAATACCTGTTGGTACGGCAATCGCCATTGTCGCAATCGCGAAGATCGCGTTCGCTGTTGGTCCAAGACCGACTGTGAACATATGGTGAGCCCATACCATGAAGCCTAAGAAACCGATTAATACTGTTGCGAATACCATCGCTGAATAACCGAACAGACGTTTTCTTGAGAATGTCGGGATGATTTCAGAGAAGATACCGAACGCTGGTAACACTAAGATATATACTTCCGGGTGACCGAAGATCCAGAATAAATGTTCCCAGATGATCGTATTACCACCTTGAGAGACGATAAAGAATCCAGTACCGAACATTCTATCGAAGATGAGTAAGAATAAACCGATAGTCAGTGGTGGGAATGCGAAGACGATTAATGCTGAAGCAACGAATGTTGTCCAAGTCATTAATGGCATACGCATGTATGTCATACCAGGTGCACGCATATTGATGATGGTGACTAGGAAGTTGATACCGGCAATTAATGTACCTGCACCGGAGATCTGAAGTCCAAGTGCGTAGAAGTCAATGCCGTGACCTGTTGAAGCAAGTGATAATGATGCATAAGATGTCCAACCTGCATCAGGTGCCCCGCCTAAGATCCATGATAAGTTCAGGAAGATTCCTCCGAAGAAGAATAACCAGAAACCAAGTGCGTTTAAGAATGGGAACGCGACGTCACGTGCGCCGATCTGTAATGGCACAACTGCATTCATAAATGCGAATAACAGCGGCATCGCTGCCAGGAAAATCATCGTAGTACCGTGCATGGTCAGTACTTGATTATAAAGACCCGCTGATAAGAAATCATTTTCAGGTACAGCGAGCTGGATACGGATGAACATCGCTTCGAGACCACCCATTGCGAAGAACAGACCACCCATAATCAAGTAAAGAATCGCGATTTTTTTATGGTCAACAGTCGTTAAATATTCTTTAATTGTTGCACCAAAACCTCTTTTAGCTTGTGTAGACAATTGTGTAACCTCCCTTTAAACTTTAGTTCTCGACTTTACGTTCCATTAAGTATGCAGCAAGTGCATCGATGTCGCTGTCAGAAACTTTGTACTGACCTGTCATCTTGTTACCTGGTTTAACACTGTCAGGGTCTTTGATCCATTTTTTAAGGTTCTCTTCATTATGCTCTAAAACACCAGCGATACGTGTACGCTCACCGAATGTCGTTAAGTTAGGACCTTTAGCCCCTTTACCTGTTGGTGTAACTGCGTGACAGCCGACACATGATTGCTTAAAGACTTTTTCCCCTTCTTTAGCTTGATCACTTGTTGCTGCTACTGCTTTTTTAGTACCTTGCATATCTTTGATCCAAGTATCGAAGTCTGCTTTGTCCAATGCTTTAACTTTGAAGTCCATCAGTGCGTGTGAAGGTCCACATAACTCTGCACATTTACCATAGAAGACATTATCTGCTTCTTTCGCTTTCTTAGAATCGAAGATTAAATAGAACTTGTTGATATTTTCAACGTTTGTATCCATTTTACCGCCGACAGCCGGAATCCAGAATGAGTGTTTAACATCAGCTGAATGAAGTCGGAAATAAACCTTTGTATCCGTTGGAACCACTAATTCCTGTGAAGTGACAACTTCCTGGTTCGGATATTCAAATTCCCACCAGTATTGATTCGCTGTAACGTTGACAATCATTTCTTTGTTCTTACCTTTTTCATCCACTTTATCCATCGCCTTAGTATCTGCTAACTTGAATGTCAGAGACACAGTAGGAATCGCTAAGATAAGAAGTAAGATAATCGGAATGGTTGTCCAGATAATTTCAAGTTTATGATTACCTGCTACTTGTTTTGGCATGAAGTTTTCGCCGACTTTACCGCGTCTGAACTTAAGCACAGCTAAGATGAAGATAATGAGAACGACTAAAATAACACCGATCATGATATAGACAGCAAGCATCATCAGATTGAACTGCTCCTGTGCCACTTCCCCGGCCGGACGAAGTACTGATAAGTACGGCTTACCGCAACCAGCTAAAGTCATTGCCAGAACAAAAAACAGGCCAAACAATTTTGTGTTCTTCAATTTGTTCATTAAGAATAACCCCTCTTTCACTCATTCATAATTAAATCATTTGAATTAAAGTAACTACCACTATCATAACAAAAAATATCATCAAATAGTTTAAAGAATAGATAAACATTTGCATTGCCCATTTCGCTTCCTTGACACCGGTCCGAAAGCCTGATAGAGCTAGAAGCAGCCAGCCGATATTCAGTAACGTGGCCAGTATCATAAAGACAGACCCGAGCTCCGCCATGAAGAACGGCGTCGGCAACAAGACCATCACCCATAGCAGCATGCCCAGTCTCGTGCGTTCGAAGCCTTTGACAGTCGGCAGCATCGGGATATGAGCTAAACCGTATTCATCCTTACGCTTGATTGCAAGTGCATAAAAATGAGCGGGTTGCCAGGCAAACATGATGATAAACAGCATCCAGGCTGTTGTAGATAAGTCAGGATTGATACTTGCCCACCCGATAAGCGGTGGAACTGCACCCGGAAAACTCCCTATTATCGTATTTGACACTAAATGACGTTTAGACCATACAGAATAGAGAATGACATAACCGAACACGCCAAGAAAACCAATGATACCTGTTGTCATATTAATAGAGAACAGAAGCGCCTGTCCGATGACGATCAGTATCAGACTGAGCATCAGCAACTGCTTGGTACTGATTTTACCTGTCACGCTCGGCCGGTTCATCTTGCTCGGCATCAGAGCATCAATATCCTGGTCGTAAAAATTATTTAATGCACAACTACCACCCATTATTAATACAGAGCCTAACAGCATTGCAATCAATTCCGGCATACTGCCGAGGAACGACTGACCTGTCAGAATAATCGCCAGCCAGCCTCCGACGAATGTCGGGATTAAGTTACCTTGCACCAGTCCGAGTTTAATCACAGCTTTAATATCTTTCGCTGTTAGCCTGCTCTCATCAATCGGAATGATGACATTTTCATTCAGCATTTCCAACCTCCTTTACTCACCTGACGCATATATTAACAATAATAAATCAAAATTGACACAAATTCTATATATTTCAGAAATAAAATGATAACATTTTACTGTAAGCGACAAGAAAGAGTATTCACATATGTGACACATTTACAGTTACCAAACATTGTTATACTATAACATAGGGATTCGAACATAAAATGATAATCCGGAAATATTTTAACATATATATTGAAAGAATTGTTTTCGAAATTCACGACCACAAGAACTTCAGAGGTGAACATGTTGTTAAATGAAAAAAACTTAAAATGGCTGTCAGTCTTTACGACTGTCTTGATGCTCTTCGTTCAGATTGGAGGCGCACTTGTCACGAAGACAGGTTCAGCTGATGGGTGCGGCAGAAGCTGGCCGCTCTGTCATGGTAAACTCATGCCGACTTCTATACCGAAGGAAACATTGATCGAGCTCGCCCACCGAGGGGTTTCCGGTCTTGCACTGTTGTCTGTCACCTGGCTCGTCATACTCAGCATGAAACATATCGGCCATAAAAGAGAAACTAAACTGCTCTGCTTTATGAGCATGGCATTTATTTTTGCGCAGGCGTTAATCGGTGCTGCGGCTGTGGTCTGGCAGCAGAACAGTTTTATCCTGGCGCTGCACTTCGGCATTTCTCTTATCAGCTACAGTTCTGTCTTTCTGCTCATGCTCCTGATCTTTGAAGTGGACCAGAAATTTGATGCGACAAAGCTGATTATCAAGAATCCGCTGCGCTACCATACAGTCGGACTGACAAGCTTTATCTACTTCGTTATCTATAGCGGTGCACTGGTCAGACATACGAAAGCAAGCTTGGCCTGCTCTACATGGCCACTCTGTCAGCCTGGCCAGTTCCAGCTGCCCCAGAATTTCTACGAATGGGTGCAGATGAGCCACCGCACACTGGCGCTGCTTCTCTTTATCTGGCTCGCCTATATCACCTATCATGCTGTGAAAAATTATGCGCAGTATCGCGTCATCAAATATGGTTATCTGACCGCCTTCATTCTTATCTGTCTGCAGGTGACAACGGGCGCGCTTACCATATTCAGCGGTCTCAACCTTTATATCGCTCTGCTGCACGCACTATTTATCACCCTGCTCTTCGGCTTACTCTGCTATTTCATCTTACTTATCTCCAGAGCTAAATTAAGACAATAATAAAGAAGGAAGGTCAGCTGACCTTCCTTCTTTTTATGGTTCAAGTACAGCTAATAGATCACCCGTCTTAACCGCATTTCCTGTCTCAACATTGATTTCCTTGATCGTTCCTGCGTAAGGTGCCTGCACGGACGTTTCCATCTTCATCGCTTCTGTGACGAGGAGGACCTGTCCTTTGACGACTGTATCGCCCGCTTTGACCTTCACCTCTCCTACTGTCCCCGGCATCTGTGCACCGATATGCGAGGAATCTGAAGGGTCTGCTTTACGGACAGCGGCTGATGTCACTTCAACTGCGGTATCTTTTACATAAACTTTACGCGGCATACCGTTCATCTCGAAATAAACCCAGCGATGGCCATCCGCATGAACATGACCGATATTGATCAGTTTGACGATCAATGTCTTACCTTTATCAATCTCAATCGCCACAACATCCCCTTTCTCCATGCCATAGAAGAAGAGTTGTGAATCAAGCTTAGAGATATCCCCGAACATCTTCTCGGTCTCTTTATAGTTAAGGAATACTTTCGGGTAGAGGGCATAACTGATGACATCCTGTGCTGAGACCTCTGTCTTCAGCAGTGCCTGCAGCTCTTCTTCAAGCTTTGCAAAGTCTACATCCGGAATGCTCAGACCTGGTCGACCGGTCAGTGCAGGCTGTCCTTTTAAGATCAACTGCTGCAGTTTCTCTGGAAAACCGCTGGCTGGCTGACCGATCTCACCTTTAAAGAACTGGACGACAGATGCCGGGAAGTCGAGGGACGCCCCTTTCTCATAAATAGATATCTCGTCCAGGTCATTCTGCACCATATAAAGTGCCATATCGCCGACTACTTTGGACGACGGCGTCACCTTGACGATATCACCGAACATCAGATTGACACGACGGTACATATCCTTGACGTCACTGAAACGTTCGCCCAGTCCCAGACTGACCGCCTGCTGTCTCAAGTTCGAATACTGGCCGCCAGGCATCTCATGCGCATAGACTCCAGCATTCGGTGCTTTAATATCACTCTCAAAACTTGCATAGATGGGACGGACCGCTTCCCAGTAATGGGACAGTTCGTCAAGTCCCGCTATATCAACAGCGAGCTCGCGCGCTGTGCCGAGCCTTGCATGATAAAGGGTGCCGGCATTCGGCTGACTCGTCAGACCGCTCATCGCCCCGATAGCTGTATCCACGACATCCACACCCGCATCAATCGCTCTCGAATAAGTGGCTATACCGTTACCACTCGTATCGTGTGTATGAAGATGAATCGGCATATCGACTGCCGCTTTCAGTTCACCGACCAGCTGATAGGCCGCTTCCGGCTTCAGAAGTCCTGCCATATCTTTGATCGCTAGAATATGGAAGCCCGCACGTTCCATGTCACGCGCCATCTTGATATAGTAGTCAAGTGTGTAGACATCAGAACGCTTCGGATTTAAGATATCCCCTGTATAGCAGATAGCACCTTCTGAAATCTTGCCTGCCCGCTGGACGGCTTCATTAGCGACCTTCATCTGATCCAGCCAGTTGAGTGAGTCAAATATGCGGAAGATGTCGATACCTGCCGCGGCACTTTCAGCCACAAATTTCTCAATCACATTATCTGCATAATTTTTGTAGCCCACTGCATTCGATGCCCGCAGTAGCATCTGGAACAGAACATTCGGAATCGCTGCTCTGAGATTCTCCAGCCGCTTCCACGGGCTTTCCTTCAGGAAGTTATAGGCCACATCAAATGTGGCACCCCCCCACATCTCAAGTGAGAACGCCTCTTTCAGCAGTCTGCTCGTCGCAGGTGCAACGTCCATCATATCCTTAGTGCGGACACGTGTCGCAAGAAGAGACTGGTGGGCATCGCGGAAAGTCGTATCCGTGATCAGCACATCCTTCTGACTTTGCAGCCACTTCGCTACTGCTCCCGGTCCTTCGTCCAGGAGCAGCTGCCTTGAACCTGTCAGTGACTTCTCGTAGTTCAGCTTCGGGATCAGCACATCCGGTCTGGCATTGGCTACGCCAGGGAAACCATTCACACTGACTGAAGCGATATATTCCAGCGTCTTCGTTCCACGGTCTCTCGGTTCCTTGATATCAAACAGTTCAGGTGTCGCATCTATGAAGTTCGTGTTGTATGCCCCGCTGACAAAGACGGGGTGCTGCACCACATTGATCAGGAACTGGATATTGGTTTTAATACCCCGGATACGCATTTCTTTCAGCGAGCGGATCATCTTTTCCTCTGCCTGCTTGAAAGTGAGCGCCTGTGTGGAGACTTTGACCAGCAGTGAATCATAGTAAGGCGAAATCTCAGCGCCCTGGAAGCCGTCTCCTGCATCCAGTCTGACGCCGAAACCACCGCTCGAGCGGTAAGCCATGATCGTACCGGAGTCTGGCATGAAGTGATTCAGCGGATCTTCAGTCGTAATCCGGCACTGAATGGCATAGCCCAACGTCTGAATCTCCTCCTGCTGCGGCATTTCGATACGGGCATCGTGCAGTGCTTCGCCGTCAGCAATCAGAAGCTGTGTCTTGACGATGTCCACACCTGTGACCATCTCAGTGATCGTATGCTCCACCTGGACACGCGGGTTCACTTCGATGAAATAGAAGGCATCTTCTGCGACTAAAAATTCGACTGTGCCGGCATTGACGTAGCCGACTCTCTTCATCAGTTTAACAGCGGCATCACAGATATTCCTGCGCATATCCTCAGAGAGGCCGACTGATGGTGCGACTTCCACAATCTTCTGATGGCGCCGCTGCACAGAGCAATCCCGCTCAAACAGATGAACAAGGTTACCATGCTGGTCCCCTAGAATCTGGACTTCAATATGCTTCGGATTCCTGATGAGTTTCTCGAGATAGACTTCGCTGTTGCCGAATGATTTCTGCGCTTCAGACTGCGCTCTTGTATAGGCCTCTTCAAGTTCGTCTGCCTGTTCAACGATACGCATCCCTTTCCCGCCGCCGCCAGAGATAGCTTTGATGATGATCGGGTAACCATGCGTTTCGACAAATGCTGCCACTTCCTCAAATGAGCGGACTGCCTCTTTTGTGCCCGGAATGACCGGCAGATCAGCGGCAGTGGCCTGACTCCGCGCCTTCACTTTATCGCCGAACATGTCAAGGTGACGCAGCTCAGGCCCGATAAAGATGATGCCTTCTTCCAGACATCTGCGTGCAAATGTTTCATTCTCACTCAGGAAACCATAACCCGGGTGAATCGCATCAGCGCCGCACTGCTTAGCGATACTGATGATCCCTTCAATATCGAGATAACTGTCAGTCGGACTTAAATGCTCACCGACGAGATAAGCTTCATCCGCTTTATAACGGTGCAGGGACCGGCTGTCTTCTTTGGAATAGATGGCAACTGTAGGAATACCTAGTTCAGTCGCTGCTCTGAAAATACGGATGGCAATTTCTCCGCGGTTTGCTGCTAAAAGCTTGGTAATTTGGCGCATAATCATCCTCCTCAAATAAAAAAACATGCCAGCCCTGCTGACATGTTCATTATACAACATGAATGATGACTCTGACATTCAAGATGTGACGATCTCGTTATTTAGCGGTTCAGACGCTCCTGTTTGACATGCTTAGAAGCCATAAGCAGCAAGCCGACAGCTATGGAAAGACTGAGCATACTGGAGCCTCCGTAACTTAAGAAAGGAAGCGGCACACCTGTCAACGGAATCAGCCCGACGACACCGCCGAGATTAATGAAGGTCTGAATGCCGATATAACTTGCCACACCGATACAGATCAGACGGTAGAACATGGAGGTGGCAAGGGCTGCATACATAAATCCCTTATAAACGATAAAGAACAGCAGTGAAATGATGACGACTACACCTGTTAATCCCAGTTCTTCAGCGATGACCGCAAAGATGAAATCCGTATGCGGTTCCGGCAAGTAGCCGAGCTTCATGATGCCGTTGCCGAGTCCGCGACCGAACAGTCCGCCGTTACCGATGGCCATCAATGAATTGGACAGATGATAACCGATCCCGCTCTCCTCTTTGAAGGGATTCTTCAGTACCTCAAAGCGCGCCACCTGGTGAGGCGATAACAGGTTACCGGTCGTCACGAAGTTAAAAACCAGTGCCAGACAGGCGACCCCGAAAATAACCGCTGACGTCTTGATCATCGTTCCGAAGGCAATCCCTGAGTAGAGCAGGATGCTAATGATGATCATAAAGATCAGCAAGGTGGACCCCATATCAGGCTGTAAAAGAACAAGTCCTGAACAGAAGCCGATCAGCATAATCGGCGCAAAGAGATCCCAGCTGAAATGATTGAGATTTTTCTTTTTATCATAGATATAAGCCAGGTAGATGATCGTCACTATCTTCAGAAACTCTGCCGGCTGAATCATCATGATACCGGTATTCAGCCAACTTTTCGAGCCGTTGACTTCCGTCCCGAAGAGCATCGTCGCGATGAGCAGAATGAGGACACCGATAATCGAGCTCTGCTGGACACGCTTATTTTTGATGATATTGATATGCATGAAATAAGTCATGAAAAAGACAATACCAAAGCTCAGGATGATCGCAAAGAGCTGCCTCTTATAGAAATGGGTCGAACTGACTGGACCTGTACCCGACAGCATCCCGCGCGGCCCGCCGACCATACTCGCACTGTAGATCATGACAAGCCCCATCATACACAGCACGATATAGGTGATCATAAGCGAAAAATCGACATACTTGGAATAATCTTTTATGTATTTGAAGAACCTTCTTAACTGATTCACAACTCAATCACTCAATTCTAATAAAAAATAGTCTAAAGCATCTGCTCTAGACGTTGGTAAATGCATCATGTAACTTGGAAAGTTCTTTTTCCAGGCCGGATAACAGAGTTTTTCCAAATTCTCTATCTATCAATCCAATCTTTGCGGCGAACTCCACTTCTTTACCCAGACCATACATCTGCGTATCGAGGACTTCTTCATAAAGCGGACATTGGGGCATCGTTAAGTTATCCATCTGAACTTTAATCAGCTGCAGAATCTTCTCTGCATCCTGATTAAGCTGGTCATATGCCTGTTGTTTGTAATCGACTGGTTCCATAGACATACACCCCTTTTTCTTCTATACTTTAAAAGTTTATAGTAGGGCAGTATAAAAATCAAGCAAAAGTACATGACAGCCAGGGCTTGTGATAGAATTAAATGAAAGGAGTGAGACACTTGATTATCCAAATACAAGGGAAAGTTAAATTTAAGATTACACTTGATCCATCGACGTGGATTTTCGATGACCGCAAAATCACGATTGAAGAGATGGAAGCAGGGAAAACGACAGGGGTAGAACCGATCTCATTTAAAGATAATAAGGCCTGGAACCGGGATATATTGGAAGGCGGCGCAAAACCGCCGACCTTGAACTCTGAGAAAAAGTTCAAGAAGCAGCAACTACTTGAAGGGACCTATGTAATCAATATGGCACCTTTTTTCGCGATTACAGAACCCGAGGCAGATGCAGCAGCCATCAGACTATCGAACGGTAACGAGCACGAAGATATCAGGCTGGAAGATGTGTCCCAGCTGTATTTCCAGTTCTCTAAAAACGGTAAACGTCTGTATGAGGACGGCATGGTTGATGCCTTCATATATAACGGTGAATATAGCCAGAAGATTGACCACGTCAATGCCATTGAAGCGATATAAAGAAACCCGCACAGCCAAGCTGTGCGGGTTCTTATTTTTGCTGACGTTCGTTATGAAGCCGCAGTCGATAGAGACCGAAGACGATGGCCGCAAGAATCAGACTTTCTCCGACCGGCAGAAAGACTGCGAGGAATGTCAGTAGAATACAGCCTAAGAAGAGCAGGATATAGATGACGATATTCTGCCACAGCTTCAGCTTACGGGCAAAACCGAGGTGATAGACGATAGCACTTAAGATAAAGATGGCGATCAACAGCATCCACATACCTTGCTGTGGATGTGTATCCACCTGGAAAAGCTTCGCAAGGAAAGAAAGACGTTCGGAAGGATTTGTGCTGACACCTTTACTTAAGCCGAGCATCTTATTCCTCTTCTGCTAAAGCAGCAGCTTTCGCTTTTTTCTGTTCACGTTCACGCTGAGCTTTATCTAAAGTTTTCTTTCTGAGACGGATAGACTCAGGTGTGACTTCCAGTAACTCATCGTCATTGATGTATTCAAGCGCCTCTTCAAGCGTCATGATTCTTGGTTTCTTCATAGTCGTTGTCTGTTCTTTCGTCGCAGAACGGATGTTGTTCGCTGCTTTGACCTTCGTGATATTAACGGTCAGGTCATTGTCACGAGAGTTTTCACCGACAATCATACCTTCGTAAACTTCTGTCCCCGGCTCCATGAAGTTAACCCCACGGTCCTCTAATGCCAAGATGGCATACGTACTCGCCACCCCTTTGTCCATGGAGACCAATACACCGTTATGACGGCCACCGATTCGGCCACGAAGGTACGGACGGTATTCATCAAAGGTATGGTTTAAGATACCATAGCCTCGTGTCATCGACATAAATTCTGTACGGTAGCCGATCAAGCCACGTGCAGGCACATTGAAGATCAGACGGGTCTGGCCATTAGATGTGCTCATATCGACCATTTCACCTTTACGCGTGCCAAGAGATTCGATGACGGAACCTGTATTCTCTTCCGGTACATCGATCTGTACGCGTTCGTAAGGCTCATATTTCTTACCGTCAATTTCCTTGATGATAACTTCCGGCTTAGAGACCTGCAGTTCGAAGCCTTCACGACGCATGTTCTCGATCAGGATAGAAAGATGAAGTTCACCACGCCCTGATACGGTCCATGAATCCGGTCCAACTGATTCAACGCGTAATGAAACGTCTGTTTCAAGCTGAGACTCCAGACGGTCCTGGATATTACGGGCCGTCACGAATTTTCCTTCTTTACCCGCGAACGGTGAGTTATTGACTGAGAATGTCATCTGCAGTGTCGGCTCATCGATACGCAGAACTGGTAATGCTTCCTGGTGGTCGACAGGTGTCACTGTCTCACCGACGTTGATATCTTCCATACCTGATACGGCGATCAAATCACCTGGGTATGCTTTGTCGATTTCCACACGTGATAAGCCGAAAAAACCGAAGATTTTTGTCACACGGAAGTTTTTCACCGTGCCGTCAATCTTGATCAGGGCAACCTGCTGGCCGACTTCCATCGTACCGCGGAAGACACGGCCGATACCGATACGTCCCACATAGTCGTTGTAATCAAGAAGCGCTGTCTGGAACTGCAGCGGCTCATCACGGTTATCAACCGGTGCCGGTACATATTCAAGAATGGTTTCATACAAGCACTGCATGTTATCATCCTGTGTACTTGCATCAAGACTCGCAGTCCCGTTGATGGCACTCGCATATACCACAGGGAAATCCAGCTGATCGTCATTGGCATCCAGTTCAATGAATAAGTCATACACTTCATCAAGGACTTCTTCCGGACGCGCAGATGGTTTATCAATTTTATTGACAACGACAACCGGCTTCAGGTTCTGTTCCAGTGCTTTTTTCAGTACGAAACGCGTCTGAGGCATCGTGCCTTCGTAGGCATCTACGACAAGCACCACACCATCTACCATTTTCATGATACGTTCTACTTCTCCACCGAAATCGGCGTGGCCTGGTGTATCCAGGATATTGATACGTGTTCCTTTATAGTCAATAGCTGTATTTTTCGCTAAAATCGTGATTCCACGCTCTTTTTCAAGCGCGTTGGAATCCATCGCACGTTCTTCAACATGTTCATTGGCACGGAAAATACCTGATTGTTTTAATAATTCGTCTACTAATGTTGTTTTACCATGGTCAACGTGGGCGATGATGGCAATGTTACGCACATCTTCTCTGTAATTTGTCATGTTATGTCCCTTTCACATCTACAGTTTATTATGTAACTGTGATATTATAGCATATATCAGAAAGATATACTATAAAGCTGTACGAAGGGAACCCTATGAAAAAAAGTAAAGCCATTTTTCTGCTTCTTGCATTTCTGGCAGTCGTCTGTCTGATCGGCATCAGTGCCGGGATGGCAGAAGGCAGCCTGCTCATCATATCAATCAGTATCCTGCTTTTTATCGCCATAATGGGCCTCGGATTTACGTTGAAGAAAAAATACCGGGAAAATGACTGGCTGTAATTTTTCTTCAAAAGCAGTCAGTTTCACCACAAAAAATGATGAAAGACCAGCAGTTTATCAAAAACTGCTGGTCTTTTATCGTTATTCAGCATTTTCTGTCATTTGTGTCTTCGGTCCTGCCGTAATAAATTATGAGGGAAAGGAGTGAAGTCATGATCATCAAAAAAAGAACCTATCCTGCCCTTGCCCGCCTGGAAGCCCTGCGCCATCGTTCCACACTGTCTGATGAAGAGCTGAACATGCTGCAGTCTCTTACGCACCAGAAGCTCATAGAAGAGCAGTTTGAAACATTTTTGACGCCGGAAATCACCGCTCAAGTCGACATCATCTGGCATTACACTTATCAGGATTACCACCGGACAATCGGTCTGAACGTCATTCTAGTGGAATCCGACACCATCCATCTGCTGAAACTGAACAGTTATCAAGGGATTCATACCCTGAACGACCAGGGCATGCTGACAGCGTTTTTCACGGGCAGAGTTCATGAAGACTTGGCCCAGCTGATGAGTGTGAAACTAGGGCTACAGTACTTGCTGGACCGGTCGCTCAACATTGAGATCAGAGCGGTCTGTCTCAGCCCGGACTTTGAACTGAATGCGCTGAGTCACAGCAGCATGATTCTGACGGCAGCCACACTCCCCGCTTATCTGGCTCAGATGACGGCACCGAAACTCAATCTTGCGCCTTCTACCATCCAGCTCGCTGAAACGACAGATGCACCCTATCAAGTAAAGGCAGGCGTCAAAAATGGACTGCGCTGTCCCCACTGTGACCAGCTATCAGAATTCAATTATCATCACCATCTCATCCTCTGCCTGAAGTGCCGTGAAATTTCACAGCTTGACCAGGCATTCATCCGGGCTGCACACGAATACATGTCACTCTTTCCGGAGAACAGACTGACAAAAGATATCATGTATAAATGGTGCAACAAAAAAATACCTGCTGCAAAAGTGGCTTCGCTGCTAAAGAAGCACTTTCATACAGCAGGTAAAACAAAAGGGACTTATTATCTTCTGGAAAACTGACCTTGATGTATTTCATTTAATCTGGCGCGATATGGACTGAGGTAATCATTCAGCAGTTCCTGATGCAGAGCAGGATTCGCCACCAGAATGGAGCTTGAATGCAGGGGATCAAGCTTCTCACCTAACTGGTTCGAGACAACTGCACCTACTTCCTCAGCGATGATCATACCGCCGCTGAAATCCCACGGATGCAGTCTGAGCGTGATGTAGCTGTCAATAATCCCCGTTGCCACATAGGCAAAATCAAGTGCTGCTGAGCCGTAACTGCGCGCGCTGCGTGCCGCCTGGACAATCGGTGCATACATGTCCCGAGTCCGCTCCTTAGTCAGCCAGTTCGGGTTCATGGAGATGATGGAGGTCACAAGCTCTGTATCCTTTAAGACCGGCAGCGGCTGATCGTTTAAGTAGGCGCCGTGCCCCGCTTCAGCATGATAAAGTTTGTCGTTCATGACGTCATAGATGACACCCGCATATTTTTTGCCGTCATGAAAAATACCGATGGAAATAGCGAAGTTCTGTTGCTGATGCACAAAATTCAGCGTACCATCTATCGGATCGATGACCCAGAGGTATCCTTCAGTATCGGTCACATCCTGGCCATGACCTTCCTCACCGATAATCCGGTGCTCCGGATAGTGCTCGTTGATCTGTGAGACCAGAAAAGCTTCTGTCTCTTTATCCATATTGGTCACTAAATCGTTCGGATTGGACTTTGTTTCTATAATCAGTTCCTGAGACAGCTCCTCTCTGATTCGCTGTCCTGCAAGAAGCACGATTGACTTTGCAAATTGATAAATTGACATAAGCGTTCCTCCTTGATTTAATTCTATTATACATGAGTCACTATTCAATCAAAATGAATTGATTCTACAACAGCAGGAGGATAAGATGTATCACTTTACAGATGAAGATTTCAAGGTTTTTGAAATAGAGGGCCTGGAGAACCGGATGACAGCGCTCATTGAAACCACGCGGCCGAAACTGGAGAAGCTGGGTGACTATTTCAGTGATTTTCTGACCGCTCAGACCGGCGAGACCTATTATCCGCATGTGGCCAAACATTTACGGCGGACAACGAATCCGCCTGACGACACATGGGTGGCATTTTCCACCCATAAACGCGGCTATAAGATGCTGCCTCATTTTCAGATCGGTCTCTTCGGCTCCCATGTCTTTGTATTATACGGCGTCATCTATGAGTCTCCCGAGAAAGAACGAGTAGCAGAGACCTTCATGAAAAAAGAACAGACCATCTTAGCGCTGGATGACTTTATCATGAAGCGCGACCATATGAAAGAAGCAAGTGAAGCCATTGAAGAAGAGGCGCTTTGTGACAATCTCCTGCGTCTTAAGAACGTCAAAAAAGGTGAGCTTCTTTTCGGCAAAAGATACGAGCCGGGCCACCCGGCACTGCAATCAGACCAGGCCTTCCTGCAAGAAGTGGAAGACACTTTTCTCAAGCTGATTGAACTGCGCTGACTATCCCCTACCTAAAAAGTCTCTGACCGCACCGGTCAGAGACTTTTCTGCGTATTTATGAGGATAAGAACCACGAGCAGCAGCACCGGTACCACGACGAGAGGCAGCGATATAATGATGGCTGCAGCAAGCAGCATATTCAGCAGACGCTTGCCGGTCACATTCAGGCTTGTCATCAGGACAGCCGCCAGACTGAGCAGCCAGATGCTGAGACCGAGGACTGCCCGTCGCATGACACTGACCGTCATCTCCGCATTAAAAATCAGCAGCATGCCCTGTGAATAAGAGAGCCGTTCTTCTTGAATCATCTCTCGAATACGGTGATTCCAGCCCCCGGTGAATTCGCTGATGAAATCAGGGTCAAAAGTCAGAATCATGAGCTTGAGCGGGAAGAGCAGTGCCGCTCCAGTCATGATGAGTGAGAGAACCAGTAAAGTTTTCTTCATATTTAAAAAAGAGCTTGTCAGCTCTTTTTTAATCATTGCGGTTCATACGGTTATTATAGTTCTGGCGACGCTCTTCAGTCGCATCAACAGTTTTGTCGACATACTTCACACGGTCACCTTCTGAACGATGATAGGTCACGGTCTCGTCTGTATCAACAGGTGTCGCATCAACAGTCCGTTCCTCAGTCACCACCGTCTCCTGCAATGCATGGTCACGTTCCACATCTGCTGTGCGATCCACATAGGCGTCATGCTTGAAGTCATCAACGCGTTCACGTTCAATATCTGCATCCCGTTCTACATAGACAGGCGCCGGCTGACGGTCGCGGTCATAAGAGACTGTTTCATGGTCATGATAGTAGTCTTCATTACGGATGACTTTATCTTTACGTGCAAACAGCAGAATAGCTGCAATGAAGAAGAATAAAGGAATCCAGAATAAAGCGATTGTCAAAAATAATGGAGCCGTCAGTAAACCAGCAAGGAGCAGCATCACACCTGCTAGTATACGTTTCTTCATCGATAACAGACCGATGAGCCCTAAAATAAGCGGCAGTGCCAGGTATGCCAGGATACCCCAGGCGATTTTCATGATATAGCTGACAAATTCAGGTACAGTCATGTTGTTCTGTGCCATGAGATCACGGAAATCTGACAGCTGCGGATTTTCATTCAGCTGACGTTCCATCTCATTCATAAAGTTCGGATCATTACCAGATACAAGTAATGAATAAAGACCGAGTCCTAATAATCCGAGCAATGATAACCAGCTTAACCAGCCAAAGATCTTCTCCGGAATTCTGCTGACAGGTTTCACTGTCTGTGTGTATTCTCTTCTCGCCATACTTTCATCTCCTTAACTGTAGTTAATAGTTCAATACCCTGATGAAGCCGTGATAATCATTTAAAATGGTGGACTACTTAAGTGACATCTTGAAACGCAGGAACCTTTCATTGTATTCTGCAATTTTTTCAGGGCCTAAATCCTCGTAGACCTCCAGTTTCTCTCTGACAGCAGGACTTGGGTAGAACCGCTCGTCTTCCCGTGTTTCTTGGTCAAGTAACTGATAACTGGCCTTGTTCGGTGTCGCATAGCCCACCCATTCCGTATTCTGTTTGCCGTTTTTTGCGTCTAACAGGAAATTGATGAATTGATGAGCCCCTTCCACATTCTGGGCGGTCTTAGGAATGACGATATTATCAAACCAGAGATTCGAGCCTTCTTTCGGCACGACAAAATCAAGGTCTTCATTTTCCGTCATGATGTCAGCGCCCATCCCGCTCCAGACCACTGCCACATCCGCTTCCTTCTGCACCATCATCGTATTGATTTCATCACCGACGACGCCGCGGACATTCGGCGCAAGGGATTTCAGCTTCGCTTCTGCCTGACTGAGCTTAGCGGAATCTTTTTCGTTCAGAGACTCACCCATGCTGTTAAGCGCGAAACCCATTCCTTCACGTGCACCGTCTACAATCAGCACATTGTTCTTCAGACGCTTATCCCACAGACTGTCCCAGCTTGAAAAATCGATGCCTTTCGTATGGTCGGGATTAAAAAGGATGCCGACCGTCCCCCAGAAATAAGGAATCGAATATCGATTGCCTGGATCGAAGTCTTTATCAAGAAAATCCGGATCCAGATTTTTCAGGTTCGGCAGCTTGCTGTGATCGATCGGAATCAGCAGATGGTCAGACTTCATCTTCTGAATCGCGTACTCACTGGGCACCGCTATATCATAGTGCGTGCCCCCGTTCTTGATCTTGGCAAGCATGGATTCATTCGAGTCGAACGTCTCATAGATCACACGGATCCCTGTCTCCTTCTCGAACTTCTTGAGCAAGTCAGGATCTATATATTCTCCCCAGTTATAGACATAGAGCACATTACCTTTACCCGCTTCTGGCGGGGGATCGATAAAGCGGGTCGACACCAGGAGGAGTATCGCAACGAGAAGAGAGACACCAATCAACTGCAATAATCTTTTCATCAGATTGCTCCTCTCCGTTTATTTTCACTTTTATTCGTGATGAAGTAATAGACCGCAATAATCGCCATGACCACAACAAACAGGATCGTTGACAGCGCATTGATCTCCATAGAAATCCCTTTACGTGCCATAGAGTAAATCTCAACAGAGAGCACGCTGAAACCATTGCCCGTCACAAAGAAGCTGACAGTGAAGTCATCGAGCGAATAGGTCAATGCCATAAAGAATCCTGCTACAGCGCCAGGCATCAGATGCGGTATGACGACACGCGAGAGCGTCTGATACGTTGAAGCGCCGAGATCTGTCGCCGCATTGATCAATGATTCATTCATATCGTAGAGTTTCGGGAGCACCATCAGGACGACAATCGGCACGCAGAAAGCGATATGAGAGATCAGGACAGACCAGAAGCCGAGGCCGAGGCCCGTAAAATGTCCGATGATAGTGAAAAGAATCAAGAAGGACGAGCCGATGACGACATCACTGCTGACCATCAGAATATTATTCAAGGTCAGTAAACCAATCTTGATCTTCTTGTTGCGCATATAATGAATACCAAGGGCGCCGAAGACACCGATCAAGGTCGAGATGCTGGCTGCAATCAGCGCCACTGCAATGGTATTCAATATGATGACCATGAGCCGCTTGTTCTGAAAGACGGCTTTGTAGTGATCCAGTGTAAATCCTTCAAAACGGTTCATGTTACCTGCACTGTTGAAAGAATAGAACATTAGAAAGAATATCGGAAAGTAAAGAAGCAGCATAGTAATGGCTAAAACTATTTTTGATTGCAATTTCATTAACTTCTGCCCTCGCTCTCGCGTTGTTTAGTCAGGATCATGACGAGTGCCATGGAAAGAATCAGGAAGACTGCGATAGTGGAGCCCATTCCGTAGTTCTGTGTGACAAGAAACTGCTCTTCAATAGCGGTGCCGAGGTTGACGACCTTATTTCCGGCAATCAGACGCGTGATCATGAAGAGACTCAGTGCCGGAATAAAGGTGATCTGAATGCCTGTCTTGACACCTTCCCATGACAGGGGCATGATGACCTTTCTGAATGTCGTCCATCTGTCTGCTCCGAGATCCCGTGAAGCCTGAATCAGGTTCTCCGGAATGGCATCCATACTGTTGAAGATCGGCAGAATCATGAACGGAATGTAAATATAGATAGAGACAATGATAAAGGCTGTATTCGTGAACAGCAGCTGCGTATGCGGCAGGTGCAGAAAGGACAGCACATCATTGACAGTGCCTTCTTTGCTTAATATACCGATGAACGCATAAGTTTTAAGCAGCAGATTGATCCATGTCGGCAGAATGATCAGCAGCAGCCAGAACTGTTTATTTCGTGTATTCCGTATAGCGAGTGCGACCGGATATGAAATAACCAGGCAGAACAACGTGATGATCAGCGCATAGAGAAATGATGTCAGTGTCATCTGCAGATAGGTGCCGCTAAAGAAATCAGCATAGTTCTCCAATGTGAATTTGCCATCCAGGCTGATAAAGCTTGAATAAAAAATGGAGACAAGAGGCAGAATGATGAAAAAGATAATCCATATCAGATACGGGATCAGAAAATATTTCTTTGCTTCTCTCATGTCTGTACCTCATAGGATTCAATGCGGGCATCAAACTCGTCTTCAGTCTCTCCCGGCAGCATGATATGAATCGCCTGCTCAGAGAAAGTTAAGCCGACGACTTCTCCGACAGGTGCCGGTTTTGTCGTGTGGCAGATCCACTCGTTGCCTTCCGCATCAAAGAGACAGATTTCATAGTGTACCCCGCGGAAGAGCTGGGAATCGACACGGGCCTGCAGCTTCCCTTCAGCTGCTGCTGTGACCGCCAGGTCCTCCGGCCGGATGACCACATCGACTTCAGCATTCGGCTTGAACCCTCTGTCGACACAGGCATATTCCTTGCCATAGATCTGAACGACATAATCGCGTACCATGCGTCCCGGAATAATATTCGACTCACCGATGAAATCAGCGACATAACGATTGACCGGCTCATCGTATATATCAAGCGGTGTCCCGCTCTGTTCGATATGACCATCACGCATGACAAAGATATAGTCACTCATCGCAAGCGCCTCTTCCTGGTCGTGTGTCACAAAGATAAATGTAATGCCGAGACGCTGCTGCAGTTCACGCAGCTCATACTGCATCTCTGTACGCAGTTTCAAGTCCAGTGCACTGAGCGGCTCGTCAAGCAGGATCACTTCCGGCTCATTGACAATGGCACGCGCAATAGCCACACGCTGACGCTGGCCTCCACTCATCTCAGCGATCCGGCGTTTGCCGTAGCCTTCAAGCTTCACCAGTCTCAATGCTTCGTTCACCTTTGACTCGACAAGTGCTTTGTCCATCTTCTTGATGCGCAGACCGAACGCCACATTCTCAAAGACATCCAGATGCGGAAAGAGCGCATAATCCTGGAAGACGGTATTGACCTGACGTTTATTGGCCGGCACATCATTGATGCGCTGACCTGCGAAATACACATCCCCTGATGTCGGCTTCTCAAAGCCCGCAATCAGCCGCAGAATGGTCGTCTTACCGCAGCCGGAAGGACCCAGTAAGGTGTAGAACTTGCCTTCCTCTATTTCAAAGTTAACGCCCTTTAATACCGGGTTACCATCATATACTTTCGTCACATCGTTAAATGCAATAAACTTGTCCATATATTCCTCCTATAAATAAGATTCCGTTGCGACAATGAGAATTTTCGCCTCTACTTTTTCCTGATTAAACAACTGATGGGATTCATTCGCCTTGAAATAAAAACATTCATGCTGGTCAGCTGTATAGACTTTCCGCCCTATTCTGATGGAAGCACGACCTTCCATGACATACATAAAACTCTCTGACGGAGAAGGCTCAAACTTCTTATATTCAGCCCCCGGCTTTAAAGTGATGATCACAGGCTCCATATCATAATCGTTTGATTCCGGAACAAGCCAGTTGATCATGTAGCCATTGTCATATTCATCATATAAGGTCTGTTCTGACAGGGGATAATGTATCTGCTGCTGATAGAGGGCATCACTGAAGAATTCTGCAGGCTTAGCACCCAGCACTTCCAGTATATTAAAGAACGTCTCCATTGATGGCGAGCTGAGATTGCGCTCCAGCTGTGAGATGTAGCCTTTTGATAGATCGGTCCGTTCACCCAGTTCTTCCTGGGTCAGATTTTTCTGACGTCGAAGATCTTTAATCTTCTTTCCAATATCCATAACTAACCCCCTTCTGTTTAAAAATAATAAACAATAAGTTTAATATCATTACTTATAATTTATCAAAATTAGGACTATTAAACAATATGAAGGGGGTAATTCATTATATTTTTGTCATTGAGATCACTTTAGTCTCTGAACCCAGTGCTTCACGCATTTTCTTGATAACCGGATAACCATCATATCCTGAGGCTTTCTTGAAATCCTTGTAGATATTATTTTCCTGGGCTTTACCCGGGCAGACCTTCTTGAACTGATCGTATTTCATCTTCAGTTCATCAATATTGATCTTACTTTCATAACTCTGTTCGATAGCTGCCAGAAAATTGACGACCGCTACCATTTCGTCAGGTGTCCAATCTAAATCTAACGGATAACTGTACTCCATATTGACCTCCATAAAAAAACGCTATTCTATAAATAGAATAGCGTTTTTAATAGTGATTGAAAAGTATTACATCGTGTGGATAGGGTGACCGATCGCAACTTCAGCTGCTTCCATTGAAATCTCACCTAAAGTTGGGTGAGCGTGGATAGTCATCGCTATATCTTCAGCAGTCATACCTGTCTCAATGGCTAAACCAAGTTCAGCGATAATGTCAGATGCACCAGAACCTGCAACTTGTGCGCCGATCAGTAATCCATCTTCTTTAAGAGAGATTAATTTCACGAAACCTTCAGATGCATTGATTGATAATGCACGGCCATTTGCTGCGAATGGGAATTTTGAAGCTTTATATTCAAGACCTTCTTCTTTCGCCATCGCTTCAGTGTAACCCACTGTCGCAAGTTCAGGTTCAGTGAAACATACCGCTGGGATCGCCAGGTAATCCACTTCTGATTTTTCACCTGAGATCGCTTCAGCCGCAACTTTCGCTTCATAAGATGCTTTGTGCGCAAGTGGTGGTCCTGCAACGATATCACCGATAGCGAAGATGTTGTCAACAGATGTACGACCTTGTTTGTCGACTTCGATTAAACCACGGTCTGTCAGTTTAACACCTAATTCTTCTAATCCGATATCGTTGGTATTTGGACGACGTCCTACAGTCACTAAGCAGTAGTCTGCTTCAACTGTCTTCGTTTCACCTTTTACTTCGTATGTTACAGTTACGCCGTTGTCTGTCTCTTCAGCTGATTTAGCCATCGCTTCTGTTTCGATAGTCACGCCTTTAGCTTTTAAACCTTTTTTAACGATCTGAGTCATTTGTTTTTCGAATCCGCCTAAGATATCTTTAGCGCCTTCTAAAATAGTGACTTCAGTACCGAAGTTAGCGTAAGCTGTTCCGAGCTCAGAACCGATATAACCGCCGCCGACAACGACTAACTTTTTAGGCACTTCTGGTAATGCTAAAGCACCAGTAGAATCGATGATGCGTTTACCGAATTTAAAGTTAGGGATTTCAATCGGGCGAGAACCAGTAGCAATGATCGCGTTTTTGAAAGTATAAGTTTGTGACGCTTTATCAGTCATCACTTTTAAGTTGTTGGCATCCACAAAGTAAGCTTCACCTTCTGCGATTTCTACTTTACGGCCTTTAAGTAAAGAACCCACACCGCCTGTTAATTTATTAACAACGCTGTTCTTGAATTCTTGAACTTTAGAGAAATCAACTTTAACGCCTTCAGTTGTAATACCCATATCTTCTGAATGTTTTGCAACCTCATAACGGTGAGAAGCCGCGAGTAACGCTTTAGATGGGATACAGCCGACGTTAAGACATACGCCACCAAGAGCGCCTTTCTCAACGATTGTTACTTTTTGTCCGAGCTGTGCTGCACGAATAGCTGCAACATAACCCCCAGGACCTGCACCGATTACAATAGTATCTGTTTCAATTGGGAAATCTCCTACTACCATTCTTTACCCCTCCATTAATAATAATTCTGGATTATTTAATAAACGTTTGATATGGTTCATAGCTGCTTGACCTGTTGCACCATCGATTTGACGGTGGTCAAAGCTAAGTGATAAAGCAAGAACTGGCGCTGCAATGATTTCGCCGTCTTTGACGATTGGTTTCTGAGCGATACGGCCAATACCTAAGATCGCTACTTCTGGGTGGTTGATAACTGGTGTGAACCACTGACCACCAGCAGAACCGATATTACTGATTGTACATGAAGCACCTTTCATTTCAGCAGGCGCAAGTTTACCGTCACGAGCTTTAACAGCAAGTTCGTTGATTTCATCAGAAATCGCAAAGATTGATTTGCGGTCAGCGTGTTTCACGACAGGTACAAGTAAGCCGCGTTCTGTATCAGCTGCGATACCGATGTTGTAGTAATGTTTGTGTACGACTTCTTCAGTTGCATCATCAAGAGAAGTGTTCAGTGCTGGATAAGCTTTAAGAGCTGATACTAAAGCTTTTACAACGTAAGGTAAGAATGTCAGTTTAGTGCCTTGCTCAGCAGCCACTTCTTTGAATTTTTTACGGTGATCCCATAATGCTTGAACATCGATTTCGTCCATTAATGTTACGTGAGGCGCAGTGTGTTTAGAGTTAACCATTGCTTTAGCAATTGCTTTACGCATTGCAGGAATTTTTTCGCGTGTCTCTGGGAAGTCACCTTCTGGAGCAGCGATAGGTTGAGCTGGTGTCACAGCTGCTTCTGTCGCTTGGGCTGCTGGAGCTGCTGCAACTTCTGGGGCAGCTGAAGCAGCGCCACCGTTTTTGTATGCTTCGATGTCTTCTTTTAAGACGCGGCCGTTTTTCCCTGTTCCTTGGACAGCTTTGATGTTAACGCCTTGTTCACGCGCAAATTTGCGGACAGAAGGCATAGCGATGACGCGGCGGTTCTCATCCACTTCAACATCTGTTGCTTGTGTAGCAGCAGCAGGCGCTGGTGCCTCTGTTTGAGCTTCTTCTTTTACTTCTGCTTGAGGCTCTTCTTTAGCTTCTTCAGCGTGAGAATCCGCAGGTGCATCAGGAGAGTCAATTTTGATGATGACATCACCGAGGTTAGCAACAGTACCTTCTTCTGCTACTACTTCTGTAACCGTACCAGATACTGGTGATGGGATTTCAACTACAGATTTATCATTCTGTACTTCACATAAAATATCGTCTTCGTTAACTGTGTCGCCTTCTTTAAAGAACCACTTAACGATTTCACCTTCGAAAATACCTTCACCAAGTGCCGGTAATTTAAATTCAAATGCCACTTTAAGTTCCTCCTAGAATATCTTTTTTTATAGGGAAAGTGAAAAGTACAAGCGTACTTTTCACGGATATTAAAATTCTAAAGTACGTTTTGCTGCTTCCACGATGCCGTCTTTGTTTGGTAACCAGACATTCTCAGCTTGTGTGAATGGGTATGCAGTATCAGGTGCATAGACACGAGCAATCGGTGCTTCAAGGCTCAGCACAGCACGTTCTGAGATTTCAGAAACGACGTTTGCGCCTACACCTGCTTGTTTTTGTGCTTCTTGAACGACGACTACACGGCCTGTTTTTTCGACAGAAGCAATGATTGTATCGATATCAAGAGGTTGAACTGTGCGCAGGTCAACGACTTCAACTGAATGACCCTCTTTAGCAAGCTCTTCAGCTGCTTTCATAGATTCCTGTACCATTGCACCGTATGTGATGATAGAAAGGTCTGTCCCTTCCTGTTTCACTGCTGCTTTACCGATTTCAACCGTATATTCTTCTTCAGGTACTTCTTCACGGAATGAACGATATAACTTCATGTGCTCAAGGAAGACAACTGGATCGTTGTCGCGGATAGCTGAGATCAGGAGACCTTTAGCATCATATGGGTTAGACGGGATAACAACTTTGATACCCGGTGTCTGAGCCATTAAGCCCTCTAAGTTATCTGCGTGAAGTTCAGGTGTATGAACACCACCACCGAATGGTGAACGGATGACAATCGGTGCAGGCTTAGTGCCGCCTGAACGGAAGCTCTGACGTGAAATTTGAGCAGCGATTGAATCGAATACTTCGAAGACGAAGCCGAAGAACTGGATTTCCATGACTGGACGGAAACCTGTTAAAGATAAACCGATTGCCAGACCACCGATACCTGATTCCGCAAGCGGCGTATCGAAGACGCGGTCTTCACCGAATTCTTTCTGAAGTCCTTCAGTCGCACGGAATACACCACCGTTGACACCAACGTCTTCACCGAAAACTACGACGTTTTCGTCATTTTTAAGTTCTGTCTGCAGTGCATTTGTTATTGCTTGAATCATCGTCATTTGTGCCATGACTTACTTCGACTCCTTCTCTTTGTAGATTTCATATTGTTCTTTTAAGTTTTGAGGCATGTCGCCTGAATACATGATTTCTGCTAATTGAGAAACAGTCTGTTTAGGCGTGCCGTCTGCTTCTTTAAGAGCAGTCTTGATTTCTTCTTTAGCACGTTCCATTACTTCGTTTTCTTTCTCTTCAGTCCAAAGACCTTTGTTTTCAAGGAATTTACGGAAACGTACAAGCGGATCTTTTTTAACCCACTCAGAGTCTTCATCAGATGTTCTGTAACGTGTCGGGTCATCCCCTGCCATCGTATGTGGACCATAACGGTAAGTCATTGTTTCAATTAATGAAGGACCGTCACCAGCGATCGCGCGTTCACGTGCTTGTTTCGTCACGAAATAAACAGCAAGTGCGTCCATACCATCTACAACAGTACCTGGGATACCTGCTGCAACAGCTTTCTGTGCTAAAGTTTTAGCAGCTGTCTGTTTTTCACGTGGTGTAGAGATCGCATAGTTATTGTTCTGGATGACGAAGATAGCTGGTGCTTTGAATGCAGATGCAAAGTTGATACCTTCATAGAAGTCACCTTGTGAAGAACCGCCGTCACCTGTATAAGTGATCGCCACATTCTGTTTGCCTTTTTTCTTAAGACCAAGCGCAACCCCAGCTGTCTGAACATACTGAGCACCGATGATGATCTGAGGTGCAAGTGCATTCATGCCTTCTGGGAACTGGCTGCCTGTAAAGTGACCACGAGACCATAAGAATGCTTTTGTCAATGGAAGACCATGCCAGATTAATTGTGGTACATCACGGTAACCTGGAAGAATCCAGTCTTCTTTTTCAAGGGCGTATTGAGATGCTAACTGAGAAGCTTCCTGACCTGCTGTTGGTGCATAGAAACCTAAACGACCTTGACGGTTTAATGAGATCGAACGCTGATCAAGGACACGAGTCCAAACCATTCTCTCCATTAATTCTACTAACTGTTCATCAGTTAAATCAGGCATATATGCGTCGTTTACGACATTACCATCTAAATCTAAAACTTGAACTACTTCAAACTTAGATTCAATTTCATTGAGTACTGATACTGCATCGAATGGTGCTTGTTTCTTCGAAGCCATTCAATTCACCAAACCTTTCGGATATATTTATATTTACTTGAATTATTCTAACATAAAACTGTTCTAGTGTTAAACAAAAAAAATCCGCAACAATTAAAGGGTTTTATTTGTTGAAACAATAGGAATCGAACACTCTGTTATACCGATATAACTTTTTCTGTTATAGTACAATTATTTGTTGTTCAATAACTTGACGATATCGCCGGATTCCTTCTGAACTTGCTCCATTGTTTGATTGAAAACCGTCATTTTTTTCTGGAAAGCACTCGTTGATGTGTTCAGACTTTCAATCTTAGCATTGACGCCGCTCGTCTCTGGACTTTTACCCTGTAAGTACTTGAATAAATCATTTTCTTTTTTCAGGACATCCTGGTAGGCTGTCATCAGTCCATCATGCTGGCTGTACTTTTTTTCCAGAGCATCGGTCAGATCTGATGCTTCTTTTTTCTGATCCTTATCTTTAATTTCACTGGCTAAATCTTTCGCCTTGTTGAATTCGTTCTCTGATTCATCATAGGCCTTGATTTCCTTATTGATTGCCGTACTTCTGGCAGAAGCATTCTGAACAAGTTTTGTTGCCGTGCTGTTGATGAGGTTAATATCCTGTTTTTTTGCTTTACTGATTTTATTGAACAGCTCCACCTTTTCAGATTCAAGCTTCTGGAGTTCCTTGTTGACTGCGACCACTGGTTTCTCTTTTGCGTTGACCGCATCAATCTGGGTGTAGAATTTCTCCAGCTGCTCAGTCTTATTCCCGCAGCCGGCAAGCATGACGACGGACAGGCCAGCGATAATTAGTTTCTTCATATGAATTGTTCCTCCTTTTTCATTCAGTTTTATAGTAGCCTTTTTTAAATAGTGATTCAATGTTTATCCTAAGGTGTCGTTTCTGCTATATTATAAAAAAGGAGTGATTACATGTTAACCATGAAAGACATCATCAGAGACGGACATCCGACGCTGAGAGAGAAAGCGCAGGAAGTCAGCCTCCCATTATCACAGGAGGATGTAAAGCTGGCTGATGAGATGCTTGAGTTCCTGAAGAACAGTCAGGACGACAAGATAGCTAAGAAATATAAACTGAGAAGCGGGGTCGGATTAGCTGCCCCTCAATTAAACATCAGTAAACGTCTTCTCGTCATTCATTTCTATGATGAGCAGACAGAAGACTATATCACGCATCAGCTGTTCAATCCGAAAATTGTCAGCCATAGTGTGGAGAAAGCTTATCTGCCTCAAGGTGAAGGCTGCCTGAGTGTTGATGAGAATATACCCGGGCTTGTTCACCGCTATGCCCGCATCACAGTAAAAGCTGTTAACCGTGAAGGTGAAGAAGTCAAACTCCGCCTGAACCGCTTCGCTGCAATCGTTGTGCAGCATGAAATTGACCATCTGAATGGTGTCATGTTCTATGATCACATCAATCAGGCGGATCCATTTAAACCTGAAGAGAATGCGACAGCAGTAGAATAAAAAGAGTTGCCAGATCTTTCGCTGGCAACTCTTTTTATATAGGCTTACGCTCCTGTATCCGCGTATCGTCCCGCAGATCCCTTTTGCGGGACGTTCCTTCTCATATTTCCGCGTGTTCACCGGCGTATCGTCCCGCAGATCCCTTTTGCGGGACGTTCCTTCTCATATTTCCGCGTGTTCACCGGCGTATCGTCCCGCAGATCCCTTTTGCGGGACGTTTCTCCTCATATTTCCGCGTGTTCACCGGCGTATCGTCCCGCAGATCTATTTTGCGGGACGTTTCTCCTCATATATCCGCGTGTTCACCGGCGTATCGTCCCGCAGATCTATTTTGCGGGACGTTTCTCCTCATATTTCCGTGTGTTCACTGGCGTATCGTCCCGCAGACACCTTTTGCGGGACGTTTCTCTACCGCTTTTCCATACCACCACAACTCTTACTCAATAAGGGCCAGCTTCTTGAAGGCATTCTGGATACCATTATCTTCTACATCCGTCGTGACAAAATCGGCAATTTGCTTGAGTCCCTCTACTGCATTGCCCATCGCAATACCTGTTCCGGCCCATTCAATCATCTCAAAGTCATTGTTGCCGTCACCGACTGCTATGACATCCTGCTGACTGAAACCTAGTTTCTCCGCAAATTTTCTGATGCCTTCTGCCTTTGAACCGTTGGACGGCACAACATCACGGCTGAACTCATGCCAGCGGTAGAACTTAATGAGCGGATACTGATCGTCATACACATCATCCGTTTCGCTGTCCTGAAACAGCAGCGCCTGAAAAATATCATGATGCTTGAAATACTCATCTTCGAATCTTGGATGATCCAGTTTGATGGAACCCATACTTTCTGTGATGTGATCGTGATGCCTGATATTGGATACGGCCTCTTTTTCACCGAGAAAGACCATCGGGTGATCCTTCTCCCTTGCTAAGGCTTCCAGTTTGGTCAAGGTGTGTACATCCAGCGGGTTACGGTATATCACCTCAGCGTTATAGACCACATATTGCCCGTTAAAAGCAACAAAATTCGTAATGCCGGTATCCGCTATCACTTCCTGTATGTTATAGGGCGCACGACCTGTAGCAATAGCAAGGGTGTGCCCCGCTTCCTGCAGCTGACGTATCGCAGCATGGGTCGTCTCCGGGATGTGATGCTGTCTGTCATACAGCGTGCCATCTATATCGAAAAATATCAGTTTCTGAGTCAAATTGATTCCTCCTTTTCCTTAACCATATCTCACTTTATTGCTAAACTCTAGTTTTTACTTTGCACTCCTTCTTAACTTCATGTAAAATAAAGATACTCATACAATCTGTACGGTGAAGAGCCCTAGAGCAGCTAGGGCCTTATTTATGTTAATTATTCATTTAGGAGGATATATATATGGCAATTTTTAAAGTATTTTATCAGGAAGACAGAAGCGAAGTTATCATTCGCGAAAACACGAAAGTTCTATATGTTGAAGCTGAGACGGAAGAACAAGTCCGTAAATCATTAGCAGATCGCCCTTACAACATTGAATTCGTTCAGAAACTTGAAGGTGCACACCTCGCATACGAAGAGAAATCACCTGCGTTCAAAGTGGAGACTATCTAATGAATCTCCTGCAAAAAAATGAAGTCGGCGTATTCGCGCTGGGTGGAATGGGCGAAATCGGTAAAAACACCTATGCTGTGGAATACAAGGACGAAATTATCGTCATTGATGCGGGGATTAAATTCCCGGATGATGACTTACTCGGAATAGATTATGTGATTCCGGACTATACTTATCTCGTGCAGAACCAGCACAAGATCAAAGGTCTCTTCATCACTCATGGTCACGAAGACCATATCGGTGGTGTCCCTTTCCTGCTCAAACAACTGAATGTACCAATTTACGGTGGGCCGTTAGCACTGGGGCTGATCCGCAACAAGCTGGAAGAACATCATCTCCTGCGCACTGCTTCACTGAACCCGATCACAGAAGACAGTGTCTTTGAGTTTGATAACCTGAAAGTCACATTTTATTTGACGACGCACTCCATTCCGGAAGCGTACGGTGTCGTCGTGCATACACCAGAAGGTAAAATCGTTCATACCGGCGACTTTAAATTTGATTTCACGCCTGTCGGTGAGCCGGCAAATATCGCACGTATGGCCGGACTAGGTGAAGAAGGTGTGCTCTGCCTGCTTTCTGACTCGACAAATGCAGAAGTACCGAACTTTACGATCAGTGAACGTGCGGTCGGTCAGAGTGTGGAGCAGATTTTCCGTAAATGCACAGGCCGTATTATCTTTGCGACTTTCGCTTCAAATATCTACCGTGTACAGCAGGCGATTGAAGCGGCCGTGAAGTTTGACCGCAAGATCGTCATCTTCGGCCGCTCGATGGAGAACAACATCAAGATCGGGACAGAGCTCGGCTATATCAAGGTGCCGCCTGAGACGTTTGTCGAAGCGAACAAGATCAACAGTATTCCGAAGCATAAACTGCTTATCCTGTGTACAGGTTCTCAAGGGGAACCGATGGCTGCCCTGTCGCGTATCGCAAACGGTACGCACCGTCAGGTCAGCATCATCCCGGATGACACAGTCATCTTCTCAAGTTCCCCTATTCCGGGTAACACGAAGAGTGTAAACCGCACGATCAATGCGCTCTATAAAGCGGGCGCAGATGTCATCCACGGCAAACTGTCCAATATCCATACATCAGGACACGGTTCTCAGGAAGAGCAGAAACTGATGCTCCGCCTGATTAAACCGAAATTCTTCATGCCGATTCACGGGGAATACCGGATGCAGAAACTGCACGGTCAGTTAGGGATAGACTGCGGTGTTGATCCTGACAACGTCTTTATCCATGAAAACGGTGATGTACTGGCACTGACGCGTGACTCTGCACGTTATGCAGGTAAGATTCAGTCGGGCAATATCCTGGTCGATGGCAGCGGTATCGGTGACATCGGTAACGTCGTGATCAAGGACCGTAAGATTCTTTCTGAAGATGGTCTGGTCATCGTCGTCGTCAGTATCGACTTCAGAACAGGTCAGCTATTAGCCGGTCCTGACATCATCTCACGCGGATTCGTCTATATGCGCGAATCCGGTCATCTGATCTATGACGCACAGCGCATGATCAAGAAAACAGTCATCGATAAACTGAACCATACAGAAAATGTTGAATGGCATCATATCAAAAATGCGATCACGGAAAGCCTCTCCCCTTATCTTTATGATAAGACTGCACGCCGTCCGATGATCCTGCCGATGATCATGAATGTCGACAATTAAAAAAAGCTGAACAGCAACTTGCTGTTCAGCTTTTTTAGTTATCCTCCATTTTGCTCTCAAATCGGCCGAGGTCGTTGTCATGACCGATGACCATAAGGATGTCACCCTGCTGGATGTACTCGCCCGGATCCGGCGATACGGTAATATGACCGTTCCGTTTGATCGCAATGATATTCAGGCCGTAGTTCGCACGTAGATCTAAATCAAGTAATGAGGTCCCTTGCAGTTTAGGACCTGCAATGATCTCAACGATGGAATGCTCATCTGCCAGCTCCAGATAATCCATAATGGATGAATTGGACAGTTTGTGAGCAAGACGTCGGCCCATATCCCTTTCAGGATGGATGACGACGTCAGCTCCTATCTTATCCAGTACTTTAGCATGGTAGTCATTCTGCGCTTTCGCGGTCACCTTCGCAACCCCTAAATCCTTCAGAATCAATGTCGTCAGAATACTCGCCTGTATATTATCCCCGATCGCCACGACCACATGGTCGAAGTTCCGGATACCGAGACTCTTCAGCACAGTCTCATCTGTTGAGTCTGCGATCACTGCATGAGTGGCAATATCTGCATATTCATTGACACGTGCTTCATCACTGTCAATGGCCATGACATCGATATCCAGTTTATTCAGTTCTCGGACAATACTGCCGCCGAAGCGACCAAGCCCGATGACTACAAATTCCTTTTCCATTCTCTACCTCCGTTTTCCTGAGACGTAATCTGCATCAAAGATGAATAATCTCAGTAATAATACTAAAGAAGGAACAAGTAAAAGTAAACCTGCAATAAACACAATCACCAGGGCCAGGGCCATTGAATCATTGACGACCGCATGGTTGAGATCGATATAAGGATACAGAATATAAGGCATCTTACTGATTCCGTAACCGTAGAACGCTAAAGCGAACTGGATCATAATCGCAATAAAAGCGATGCCATGATGACGACGCTGCCATATCAGGACAAAGCCGATTACGAAGAAGATGATACTTAAGCCGAAGAGCCACCAGTAATGTGTAACGGCTATATTAAAGTGTTCAGCATTATGCTGTCTTAAGCTCAGGAACACAAACTGACAGATGACAATCATCGGCCCTGCCCAGATCATGAACCATGTTCTCAGCAGCTCATAGGCAGGATGATCTTCTGCTTTATGCGCATAGTAGGTCAGGAAAGCGGATGAAATGTATAGGACCGAGATGATGGATAAGAACACGACCGCCCAGGCATAGGGACTCATCAGCAGTTCAAAATAATCGAGTGAGACCCCGTTCTTTGTCTTCTCAATAAATCCGCCTTCAGAAATGGTCAGGACAGTGGAGAATGATGCGGGAATCAAGAGACCCGTCATCCCATACAGGAAGACCCACTGGAACTTCGTGTCTTTACCATATGTCTCAAAGGCGTAGAATGCACCGCGAATCGTCAGTAATATCAGCGCGATTGATGCCGGAATCAGCAATGTCGTCCCGAAATAATAGGCTGTGTCCGGAAAGAATCCGACGATACCGACAAAGAAGAAGACGAGGAAGACATTCGTCACTTCCCATACCGGATTCAAGTAGCGCGAAATCAGTTCATTGATAATATGATCTTTTTTGATGATTTTAGCATAAAGCATAAAGAAACCGGCGCCAAAATCGACGGCGCCCACAATGATGTAACCATAGAGGAATGTCCACAGTACAGTGATTCCTATGTGCTGATAATCCATTAAGCTTCTCCTCCTACATTCGCACGGTTATTTTCGATGTCAACCGCCGCAGGTTTATCCTTAAAGATGCGGATGAGTACATAGACACATGAGAAGCCGAGGATGAGGTACAGCAGTCCAAAAGCTGCCAGTGTCAGTGAGACACCGTTAGCCTGTGTCACACCTTCCGCTACTTTCATATAGCCTCTTAAAATCCAAGGCTGACGACCCATTTCTGCCAGGAACCAGCCGAATTCGATGGCGAGCATGCTCATCGGACCGGTCAATGCAATCATATAGAGCATAAAGGAATGGTGCGCCCAGTCTTTCTTGAACTTCTTCATAATGAAGTACAGCACAGAAATAGTGAACGAGAAGACACCGAAAAATACCATTAAATCAAAGAAATAATGAATCACCAGCGGCGGACGTTCATCAACCGGTATGTCATTCAGCCCTTTGATCTCCGTATCAATACTGTTATCAGCCAGGAAGCTCAGCATACCTGGAATCTTGATAGCCCCTTTGATTTCCTGTGCTTTTTCATCTACCGTACCGAATAGCACGAGATCAGCACGGCTGCTTGTATCAAAATGCCATTCCATAGCCGCTAATTTCTCAGGCTGTTCGTGGTGAAGGAACTGCGCTGAAGCGTGACCTGCCATCATCGCAAAGAGCGAGAAGATAAGACCCGTCAGTACGGTCACTTTTAAGCCCTTGATATGATAAGCACGGTCGCTGTCAAACTTATTACGTAATAATTTAACAGCTGCGATACTTGCGAGCATAAATGCAATCGTCATACCGCCCGTTGTGACAACGTGGAACGCACGCACAAAGAATGAACTGTTCAGCATGGCCGCCACTGGATCAATATTGACCAGCTGACCTTTGACCATATCAAAGCCTTCCGGTGTATTCATGAATGAGTTCACACTTGTAATGAAAAGCGCACTCATCGTCGAGCCGATGATGATAGGAATTGTCAGCAGCCAGTGCAGCCAGCGGTTTTTGAAACGGTCCCACGTATAGAGATAGATACTTAAGAAAATCGCCTCAAAGAAGAACGCGAATGTCTCCATGAAAAGCGGCAGCGCGATGACCTGCCCGCCGATACGCATAAACGACGGCCATAAGAGCGATAACTGCAGCCCAATGATCGTACCGGTTACAACACCGACTGCGACTGTGATGGTAAAACCTTTAGCCCAGCGTTTGGCCATAGCCAGATATGCAGGGTCTTTCTTGTAAAGTCCGAGGCCTTCAGCAATCATAAACATAAATGGTAGTGCAACACCTATCGTTGCAAAAATAATATGAAATGCCAGCGTCATACCTGTCAGTAATCTACTGATAACAACAGCATCCATTAATTTCCTCCTTATGTGATTTTTATCACAAATTTGATAGCTTTATTATACTAGACCATTCCCTATTATTCTAATAGAAGGCTCATTTATTTTGTAAAGATTTAGTGAACAAAGTTTGAAATTTCATGCAGAAAACGCTACGATGATAAAGATTCTAATTTGGAGATGATTGAATGAATATTACCCTTTATACCCAGGACAGCTGTCCGCCCTGTCAATATATCAAGAACTATTTCAATGAACAGAATCTTCCCTTCACCGAGAAGAATATCAAGCACGGCGCGTATCGTCAGGAAATGATGGAGATGGATGCATTCAGTACGCCGCTGATCATTATTAACGGTGAAGTCATCCGTTCAGTTGATATGGATAGAATAGAAGCCTTGATACATGAATAAGAACTGGCTGCCTTTTAAATCCAAAAAAGAGGATGTCGTCATTAAAAGACATACACTGAATCTCCTGAGACAGCCGCATGCAGCACCTCTTAAAGTCATCCATATTTCAGATCTGCATCTCGGCTTTCACTATAGTTATGATGACCTTATATATCATATCCAGCTCATCAACGATCTGCAGCCGGATATCATTATCATTTCAGGTGACCTCTTTGACAATATCGACCACTACCACAATCCGGAGCATCTGATTCCGCTTCTTAAGACGATGACAGCACCGCTTGGCGTCTTCTTCTCATATGGCAACCATGATCAGCGTATTCATCAGACACCCCGTATCAGTCGTATACTCAGTGCAAGCAACATCCAGCTGCTGACGAATACAGGGGTCGTCCTCGACTTTGATCAGGAACCTATCTTCCTGGGCGGTCTGGACGATATTATCAATAGTAAAGGCAATATGTATCAGGCGCTGAAGAACCGGCCGGATGATATGTTGACGATGATGATTGTCCATGAGCCGGACTATGCGGACTTCGTCGAGCAGTTTAAAGTCGATGTACAATTCTCCGGGCATAGTCATGGCGGTCAGATCCGCTTCCCTCTAGTGGGTGCGCCAGTCAAGCCACAGCTCGGACGTAAATATGTCAAAGGGCTCTACCGGATCGGGGCAATGACCCTCCATGTCTCCCCCGGCCTCGGCACGACCCATCTGCCCATCCGTCTCTTCTGTCCGCCGGAGATCACCTTATTCAATATCCACTAAAAATAAGCCATATCCTGAAAAGGGTATGGCTTTTATACTATCATGAATGATTGAGATGAATCTGTGTATCGTCCCGCAGATCCTGTTTGCGGGACGTTGCTCCTCGTTTCTGCTGGTCCGATGCTGCGTATCGTCCCGCAGATCCCGTTTGCGGGACGTTACCCTCGTTTCTGCTGGTCCGATGCTGTGTATCGTCCCGCAGATCCCGTTTGCGGGACGTTGCTCCTCGTTTCTGCTGGTCCGATGCTGCGTATCGTCCCGCAGATCCTGTTTGCGGGACGTTGCTCCTCGTTTCTGCTGGTCCGATGCTGCGTATCGTCCCGCAGATTCCGTTTGCGGGACGTTACTCCTCGTTTCTGCTGGTCCGATGCTGCGTATCGTCCCGCAGATCCCGTTTGCGGGACGTTACCCTCCCTACTGATACAAAAACAGCGATAACTTCTGAATTTAATCAGAAGCTATCGCTGTTTCATTGTTTATTTTACTGGTTGTTGACAAGATGGACGACTTCTTCCTGTGTCGCACAGTTCAGCGCCTGCTCTGCCAGTTTTTGCATCTGACCGCGATTTAAGTTCTTGATCTGACGACGTGCTTTCAGAATGCTTGTCGCACTCATCGAGAACTCATCTAAGCCAAGACCCAGTAACAGAGGAATAGCAGTGGTATCGCCGGCCATTTCGCCGCACATACCTGTCCACTTGCCTTCTTTATGGCTGGCGTCAATGACTTGCTTCACTAGACGCAGAATGGCCGGATTGTATGGCTGATATAGATATGAGACGCGTTCTGACATACGGTCAGCAGCCATTGTGTATTGAATCAGGTCATTCGTACCGATGCTGAAGAAATCGACTTCCTTGGCGAAGATATCAGCCATCGCCGCTGTAGAAGGGATTTCAACCATGATACCAACTTCAATATCATCAGCTACTTTAACTTTGGCATCTGTCAATTTCGCTTTTTCTTCTTCCAGAATCGCTTTCGCCTGACGGAATTCATTGATGGTCGCGATCATCGGGAACATGATGCTTAAATGACCTTCAGTGGATGCGCGCAGTAAAGCACGGAGCTGTGTTCTGAAGATATCCTGCTGATCTAAGCACAGACGAATCGCACGGTAGCCGAGGAATGGATTCATTTCATGCGGCAGGTTCAGATATGGCAGCTCTTTATCGCCACCGATATCGAGAGTACGAACCACGACACGTTTGCCTTTCATTGCTGACAGCACACGTTTATAAGCTTCATACTGCTCATCCTCAGTCGGCATAGACTCACGCCCCATATAAAGGAACTCGGTACGGTAAAGACCGATACCTTCAGCACCGTTATTGATAACGCCTTCTAAGTCGTCAGGTGTACCGATATTCGCAGCGAGTTCGACGTGAACGCCGTCTGCTGATTCCGTTTTATCATTGACAAGCTTTTTCAGCTCTTCTTTGTCCTCAATGAACTTGGCCTGCTTATCCTTATAAACAAAGATCATGTTCTCATCAGGATTGATGATGACGTCACCTGTTGAACCATCGATGATAATGATATCGCCTTGTTTGATAGACTTCGTCACATCTTTTGTTCCCACTACAGCTGGAATTTCCAAAGAGCGGCTCATAATGGCAGAGTGGCTTGTACGCCCACCAATATTCGTCGCAAAACCTTTGACAAACTGCTTGTTCAGCTGGGCGGTATCTGACGGTGTCAAGTCATGAGAGATAATGATCACATTTTTATCAATGGTACTCGGACTCGGCAAAGTCACACCTAATAAATGAGCAAGAACACGTTTAGAAACGTCACGGATATCCGCAGCGCGTTCTTTCATGTATTCATTGTCCATCGATTCAAAAATAGTGATGAAGTTATTTGCGACTTCCATCAGCGCACTTGGTGCATTGGTCTGGTTAGTGCGAATATTCTCTTCAATCGGATTGATAAGTTCAGGGTCTTCAAGCACAAGTAGATGGGCATCAAAGATAGCCGCTTTATCCGGACCTAATGCGACTTCCGCGTTGTTTCTGATCTGCGTCAGTTCTACTTTAGATTCATTAATCGCCGCTTTAAACTTTGCTACTTCTGCTTCAGTATCTGTGATTTTCTGATCGCTATAAGATAAATCGGGCTCGATCAACAGATAAGCTTCTGCTATCGCAACGCCATCTGAAGCGCCGATTCCTTTTAAAGTCATTGACATTACTTAGTCAGACCTTCTTTAGACAGTACATCGCTGATAGCCTGAATTGCTTCTTTCTCATCAGTACCTTCAGCATATACAGTGATTTCAGCGTCTTTGCCGACACCTAAACTCATTACGCCCATAATAGATTTAAGATTCACTTTTTTACCGTTGTATTCTAATTGCACATCTGAATCAAATTTGCTTGCAGTCTGAACCAGCATAGTAGCCGGGCGTGCGTGAATACCTGTTTCGTCGATAATGACATAGCTTTGTTGTTCCATCGTTCATCTTCTCCTTTAGGATGCATAATTTTATATATAAACCTTATGTCTATACAGCTTTAGAATAGCAAAACCTGGCGGATACTTCAAATTTTTTAGACGGCTACATTAAACTGCGCGCGACCTGCTCACATTTCCTCGCATGATCCTCGCCCAATTTCTTCATCAATCTATAACTGATGCCAGCCGCCACTGCCTGACCTACCACCGGAATCCATCTGACTTGTTTCGCTGCTTCACGTTTCGCGAAAGCTTTGAGGACGACCGTCAGCAGTTTCGTTGTGATATTCCGGCCGATGAAGTCGCTGCCTTTCTTCGCCGCAGTGAACATCACCTGCTGTTTCATATCAGCAGCCATATTATTGACCTGTTTATGGCTCAGCCCGTAGACTTTATTGATGTCTTCGATGATATCTTTCATGAGCTTAAGGTCGACCCCGACATCGATACCCGGAATCGGCACAACAGTTGCTGCTGAACTCATCAGTGATTTATTCTGAATGATCTTCTCTGCCTGCTGGCGGCGTTCTATCAGTTCCGTTTCAGTAGCGGGCAGAGAATGCAAGGTCTTCTGTTTGCCTGTATTTAAGTTTTTGCCGACTTGATTGATTACTGTATCTAGAATTCCCATTAATGACACGTCCTTTTTTATAAAGTTAATGTTTTATTCCCGGAAATCCTGCCTGTTAATCAAGGATTTTGACGAAGACCACTTTCAGATATTTGGAAGGCTTGTATAAATGCGTCGTCCTGAAATCTTTAGGCAGTCCCATTACGTCAGTGATTTCATAGTCTCTGCCTGCCAGTGTCTGCTGAATCATTTTCTTGAACTGAGGCAGCGCGTAATTGCTCGCATTTGTACTGAGCACCAGGTAGCCGCCGCGATTCAGGATGGGCAGTGCACCTTCAATCAGTTCATGGTAGTTGTCCTTGACGCTGAAGCGCTTCTTCTTGGAACGTGAGAAACTCGGCGGATCAATGACAATCAGGTCAAAAGTCATCTTCTTCCGCGCACAATATTTCAGCATATCAAAGACGTCCATCGTATAGAGCAGCTGTTTGTCGATATTGATCTCATTTAAAGCGAAGTTCTGCTCGATCAGTTCGAGTGAGCGTTTAGCGATATCCACGCTGACCGTCTCCTGGCCATTCTTTGCGGCCGCCACGCTGAAACCGCCTGAATAAGCGAACAAGTTCAGCATCGGCTTCTTCAGATCAAGAGACATGATTTTGTTGCGCACATCACGCTGGTCGAGGAAGATACCAGTCATCGGACCCTCCTCGAAGTTGATTGTATAGAAGAGGTCATTCTCTGTGATGATGATCGGAAACTCGACCGCTTCCTCACTGATGCGGTGTGTCGGGACATTTTTATCGAATCTCAGCTTCTCATAAAGCGTTTTGCAGTCGAATACCGCTTGCAGGCTGCGGACAATCGCTTCCTTGTAGTGATAGATGCCTTTGGAATACCATTGAATCAGGAAATGACCATCATAATCATCGACGGTAAAGCCCCCGAGCCCGTCTCCTTCTCCGTTGTACACGCGGAACGCATTCGTATGACCTGAATTGTAGAGGGATGCGCGTTCTTCTTTCGCCGCTTCAAAGAGCAGCTTAAAGAAACGCTCATCTAGTTTTGTCTCCAGACTGTCACTGATCTTATAGCCTGCACCGCGGTTCTGGCGGCCAAAATAAAAAAGCCCGAGGTCAGTCCCGTCTGACGCCTTCAGCACAAAGCGCTCGCCCTCGTTCATCGTATCCATATCAAAAATATCGGCTTCTTCAAGCACGAGATAGCCGTCGCGATATTTCTTGTCATGCTTGTGCTTTAATACTACTTTCTTCATTACTGCACCTTCTTTTTCTGTTTTCTCCACTATAACACAAAAAGAGTGCCCCCCCAGGCACCCTTTATGCAACGTTCTTGTTTTATCACAGCACTTTCCCCAAAGTGCTATTCTCCCATCACTGTACTCCCTTATTATAGAACACCCGCAACTGTTATACAATAGCAATTAGTAATTTTTACGCAGATGATTGAAAAACAGCGGTGTGACAAGGATAACAAGCAGTACTATAACAGGAGGAATAAACAGTGAGACTGAAATCCCTTTGAAGAGCATCAGATAGAAACTCGTCATGATCTCAATGAAAAGAATCGAAATCGTAAACAGCTGACCGAAGTAGCCGCGGTTGCGTAAATGAATGGTGATGGTGAACACCAGATAGAGAATCACTACGACAAACAGAGCAAAAAGACTCAGCCATTCATAGAAATACTGCATCTTGACGACGTTAAACTTGCTGACATTAAAGAGTATGTTGCGGTTGTTCAGCTCTATAATCGTCAGCAACAGAATCAGCACACCGAAAAGCACTTCAATCTGGAAGAAACTGAACCATTTCGGTTTACGCATCCAGCGCGGAATATCCTCATCCTGCAGATCGATTCTGCGCCGGATGCCGGCCTTGAAACGATTCCAGCTCAGCATCAGCCGCTCGTCAATCTTCATCGACTGTTCGGAGAGCTGCTGCAGGGCATCGTTGGTCTGATGATTGATGACGCGGCTGAACTTATGGTCACGCTTACGTTTATTTGCCCGTCGCATCGCATGGACTTCAGGATCTATCTTCTTCGCGCGGTAGAGGAAGATATAGTTGCCGAGCGCCAGAGCCCCCATGGCAGAAAACAGAATAAAGAAGAAGTTGAGGGCCATCAGTTCGAGCGGTGTCACCTTCTCATCCACAAGCTGGTCATAGACGTGGTTCTGTGTGACGATATAGGCCACGCCAAAAATGAAGATCAGAATGAGATAATGCAGCTTACGGAACTCACTGTTTAGATGGCGGCGGTTCAGCACGTAGAAGACAAGCAGCAGAAACGCGACGAAATAGAAGAGCGCATAAATGTGATAGACCTTGAACATGAAAAGCGCCGTCAGGAGAAACAGGAAAATCGCCGTCATCAGATAAAAGAGCGAAATCTGCGGGTCATGGGCCGTTGTCTTCTTGAGCGTGCGGCTGATATAGAAGAGCCCCAGCCCGTAGAGGACAAATATCAGGCTATACATATACGGGTAAGCGGTGATGTAATGACTAAGCAGCTCGATGAACGCGTAACTATAAATATTAATGAAGTCAGAGAGCCGGGCCATGTGCAGGCGGTTGATGGCTATCTCCTTGAAATGAACAATCTCATCGGCATTGAAAAATATAAAAAGACCCAAGCCGAGAAGCAAGGCGCCGAGCAGATAGCCGATCAGGACTTCAATGTTATTTTTAAACCATTTCATGATTTCACCTCACGCCTTATTATAGTGAAAACATAGGGATTTGTCCCATTTAAATGGAAATATCAGACTTAAGTATTAGATGTTTAGAACTGATTTTTAAAGGGAATAACAGACTATCATCATTTAGGAGGAATCAATCATGACTAACAATAAAATCGAACAGCATAAAGAAGATGCTGAAAAAGCGAAAGAACCAGTAGAACAGAACGAGCAGAACGACACAGGTAAAGAAGCGACTCACGAAGACGTACAGAAAACGTTTGAATAATATAGAAAACGGAAGCGAGGCAGCCGCCTCGCTTTTTTTGTTCGGGATTAGCTAGCCGTTATGAGCGATAAATCGCGTTTATCGCTCATAACAGTGTGCAGTTGAAGATAAACCATGAGTTATGAGCGATATTTATCGTTTATCGCTCATAACTCTATTTGATGTCGGGTAACGTCCCGCTATTCCACTTTGCGGGACGTTACAGCCACACGCGCCCCCTGTAATATAAAAAACGGAACCTGTCACCACAGGTTCCGTCCGTTCTTATAATGCACGATGTGCGATATCTTTACGATGAAACAGACCGTCGCTCGTAATCTGTCCGACTTTGTCATAACTGCTTTTGACGGCTTCTTCAATCGACCGGCCTTGACCGATCGCAAGCATGACGCGACCACCGTCCGTCACCCAGTCCTCCTCTTTTTTCAGGCCGCTGATGTAGTAGTCAAGTGAACCGTCATAGCCGTAGACTTTATGGCCTTTATCGTAGCTCCCAGGATAGCCTTCTGAGGCGAGTACCACGCCGACGACTGCCTCATCAGACCACTGAAGCTGAATCGCCTTCTTGTTGTCAAGCGCTTCCAGCACTTCAATCAGGTCACTCTCCATTTTCGTCAGCAGCACCTGGCATTCCGGGTCGCCGAAGCGCGCGTTGAACTCGATGACTTTCGGACCGTCTTCAGTGATAATCGCACCGATGTAGAGTAAGCCGAAATAATTCAGCCCTTCCTCGTGCATCGCCCGCGCGACCGGATAAGCGATTGTCTCATTCGTCATTTCTAACACATCATCACCTATATGTGACACCGGACAGTAGGCACCCATGCCGCCTGTGTTAGGGCCGAGGTCACCGTCATAGGCGCGCTTATGATCCTGTGCGATGACGTCAAAAGGAACGATGAAGTCATCATTGACAAGGACCATCAGCGAGAACTCTTCACCTGCCAGGAACTCCTCGAAGACCACTTCAGCATCGCCGTCCTGATAGAAGAACTCGATGGCGCCGACCGCTTCTTCATGTGTCATCGCCACAATAACCCCTTTACCTGCAGCGAGACCGTCCTGCTTCAGGACAATCGGTGCGGGATGGCTGGCCAGATAGTCCAGTGCGTCCTCTTTTGTCGTCACAACCTGATAGGCCGCTGTCGGAATACCGTATTTCGCCATCAGTTCCTTGGCGAAAGACTTGGAGCCTTCTATCTGCGCTGCCCGCTTGTTCGGGCCGAACACTTTGATGCCCGCTGCTGTCAGCACATCAGCCAGTCCCTCTGTCAGCGGCTGTTCCGGACCGATGACCACCCAGTCCACACCGTGCTCTAACGCAAATGCCTGAATCTTACCCTGTTCTGTCTCTTTGATTGCGCTGACGACGGTCGCGACATTGACCATCGCATCATTGCCCGGTATGACGAAGACTTCGTCGACGCGCGCGGACTGCTTAAGCTTATGGCAGAGTGCATGCTCACGACCGCCTGAACCGATTACAAGTACCTTCATGACAACCTCCTAATGTTTAAAGTGACGCATGCCGGTCATCACCATGGCGATGCCCAGCTGATTCGCTGCATCAATGGAATCCTGATCCTTGATAGAGCCCCCCGGCTGAATGATACATTTGATGCCTGCCGCTGCAGCAGTCTCCACGGTATCACTCATCGGGAAGAAGCCATCACTCGCTAAAATCACATCGTCATTCATCTCAATCGCACGTTCAATCGCGATCTTCGCTGCCCCGACGCGGTTCATCTGACCGGCACCGATACCGACCGTCTGTTTCGGATTCGCCAGCACAATCGCGTTACTTTTCACGCTTTTCACGACTGTCCAGCCGAGTGCCATCGCCTGCCACTGCGCTTCAGTGGGCTGTGCTTCTGTCACGACAGTCATCTCGTCACGGCTCAGGACGGCATTGTCTTTATCCTGCACTAGATAGCCGCCGGATACCGAGACAAATTCTTCTGTCTCTTCATCCGCATCCATCTGTATGTCAAGGAGACGGATATTCTTCTTCTGCGTCAGAATCCCAAGTGCCTCTTCACTGTAGCCCGGCGCAATCACAACTTCGAGGAAAATCTCGCTGAGCGCTCTTGCAGTTGCCGCGTCAACTTGACGGTTCAACGCGACAATCCCGCCGAAGATGGACTGGCTGTCTGCGGCGTAAGCGTTGCTGAAGGCCTCTTCAATCGTCTCACCGACACCTACCCCGCACGGATTCATGTGCTTCACCGCTACTGCTGCCGGCTCGCTGAATTTCTTCACGAGCTGGAGTGTCGCATCCGCGTCCTTGATGTTGTTATAGCTGAGTTCCTTGCCGTGCAGCTGCTTGGCACCTGCGATTGTATTCGGTGCATCAGATGTCTTGACGAACTTCGCTTTTTGCTGCGGGTTTTCGCCGTAGCGAAGGGCTGTGCTCGCCTCACTGAAAAACTCGACAATCGCCGCATCATACTCAGCGGTATGACGGAAGGTCTTGACCATCAGCTCTTTCCGGAACGCTTCGTCTGTCTCACCGGACTTCAGGTGCGCAATGATACGTGGATAGTCAGCAGGGTCCACCACTGTCAGCACATGCTTGAAGTTCTTCGCGCTCGCACGGAGCATCGTCGGACCACCGATATCAATATTTTCAATCGCTTCTTTTTCAGTGACATCCGGCTGCGCCACCGTCTCTTCAAACGGATAGAGATTGACTGCGACAAGGTCTATCAGCTCGATGCCATGCTCACTGAGTGCATCCAGGTGCTTATGATTGTCACGGTCCGCCAGTATACCGCCGTGGATATGAGGGTGCAGTGTTTTGACGCGGCCGTCCATGATTTCCGGGAAGTGGGTCAGTTCACTGACTGACTGCACGCGGATGCCGTGATCGACCAACGTTTTCTTCGTGCCGCCTGTTGAAAAAATCTCAAACCCCTGTTCGATCAGCTGCTCGGCAAATGCAGTGATCCCTGTTTTATCTGATACACTTAACAATGCTTTTTTCATGATGGACTCCTTATATGATAGTTTTGATGACTCGGGAATAAAGTTCGTATTCTATCGCCTGGATACGGGGCTGTAAGGTCTCAACTGTATCGTCCGCATAGACGGGGCAGGCCACCTGATCGATAATCTGTCCGGTATCCATGCCGGCATCGACATAATGAACTGTCACACCGGAGACGCGGCAGCCGTAACGGACTGCCTGACCCATTGCATCCTTCCCCGGAAAGCTCGGCAAGAGAGAAGGATGGATATTCAGGATGCGCCCTTCATAAGGTTCAAGCAGTGTCGGACCGATGAGCTTCATATAGCCTGCCAGAATCAGCCACTCGGCTTCGTCGGCCACCAGTCTGTCCAGTATCGCCTGTTCATATGCTGCTTTAGAGTCAAATGCGCTCAATTCGAATAGATGAACGGGCACCGCGTAGCGCTTTGCCCGTTCAATGGCGTATGCGTCCGCCTGGTCGACATAAAGACCTGTCACCTGAATATGATCCAGATAGCCTGACGCTATATTGGCCATGATCCTCTCAAAGTTTGAGCCGCTGCCTGACGCAAATATCGCCACTTTTTTCATCATTAAAGACCTGTGATGGTGATCGGGTCCTGATGCGCTGCAATCGTCCCCATCACAATCCCTTCTTCTCCGGCCGCCTGCAGCATCTCAAGGACTGCCGCCTTGTCCTCTTGAGCTGTGATGATGACGAAGCCGATACCCATATTGAAGACATTGTACATCTCCAGGCGGTCAAGCTGCCCTTGCTCCTCGAGCCATCTGAAGACCGGCTGCTCCGGGATAGCTGAGACATCAATCTGTGCTGACAGGCCTGCCGGCAGCACGCGCGGGATGTTCTCGATAAAGCCGCCGCCTGTGATATGGCACATGCCGTGCACTTTTTTCGACTGGATGACTGCTTTGACCGCCTTCACATAGAGCCGGGTCGGTTCAATGACGGTATCAAGCACTGTCCTGTCACCGATTCTGCTCTCTAAGTCAATATTATTATCCCGGATAATTTTTCTTACTAAACTGTAGCCGTTACTATGGATGCCGCTTGACTGCAGGCCGATGATGACGTCGCCCGCCTGAATCTTCTCACCGGTGATATAGTCTTCCTTCTCGACAGCACCGACCGCGAAGCCAGCGATATCGTAGTCTCCAGCATGATACATATCGCCCATCTCCGCCGTCTCACCGCCGATCAGTGCACACTCGGACTGCACGCAGCCTTCAGCGACACCTTTGACAATCTGTTCGACGATCGCGGGGTCGACTTTGTTCAGGGCGAGATAATCGAGGAAGTAGAGGGGCAGTGCGCCCGTGGTCAGAATATCGTTGACGCACATCGCGACGGCATCAATGCCGATGGTGTCGTGACGGTCTGCGTCTATGGCAAGGCGCAGCTTGGTACCGACTCCATCTGTTCCTGACACCAGGACCGGCGCCTTCATATTCAGCTGTGAGAGATCGAATGCGGCACCGAATCCGCCGAGACCTCCGAGTACTTCCTGACGCATGGTACGCGCTACGTGTTTTTTCATACGTTCCACCGATTCATATCCCGCATGGATATCCACGCCTGACGATTTATATGCTTCTGACATGATTAGACTCCCTTCGTCTTCTTCTCTTTTTCTTGCGGTAACAGGTGATCGACGATTTCAATCGGATAGTTGCCCGTGAAGCAGGCGTCACACTCACCTTTCGATTCGAAGCGGCGGTAGACGTCATGCATCCCTTCGACAGACAGATACGTCAGTGAATCGACCTCTATCTCCTGACGGATTTCCTCCACTGTCTGATAGGCAGCGATGAGTTCCGCATGAGTCGAGACGTCAATGCCGTAATAGCAGGGATGCTTCAGCGGCGGCGACGAGATACCCATGTGCACTTCTCTGGCACCTGCTGAACGCAGGGCCTTGACGATATACTTGCTCGTCGTACCGCGGACGATGGAGTCATCAATGACGATGACGCGTTTACCTTCCACGACATCACGGATCGGCGCATGCTTCATACGTACAGCGCGTTCACGCATCTTCTGGTCCGGCGTGATGAACGTCCGGCCGACGTAGCGGTTCTTCAGCAAGCCCTGTTCATTCGGGATGCCCGAGTAGCTCGAGAAGCCTTTAGCGGCCTGCAGAGAGGAATCCGGTACGCCGATGACGATGTCCGCCTCAACGTTCATTTCCTTCGCCAGCTGTTCACCGAGCGCCTTACGTACATTATAGATGGAGTGATGACGGAACTCAGAATCGGGACGTGCGAAATAGACATATTCCATCGAGCACATGCGATGCTTCGTCTCAAGCGCATAGAAATCTTCGTCCATCCCGTCATCATTGAATGTCAGCACCTCACCCGGCTCGACGTCACGGATATATTCCGCGCCGATCGCCATGAGTGCACACGATTCACTGGCCACACAGTAGGCTCCATCTATCTGACCGAGCATCAGCGGTCTGACCCCGTGACTGTCCAGTGCCGCTGTCAGACTGTCCTTCTGCAGGACCAGATAAGCGAAGGCCCCTTTAATCTGGTTGAGCGCGGCCTTCAGGTTCGACTTGAAGCTCGGCGACTTCGCCTTGAAGAGCAGATGACCCAGAACTTCAGAGTCAGAAGACGTCTGAAATATCGCGCCCTCTTCCTCCAGCGCCTGGCGGATCTGACGTGCATTCGTCAAGTTACCGTTATGCGCAAGACCAAGATCTCCTTTAGAATGCTTGAACAAGAACGGCTGGACATTCGACAGCTCAGACGCCCCTGTCGTCGCATAGCGTACGTGACCGATCGCACTGCGGTAGTCTCGCAGTGAATCCAGCTGTACCTGACTGATCGCTTCAGGTAACAGCCCCATACCACGCGCACCGAAGAGATTGTCGCCGTTTGAACAGACAATCCCTGCGCCTTCCTGGCCACGGTGCTGCAGGCTGTGGAGCGCCATATAAGTCAGTTCCGCTGCGTTAGGATGATTCCAGATACCGAATACCCCGCATTCCTCGTTTAGACCGCGGATGTCATACATTGGTCGATTGCCCCTCTCCACGTACTGATGATACTGTTCACATCCTGTTCAACCACGCCGTTATTCGCTTCAACTCTGAAGCGCTCAGTGCCGAACGTACCGATTTTAATCGCATCCTGCAGTTCAATGTCTTCCTTGGCGATCAGGAGATAACGCCCCTGGGTCTCACTGAAGAGCTGCTCGACAGGAATATCGATCTTCGCTTCAATCCCGGTTTCCAGATAGGCTGCCATCTGCGCGAGCTTGATGGCGACGCCGCCCTTACCGACTGCCTGCACGTGAGACAGCTTGCCGCCTGTGATCAGTTCACGGATGGCTGCACCGCGTTCAGCTTCAAGTGCCAGATCAATCGCTACTTCTGAGTGCGCCACTTCATCAAAGAGCAGCTTCTCGATCTGCGAGCCGCTGAAGTCTGTGCCTGTTGCGCCGACTAAGTAGATCGATTCACCTTCTGTCGGTGTGAAGTCGCGTAAATATTCAATATCCTCTATTAAGCCGACCATACCGACGACCGGTGTCGGGAAGATGGCTTCACCTTTTGTCTCATTATAGAGGGAGACATTCCCTGAGACGACCGGTGTATTGAGTTCCCGGCAGGCTTCAGCCATCCCCCGCGTTGAATCCGCAAGCTGCTGGTAGATCTCCGGTTTCTCCGGGTTACCGTAGTTCAGGCAGTCCGTCATCGCAAGCGGCAGACTGCCGACCGCGATCAAGTTGCGGTAGGCCTCAGCAACGACCATCTTACCGCCCTGGTAAGGATGGTTGAAGACGTAGCGTGCTTCGCCGTCAATCGTTGACGCAATGGCCTTAGTCGTCCCTTCGACACGGGTCACGCCGGCTGACAGGCCTGGCTTGATGATGGTGTTCGCCCCGACCTGCTGGTCATACTGGGAGTAGGCCCATGTTTTAGAGGCCAGGGTCGGATGCTTCAGCAGACGGTCAAAGACGTCCTGGGCATCGATACGGGAGTAGTCATGCTCGACTGCCTGATAGTCAGCGGCCTTGCCTTCAAGCACATAGACAGGCGCCTCGTCGCTCAACGGCTGCACCGGAATATCTGCATAGACCTCACCCTCATAGCTCAGGACGAAGCGGTCTGTATGCGTCACTTCACCGATAACGGCACTGTCCAGCTCATGATGGTCGAACAGATCAAGGAACTTCTGTTCCGTCCCTTTCTGAACGACGAGCAGCATGCGCTCCTGCGTCTCAGAGAGCATCATCTCATAAGGGGAGATGCCCGGCTCGCGTGTCGGTACCTTCTCAAGGTGCAGATGGATGCCTGAACCGCCTTTTGCTGCCATCTCAGATGAAGAGGACGTCAGACCAGCTGCCCCCATATCCTGGATGCCGACAAGCTCCGGATAAGTGATGGCTTCAAGTGTCGCTTCCATCAGCTTCTTGCCGACAAATGGATCACCGATCTGAACAGACGGCCGCTTGGATTCAGATTCCTCGTTCAGCTCCTCTGATGCAAACGTCGCACCGTGGATACCGTCGCGTCCTGTCTTCAGACCGACATAGATAACCGGGTTGCCGGTCCCTTTCGCCGTCCCCTTCTGGATCTTGTCGTGGTCGATGACACCGACACACATCGCATTGACCAGCGGATTGCCGTCATACTGTGAGTCAAATTCAATCTCGCCTGCGACTGTCGGGATACCGATACAGTTGCCGTAACCGCCGATACCGGCAACGACCCCGGAGAAGAGACGCTGGTTCTGTTTGGCATCCAGTTCTCCGAAACGCAGACTGTTCAAGAGCTGAACCGGCCGTGCACCGATAGAGGCGATGTCACGGACGATACCGCCGACACCTGTCGCCGCCCCTTGGTAAGGTTCAATCGCACTCGGATGGTTATGGGATTCCACTTTGAAGACGACAGCCTGGTTGTCACCGATGTCGACCACTCCCGCGCCTTCACCCGGCCCCATCAGGACACGCTCACCGGACGTCGGGAACTGCTTCAGGAACGGCTTTGAATGCTTATAGGAACAGTGTTCACTCCACATCACGGAGAAGATGCCGATCTCTGTATAGTTCGGCATGCGGCCTAAAATATCACACACTTTGTCGTACTCAGCATCTGACAGCCCCATATCCGCATATAATCTGTTGATCTTGATCTCATCAATCGTTGGCTCTAAAAATCTCATCTGTTATTTCCCCCAGCTTTCTAGAATACCTTGGAATAAACGTCTACCGTCGTCAGAACCGAGCAGCGTATCCATCGCACGCTCTGGATGAGGCATCATGCCACAGACATTGCCTGCCTTGTTGATGATGCCGGCGATATCTTCTAAAGAACCGTTCGGATTCTCGGAATAGGATAATATAATCTGCCTGTTAGCCTTCAGTTCCTGTAAAGTCTCTTCTGAACAGTAGTAGGACCCTTCACCGTGGGCGATCGGGTAGACCACTGTTTCATTTTCGTCATATAGATGCGTGAACTGCGTCTCATGGTTGACGATGGTCAGGTGCTCATCACGACAGATAAAGCGGTGGCTTTCGTTATGGAGCAGCGCGCCCGGCAGTAAACCGATCTCCGTCAGGATCTGGAAGCCGTTACAGACACCAAGGATGGGCTTCCCTTCATCAGCGAAACGTCTGACTTCATCGACAATCGGTGCGACTCGTGCCATCGCACCGCAGCGCAGGTAATCGCCGAACGAGAACCCGCCCGGAATCAGCACACCGTCATAACCCTCCAGTGACGTCTTGCGGTAGTCCACATATTCTGCCTCCATACCTGTGATGAGCGCTGCATTCAGCATATCCCGGTCACAGTTTGACCCCGGAAATTCAATGACCGCAAACTTCATTATTCCGCCTCCACGACTTTGTAGCTGTACTCTTCAATGACGGTATTCGCGAATAACTTCTCACTGAGTGTCCGTACAACATTATCCACTGCTGCATCTGTCGCTTCGTCCACTGTCATATACAGGACTTTGCCGACCCGGATATCATTGACCCCGCTGTAACCTAAATCGTGCACGGCACGCGTCAATGTCTGACCTTGCGTATCTAAAACCTGTTTCTGTAATGTGATGTAAAGTTCGATGTTTTTCATGATTATAAAGCCTCCATTTTATTGTAGAAGTGGATGTAAGTGTCAATCAGTGAGCCTGTCTCTTCCCTGTACACATCTTTATCAAAATTCTCTTTTGTCTCCTTGTCCCAGATGCGGCACGTGTCAGGTGAGATTTCATCAGCAAGCAGGATATGACCGTCCTTATCCTTACCGAATTCAATCTTGAAGTCGACAAGGTCGAGGTTCATACGGTTCATGAGCGCGATCAGGTGGTCGTTGATGGCAAGTGCCTGACGTTTCAGTTCAGCAATCTCAACATCGTCCGCAATACCAAGCAGCTTGACATGGTCATCTGTGACAAGCGGATCGTTCAGCTCATCTTTCTTGTAGTAGAACTCAACGAGCGGCTGTCTGAAGCTTTCACCTTTTGTGAAACCGAGACGCTTTGTGATGGAGCCTGCTGCGATGTTACGTACGACGACTTCGAGGGGGGTGATATCGACTTTTCTGACCAGCTGTTCAGTGTCTGACAGACGTTCAATGAAATGTGATGGATAGCCCGCGTCCATCAATAATTCGAAGAAGCGGCTTGTGATCAGGTTGTTCAGCCGGCCTTTTCCTGCCATGACATCCTTCTTCGCGCCGTTCCCGGCCGTCACTTCATCCTTGTACTCGATACGGTAGACCTGCTCATCATCTGTTGAAAAGACGCGTTTCGCTTTACCTTCATACACTAACATCTACATTCTCTCCTTATAAATCGCTTCATAGTCGTTATTCAGATCAAGAATCGTCACGTGGCCCATCTTGCGGTTGTCCTTACGGGTTTCCTTGCCGTAGACATGGACATGCCAGTCAGCATGGTCGCTGAAGACATCCTCCATCGTGTCAAGGTCCTGACCGAGCAAGTTGAACATCACAGCAGGCTTCAGCAATTCAATCCGCTCCGGCAGCTGCCAGCCGGCGACGCTGAGAATATGGGTATCGAACTGCGAATAATCACATGCTTCGATTGAGTAATGTCCGGAATTATGGGGACGTGGCGCAATTTCATTGACATAGAGCGTGTCATCCTGGTCGATGAAGAACTCGACCGTAAAAGTGCCGACAAAATAAATGGCCTGCATGATTTTCTTGACTTCATCCACCGCCTGCGCCTGAGACGGATGCTCACCGGTCACCGTCGTTTTATAGAGAATCTGGTTGCGATGTATGTTCTCCTGTACCGGGAAGAAGACCACCTGGCCGTCCACGGCAGCAGTAGCGGTGATGGAGATCTCTGATTTTAAGTTGATGCGTTTTTCAGCGACACAAGGACGGACCGCGAGGAGTTCATCTGCCTGCTTGAAGTCCTCAGCACTTGCGATGACCAGCTGACCTTTACCGTCATAACCGCCGAACGTCGTCTTCAGCATAAACGGGAAACCGAGCGTCTCAGCAGCCTCCTGCAGTCCCTCCTGATTCGTCACAGAGACAAACGGCACTACCGCTGCACCCGCTTCTTTAAGTGCTGTTTTTTCAGCGAGGCGATTCTGCAGGGTGACGACCGTCTCTGCCCCTTGCGGCACGTTGAACTGTGAGGTGATCTTGCTGAGGGCCTCGCCGCTGATATTCTCAAATTCATACGTGATGACGTCAGACAGTGCCCCCAGCTGCTGCAGGGCTTCACTGTCGTTATAAGGCGCCTGAATGAAATGATGGCTGACGTAGCGTGCGGGACACGTGTCATCCGGATCGAGGACAGCGACTTTAAAGCCGCGTGCCTGCGCACTTTGTGCCATCATCTTGCCGAGCTGTCCCCCGCCGATGATGCCGATCGTTGAGCCGACCGCCAGTTTAGTGTAAGTCATGCTGCATCGCCTCCACTTTCTCGACAAGGGACGCTTCGTAGTCATCCAGTTTCTCAACTAAAGCCTCGTCCTTCAGACTTAAGATACGTGCGGCCAGAATCCCCGCATTCTTCGCACCGGCTGAACCGATGGCCGTTGTGGCAACAGGTATACCGCCGGGCATCTGGACGATGGATAGCAGTGAGTCCAATCCTTTTAACGTCTTAGTCTCAATCGGTACACCGATGACAGGCAGTGTCGTCATAGAGGCGATCATACCCGGTAAATGAGCGGCGCCTCCAGCACCAGCGATAATGACGTCAACCCCCTGCGTTCTCGCCTCGCGTGCGAAGTCGACCATCTGCAGCGGCGTGCGGTGGGCAGACACCACTGAAGCCTCAGCGGCAATGCCGAATGACTCCAGAACAGTGACGGCTTCCTTCATCGTCGGCCAGTCAGATGACGACCCCATAACTACAGCAACTTTCATCAAAAATTACCTCCATATCTATTGAAAACCGTTTCATAAATTGAGATGATTACAGTAGTAGCATACCAGTAGTGCTATCAGATTTCAATCGAATAAACGAACATTTTAATTAATTTTAAGTAAATTATTCGAAATTAGTTCGGTTTCTAGTGATAATTAAGTTGAAATTAATTAAAAATGTTCGATTTACAGGAGGAGACAGCATGACAGCAAAAGTGTTAGACGGTAAGGCAATCGCACAGGAATACCGTGCAGGCCTGCAGAGAGAAGTGGAAAAACTGAAGGAACAAGGCACGACACCTAACTTGACCGTTATCCTTGTCGGTAACGACGGTGCGAGCCAGAGTTATGTCAACAACAAGAAGAAATCAGCAGAGAAGATCGGCATGTCATCGGAAATCGTCAAGATGGACGAAACTGCGACAGAAGAAGAAGTCCTGGCAGAAATCAAGCGCCTGAATGAAGATCCGGCTGTCCACGGCATCTTGGTACAGGTCCCGCTGCCGCAACAAATCTCTGAAGAAAAAGTACTGGAAGCAATCGACCCTAAAAAAGACGTGGACGGTTTCAATCCGATCAACATCGGCCGCCTGTATGCAGGGATGGAAACATTCATTCCTTGTACACCACTCGGTATCATGGAAATCCTGAAGAACGCGGACATCGATCTGACCGGTAAAGAAGTTGCCGTCATCGGCCGTTCACACATCGTCGGTCAGCCTGTTGCCAAACTGCTGACTGATGCGAATGCAACAGTGACCCTGCTTCACTCACGCAGCACGAATATGAAAGAAACATTGAAACGTTCAGACGTCATCGTCTCTGCAGTCGGTAAACCTGGCCTTGTCACAAAAGACGATGTGAAGCCGGGCGCGGTCATCGTAGACGTCGGAAACACAGTGGTTGACGGCAAGCTGACAGGCGACGTGAAATATGACGAAGTCTCAGAAGTAGCCGGCGCCATTACACCTGTACCTGGTGGTGTAGGACCGCTGACCATTACCATGGTGCTGAACAACACCTTGCTTGCAGCACAGCGTTCCGTCAAATAACGGGATGACAAATAACCACTTCCGGATAACTGGAAGTGGTTATTTTATGTGGCTAGCGGTAGGAGGTGTCCGCCATTTATGGAATAGCGGACTCCTTTTTATCACCATACAGACAATAACCCCGGCAAGCTCTCTGAGCTCCCGGGGTTGTTAATTATTTCTTTGGTTTCGTTGAATGAAGCGATGGATGCGGATTTTCAAGTTCAGGGACTGCCCCTTCTACCAGGACTTTTGATTCATATTTGAATTTCCCGTCGCCTGCAGGTGTCTTGCCTTTCGCCCATGAACCTTTAGCGCTTTCTTCTGAGCTTGCTGAGTGATTATAGAGCGAGAAGGCGATATCCTCACGTTCCAGTTTACGGTCGAAGGAACCAGGAGTGATCTTGCCTTCTACCTCTTCAAGTTCCGCAATCGCCTGGAGCCATAGATTCTGGTGATATGAATCGCGGGCAATCAAGACTGCAAGCATATCTTTGAGGCCTGGATCATCCGTCATTTCATAAATACGGATAGCCTGCGTGCGGCCCTGTGACTCTGCATTTAAGTTCGCACGGAAGTCAGCGAGCAGATTACCGCTGGAGATAATATAGCTGCCGTTCCAAGGATTACCCACACTGTCAGCCGGCCGTGCATTCATCCCCGCCACAATCGCATGCTGCGGGTTCATACCGCTGAGAATAGCAGCGGTCGCAGGGTCCTTCATCGCTGCTTCCTGGTGCTCAATTGACGTGCCGTCCAGGAGACGCCCTACCATTGTCGCCAGCATCTCGATATGGCCGAGTTCTTCTGTCCCGACATCAAGCAGCAGATCTTTATACTGTTCATTGCCCTTTCTGACGCCCCAACCTTGGAACAGATACTGCATAGCGACACTCATCTCACCATACTGACCGCCAATCAATTCCTGGACACGCTTAGCCATAAGGGGATCCGGCTTCACCGGTTTAGCTTCAAACTGCAGATGTTTATCATGTAAAAACATAGAATACCTCCTCAGATTTTAATCAGCAAAAAACAGACCGCTGACGCAGTCTGCATTATCTTATGCTTCTTTTTGTACCATTCTTACTAATGCGCGGGCAATCGCTGATTTCTCTTCGCCTTCAGCACTATCCCATAATTCGTTCAATACTTTCTCTTCACGGTTCTTAGGTTCCTGATGTTTCGCTAACTGGTCTGCTAACTTTTCTGCTGCTTTCGCAATTGCTTCATCACTGAAACCCATGTTCTCAGCTTTTTCGACTTTGTCGCCTAAAAAACTTTTGAATTGATTGAAGCTTGCTAAAATCTGTTCTTTGTCCTCGTTGCTCATGTTGTTGACAGCTTGTTCTGGATTAAGATTTGACATGATAATAGCTCCTTTTTAAGACCGAAGTCCTTTTTATAACCATAAGGGTTACATTGTCTATATAACCGGAAATATTATGAAATAAACATTTGAGATGAATATTTTTGTCAATGGCTGGTTTACTCGCATTAAAACACAAAAAAACCGGAAGCCTGGCACGGCTTCCGGCATATCAATACTCCTATTAAGCTGTGATACTCATCTTCGGACCGAATGGCTCAAAGTGAACATGGTCACGAGAAACGCCCATGTCATCAAGGATAGCCAGCAGACTCTCCATGAAACCGACGCTGCCACACATATAGATTTCTTCCTCACCTGTCAATATCTTCTCAAGCTTCTCTTTCGACAGACGACCCGCATTCTCTGAATAATTGAAGTAGAACTGCACATTTCCCTTATGATGGAAAGAAGTGATCTCATCCTTAAACGCCACTTCATCGCGGTTATATGCCGAGTGAATGAACTTGATGTCCTTTCCTTCAGCCGCCTGCGCGTGCAGCATCGCCATGAGCGGTGTCATGCCGACACCACCGCTGATGAAAGCAAGTGGACGGTCGGTGTCAGCAACGACAAATTCGCCTGCCGGTGCTGATAACAGGATCTCGTCCCCTTCTTTCACGCGGTCATGCAGATAGTTAGATACTGCACCTTTGACGTCACCCTGCACATCGCGTTTCACTGCAAATTCAAGCCCTTGTGATACATCGGTATGACAGATGGAATAGTGACGCAGCATATCGTTCGAATCACCTTCCGGATGGACTTTGACCGTAATATACTGGCCCGCCACGACCGGTTTCAACTGCGTACCGTCCACGGGTTCCACAACAAATGACTTGATATGCGCAGATTCGTCCTTCACACGTACCACTTTGAATGGTTTGAAGCCCTGCCATTCCGCTTCTTTATAGAGGGCCGCTTCCATCTGAATAAAGACATCAGCAATGACACTGTATGCCTCAGTCCAGGCATTGATGATCTCCGGAGTCGCTGCCTCACCTAATACTTTCTTGATGGCATAGATCAGGTTCTCACCGACAATCGGGTAGTGTTCAGGCTTGATTTCCAGCGCTCTATGTTTATGTGCGATCTGATTGACGTTCGGGATAATCGCTTCTAAATGGTCAATATGCTTCGCAGCTGCCAGGACGGTCTGAGCAAGCGCAGTCTGCTGACGGCCGAGTTTCTGGTTTGTTTTATTGAAGACATTGAGCAGTTCCGGATGTTCTTCAAACATATGGGCATAGAAGACGGATGTGATCTCTGTACCATGCTGTTCGAGAACAGGCACTGTTGCTTTGATTATTTCTCTGGTTTCCTGTGATAACATAAATAAGTCCCCCTAAAAGATACATTTAAAATACACCTTTATTCTACCCTTATTTCTGCTCCTGCACAAATATAAATGAAATAACTTTAAAAAGTTGTCACATTTGCATTTACTGAAATTGTCAAGGCATAATAGGAGAATGTGATTTATAATAATGATAAAGGAGGTCTGCCCAATGAAACTGACCTTGTATTCAGACTATTCGCTTCGTGTCCTGATGTATCTGGCCCCGCAGTCACAACTGACCCAGATCGATGAAATCGCCCGCTTCTATAATATCTCGAAGAATCATCTCACTAAAGTCGTCCATAACCTGGCGCTGGAAGGCTATATCTTATCTGTCAGAGGACGCGGCGGCGGCATCAAACTGAACAAGAAGCCGGAGGATATCAATATCGGCGAACTAGTGCGTAAGACGGAGGAGCATTTCAATCTCGTTGAATGCTTCAATCCCGAGACGAACACCTGTCCTATCATCGGCAAGTGCGGCCTGCAGTCCGTGCTGGGCCAGGCACTATTCGCCTATCTCAATGTGCTGGACCAGTACACGCTGAAAGATATTACACCGGCGCTGAAAAAAACAACATACCTGTAAAAAAATAAAGCCCTCAACATCAGTGTTGAGGGCTTTATTTACGGACCAGACGTCAACGTCCAGGTCAGCGTTCCACTATAAGTGCCGGGAGAGATTGCTACAGGATCTACTTTCAACAGGATACCACTATCGTTGGTCCACTTCTTTTCGTACAGACCGGTCGATGTATCTGCTGTCATTGATTTTTTATCAGCCACTCTAACTGCTGAGCTGCCAGAGAGAACAGTCTCCTGACTATTCTCCTTAAAAATCAGTGCATCTTTCAGTTCATGCTCTTTGCTTTTCGTCATCAGCTGAGTCGCCTTTACAGTGACATTCCAGTTACCACTTGAGCGGGTATCTTTCACTTTCACTGAGTAATCTACAGGGGATTCCCGGCGGATTAACTGATTTTGACTATTACCGATGACTGATGATTTAAATGTAATATCAGCAGGCTGCTGCAGCTGCAATGTATTCCCTGACACTGTGCGGGTCACCGGTGCAGACGTGAGCCCGTTGTTTGCAGCGGTGAACTCAAGAACGTCTCCTTTGAACAGAAAACCAGCAGGCACAGTGAAAACGAAATTTCCTGACGCATCAGCTGTAGCCGTCTTCACGTTATTGGTCGTTCTGTTCATATTCTTCAGAGTCACCACGCTACCAGGGACTGCGGTCCCCGTGATAGTCGATGCCGTGTCGTCAATAACAGCCTGCGGAACCGGCGGCTTAACAGACGGTATGAACTGTATACGCTTCATCGTCGGTGGAAACTGTTTGGCGAAATCATCAGTACCCATATTACTAATAGGAGTCGTCACCTTCGGTCCGATAGAGAAGCTCCCTGATGAGATCAGCGGTGTCTGGTAATCATGGGCTTTACTGCTATCAGTCAGCCAGCTTCTTACTGCAACGTTCTGGATATCAAATGTGTGCGTCTTATTACCTCCAAAGAGACGACCGGCTGAACTTCTGAGGTCGACATCGGCAGTGCTGTTGATAGCTATTGATGTATCACTGGTTAATTTAAAAGTATCTGATGTGGTGTCCATCTTGACGATTGAGCCTTCATCAAATGTGATTTCTCCTTTAGTAGATGTATTCATCACAAAACCTCTATCAGCTTTTACATCGAGTTTACTACCCGCACCAACTGTCAGTTCGAACAAATTATTCTGACTAAGTATCCCGGCATCATTTTTGACATTGATATTGACTGTCGCATTACGTCCAATCTTCATACCACTTTTCGGAGCAGCAACTGACGTTTTGCCGCTTGTCTGAAAATTAAAGCCGCTTTTCTGGGCATTATTCAACGTCAATGATGCATTATCATGGACATGGACAAAGCGATAGAAAACTGAATAATTATAATTGGAGTTAATAATGTTGGTACCATAGAAATGCAATGCACTCTCCCAGCTGGCACCTAAATGACCGGCCGCCAGATTGTCTCTGTTAAAAGTTGAGTTGACAATATTAACGTTGATACCAACGAAGTCAATATTGAACATACCATTAATATCTTCATTATTAGCCGAGTATAAATTCGATGCATCTTTCACTATTAAGTTAGTAATATCAGAATTTCGGTTGACAAGAAGATAACCTCCATTTGCTACAGAAAGGCTGTAGCCATTAGCATCAATCACTTTTTGTCCAGTTTCAGATTTCAATATAACATCCAGAGACGCGCGATTAGGTGTGACATTATCCATATCCGCCATAAATATAATGACTTCAGTTGCACCATTTTTAATTTCTGCATCAAATTCTGACACTGATTTAACACAGACTACATTACCCTGTACACTCTGTCTGAACGGTCCATCACTGTTCACTGAAATAGAGCTGTTATATTGGTCCCGAGTCGGACATGATGTATACCTTGGTGTAGTAGCAACTGCGGTTCTTTGAACTGAGCTGTCAAGAGAAGGGAGCAGCGAACGTGTAAATCGCTGTTTGAAGACAACTGAACTGGAGACAGGCGGCTCTGTTGTCGCCGATGTCGTACTCGGTTTTTCTACCGTTGGCTGCTCTGTCGTCGGTTCTTCTGTCTTAGCTTCGGTTGTTGGTTCCTCTGTCTTAGCTTCGGTCGTCGGTTCCTCTGTCTTAGCCTCTGTTGACGCGTCTTCCGTTGTCGGTTCCTCTGCCTTAGCCTCTGTTGACGCGTCTTCCGTTGTCGGTTCCTCTGTCGTAGTCTCTGTTGACGCATCTTCTGTCGTCAGTTCTTCTGTCTTAGTCTCTGTTGACGCTTCTTCCGTTGTCGGTTCCTCTGTCTTAGTCTCTGTTGACGCATCTTCTGTCGTCGGTTCTTCTGTCGTCGGTTTATCCACTAATCCGTCGCAGTTAAAAGCCGCTTCTAACAGCTGCTCAGTTTCTGCTGGCTTCTCTTCCACTGTTATCTCTAGTTTATTGGACCCTTGCTCAATGATTATCTTCTGACCGTCATTCAGCGGCTGGTCAAGTGTCAGCTCGTATTCACCCGTTGCTTTGACCGTCAAAGGGTACTCTTCTTCATCCACTTTGATTGTCAGACCCTCGTTTTTAAGAGCTGTACCGGAAAGCTTCGTATCACCCGTCCGAGGTGAACTCACCTTAAATACTGTGTCTTCACAGAGCGTAGTTTCTGCCTGCACAGGCATTGGTATAAAAGTGATGAATAACAGCAGAATCATCATGACTTTAGTTATTCGATTCATCTTCATCTACCCCTTTACTTTTCTGCTTAACCTCACCACTAAATAGATCAGTAAACCAATAATCGCAAGTAATGCGGCAGCAATATAGAGCCACCAGTTTGTCTGCTTATCCAGTTCAATCGCCTGGCTGTTCACTTTCTCAGCCTGCTCACGGTTGATTGTGAACTCTTTTTGTAGAGGATAAGTCTGACTGCCATCCTTGAATGTTGCCTTATAAATATAATCTCCAGCTTCAAGCGGCTGATTGTTCAGCAGCATCGGCACTTCAAATGTTCCATCCGGTGCAATCGCGAAGCTGTCAATTGACTGTACATACAATGGTTTGTCACTGCCTTTTCTGAACACCTGGGCATCGAACTTCAGCTTACTCATCCTTACAGGCTCCTCATTGACAAATGTTGCTTTTACTGCTGTCCGGTAACCGGCAAGTGCTGGTTTGACTTTCTTTAGGCTGAGTTTTGGTTCCACAGCAGTGTCATTGCCTTGTTCGTGGAGACGGACAGCAATGACATAAGCATAGTTATTTTTTATCTGGACGCTCCCTGTCTCATCAGTGTCTGCTTTCTGCAGAAAGTGTAAGCCGCCCAGCAGTTCACCATCGAAGTCCTTATCAGGCGCTTTGACCTTAATACTGGTCGTCCGTGTTTCGCCGGGCGCAAGCTTAACCGTCTTCTCCTTCACCTCTGCCAGTTCACTGAACGGCTGCTGCTGTTCAGACTTCAGACTGCCATCATAGACTATAAGACCATTGCCATTTGTAACAGCAGAATTAGCTGATATCGTTATCTCCTTCATTTTAGCCGTCGTATTGAACAGCTTGACCTTCAGCTGCTGCTCGTCACCAGGCTTCATCTCCAGATCGAAATAATCCGTTATTTCCTCAGACTGATTATCAGGGAAGACCGGTGCCACAGAAAACGGCACATCTCCAGTATCAGCATAGGCAGCGGATGGCACGAGCAATAATGTTATAAGCACGAATATCATTTTCTTCATCGTTAAACCTCCCGTTATATTAAAAGTGCTCCAGGCATAATGCCTGGAGCCTGTAAAGTCAAGATACTATTACTCAGGAGTTGCTCCCAAAGTCCAAGTGATTGTCGCAGTATGTGTCCCTGGGGAAGCCGCGCCTTCCGGAACAGTTAATGTGACTTTTTCATTCTCAGGATTTGATGAGAGCCAGTCTACTGTCCATGTGCCTAAACCTTCTGCTGTACTGATTTCACCTGTTTTGGCAGCTGCTTTGACCACAGGTTGAGCCCCCTGACCGGAAACCAGTTCAATATTATCCTCAGGAATTGGTTGGGATGTAGTAGCTGAAGATTTTGCTGCGCCATTACTTAAGTTGATTGCTGCACCCGGTAATGTATCCGCCTTACCATCATTGAAACGTCCGAGTTCCGCTGTGACATTCCATCCTTCACCTGAACCGCGACGGTCAGAAACCTGAATATAAGGCTGATTTGTTGTTGTATTATAAACATGTCTAGCTGTGTCAATTGTATGAACACCAAAGTCTAAGTGAGTCACGTAGTCCAAAGTTAATGATCCTGTCTGATTAGTTATAGTACCTGTACCACCCTTTTCGAGATCACCGGACACAATACTGTTATTAGTCTGACCTGAACCGTCAGGCGATTGAGGCGTTACCTCGTTTTCCGGTAAATTGAACTCTACTCTCGCCTGAGATGTTGCTGATTGAGTTTCAGCATGTGCATTAGTAGTTACAAATGGGGTTACCAATAATCCTGCTGCGATAGACGTTGCTAGTAATTTGTTTGTTTTCATTTCCTGTTCTCCTTATAATAACGTTTTTTTATTTTGTTATAAAGCAATATGATTGATGCCAACTAAATAGTTCAGGTGATTTTTGTTTTAATATCACTCTATAAAATAAACGACTTTCAAATATTATCATACACAAAATAATCTAGCAATACTTTTATCTTGAAATATTTATTTTATAGTCTTTTTCGGCATCTTAATCTCAGCAGGCCTCATAACACTCATCAGTTCCCTTATTTAATCTGTGGGAATTGAGCTGAAGGCTTATATCGAATTTACTTTTTAGCAGTTCATGCAATTGAATTTCTGATGGATGACTCGTACAGTGCTGCGAATCAGTCTTTATAAAGATACATAAGCATAAAGCCGCCCTGCTTGATAAGCAGGACGGCGCGTTTTCTAGCTTCTACTACGAATAAGTCTGTCAATAAACATAAGTGATAATAGGCCAGCAATCGATAAAAGCAGCCAGGAATCTGACAGCACTTTCATTTTCTCCCATATGGATTTTTCTTCCATAGGCTGCGGCAGAACAAGTTTCGGTGTCACTTTCTTTCCCTCTTTCGTCGTCCGCTCGGCATAGATGAGCAGACGCTCTGCTCCTGACGGTGTACACGTGAGAAGTGTAAGGATATCTTTCCCTTGTCTGACCGCCATCGCCTCCACTTTGTCGGGCGTCACAATCACACGGTCATACACTCGATAGTATAGTGTCTCTTTGAAGTTGTTGATGATCACCTGATCGCCGTTTTTCAGACGGTCAATATGTGTGAACCATTCATGGTAAGGCGAATAGCTGTGCGCGGCGAGGACGCTGTTTGTCGAGCGGCCGCCGACGGGATAGCTCGTGCCTTCAACACGTGACACACCGCGGTTCAAGTTTGCCGGCGTCGCTTTGTCGTATACCGGATAATGCAGGTTCAGCTCCGGGATCTTCACTGTCGCGATGACATCATCGGAAAACATCTGTTCATCGTCACTGTCATTCTTCTTCACTTTGACTGCCGGCACTTCAATCGTCTGATTCATCGTCATCTGCCGGTTGTACTGCTCAAACTGTATATATCTATTCTTCTGGTCGTCAGAGTCCACCTGAAATTGTTTATTCAGCGCTTCAGACTCCTGCGACATATCATAGTTATAGTACACTTTCGCAGCGAGGGGATAGAGACAGATAAAGAGCCCCGCGCAAAACAGCACAACAGAAAGCCACTTATTCATGACATTACCTCTTCTTCCGCTTATTCCATAGACGGTATAATAAGTATAAGATAAGCGCTACAGCAAGACCAATCAAGTAGTTTTTGTAGACATTCAGGAATTTATACCACCAAGGCTCCTGTGCCGCCTCATGTTTTTTCGCTTCTTCAGGTGTATACGGCACGCGGTGACCGGTGACAATCAAACGGTGCGAGTTGATCATATACGGCGTGCAGGTCAGCAGTGTCAGCTGGTCCTTATCATTGACAATCTTCAGCTTGCTGAAGTCATTCGGCTCAATCACTTTAATACGGTCCACCTTATAGGCCAGGATCTCTTTGATATTATGTACATAAATCATATCGCCGACCTTCATCTTATCCAAGTCTGTAAACAGCTTCTTGCCGGGCAGACCGCGATGGCCGGTGATGACGCTATGCGTCGACTTGCCACCTACTGGCAGTGACGTATTTTCCAGATGACCGAGACCCTGCTGCAGCACACGCTCAGTCGTCCCCGCATACAGCGGCAAATCCTGATGAATCCTCGGAATCTCCACGTGTCCTATTTTCTCGTGCACTTCCAGCATCTTCGCATATTCCCTCTTACCTGCTGCTTCTTCTTCCTGACTGTAGGCATCATGGAGCACTTCATTGCCGTTCAGTGACTCATTATAGGCTTTCGCCTTCTCAATACGACTGTCAATCTCCTTGTCGGACAAAAGCTCCACTTCTTTGTTGAAGTCATTTACTTCAGTCCCGGATTCATAATCATAGTAGACGGCACTGATCATCGGGTAGATCAATATACCAAGACCAATAAGAAATATAAGGGCAAATATTAAATTAGAAAGACGATGATTCTTTTTCTGTTTTTTCTCGGAGCTCAAGATGACTCTCCTCCTTATAAAAAATAAGGCAGACCAAAGTCTACCTTATTATTATATAGCATGATGTTAAGCTTGTTGTCTTCTTCTTAACAATACGAATGCCAGTACCATTAATGCAAGACCTACAACAGTGAAGATCACTGTACCGATACCACCTGTGTTAGGGATAAACGTCTGTTTGTTAATAATTGTTGTCGGCGCTGCTGTTGGTGCAGTATCTGTGCTTGTAATTGCTTCAGGATCTGTGTAGTAAGATGTTTTGTCTACTGTGAATGGTGTTTCAGGATTAGTTGGCCGTGTATATTTTTCAGGAGCCTTAGTCTCTATTAAAGTATAAGTTCCATATGCTAAACCTTTTACTTCAAATGTTCCGTCTTCTTTTGAAGTGAATATTTCTGCACTTGATTGATCTTTAACATAAGTCACAACTCCATTATCGTCAATGGCAACAAATTCACCCGCTGAATTTTTAATAACGAATTTAGCATCAGGAAGTGGTTTACCGTCTTCAGTTTCTGCAGTTTTAATGAAATTCTTACCGCCTGTATATACTTTAGGAATATCAGTTTTTGGTACAGAAGGCGTGCCACTCGTACCGTGATTATTGTCGAATGTCAACGTGGCATTATTCTTAATCGCCTGACCCATGATTGCTGTGTTGTTGATTTTTGTTGGTACTTTAATGTTTAATTTACCACCAATGGCTGTTCCTAACTTTTTGCGTCCTTCGCTAGTGAAATCTACTTTTAATATGCGTGTTGCAGCATCATACTCTGCAACATAGTCAGTTCCAGCTAGCATAGCTTGACCGTTTAACTCGACAACAACTTTACTGGCATCATTAAAATCTAACTTTGTATCGATTTTATCAGTCACTGTAAATTTTGCATAATCAGCAATACCTTTAACAATTGTTGGCTGAATGAACCAATTGAATTCATCACCTACATTGTAGTTCGCTTCTTTAGTACCATCAGCTTTCACATCTTTATCGATTGTAGGTTTAGTAGTTTCAAGAATGTTTTTAGGATATACATGTAAATCATTAATATAGCCCGTGCGACCTTCATTTGAAAGCGGCAGACTTAAGCCGAATGGGACTGCTGCTGACGATGCAACTGTTGTTGGTGTATTTTCTACGAACCAGTAATAACCTTCTGCTAAATTCGTAACTTTAACTTCACCCTTTACATCAGTAACGCCCGTATTTATACCTTTTCCTTTTAAGTCACCATACTTACCTTCAACCATGTCTACTGTTTTATAACTAGCAGAATCATTTTTCATCGCGTCAAATTGTTCTTTACTGATGCTCCAATAAGTGAAACTAATATTCTGGATCCCTTTATAGTTTTGCCCTTCACCCGTTAATTCTCCATTAGTTGCAGGATGTGTATCAACACCTGTTCCATCAATCTTGTGTATCGTTAAAGTTGTTTCGTTAGCTGCAAAAGCCTGACTTACAGGTAAAACTATACTTACTAATAACGCAAGAACCAGAAGTAGCGGCAAACGTTTGAATAATTTAGACATAAATGCCTCCTCATATTTTTATAATTTATTTATATTAATCCGCGGATGCGGCTTAATTTATGCAAACTTCTTTCTGATAATCAGTGAGACTGCAATCATCAGTAGACCAAAGAGCGTGAACAGCCAAGTGCCTATGCCGCCTGTATTCGGAAGGACTGACGCAGTACTTTGGTTGGCGACTTTGACGACCACTTTAGTGGCAGATGTCACCTCTACTTTCAAAGGTGTGGACTTCAGCTGGTAGCCGGCAGGCGCCTTTGTCTCCACAAGCGAATAGCTGCCAAGCGGCAATTCGCTGAAAAGTACCTTACCATCTGTACCAGTCGTCATTGTTTTTACTACTTTACCTGTCGAATCCCGCAGTTCAAATGTAGCTCCAGCAAGTACCTTGCTTTCATCACCACTCTGATGTTTGATGACCTCAATAGAACCGAGCACTTTCTTATTGATAACCTTGAAGACATTCGTGCCTGAGTAAAGCACGCCGTCGACTTTGATGTCGCCGTTACTCGCAATGACGACCGTATACGTCTTAGAATCCTTGCCATAACCGGACGGTGCTACAGTCTCGGTTAATGTATACGTCCCTTTTTTCAGGTTATCGAACTTAACTAGGCCGTTTGAACTGGAAGTCTGAGTCATCACCTTGCCGGCAGCGTCTTTCAGTTCGAAAGTAGCACCACCTAGCGGCGTATTCGCATCACTCAGTTTATTGAAGCTGAAACTATAGACTGGACTCGTCGCTCTTGCTTCGGGAATCGGATAATCTCTTAAATCTTTATCAGCTGTTGTCGGAGTTGCACGAAGAGTTGTTCGTTCATTCATCGGGTACCACTGGTTCTCAACAAAGCTGTCATCAGTCACCCGCAACTTGACTTTATAATTGATATTGACCCATTCGCCTTTACCTAAGTTCAGATTAGGAATAGTAATTGTACGTTTTGTCGGATCATAAACTGGAACTACTTTGCCATTAGAGATTAAGGCAGGATCAGATGCTGTCAATGTGTAGTCTGAAGCATCAAATACATTATTGCTGCCTAGATTCAAGTCGTACATAGGACCAATTGGATCTGTAACGCCCCCGTTAGAAATGCTGTTAGATATACTTTGGGAAATTTTAGATATAGCATTATTCAAACCTTCTGAACTTCCAGAAACGGACAGACTATTATCTTGTTTAGACGCTATAGCATTTAATACTTCGTTCATTTGTGTTACAGTTGCACCACTACTACCTCCTGCCGTATCCATACCAACAGAGAATATATTTACAGATGGGTAGTCATGTTTATTTTTATTAGCTTGGGAAATTGTCGGATCTCCATTATTATCCACTACAACTGAATTTCTTAATGAATACTGATTTGTATCATAACTTAATATTTTATTACCATCTAAACTATAAGACCTTCCACTACCTTTTATCTTTGTCTCATCAAATTCAGTGATAGTTTTTGCAGTGGTTCCTACTTTTCCTAAATAACTAAAAGTTGGCGCTCCGTCTGTCATCACTATCATGACTTTCTTATTTCCGTTATTTTCGAAGCTCCTAATGCCAGTATTAAGTGCTTGTTGAGTAAATGTTCCTCCTTCTTCGCCAGTTGCAGTTGTACTTGGTAGTCTATTAATAATTGCTGCAGCTGAAGTTTCAAAAGGTGACGGTTGTGATGCATGACTACCAAAAGTTACCACTGAAATTCTGACCATACTTTTTGTAGAAGTATTAGCCTTTGTAATTTCCTGAACGAAACTTTTAACACTATTATACATATTTGTAATCTTTTTATTTTTGTCAACACTTAGTTCATTCATACTCGCAGAAACATCTAAAACTAAAACTATGTCAAGAGGTTCTACCGTAGATGCAACTCTCCCTTGGGTTTTTAAATCAATTGCGTATTCATTTGGTGTACTTGTAGGCTGTGCCGCTTTCCACTGGAATGATTCGTTGTATTCAACCGGTTGAGGCACTCTATTACGGTATAAACCACGTTCGTCCCAAGAATCACTAGGATATGGCCATTTCTGTGTCGGACTAGGTTCAATAATGGTTACGCCGCTTCCTGGCGTCCCTGTACTGCTGGCAGCAAGGACGGTTGCAGTTGCTGTTTTTGTGCCAATAGTAGAAACTGCTTCACTAGTAATGACAGTTCCTGCAATTAACGGACGATATAGTTCCACAAAATACAAACCATCAGGAGATGCTTTAGTACTCCCAAGGACAGCCCCCATTGAGTTTTTAATCGTAACCATCGCGCCAGGTTCGGCAGTCCCAGTCACATAAGTCTGATCGCTATATACACTATTGATAATCATAGGCACTGAACTCGAGACGGTAACATTTGTTGAATCACTCACTCGTTTATCTGCTTCAGTTGAAGTGACACTTAAAACTGTTCCTACCGTTTGTTTAGGAATTGCCACTGAATAGTTACCCGAACTATCAGCTGTCGCCGTTCCTACTTGAGCCGTGCCTTTCATAACATTGATTGTAGCCCCTGGTGCTGCCGTTCCTGTTACCGCTGTACTATAAACGGACACTGGCTTCACAACAGGCGCTGATGATTTTTCTTTCAATGTGAAAGTGCCGGTCAAATTGACAGGATAATCTCCCGCATAAGACATTCCACCAATGGTTAATGAGTAGCTGGACTGATTTGAATTAGTAATAGGTGTCGAAAATTTTAAAGTTGTATCAAAAGGATATATTTTAAATTCAGAAGTATATGCACCTGTACTTCTCCTAGTCACATTAAGACTTGTTGAATAATTATATTTCGGGTTAGTTAAATTTAGCGAAGTCATATAATTCAAATTATTACTTACAACAATATCTTCTAAATTTGAAGTGTAATAATATCTTTGATTATCATTTGAAATTGTCATGGTCCAATCGATTTTACTCTGATCTGTTGCCATAACACCTTCTAATGTCGCTTTCATGCTACGATTTTCATAAGTATTGCTAGTGTACGTATAATCACTTGCAGAATAAGCGGTGGCTGCAGCAAGTGTTGTCACAGGTGCTGACGCTAGACTCATCGTGCGGAATGAACGGAACTTAGGTGCTGTGTAGACCACAGAACTCTCAACGGGTTGTGCTTCCGTCGTTGCCGGTCTTTCAGTCGTTATCTCTTCTGTTTTGACTTCTTCTGTCGGCTTTTCAGTCGTTGCCTCTTCTGTCGTTGCCTCTTCTGTTGTCATTTCTTCAGACGTCGTCTCTTCGGTCATCGCCTCATCAGTCGGCAATTCTTCTGTCTTCGTTTCTTCTGCCGTCACGTCATCGCTCTTCGACTCTTCTGTTGACATCTCTTCCGTCGTCACTTCATCAGTCTTCGCTTCTTCTGTTGTTGTCTCTTCCGTTGTGGCTTCTTCTGTTGTCGCCTCTTCTGGCAATTTTGTCACGGTAATATTGAAATCATTCAGCTCTACGACATAGCCGTCAACGTCCGCTGCCCGTACTTCATAGTCAATCTTCTGTCCGTCTTGATCGTTCAGCGGAAGGGTGTCTGTCACATAAGTTTCCGCATCTTTCTCCACTGTCAGTGAGTCGATGACCGCCTGTGTCGCTTTATCGATGAACTGCAGCGTCAGAGGCTGACCGAAATCATTCGCGATAGTCCCCTTTATGACAGCGGTTAAATAGCGCTGCTCAATATTACCACCTGTTATAGCGGTCTTATAATTACCAAGCGGCTCTGTCTTCACTTCATATTCAACCGGTCTATTGTCATCAGTCAGCTTTCTGACATCAGTGAAGTGATAAGAGGTCTGGTCCGGCTGAATGGTCTGCTGCTGGACGACTGTTCCGGTTGCCTTATCGATCAGTGAGATAATGGTAGGCGGTGCTGTGACCGCTTCGGGTACCTCCTGATAGCTGATACGGCCTGTCTCCTCTATCATTGGATAATACGTATCGCTTGCTTTTATCTCAGCACCCGCTTCATTCGTAGTGAGTGTAAGTCTGAAGTTGTTGTCCTCATTTAGTATTTCTGTAGATATCTCCACAGTTACCGGCTTGTCCAGCTGCGTGAAGTTCAGGATATATTCATTGTCCACAGTATCTGACTTGATGGCAGAGATGCCTTTAGCTGACAATACGGTCTTCAGTTCACTGTCATTGACTTGTTGACCGCCTTCCAGCCTCATCTTGACAGCTCGTTCTTTCCAAGTGTTTCCTTGCTGATTGAATAGAAGCTTCCAGTTCAGACGGTTGTTCGTTTTTCCATTTTCATGTACTGCTATTATTTCGGGTTGGTCTGCGGAGGAGGTCTGAGTGCTGGCATGTCCTATATTATAGAAGTTAGTTGATAATGACATATTCAGTAGCAGGATAATAATCATGACTATCATACTTTTTTTCCTCATAGCTTCCTCCTTTTTACTTACTCCTTGGATATTAACATCCTCAAATTCAATATGGCAATACTTTTTTAAAAAATGAAAAAGAAACTCTATTCATTAATTTTTTTATTTAACTAAATTTAACACAATATGTATTATATAAATATAACAATTATATAATATAAATAATATTCACATATTAAATAGTTAGATTTATCAGTTACATTTTTCCTTTTAGTACTGTAATGAGTGACTGTATTATTCTTAACATAAAACAAATCCCTATATTTACCGTTTTTTAATTCGTAATACGAAATATAACTTAACAATTAACTTTTTTTGTTAAATTTCTTTGAAAAATACAATTAAAATCAGTTTTTTACATGCATATTTTGAACTACTTCTGTTTCTGCTGGTCATCATCCAATCATGATAATTGTCATGATTTAAATCCGAAAGTGAGCAAAAAAAACAGAGCGAATTTTCGCTCTGTTTTCTTAGACTATTTAATTGTCACGTGCTGCCTGGTCAATGCCTGCTGCAGCGCGCAATCCGCTGAAAATGCAGCCGCCGAGAAAAGCACCTTCTAATGCACCGTAGCCGTGAACACCGCCGCCGCTAAAACCTGCCACTTCACCCGCAGCGTATACTCCTTCAATCAGTTCGCCGTCCTGATGGAAGACCTGACTGTTCAGGTCCGTCTGTATGTCCCTGATGTCTTACGGCTGATGATGTTGAGTTTAACAGCGATCAGCGGACGGCCATCCAGCAGCTTATGGGGTTTGACCATACGGATGAATTTGTCACCGAGAAAATGTCTTGTGTCATTGATCGCCGTGATCTGCGGATCCTTACTGAAGGGGTTATCCACCTGCATATCGCGTGCTTCTATCTGACGGTGCAGCTTCTCATAATCACCGGTGTCATTCTATTAAATACGTTCGGACCCACCCACTAGTTTCATTTTCAAGGTAGTCACAACAAATAATATCCACTGAAACATCAAACCTGACTATTACTGCATGCAGAGAACATTTTTTTGTGACAGTATTGCTTCTCTGCTAGCTCCGCAGTATTAAATAAGACATTTTCTGTTTTTAGAAAGATGCTTGTCCTTCAAAGTTTTCATGATAAAATTGATATATATGCTTCCTTTATTATGAATTTGAGGAAGATAAAAAAACAGAGATACCCATTCTATAAAGGAGCGTAATTATGTATTTATTGGAATTGCACCAGGACATGCAGATATGTACAGTGGGTTTATTTGATTCAGAAAATTCAGTAAAGAATTGGCTGAAATCAATTGATTATATTACAGTTGATCTAGAGAAATTCGAAGATACAACATATGAAGAATATTATATGGAATATCATTCACTTCCAGTGTATGAAGAAATTGAATGGATGAACAGCAAATTTATATTAAGTAAATATATGTTTTCTCCTAATGAAGGCAAGATAATTGCCTTGTGGAAACAGATACCTATTTTATCTCATATTAATGGTCTGGTAAATGGACAAATGAAAGTAAGTGCTTACGTTCTTGATAATGAAGACGCAAAATCCTACATCCTTGCATATGAAGAGATGAAGGACTATATTTCTAGATATTTTGAGAAAGATCATATAAAAGTCGAATTTAGCGGACAAGGTTCAGAGGATGGAGAATATTTATTATTAGATGGACATTTTATTTGTCATTTAGAAGGAAGTTTGATAGATAAATGGAGAATGAGACGGACAGATGAACTATTTATAGAAGAAAATATAGGGTAAATTGATTGATTTAACTCTCTTTGTATAAACGTCAAGTTAAATATGTACATTTCCGCCTGAATAACGGTGTACAGTTTTATTCCTTCTCCGAAGGAAAGTGATCTTTCAATCTGTAGGATCGTCCAGTAATCGATACTATGGTGGCGTGGTGTAGGATGCGGTCAAGGATCGCATTCGCTATTTTAGTGTCCAGAAATACTTCACCCCACGCCTTGAAATTGACGTTAGTCGTGAATATAGTGCTTTTCTTCTCATAACGACGGTCGATAAGCTGAAAGAATAGTTTTGCGCCTTCGCGACATCTATCGGAAGGTAGCCTATCTCATCGATGATTAGAAGCTTATATCTGCTGTAGTGCTTCAGCCTTGATTCAAGTCTACTTTCAGTCCGTGCTTTGCGGAGATTTTCAATTAGCTGATGGCACTTGATGAGATAGGTGCTGTTTCGTTTCTTGGCTGCTGCTATCCCGATCGAAGTAGCTAGATGGGTCTTCCCCGCCCCACTTGGCCCTAAAAAGACGATATTTTCCTGATTCTCAATAAACCTGAGCGAAATAAAATCCATGATCTGCTGCTGATTGATACCCGGCTGAAATCTAAACTCAAAGCTGCTCATCTCCTTGAGAAAAGGAAATCCTGCCACTTTGACCATGGACTGGATCATATTCTTCTCTCTGACGTCAATCTCATGATTGGTCAGCCTGATGAGACAATCGATGAAAGAAACTTCATGAGTGATGCTGAAGTCGACGACTTCATCCAGATGTAAGGCCATCTGTTTCAGATATTCCAGATTCGCAAGAAGCTGCCTGTAGTTTGAAGTTGTCTCTATCATTCATACATCTCCCCGATGGCTCTGAGATTTGCCTTTGCCAGATCATCGACCTCTGGATAGTAAGGGATGAGGACCTTAGTGATTCGATGTAGTGCTCTTTCTGATAGTTGAGCTTAGACTGACTTATGGTATGGCAGGCGGTCAGTTTCATGTTATAATGAACGTGTATCTGGTTATTAAACACTTGTATCCGGACACTTTTTCGTATGCATCGATAGTCAGATTAAGCTAGACAACTAAGAAGACCTTATGTGCTAAACTCATTATGTATTTCCCCCCAAATAAAACATAAGGATTTAATACAGAGCAGCCTAGACTCCTTTTAATAAGGTAGCTGATATTGAAAATGCTCTTCATTCTATGTTTTCAGCATTATTTTCTCATCTCTTTAAACCCATTACATTGAGTAAAGGACATGGATTGCAATTCAGTGACAGATGATTCTATCATTCAGGTCGCTCATTCACTTAATGACTGTCCAAGAGAATTTCTTAGCTACCGAGTGACGATGGAAGTAGCTATAGGTTTCATCGCAGATGACAAACTGGTCAGTTTATTTTGATAAGCGATACACGACAAAAGGAGCGAAGATATGTCTATCGTTTTTTATGATAAAAAAAGGTCAATTTCAAGCCATCTTTTAGAGACAATACTTCGAAGTCTCGGAACGAAAAAGATTTATTCATCTTATCATGAAACTAGAAATTTAGTGCTTAACAAGAAGGAAAAAAAGACAGAATATAAAGCAAAAAAACGCTTCTTCTCTCGACCGGTTGCACTCATAAGAAAGTACAATATGAAAGTATATATGATCAATGATCAAAAGGATAGCAATCAAAAAACCATTCTATATATTCATGGGGGAGCCTGGATGAATCAGCCGTTATGGGTTCATTGGAATTTCATTGAGTATATGGCCAGACATCTGGAAGCCAAAATCATTGTGCCCATTTATCCTAAGATTCCTCATCATAACTATTATGATGCCTATTCAAGCCTCCTGCTATTATACAGCGACATTATTGAGACTATAACGGACAGAAAGAAATTCACGGTTATGGGTGATTCTGCTGGTGCAAATATCATCTTAGGACTGATACAGATGATTGAAGCAAGAAATCTACGGGAACCTCAAAACATTATTTTACTTTCTGCATGTGTAGATATGACTTTTTCCAATCCAGACATACGAAAATATGAAAAATCGGATCCACGTCTGGCACCTGAAGGATTAAAGGTTATAGCTGAATTCTGGGCCGGTCAGCTAGATGTTGAAAATCCGATATTAAGTCCAATTTTCGGAAAATTCAACACAAAAGCAAAGTTCATTCATTTCATAGGGACCCATGATATTCTGTATCCTGATGCAGTGAAATTCGACAGAAAATTAACTGAGGAAGGGATGGATATTACAACATTTGTCTATCCTAAGATGAACCATGTATTCCCGGTTTTACCTGTAAAGGAAGCTTCCCATGCCCGTAAAAAAATAATAGAAATCCTTCACTCATAGACCGAAAAGTCCTGTGAAAAATCACATTGAAAAACAAAAAAATGGGAAATCCTTGAGATTTCCCATTTTTTGTTATAATTATTAAATTCAACTATTTGTATGTTTACTCTCTATCTGGTCAATCCCTGCTGCAGCGCGCAATCCGCTGAAAATGCAGCCGCCGAGAAAAGTACCTTCTAATGCACCGTAGCCGTGAACACCGCCACCGCCGAAACCAGCGACTTCACCCGCAGCGTACAATCCCTCAATCAGTTCGCCGTCCTGATGGAAGACCTGACTGTTCAGGTCTGTCTGAATGCCCCCTAATGTCTTACGGCTGATGATGTTGAGTTTAACAGCGATCAGCGGACGGCCGTCCAGCAGCTTATGCGGCTTGACGGTCCGGATGAACTTGTCACCAAGAAAATGACGGGTGTCATTGATCGCCGTGATCTGCGGATCCTTACTGAAAGGGTTATCCACCTGCATATCGCGTGCTTCTATCTGACGACGCAGCTTATCATAATCAATGAGCTCCTTGCCGACAAGCTGATTCATCCCTCTTACAAGCGCCGGCAGATTCGCCGCCCGGACAAAGTCAACGCCATCCGTCTTGAACTTGTTGACCGGCCCTGTGCCGTGAGAGAACAGACGCTCACTGATGATTTCCTTGACATCTTTATTCGTGATGTCAGGATTCTGCTCGGAACCCGAGAGCGCAAATTCCTTGTTCATGATATCTTCTGTCAGCACAAACCACGAATAATCATAGCCGGTCTTCGTGATGGATTCAAGTGTATGCAGTGTATCGAAGCCAGGATAGTCAGGCGCTTCAAACCGGTTCCCTTCAGCATCAAACCACATAGAGGACGGACCCGGGATGATCCGGATGCCATGATTATGCCAGATTGGAGAATGGTTCTTGATGCCCTCCGTATAATGCCACATCCGGTCCTTATTGACGAGGCGGGCACCGGCATCCTCACTGATCTTCAGCATTTTGCCATCTGTCGAATCGGGTACCCCCTGAATCATGTGCTCAGGCGCCTTGCCGAGCCTTGCCGGCCAGTTCTGCCTGATCAGTTCATGATTGGCACCGATACCGCCTGTCGTGATAATCAATGTCTCAACTGCAAACGTAAACGAATCAATGATCTCTCTGGAAGAGGGCGCCCCGCGTTCCACGTCACTCGGTACGAGGATATTACCTGAAATCTTTTTGATTTGATGATCTTCAATGGTCAGATGGGTCACCTGATGACGCGGGAGGAAATGAAAGTGTTCATGATTCAGTACGAAATCAACAAACGGCTGCACCAGTCCGGGACCTGTTCCCCATGTCAGATGAAACCTTGGTACAGAATTACCATGGCCGTCTGCACGACTGCCGCCACGCTCTGCCCAGCCGAGAATCGGTGATAGCTTCACGCCCATTGAATGAAGATAGTCCTCCTTCTCGAACGCTGCAAAGTGGACATAAGCTTCCGCCCAGGCTTTCGCCCACTTGTCCTCGCCATCAAGCCGATCAAAACGCGCGGTCCCCATCCAGTCATTCATGGCCAGTTCATATGAGTCCTTGACTTTGAGACGTCTCTGTACTTTTGAATTGACAAGAAATAGACCGCCGAATGACCAGAAAGCCTGCCCCCCTATCGCCTGCTCAGGCTCCTGATCCAGCATGACGACTTCATGACCCGACTTCAGTAACTCCGTTGCGGCTACTAAGCCGCTCAGCCCTGCGCCAATAATATATACTTTCTTCTTCATCATAATCCCCCTTTTGTCTGATCGTTCTCTTTCTTCTGACACTGCTATAGACACTTGTACAATCTTAACAATATCTCCTGCTATCAGATTGGTCTATTGAAGTGTAAAGCATTGAGTGCCATTAAACTTGAAACGTCTTAACAGACATCCCAGACGACCATTTGTCACCAGAAAGCGGATATCGAACATTCAGCACATTAGAGAGCAAATGATTAAGGTCGCCATTTCAGTTAATGATCCATGCCACTCAGATAACGGACTGCTATCTCTTTATAAATCTCGATAAAGCGGATATATTTTTCTTTCTCGACGTACTCATCTGTCTGATGGGCCATGGAAGGGTCTCCTGGTCCAAAGACCACTAAAGGGAAATCTTCATCCTTTTCCTTCAGCAGATTGGAGGCATCCGTCACGCCCATCGTCGGCGCTACCAGAATAGCATGCTCCAAATAGTGTTCACCATATTTTTTTGAGAGCGTGACTAACCTGTTCTCTTTTTCAGTGACAACCGGCGGAAGATTTAAGTTGAGCTCTAAACTTAACTCATGTGTACCCTTCTGATTTTTCATCGTCTTCTTGAATAAATCCAGCATTTGTTCATTGTCAAATTCAGGCACTGTTCTGGCATTGAATTCAGCTACAGCGTATTCAGGTATCGAATTGACCTGGTTACCGCCCTGAATAATGGTATTAGTTAATATAGCCGAACCTAATGATTCACTACTTATTTCAATATCAAGTTCCTTTTTAGCGTTCTCTGAAAGAGGTGAAAAATCCAGTTCTTTAAATTCTGTATCCCGCAGAATATGATTAAATTCATTTTCGACTTCTCCAATAAATCCTATTAAAGGCTTGATAGCATTTTGACCCATGAAAGGAGCAGAACTATGACTTGCTTTCCCTTTTGAGGTCACACGGAAGTTCATCGAACCTTTATGGGCATATGCGATCATGGATTCTGACGGTTCAGCGATGATAAGGGCATCGACATCCTCCATGTAACCGTTGCGATAAAGTTGTTCTGACCCTTTCTGCTCCATTTCTTCTCCGGCTGTGGCCAGTAACCGGATAGTCCCCTTCTTCAGCAGATTCTCATTCTGAATTTCAATCATGGCAATGACCAGGGCGACTAATCCTGATTTCATGTCAGCTGTACCACGCCCATAGAGTTTTCCATTTTCTTCAGTCATTTCAAAGGGGTCATATTTCCAGTTGTCGCTGTTGCCTGCTGAAACGACATCCATATGGCCTGAAAAAGCAAGTACCGGCTTACCTTCTCCTATTTCCGCAATTAAATTTGCTCTATCTTCATTAATGTTCTCAATAGTCGACGCTATATTATATCGGCTTAATAGTTTCTGCAGATATTCACATACGGAACGTTCATTGTCATTCACACTCTTAATTGCTACGACATCCGACAGTAATCTCACTTTCTCTTCTTGACTCATCACTGCCATATCCCTCACTCCTCTTTCTTCAATTCAAAGACAAGCTCTTACTTACCTGCATTTACCCCGCCATCAATATTTATATCTACACCTGTTATAAATGACGATTCATCAGACGAGAGATAAACAATCGCTTGAGACACATCAGCCATGGTCCCTAGTTTACCTAAAGGAATCAATGTCTTCAGACCTTCAATCTGTTCATCATTATAGACACCTTCTAACATAGGGGTTCTGATATATGCCGGGTTCACTGTGTTCACTCTGATGTTGTAGCCTTGTTTAGCACAGTAGACCGCCACTGACTTGGTCATCAATCTGAGAGCACCTTTGCTGGTACTATAAGGCATCGCCTGACTCAGACCCACCACACCTGCCATAGAACCGATATTGATAATAGATCCCCCGTGACTCTTCATCACCTCAATAACCGCCTTCATCCCCAAATAAGGGCCCTCAACATTAATAGCTAAAGATTTTCTAAGATCTTCAAGACTCATGGCTTCGATATTCTTGGAAATACTGATACCGGCGCTATTCACAAGTATATCAATTTGATCAAACTTAGAGATTGTTTCATCGATAGTCTGCTGCCACATTCTTTCATCCGTAACGTCTAATTTAACGAAATGTACCTTATCCTGGAACTGTCGGGATAGTTCATCACAAACCTTTCTCCCCAGATCATCATTCAAGTCTGCAATGACGACTTTGGCGCCTTCTGCCAGCATCATGCTGACTGCATGTTTCCCCAGACCTGACGCCCCTCCAGTAATAATCGCCACTTTGCTGTCGAGTCTTCCCATTGAATCTCCTTCTTTCTTGTAATAATATTGTTACACTCTAATTTTAATCTTACATACAAAATTTTTCAAACTATTCAAGCTATTGAAGCCAATCACTTCCTCAAATAGCATTTTACTGAGAATGATGGAAAGTTTCGTTTCGGCCTTTATAGAATAACCTAGATGAGGTAAACTAGTATCATATATAACAAATTTATCATCAATAAAGGAGCCATTAAATGATCTCACTTCTTATCGCCCTCAGAAGGCTAGTTACTTCTCTATGGCATGTAGTAAAGCAGCCGATTTCTAAGGCCTTGATTTTAACTTTAGCGTTTATTTTACTGGGCAGCACCATCTATCTCACTAACGTGAACCATCTTTCACTGTTCGACGCATTCTATACAAGCATCGTCATCCTCATTCCATCCTCCTTATCAGTGGATTATCATCCTGAAACAGTAATGGATAAAGTATTTATGATGATCTATTTACTAACCGGTTCTGGCACGATGCTGACGACGCTTGTCGTTATAGCCCAAGCCATGTTCACCAAAAAACAAAGGAATAGCGGGGTCTATAACAGACGTGAAAAGTAAAAGCGGCTACATCTATGTATACAGAAGATATTTTCTATCATGGTAACATTGAGCTCTATGCATAAATTACCTGATGAATTTAATAAGGGCGAAAAAGAAAGCATTGCTCTATAAAGAAGCGTTCAGCTAAGTGACATCAAGAGATACGATAACGGATAGCGGGTTTATTAGAGTTGATTCAGAGGAATGTCAGAGAAGAACAGTCAAACTTTGTCACGGTTCAACTTTACCCATAAATAAGGAATTTTATTCCGCTGTTTTTGAGGATTTTTAAGACGTTAATGACATGCCGAGTCACTCCATGGTTTTTCAAGTGCGAAAGCACTGCAATATAGCTATTAAAATAAGAGCCATGATTAGAAAATGACTAATCATGGCTCCTATTTTGTACTGAATGAAGCTACTCTATAAGACAATACCTTCTCTTTATTCATCTATCCATCTGAATAATCCGAGGCGGTACCCGATATTTTTCTTCAGCTCTGACTGCCAGAGATTTAAGGCATCCGGTCGCTCATACCAGGAACGACCCTTGGTATCCGGCGCACCGACATAGAAGAAGTATTTATTGCCTTTATAGCGTTCAAAAATCTCCTTCGCCCGTTTCAGATGATAATCACTAGTCACGACGATGCCTGAACGCATGTGATGACGGTCCATCAGGCCATTGACAATCGTACTGTTTTTGTAGGTGCTCGTCGCTACGCTGTCGACAAGCAGACGATCAGCCGGAACGCCAAGACGGATGGCCTGCTGATAAATATCATCAGGCTTTGTAATATCAGCCGGGGACAGAATGATGTAAGACGCAAGCCCCTGCTTATAAATTTCAACTGCCTTCTCAATTCGTCCCGAGCCTCCGTTCAATACAACAATGACGTCACTCTTAATAGGCACATCACTTTTAGTGGTCTGCAAACTCTCCACTAAGACGAATGATAAGAACAGGGTGAGGAGTGTAAGGATAATCAACGCAGCCTGCTTGGTCGTCTTCATCATATTAGAACAATCCCAGGAATTTCTTTCTCTTTTTTGAGCTGGACTTCTTCGTATAATGGGTTTCCATCTTTTCTGGTGGCTTCACTCGAACGTCTCTATTATGAAGGATCGCCTCTGCATTAGCTTTCAGACGCTCCACATATTCCGGCCCTAACTCCCTTTCCACCACATCATAGGCTTCCTTGAGAAGGAACGGACGCGTCTCAGCATGATGCGCATCGCTGCCGATGATATGAACGAGATTATGCTTGATCATCTCAAGCGACGTCTCCTGCAGATTGTCACCTAGATCACCGGTCACAGACGCTGACGTCACCTGTGCAATCGCCCCTTTTTCAATCGCATCAAATAACTTATCCGGATTCTTGATCAGTGGTTTACAGCGTTCCGGATGCGCAATCAGGGGCACATAGCCTGCCATCTGAAGCTGATACAGCAGCTGTTCAGCGAAATGCGGATAATCAGAGAACGGAAACTCAATCAGCACATACTTAGAGTCATTCAGCGGCATATTATAGTCTGACTTCAGTTCATCGATGATCTTCTCATTGACGCGGATCTCGTGTCCAGGGTAAACCTTAATATTAATCTGCTGTTCATTAATAATCCGCTCGATATCCTTGATATTCAGCAAAACAGTTTCCTTTGGATTCAGCCAGTCACCCGAATAGTGATGCGGTGTGACAATAATATCAGTGATGCCCTGTCCCTCAGCCTGACGCAATAATTCAATCACATCCTGTTCAGACTTCGGTCCGTCGTCGACACCGATAAGTAAATGGTTGTGGATGTCTATCATAAGAAAACCTCCTTTAAAACTCTTAATACTATTTTATATCAAAAAGAAGAAGGTATGAGCAATAAATCACACCTTCCAGTGAATAAAATCATAAAGATTTGCTTTATAAGCATAAATCTTTGGCTATTCATATTATGAGAATTTAAATACTTATTTTTAAAAAAGTTTGAGAATATCCTATTTTTCATAAATAGTACTAAAAAGGTCATTTTGTTATTCAGGTTGTCTAACAACAATTACACTACCAACTTTTACAACGGAGTTGCTTTCAATAGTAGTATGGCTATAAAGAGTACTCGACGTGTTGATTAGACAAAAATCGCCTATTTTAGAGTTATGTTCTATTGTTACTCTTGTATTAATAGTGGTATGAGAGCCAATAATTGTATTTGCATTAATAATTGTTCCCGGTCCTATATATGAACCGTTCCCTATTTCTACAGATGAACTGACATATGCATCCCTGGATATTATGGTAATAAATCGATTGGAAGGAATATTAAGTTGCTCTACAATTTTTCTTCTTACTTCAATATTACCAATAGCAATAAAGTAATAAATGTCATCTTTGATATAATCCAAATCAAACATTTTTAAATAGTATCTGTTTTCCTTTATATGACTTACTTCAATAGAAGCGTCCATATATCCTACTACATTATAACTACCCAGTTTACTTAGTTCTTCTTCTACGACATATGAAAAACCACCACGACCTATAATAACAATATTCATTATTAACTCCTTAGTGACTAACACCTTTTGAGGTAACTACACCTTTCAACGTTTCCCATATAATCCACATATCGAACATGAAACTTTGGTTATCTAAGTAATATTTGTCATATTGGACTTTTTGATCATCTGAAATCTCATCGCGCCCCATCACTTGAGCATAACCAGTAATACCCGGTTTTATCTGATGAATGCCTAACGATGTTCTCTTTTCAATTAATTCATATTGGTTGTACAGAGCTGGGCGCGGACCAACGATAGACATATCACCTTTAACCACATTAATTAATTGTGGCAGTTCATCAATAGAAGTTTTTCTAATAAATTTTCCTACAGAAGTAATGTATGAGACACCTTCTCCTAACTTTGCCGTCTCAACATTGGGTGTCTCCACTGCCATGGATCTGAATTTATAAATGGTAAACAATTCATTATTGAGTCCAGGACGTTGTTGCTTAAAAAGTACCGGCCCTTTGGAATCTGCTTTAATTGCAATGGCTGTTACAATCAGAATAGGTGTGACTGCAGCGAGTCCCAACAAGGAAGAAGATAAATCAAAACTTCTCTTAATCATTCTTACTGCCTCTTTTCGTAGCTAAGTATTCCTCGACTTCTAATTCGATACCTTCTTTGAAACTCATAGGGTCATACCCAAAATCTTGTGTAGCTGGTAAATGAGAATACACCTTATCTTCTTGCATTCTTAATACTTGTTCACCTTTAATGGGAAAACCAGGAATAAAATTTTGTCCGAACATAGCAATCTTGTAAGATAATTGAAGAGGAACAGGAAAAATCAGCACGTTTTTGTTAAGTTTATGAGTTATCATCTTAATTATTGTCCTGTACTCTACCTCATCTTTTCCTGAAAGATTATATTCTTTGTTCTGAGTAATCTTTGGATTTGATAGAACATCATAATAAGCTTTGCCGAGATCCTGTGCTCTGACAGGTTGCAGTAAATTCTTCCCTTTTCCGAATACAGGAAATATCGGGAAAGCATCTAAAAATTTAATTAATTTTTTCATATTATGATCTTTCATATTTCCATAAATCATAGTTGGTCTTAAAATAGTCAGATTAATCGGTCTTGTATTTAGAAGGGTATCTTCAATCTTAATATACTCGGAAGATGCAGATTTAAATTTGGAATATCTTCCTGTAGTATGAACACCAATTAACCATTTAACATTATTTTTTTGTCCATATGTTGCTAATAATGGAGAAAAACGAATATTTGCTATATTTAATATTGTATCTATATCTTGGGTAACTTTATCTAAGAAAGATGCATCCGTTAAATCACCTGTAACGCATTTTATATTTAAATTGCCAAACTGTTCTAATGCTTTAGTATTAGTTGATTCTCTAACTACACATCGAATTTCATCATAATTTAAGCTATTGTTATTTAAGTGCTCTAAAAAGAATAATCCAGAATTACCTGTAGCTCCAGTAATTAAAAGTTTCATCGCTTAATCCTTTCTAAATTTGTTGAAAATATTTAATTGCTTTGCGACAACTTTATTTTCGTCATAGAGTTCATGAGCCCTTATCAAACCTTTTTCCTTGAATTCATCTAACAATTCTCTATTATTATTTAGATAATCAATATATTTAGCTATTTCATCACTGCGGTTGACTTCGAATAAATAACCAGTTTCATTATTTATTACTTCTTCTCTACTGCCGCGTATATTAGTTGCTAAGATAGCATTTTTCATAGCCATCGCCTCAATAATCGAACGCGGCATCCCTTCACGATATGACGGGAGACAAAAAATATCGCTTAAATTTAGGTAGTCTTCAGCGTTATTAACATGACCTACAAACTTTATATTTTTATTAGCTTCGTATTTCTTTATGAAATCATGAGTTGTTGTATCTCGTTCACCATGAGGCAACATTCCCATAATAATAATTGTAATATTTTTTTCCTTAAGCAAACTATAGGCATCTAATAAATCAACAATTCCTTTTTCTTTTACTAGACGACCAATAAAACTTACTATTAAATGATCATCAGGTATCTCAAGTTTCTTTCTCAAGTTCTCTTTTTCTATTTCAGTTTTGAGTTTATAATTATATTTATTTTCTAAATCAATACCATTGCTTATACATACGTAATGATCAATCTTGCTTGTTCTTAAAAATTTATGTTTCTTTGCTACTTCATAATCTTCTTGGCTTTGAGTAAAAATATAATCTGTACAAAAACGTCCAATGTATTTTTCAATAGAGAAAAAGAATTTATATTGTTTATCAGACATTCCTTCATGAAAATAGAACCCATGAGCAGTATAAATGATGGTAGGAACTCCTGCTATTTTAGCAGCTATGCGACCAAGAACTGAAGCTACTGGAGTATGGACATGTACAATCTGAGGTTTTTCTTTTTTGAACAATTTCACAAGTTTAATAATTGATTTTAAATTTGATAGAGGGCTGATTTTTCTATCAATTTTGACATTATGAAATTTGAAACCATCATCTTTAATTTGTTTTGTAAAAGGTCCTTCATGACAGACGCAATGAACATCCCATCCTGCCTCGCGGGTTGCTAGGTTGAGCGGACGCAGAAAATTATTCATAGTCATATCAATGGCAGATATTTGCATAATCTTCGGTTTCAAGTTATAACCTCCAGATAGATTGATCCTCTTTTATGTCTGAATCATCAATAATACCTTTAATATCTATAATAAGCCCCTTCCCGCTTAACTTAGATAAGTATTGATCTTTATTTTCTACATATTCATTATGTGAAACCGCAAATACTATTACATTCGTTTCTTCCATTTTATCTAAATCTAAAAGATCGATATTATAGAATTTCTTAGCTTCCGCTTTATCCGCTTCAACATCATTGACTTTAACTTCAAGACCATAATCTTCAAGTTCATTAATAATATCGATAACTTTCGTGTTTCGTAAATCCGGACAATTTTCTTTGAATGTTAAACCTAACATATTTACTTTGGCACCAAGAACAGTTAAATTTTTCTTCAACATTTCCTTTACAATCGTTGAAGCAATAAATTTGCCCATACCATCATTTATACGGCGACCGGATAAAATAACTTCTGGATGATGACCAAGCGCTTGTGCTTTATGCGTTAAATAATACGGATCCACACCAATACAATGACCACCGACAAGACCAGGATAGAATTTAAGGAAGTTCCACTTCGTTCCCGCCGCTTCTAATACATCCTTCGTATTAATGCCCGCTTTATCAAAAATAATAGCAAGTTCATTCATTAATGCAATGTTCACATCACGTTGCGTATTCTCAATAACTTTCGCTGCTTCAGCTACGGCAATAGAAGGTGCTTTATGTACACCAGCTTTCACCACAGAAGAATAAACATCAGCTACGATATCTAATACTTCTGGTGTCTGACCGCTGACAACTTTAGTGATGGTTTCGAAAGTATGTACTTTGTCGCCCGGGTTGATACGTTCTGGTGAGTAACCTACGAAGAAGTCTTTACCGTTCTTAAGACCTGAAAACTTCTCAAGTACAGGGACACAGTCATCCATAGTCGCACCAGGATATACAGTTGACTCATAGACCACGATTGTCCCTTTTGTGAGAATTGAACCTACCGTTTCACTTGCTTTAATAAGCGGTGTTAAATCAGGATGATTATGCTCGTTAATCGGTGTCGGTACCGCAACAATAATAAAGTCAGCTTGCTTCAAGTCTTCTTTATTACTAGTGAAAGTAATATGGGAGTTCTGAAGCTTTTTAGACGCCACTTCATTTGTGCGATCATAACCTGATTTTAATTCTTCAATACGCTTCTCGTTAATATCAAAACCAATAATTTCTCCAATATTTCCAAATGCAACCGCAACCGGTAATCCTACATATCCTAAACCGACAATACCTAATTTTCTATTCATACAGCTATCCACCTATCTTATTTATTATGAATCTTGTTTTACCGCTTTTCTCTTTGGGAATTTCATTTAAATAATTAAACTTATACTTATTGTTGATTCCTAATCTATGGTTTAACTTTTCAGTTAATAAAGATTCAGCTTTTTCTTTATTATCAAGAAAAGACTTAGTTACCACTAAATTTATATCAAAACAATTGTTGTCAACTTGAATAAACTGTGATTGTATAACTTGATCACCAAACTCTTTGCATACGTTAGACATATTGACGCTTGTAACAATATTGCCGTTATCACCTACTAAATAATCAGTTCCTCTACCAATTATCTTAGTTATGGGTACATCTTTTTGATAACTGGTTAAGTATTCTTCGGTTGAGTTTATTAAAACTTGATCACCAATTTTGTAACGAACAATAGGAGTGGCTTCATTAATATAACTGGTTACAATCATGTCATATATATTGTCTTTTACTCGGAAAAACTCAAATAATCCTGTTTCATGTCCTATATGAAACTTTTTTCCATCATCAGAGAACAGGAAAGGAGCACCTTCACTACTCGCATACTGATCCACCACTTTTGTATTAAAAGCACGTTCTATATCTTCTCTCATTTTATCTGTGAGCGTTTCAGCAGTGGGAAAAATAGCTTTAATCGTCCAACTAATTTTAATATTATTTTGCAATATATATTTTGCTAATAAATGAATAGAGGATGGAAAACCATCTAGAGATAAAGGTTTAAACTTACTCATGTGCTCATAAATATATTTAACATTGTCTTTATTCATTTTAAAAGAAGCATACAAGGTTTGGTTCATAGGCCAATTATAGCGCCAAAGTATATTTTTGTGATTTTGCGGAACAATCTCTTTGCCGGTAAATGAACCTCTTTTAGAAAACGGCTCGACTCCATATAAAGTTTTAATATAATCTAAGTATGCCATTCGTTTATTTATATCATTAATTGAAGAATAAACTTTTAAACTTTTACCAGTAGTACCGCCCGTTTTATTGATATTATCTTTTTTTGAAGAATCTGATCTTAATTCAAGTTCATTTCTTAAATCCTCTTTAGAAGTCATCGGTAAATCTAATAATGATTTTAGTGAGTTAGGCATAATATTTAATTTTTTTTGATAAAAAGGAATATTATTTTTAAGATGGTTAACTAATTGTCTGACATTTTCTTCTTCTGTTATATTAGCTTTTCTATAATTTTCTAAATGTTTAAAGTAAGATTCAGTATATCTTTTTTTCTTTAATTTGTAACCATATATAGAGGTCATCACATGTTGAATAAAAACGGGACTTTTATAATATATCTTATGCATATTTCCACCTACTTATAATAGTCAATGTACCAGTCTACAAAACGATTAACCCCATCTTGAATATTAGTCTTTGGTTTAAAATTGATATCCCTAAATAAATCTTCTACATTAGCATATGTTTCTGGAACATCTCCCGCTTGAAGATCCATAAAGTTTTTCTTAGCAGTTTTACCTACTTTATTTTCAATGGCTTCTACAAATTCCATTAATCTTACCGGAGAGTTATTCCCAATATTATAGACTTTATATGGTGCATAACTAGAGTCAGGCGACGGATTAGCTCCATCCCAGTTTGGGTTCGGTTTAGCCGGTTTTTCAACAAGTCTAGTAATAGATTCTACTATATCATCTACATAAGTGAAGTCTCTCATCATATTGCCATGATTATATACATCAATGATTTCATTATTAATAATTGCTTTCGTAAATTTAAAAAGCGCCATATCAGGTCTACCCCATGGACCATAAACTGTAAAAAATCTTAGACCAGTTGTTGGAAGATTATATAAATGACTGTATGTATGTGCCATTAACTCATTAGATTTTTTTGTAGCTGCATATAAACTTAATGGATGATCTATATTATCTGATGTTGAAAAAGGTTTAGAAGTATTAGCACCATATACCGAACTAGAAGAAGCATATATAAGATTCTTCACACCGTAATGACGACACCCTTCTAAAATACTCATAAATCCATTTATATTGCTCGTAATGTAAGTATAGGGGTTTTCTAGACTATAACGCACTCCTGCTTGTGCTGCTAGATTAATAACAACTTCAGGCCGTTCATCTGAAAAAACTTTATCAATCGCTTCGTTATCTGAAAGATCAATTTTATAACTTTTAATATTACCTTCAAGTAATATTTTTAGTCTATCTTCTTTAAGTTGAACGTCATAATAATCATTAAGGTTATCGATTCCAAAAACGTCATAACCTTCAGTTTTTAATCTTTTTGCTAAATGAGAACCGATAAACCCTGCAACTCCTGTAATCAATACTTTTTTCATATTAATCTCTCCTTATACAATACTTCTTTAAAGACCCTATCTCTCTTTTGTTGTAGAAATGCAGAATCATAATTCTTCAGTTTAATATTATTCTCGTTTAAAACTTTATTTAAATCACTATCAAGCAACTTCATTAATGCTACCTTAAATTCATCATATGATAATGGATTAAACATAAAATCTTCACTTAATAATTCTGGAGTACCTCCTACATTACTGGCTATAACTGGTTTGTTATTTGAAAATGCTTCTAATATTACTCGTGGTAGTCCCTCAGTCAAACTTGGGTGAATAAAAATATCTAGAGTTTTAAACCATTCGTTTACTAATTTTTTATTAGACAATTTGCCTACACTATTGAGTTCTAAACGACTATATTTATTAAATAATTCTTTTAATGAATTATTTATTTCACCACCAGCTATTGAAACTTCAAAATTATATCCTTTTTCTTTAGAAAATCTGCCTAGGTAGTCGATTCCTCTGTAAAAATTTTTATAACTAAGATCGGGCTTTCCCATAAAACCAATTTTAATTACATTGTTTACATTTATCTTTTTTTCAAAATTAAAATTCCTGGTTTCTTGCCAATCTATGTTTACATTAGATACATTATCATTTATTCCTTTAGTTGAATAAATATTTTGAAGATATTTTTCAGTAACATAAATAGCACCATTAGCATTGTAAACAATTTTTTTCATCATGTAGTGAATAAATGGAGCTAAAATTTTCCCACTAATTTTATTAGTTAAATTAAATGCATCATACCCATTTCCAACTACTTCTACTAAATAAGGTTTATTATATTTTTTTATGAATTTAAAAGCATCAACCCCCAATATACTAGGAAGTCTTATAATAACAAAATCACTTTCTTTGATAATAGTATTCATATTTCTTATTGAGGCTCTTCTTTTACTCAAATTTCTTAAACTACTATAATTTAACTGAGGATAAAAATTGACTTTGTGGGTGTTTGATTTAACACATTTATTTATATCGAATTTATCAGAACTAATTCTACAAATTATATTAAGTTCATCAAAGTACTTTAAATATCTATCCCATATATTTTCTGGAAAACCTCCCAATGAATAGTAATTTTCATTAGATATAATTACTGGAAAATCGTGAATAAATGTTGCTTTCATATAATCCTCCTATTTATTAGATACCTTCAAAAGTAAATTTTTAAATAAAACTATAGACGATAACAAAATAATAAGTGATGACAGTTCATTAATAAATATGCTTAAATTTTGAAATATTGTAATAATGGCTCTAAGAACAATAACAATTAATATCATGCTATAAGTCAAATTATTATCAAAAACTTTTTGTAAAAAGTATCTAATAATGAGCATAATTAAGATAGGATAGATAAATACAGATAATAATTCAAAAGGTAAGTAAAATTGACCCAAAAGAGGTATGATTTGTGAAACTTGATTATTTTCAAAAATTCTTTGATTAAACAATTCTGTACTTGTAAGTAATGTTTCAGGTCTCCATAACATATTAAGACCAAGAAAAGGTCTTATAACATCATACAAAAATGTAATATATACATTTTGTTTAATGTATATACTTATGTCTAAAGATAGAGCTACATTATATATACCAGCAAAATATATTTGGAGATAATCTGTTAATAATGCTAATTTGTTTGATGTTATCTGATAACTAAAAGTAGCTCTTCCTAGTGAAATAATGTATAAGGATATCAGTAAAAAAGTAAAAATTAAATAATTATAGACTTTCATTTTTTTTTTATATAAATTATTTAATATTATCAATGCAGATGAAATCGCTAATACTACATCCATTCTGTTTAACCCTATAAAAATAGAATTAATTACTAGAACCAGTATGATAGTTATTAAAAGATATCTATTTAAAGGTTTTTGATTATATTTAATGTAAAAAAAATTTATAGTTTGACCAATCAATAAAAATTTTGATAGGTATAACATAAAAAATATAATTGTTTGCGTAATACTAAGTTCATTTAATTTTTTCTGTTCTCCTATACCTAAAAAAGTTATGTGGTCAATAATTAAAGGAGATAATAAAATAGATATTATAATAAATATGACAAAAACTTGATTTAAAGCAGGACTAATATGACGAAAACGAAAATCAACTTTATATATATCAAAATCTTTTTTTCTAAGCAAAATAATGTACGATATCAATACTACAATTAATTCCATCCCCATTAGAATAATACTCTTGTTAAAATTCTCGATGCTAGGAGTATAATATGATCTTCCTTCGTACCATCCTGTTTTAACAACTAAGAAAGAAAGCAATGAATATCTGATAAAATAAATTATATATATTAATGAAAGTAAAAATTTTTTAGAGGATTTGATTAATAAATATCCACCCATAATAATCGTTGCTAAAGGCAAAATATATAGATTTTCATATCCATCATGTACAGTATAATTACTAGTATAATACACAGAATATATAGAGAAAAATAATGTAAAAATAATTATTATATTATTTATTTTACTCACTCCTACTACTAGGTATTGTATAATAAGCAATTTTGAATACCAAATTTAATAAATGGAACACACCTAGCACATATGCTGCTCCATAAACACCATAAGGAGGTATTAAAATCAAACTTAAAATATAAGTTATTAAACTACTTATAATTAAAAACAAAGGTTGAAATTTAACGCTTCCTTTTAAAAGTAAAGCAGAATCATATATCCAAGAAGAAATTGAACTAGGAATAACAATAGTCATAATAAGAAGAACATTTTTGAATTCTGAAATTTTGTTGTTAAATAAAATTTGAAGAATACTTTCGCCTAAAATACTATTCAAAATAAGAAATATTAGTCCAATTGCAAGTGCTATTAGATTTAAATAAATATGTAAATATTTATTAAATTTCTTTTTATCATTTTTATATAGCTTTTTCATATAAGGTAAAAACGTTTGACTTATGGTATTCATGAGAAGGTTAACAATTGTAATAATATAAAGTAGTGCAGACAAAATTCCTACTAATTCAATACTATAAAATTTTTCAAGTGCAAACTTCGGAATATTTGCTGAATAAGTATAAATTGCTTGTACAATACCTAAAGGTAATAATGAAATAAAGAGATTTTTAAAACTTACATTATTTTTATAAGAAAATGCATTTCCAGCCTTATACAGATAATTTCTCTCAAAAAACTGAAAGATAAAAGTAAAAATAATCTGGATTATTAATGAGAAATATAAATTTTCAGTATAAGTTATTACTAATGTAAATAATAATAGTGATATTATGGATTTTATAATTAATAAGATTGATGATTCTTTAAATTTTTTTAATTTGTTAGGAAAAGCTTGATAAAATTCCGAATTAATATCTAACACTTTTAATATCATTACTAATGTAATAATAAGAAATAAATCTTTGTAAAAAATTAACGCAATAATTTCACAGATAATAAGTGAAAGGATACTTGTTAATGTCCTAAACTTACTACTTATATAAAAATTAATGTTATCACTCGATACTAAATAGGCCCTCAGTTTCATATTAAATAGTAATGATAAAGGCGCTGTAATTGCCAACGCTAAAGTATATTCACCTAACTGCCTACTTCCTAGAATCTTTGTTATTAATATCACTATCATTAATTTAGTTAATGTATTTGTAATGTTCGCTAGAAGCACTACCGAAAGTTTTCCAAAAAGTGCTTTCAAATCAAAATCTCCTCAATTATTAAAATGAAGTAACTACTCTGCATAATAGTAATAATTAGATCCTTCTTCTTCTTTGTCTAATTTATTTAAAACTACCCCTAAAATATTAGCTCGATTTTTATCAAGTTCTGTTTTTGCTGAGATGACTTTATCGCGATGATTTCTAGTCGCATTAATGACAAGCAAAGTTCCATCTACTAAATTTGAAATAATCTTTGAGTCTGTTACCGCCAAAACCGGTGCTGTATCAATTATGATGATATCGAAAGTTTGTTCAAGGGTTTCAAGAAGATTCTGTTTTACTTTTGATCCTAATAATTCAGCTGGATTAGGTGGTACAGGCCCTGATGTAATAAGAGATAGATTCTCTATTTCTGTAACCTTTATAACTGATGAAAGATCAGCCTGTCCTGCTATTAAATTAGATAAACCACTTGTATTAGTGTATGAGAAAATCTTATGTTGCGTTGGTTTACGCATATCAGCATCTATAAGTATTGTTTTGTAGCCTGCCTGCGCAAAGGCGACAGCAACATTTGCAGATACAGTTGATTTTCCTTCTTCAGGTTCAGATGAAGTAATCATGACGCGTTTAATCGCTTTATCTGATGAAGTAAAAAGAATATTTGTTCTTAACGTTCGAAATTGTTCCGATATGACAGATTTAGGCCGGTTCATGATTTCCAGCTGGTTAATTTCTTTACTTTTTATTTTTTTCATGTCTGGCTCCTATTCCTGAATTTTATAGATTTTACCAAGCGTTGGCAGACTTAGATATTGCTCGATTTTTTCTTCTGTGTTCATACGGTTGTCTAATAATTTTTTCATAAAGGCGATCGCTGTTCCTAATATCAATCCCAGTAACCCTGCGATAATCGCATTATTAAGTGGTTTCGGTTTAATCGGAGACTGTTTTTCGTTTTCATCTGCTTTTGAGAAGACAGATAAGTTGTCGACACCCATCACACGTTTAACTTCTTTCTGTGTGACTGCTGCGAGTTCATTCGCAATGCGCGCATTGTTTTTAGTCTCTGGCCCTGATACATTGATTTTCATTAACTGTGACTCTGCTTCGCTTGTCACACTGATTCTTGAAGCGAGCGCTTCTTCGTCTGTTTTCAGATTTAAATTATCAACGACCTGCTGACGCACCACTTTAGAATTGACCATCTGACTATATGTATTGATCAGCTGCAAGTTCGTCTGCACCTGACCTGGATTGTAGACGTTGGTATCTTTCCCTTTCTGGTTGATGATCACTTGTGATTCAGACTGATAAATCGGTTTCATTAGAAAAGCTGAAACAATGAATGCTAATAACGCAAACGTAATACCAAGTCCTAAGATAAGCTTGAAGTTCCTTTTTAAAATCTCCAATATTTCCTTTAAATCGATTACTTCTTCCATAATGCCTCCAAATATAAATTATTTTACCTTTATCATAACTTTTAATGACTCATTTGGGAATTGTAAAATTTCTTGTTGGCCTCTCTTATGACAAATTCTTTCATCTGTTCCTTATCCATCATAAGTAGTTGATCAATCTCTTCAAGGAGTTCATGATAATCTTTCGGCACTGCTTTCCCGACATAGATCTTGTCATGTACTTGCTTGTCTGAGACTTCATTCTCATTCAGCAGTTCCTCGTACATCTTCTCTCCTGGTCTGAGTCCTGTGAATTCGATACCGATATCCTCCACTGTATTACCCGACAGTTCAATGACGTTCTTCGCAAGGTCCGCGATCTTCATCGGCTGTCCCATATCAAGGACGAATATTTCACCGCCCTGTGCCAGTGCACCTGCTTGTATGACAAGACGTGATGCCTCAGGTATCGTCATGAAGTAACGGGTGATGTCAGGGTGGGTGACCGTGACTGGCCCGCCTGCTGCAATCTGTTTCTGGAAGAGTGGGATGACAGAACCTCGGCTGCCGAGGACATTGCCGAATCTGACACCGACGAATGTCGTCGCACTGTGACCGTTCATGTTCTGAATGATCATCTCTGCCCAGCGTTTTGTCGCCCCCATGATGTTCGGCGGATTCACTGCTTTGTCTGTTGATACCATGACGAAAGTTTCGACACCCGCTGCAGCACACGCTTCTGCGACGTTCTTAGTCCCTAAGATATTGTTCTTGACCGCTTCCCGTGGATTCGCCTCCATCATCGGCACATGTTTATGTGCTGCTGCGTGATAGACGATGGCCGGCTTATACTGCGTCATGACGCTGAAGATTTTATCGCGGTCCTGGATATCTGCGATGACCGGGATATACTTGATAGCGCCGTCTTTGTAAAGGTTCATCATCTCCTGATGAATCAGATAGATGCTGTTCTCACCGTGTCCGAGGAGAATTACTTCTTTAGGGCCGAACTTGCTGATCTGACGGACAATCTCAGAACCGATGGAACCGCCGGCCCCTGTGACGAGAATGGTCTTATTATTGATGGCATTGGAGACCTCTTCTGAGTCCAGTACGACCGGATCACGGCCAAGCAGGTCTTCTAGATCGATATTCTTCAGCATGGAGACCTCCTTACGGCCGGCGAGGATGTCGTCGATGTCCGGCATGATCTGCACTTTAACGTCACAGGCACTGGATTTGTCGTAGAGCTCCTTCACTTTGTTGCGCGCGAGGGACGGCATCGCGATCACAACCTTATCGATATTGTACTTCTGAATGGTTTCCTCCAGTTTCGTCCGGTCGCCCACCACTTTGACGCCGTTGATGACCCTCTTATGTTTGTCCGGATCATCGTCCAGAAAGACGACAGGCGTCATCTTCATGCGCTGGACATGGTTCATCTGACGCGCGAGGATAGCCCCGCCCCGTCCCGCACCGAAGATCAGTACACGTTCATTATCCGTGTGATCCATCCGGTCGAGATACATGATGCGGCCGACCAGTCTGAGCCCGCCTATAAACACCAGCTCAATCAGCCAAGCAATGAAGAAGAGACTGACCGGCATATCAAAATTGTAATGCAGTAATCTGAAGAACAGCACGACACCGACCATACTTGTCAGAATGCTGAATGACACTGAATAGAAGACGTTAACGACTTCCCTGATGGATGCATACTGCCACATCCACTGGTAGAGATTGAATATGTATGCGAATAACTGGAAAGTGAATAATAATAACGCTAATGTCACAATATAAAATAATCCTGGCGGTAGATCCGGCCGTTCTGTGATCAGGCGCCCACAAAAAATGGCGAAGATAATAATAAAACTATCAACCGCCACTAAACTCAATGTTTTCAGTTTCTTCATGTATGTTATGCACTCCTCATCAAAATCTTGAAAATACTCTTACATTTATTTTACTAAAGAATTATTGAATTACTAGTCCATTTTCTAAAAAAATACAGATTACCTATGTTTTTTTCATATTTAATGTGATGTACTATTATACGATGATACTCCTCCTTGGTATGTATGAATGACATGCCAGCGTCCCTTCTGTTATGATATGAGTAAATATAACGTGTGAGGAAATGTAGATGAAGAAAATTACGAAAGCCATTATTCCTGCAGCAGGACTCGGCTCGCGCTTTCTGCCTGCCACTAAAGCAATGCCGAAGGAGATGCTGCCGGTACTCGATACACCGACCATTCAGTACATAGTTGAAGAAGCAGTCGCTGCCGGTATTGAAGACATCATTATCGTCACCGGCAAACATAAGCGTGCCATTGAAGACCATTTCGATTCTCAGCTGGAACTCGAACTGAACTTGAAGGAGAAGAATAAGACTGATCTGCTTGAGAAGGTTGAACATTCAACGAATTTAGCGAACATCTTCTATGTCAGACAGAAATCACCGCGCGGATTGGGCCATGCCATCTGGACTGCGAAACAGTTTATCGGTGATGAAGCGTTCGCTGTACTGCTCGGTGATGATATTGTGGACGCTGAGGTCCCTGCCATCAAGCAGCTGATGGATGTCTACGAGCAGACGGGTACTTCGGTGATTGGCGCCAAAACGGTCACCAGGGAGGATACTGAGCGTTACGGTATTATCGAGAGTTCAGAACAAGAAGGCCGCATGTACAAAGTGGACCGCCTGATCGAGAAACCGAAACTCGGCACGACGGATTCCCGGCTCGCCATCATGGGCAGATACGTCCTGACACCGGATATCTTCGACTATCTGGATGCCCAGGAAATCGGCACAGGCGGAGAAATCCAGCTGACGGACGCCATCCAGAAAGTCAATGAAGCCACAAGCGTCTATGCTTATGACTTCGAGGGCAGCCGTTATGATGTCGGTGATAAACTAGGATTTGTAACAACGACACTGGAGTATGCGATGCGGTCAGACTTAAAGGAGGAACTGCTTCCCTTTATGGAGGATTTAATTAAACGCCATCAATAAAAAGCGATCCGCACTTGGCGGATCGCTTTTATTGTTTCAATACTTCTTCCAGCTTCTTAATATTCTTCTCCCACAGAAACTCTTCCTGTACGAGCGTCCGTGCATTTTCCCGCATCTGCTGTTCGAGTGCATGGTTATGCTTAATCTGTTCAATCGCATCGAGTATCTCTGTTGTTGTCGCCCGTTCTTTCGCGTAACCGACCTGATTGTCGTTGATCAGCTGATTGGCATAGCCGCCGAGGTTCGTGACGACCGGTACACCGCAGCCGATGCCGTCGATGATCTTACCGGGGAGAACCGTCAGGAAGGTATCTGTCTCCTTTAAGAGGGAGAGCTGGATATTATGCGTGCGGATCATCTCGAGGCATTCCTGCCGGCTTTTCTCATGATAGGCAGTCACATATTTGAAGTTATGCTCCTGGATATAGTTGAAGAAGTTATGGGCATTCATACCGTAGACGACGGCGTTGAAATAGATGCCTCTTTCTTCCAGTCCTTCTGCTACTTCAATCAGCTGGTCATAGCTCTGGGCGAAGCCGATATTGCCGGTATAGATGACCTTGAAGTTTTCGGTCACTTCACTGAAGGCAAGCTCTTCCTGATTGAAGGCATTCGGGAAGTAATACTGCTTGACTTGTGGCGCCAGCTGCTCTATATGGGCCCTGAAGCCTTCGTTATTGATGATGATTGTGTCTGACACGCGGTACATCCGCTTCTCGAGAAATTTCAGGACCGGGAAGATGAACTTGAATGACTTGAGCTTGTCGATGCCGGTCAGTGAATCCGGCCACAGGTCCCGGACCTCGAGCACTCTTTTCGTCTCATGTCTCTGACCGAAGAACGCCGCCCACGGCATAAAGATATTCGGTGTCGTGACATAGAGGACATCATAGGCTGCCTGCTGCTTCCTGATGGTTCTTCTGACTTTAAGCCCGAGCTCAAAGTAATAGAGGAGACGCATCGCCATGGATCTGCTCTGCTTGGAGGTGCGCATCTTGATGCGCTTGATGTCAGCTGACTGGTTGATCTGTTCATCGTACCAGAACTTCTGGTCCTGATACATCTTCTCGTTCGGATAGCTCGGCTCTGTCGTCAGCACGTCGACCTGATGGTGTCCCGATAGATGCTTGTACAGATTTCTGAAGCGGTTCGCGCCGGAGCCGATTTCCGGATAGAAGTTCTGTGTTACGAGTAGTATCTTCATATTTCTCTCACCTTTTAGTATAGTCCGTCTATTATAGCATTTCAGGACGGATACTTCTATTGGCTGTAGACATCCAGTGAGCCGCTGTAATTGGCCACCCAGACAGTGTGCGTCACAGGTTCATAGGTAATACCGATCGGCATATGCCCGGTCCTTACTTTCTGCAGCGGCTTAAGTGTCGCTGTATCAAATTTGGATGCCGTGTCTTCGTTGTAGTTGACGACATACAGGGATTTGTTGTCCTGTGCTAGCGTCATCGACCGCGGTTCCTGCCCGGTCTGTGTCCTCGCGAGTATGCGCGCATTCCTGTCCATCTTGATGAGTTCATTGGCACTGGCGACGGTGAGATAGATATGCTCCTAGTCATCAATGACCAGGTGACGCGGACGGCTGCCTGTCTTCAGTGCGACTTCACTTTTACCGGTGGTCAGGTTGACGCGGTAGATTTCATCGGCGTACATCGCTGTCACGTAGGTCGTATGATTGTCTTTCAGCGTGACGATACCGCGGGGCATCGAGTTCAGCGGGATTCTCTTTCTTTCCTTTGCGGTCTTTGTATCGACGACAGACAGCGACTTGTCACACCAGTTGGAGACGAGCAGCTGCTTGTTGTCCGGGGTCAGTGCGACATATTTCGGCACCCGGCCGACCTGAATGACCTGATCCCAGTCTTTCTTATCAAGGGAATAGCGATAGACAGCTGACGGCTGGATACCCGTGCCTGCTGTACATTCGTCTTCTGCTTCAGCACCGAGCCCTGTCAGCTGGTACTGAGACACATAGGCAGACTTGCCGTCTCTCGTCCACACGGCTTCAACAGGTGCGCCGCTGACTTCTTGATGGATACCGATGGCAGACAGATCCGTCTTGTCACTGAGTGTCTGGGTCAGCCTGCGGGATTTGGCATCATAAAGCGTGACGGTATGCTGATACATCATATTGTTCGCAATCAGCTGACCGTGGCCGTTCGCGACCACCGACTTCGGTGTGATAGGTCCTTCAGCCAGACTGGCGAGGTGCTTCATCCGGGTCGTATCGGATGCTGCAGTTTCAGTTGACGGCTTCTCTGATCATGGTGCTTCCGTTGTCGTCTCTACCGTCTCCTTTGGTGCCGGTTCTGCTGTTGTCTTGTCCTGCTGACTGCAGCCGGCCAGCATGAGCAGCCCGGCTAATAACAGTGATTTTTTCATAAGCATTCCCCTTAACGTTGATGCTTCATTATACCATAGGATTTTCCAGTTTAAATGAGTGATGTAAGCGGTTAACGTCATTTCTTGACTAATCACTGAAAGATGATAAATTAAAGAAAAGACTGAAAGGATTTATACGATGAAAACTCTTCACTATGACACGATGACACTCGAAGACCTGACGTTTGATGCAGTGGAAACCATTCAGGTGATGAAAGATGGACTTGATTTCTATTTCAGAACCCACTTTAAGACAGGCAACCCTGAACTGGTGGTCTTCTCAAACGGTGCCTATGACCCGTCCAAAAGCCAGCTGCCGACGTTCAACCGGTATTCCTGGTCTGAAGATATCCAGGCGAACTGTCTCTTTGTGGATGACCGTTCACTCCACGATAACGGCCTGACACTCGGCTGGGGGGTCGGCACACCTGACCGTCATTATCTCCAGGATTATTCCGCCTTCGCGCTGAAGTTCAGAGCACTGCTGAACCTGGACAGTGCCCATACGATCTATTTCGGTTCTTCTGCCGGCGGTTATATGTCCCTGCTGCTTGCCAGTCTGGATACGGGCAGCATGGCCCTTGTCAATAACCCGCAGACTTATGTGCTCCGCTATCACGAGAGTGCAGTGATAAAGATGCTGGAGCGGCTCCTTGGAACCGACGATAAGGTGGAAGCGAATAAACAGTACGGTGAACGCCTATCTGCGACCGCCTTCTTCAAGAAATACGGCGTGCCGAATATCTACTATATGCAGAACTTAGAATGTAAATCTGATGTTGACAATCACTTCACACCGTTTGTGGCGAACCTCGGTAAATACAAGATGGCCATGAGCTCCATCAAATACTTGATGTATCACAACCAGCAGCAGGGCCATAACCCGCTCGGTAAAGAGGATACACTGAAGATTCTTAATGAAACCATCCAGAAGAAGATGTCATTATAAAAAGACTCCCATAGGAATGGGAGTCTTTTTTAGTGGAAGAGCTGGAAATAGGTGCCAGCTGCAAGCAGACCGGTCAGCGCAAAGCCGATGAGGTAATCGACCGGGCTCTTCTTCTCTTTATCTTTCAGGAAGGCCTCACCGCGTTCCTGCTGTCTTGCGATCATCTCTTTCTTATAGGCCAGCTGTTCTTCTTTCGGCTTATGTCTGTAGACACGCATATATTTCGCGTAGCTGTCCGTCACCGTCTTGACGTCACCGTATTCCGTGACCTCACCGAACTGCAGCCAGAGCGCCTTGTTACACATCTTCTTGATCTGTGAGGTTGAATGCGAGACGAAGAAGATCGTCACGCCTTTCTCCTGGAACTCACGCATCTTGGCGATACATTTGTTGGAGAACGTCTCGTCACCGACTGACAGCGCCTCGTCGACAATCAGCACATCCGGTTCTGTATGAATCGCTATGGCGAAGCCGAGACGTGACCGCATACCGCTTGAGTATGACTTGATCGGCTGATAGATAAATTCGTCCAGCTCACTGAACGCCACGATATCATCGAACTTCTCGTTGACTTCCTTCTCGCTCATGCCGTGCATCAGACATTTCATCTTGATGTTCTCGACCCCTGTCAGCTCGTTATTAAGACCCGCTGAAATGGCGATGAGTGAGCTTCGTCCTTCTATCTCAATCGTGCCCGATGTGGCCTGTGTCACTTCCCCGAGGATATTCGACAAGGTTGACTTACCTGAGCCGTTCAGCCCGATGATGCCGACTGAATCCCCGGCCTCCACTTCAAACGACACATCCCGGAGCGCGTAGTACGGTTTCTCCTTATAGAAGTTACCGAACGTAAAAAGGGAGATGAGCTTATCTTTCTTACTGTTATTCAGGTCATAGACTTTCGAGACATGGCTGACTTTGACTTTAGACAATAACCTCACCATCCTTCGTGAAGCGCGTCTGGTCAGTCGACAGCCAGCCCACTTCTTTATTCTCCACAGCGGTGTAAGTGTCATAGAGCTTCTGCTGTTCAACGTCCCAGTTATATTTCAGTTTCGCTGTCTTGCAGTTCTCTGACAGCCTGTTGCGGAGCGCCGGATCCTTGAGCAGCGTATTGACAGCACCCGCAATTTCTGTTGCGGAATGACTATCGACAGCCAGGCCGACCTGTTCGCCTTCTACGACTTTCTTCACTTCAGGGAATGAACAGCTGACAACAGGTACGTGCGCCATGATATATTCGAACAGCTTATTGGACGATGCCGAATAATGGTTGAAACAGATATTCTGCAGCACCTGGAAGCCGAGGTAGGCTTCTCTTGTATAGGAAGGCAGCTCTTTGAAATGCACTTTCGGGATGAACTTGATGCGGTCCTTCGCCGGACTTGCTGCGGCCAGTTCCTTCAGTTTCTTCTCCAGCTTACCGGCACCGAGGAAGACGAGCGTCCCCTCTTTGATCTGCGGCATCGCTTCAATGAGCAGTTCCAGTCCCCGGCCCTGCTGCAGGCCACCTTGATACAGCAGAATCTTCTCATCCTGCGGCAGACCGAGCTGGGCGTGAAGATCAACTTTCGGTTTATCGTCAATGTTGTAGAGCTCCGAGTAATTATAGAGCGTCCGTGGATAGAAACCGTAGATATCCTCGTTATGCTGGGCGCGTGTATGATTTTCAACCATCATCTCATCAACGAAGTTCAGCAGGAAGCGTTCAATCCGTTTGATTTTCTTCGGATCGTAGCCTGTACGTGATGACTGCACTTCATGTGAATCGTAGATCAGTTTACGCGGTTTGAGTCTCAGCTTCGAACAGACAATCCCCTGCGGCAGGGTATTCAGATCGTTCGAATGGTAAATATCCGCGTTCTGCCTGTAGCCTTCCTTGATCATGCGCAGAATGACCGCACCGTTGACAAAGCTCTTCCGGAACTTGCGGATCTTGATCATCATAGCGGCCATCAGCATGGCGGACGCAAAGTAGATCAGGAGCATCCAGTTGATGTAGAGAAATGCCGCGCTGATCACGGTCGATACCGCACCGACTGTGATCAGGAAGCGGTTCTTGTCCTGCTGGTAACAGGTGATGACAAGCGGATAGCGTCTGACACGTGTCACATGGAAATGCGGATTGATTTCTTCATAGGGTTTGACGGAAGCGTCCTTCGGATCATCGATGGCGATGAGATTGACGTCATATTTCTCTGACAGCGCTGTGCACTCACGGTTGACACGCGCATCGTTAGTGAAATGATTCCAGACAAACATGGTTACTTTCTTCATTTATTTCACCTTCTTAGTTTATCGTCAGTCTGGCAGCTTTCTGCCAGGACTCACGGTCGTAAAGCTTATTGTACTTGATCGTCACGCTGACCACACCATCCGGCTCAACGACCAGTGACTTACCTGTCGTCAGCGCCTGATAAGGGTAGCATTGATCAGCTATCTGCAGGCTGAGCGTGCCGACAGCAGCAGCATTCTTATAATGACTCATGATATTGACTGCACACGGTTCTGTGCCTTTATTGCGCAGGTTGAAGGTGACCTCTGTCTTCTTGAGCGGAAACTTCGGCACGACCTGATCGCCGGCAATAATGACGTCGTCCCCTTCGATCTCTACTGAACCCTGCTGTTCTTTGTAGAGGGTGTAGAGGTTCTCCTGTTCATTGATGGGATAGAAGTTCAGCACCGGCCAGAAATGGTTGATCCATTCGCGGTGCAGCACTTTCCGTCTACGGTCAGACAGACTCGCGCTGGTGACCCGGCGCAGCATCTCCCGTGTATTCAGCAGAATAAAGACTTCGACACTGTTATCCGTCTCCTGGGTGATATTGCTGTGCCAGTTGCCCATCCGCTGCTCCTGATAGTAGAGGTCCGGCAGATAGTGGCCGCGCGCTTTGGCGACAGTCAGATCAGCACGTCGGAAATAGGATTCCATCATCTCATCAGCATCTATCGTCAGGGCTTCCGGCTTCTTCCGCTTGATGACCTCCTTGAATGAAAAGTCATCAGGTACATAATATCGGGGCACGACCGGCAGCTTGGCCAGCTCAAAGATAGTGGATTTGATATGCACTTTTCCTCTGAAGTCGCTTGCTGCCAGCTTCTCACTTAAGCTGTAGGAGTGAGAGGACTCAAACTGCCGCGCATAGTCCTTTGTCTCGTCACTGATGTACTGATTGGCATCAATCTGGAATAACGTATGGTTCAGACCGAGATCTGAAATGATATCACTGACAATCCTGATATCGTTCGCATAAGCCTGTTCTGCAAAAGCCGATAACTTCGCCGTACTGTTGTAAGTCAGCAGCGGCAGTGCCTTATCATGCATCACAGCAAGTGATACCCTTGAATCAATACCCGCTGTAATCGTCAGATAAGTGTCCTGGGTACGCAGCCAGTCCCGCATCGCCGTAAAATGGCGGATGGCGTCCTGCAGAATCGTTGTCGTCTCCATCACCTCGTAATCCTCTGACGGAAAGAAACGTGTGGTCTGCTGGTTGTGCAGTGACAGATACGTGTTCGGATTCAGTTTATAAATATAGTGGTAACGTGAAAAATCGAGATACCCATTGATCATGCCGTCGTATTGTGCGACCGCTGCCTCGTAGTGGTGCTTCGCGACATAGGCAGCGAGTCCGCTATGAGATGCCGCAATGGGCAGTGATTCATGATAGAAGACCGGCCGCAGCGTTGTGGCATCCGGATAGACTTTCAGGTCGTCCTCCCCTACCAGTAATATATAGCGGCCGTTCATGCGGTTCAGTAATGCCTGCTGATCAGCCGGGTTCGTATCGAGCATCTTCAGGATATCGCGGGTAGAAAGTGAAATATCTTCCATCACGGCGTAGCCGAGAAGGATGAGATGACGCTCGCCCTTATATTCCGTCACGGGCAAATCCGGGGAATGTGACAGAATATACGAACCGATCTTTAAAGTCTTGATCTCCTGTCCAGTGATGGGCTGTTCAGTTAAGACAAATCCTCTAAAATAATGTTGATCAACCTGCATATTTTCACCTACTTATGATAATTGACTTCTTCTTTCAGACTCTTGATGACATCATTTAAATCTTTATCTTCAGGGCGGTCATACTCATCATACAGACTGTAGATATCCAGGAAACGTGTGATAGCTTCAGCACGTTCCTCAGGGTTGATACGGTCGAGTCTGACGATGTACCAGCCTTTGACGTAGAAGTTGAAGCGTTTTTCCATATACGTATCCATCAGCTTGTTCTTCAGCAGGAACGGAATACGTTCTGTTTCGAGCTTATAGTATTTGTCAAAGAACTTCTTGGAGATGGTATTGGTCACAGAACCGGATACTGCCGCGTAGTACATATGGATATACTCTTTCACTAGTAGCACCTGTCTTGAGTTCAGGACGAGTTCCTGGAAGAACATCGTATCCTGACCGGCTGCACCTTCAACCATGCGCAGGTTATTCTTCTTGATGATGTCTGATTTGACCACCAGCGCCTGGATACTCTGTGCACGTAAACCGCAGCGTTCCATAAAGTCATGTGGATCCGTGATCAGTGCTTCACCGTTATTGTACTTCGTCCCTGTGACATAGAAGTTGAACTCAGAGCGTTTCTTGTTATCTTCTTTCAGGATGTTACCGACCACCATATCAAGGTCAGGGTTGTCCTGCAGCTTATCATAGAGATACTTGTAGCCGTCCCCGATCGCTTCATTGTCCGGATCCAGATAAGTGATGAAATCTGTTGAGGCCAGTTCAGCCCCTTTATTCCGAGGACGAGACGCACTGCCGCTGCCGCTGTCAAATTCATAGTAGACGATGGATGGATTCTGTCTGCGCAGACGATTGATGATCTGAATTGTCAGTTCGTCTGTACTGCCGTCATTGACGAAGATGATCTCCATCTCATCATACATGCTGGAACGTTTCAGTGACGCCATACATTTATCTTCAAGATAAGTCCCGTTATTATGAATTGGAATGATGACGCTGAGCTTCTTGCTGCGATTGACCGGGATAGCTGCAAGGGCCTGTGGTGTCGTCACTTCAACACGGTCCAGTGCATACCCTGTCAGGTCGGCCTGCTTCATCGTGCTGATATCATATAAAGTCAAGCCATCATACTGGCTAGATGTGTAGTTATGATGCTCTGACTCATCCGCTGACTTAGTGACAAAGTCCACGTCTGTATATTTGAAAGCACTATACAGATCTTCCAGATAATATTCTTCGTAGTAGTAAGGATCCTTGAAGTAAGTCACGAAACCTTCTGTCAGACCGGCTGCGTTAAAGTCACGCTCGGTCATCAGGTGTTTATTGCCGTAACTTTGCGCGTCAAACTGCTGCTGGATGCTTGCTGTGATCTCAGGGACAACGACATAGATCGCATGTTCAAAGGTATCTGTATAGTCGATACCGATGTCGTGCATGATCTGCAGTATACGATGATACGTTGTTTCACTTCTCATGACACTCCGGATACCTTTGGCCTGGATGGACTTCAGGTCATCCTCTGATAAATTGTTGAAGATTGTTCTGAAGTCTGACTGATGGTTCAGGATAAAGACATTCGGGAACTTGTTATTGACGCCGACTGAGTAGTTGGACAGGAGCAGATTACCGAAGGCCTGCAGTTCATAGATACGGTTCGCGAACATCGTATCAGAATATTTCACTGAGTTGACATTGATCGCCCAGCGGAAGATCTTGTGGATCTTCTGCAGATTCTCGTGACTGAGCGGTCCGGTCACATTCGGGATATAACGCAGCGGGAAGTAATAGCGGGAACGCTGCAGTTCCAGGTTACGGTCAATGATGGTCAGTTCCGTATCGTTCTTGATGATGGCATCAAAGATACGCGCCGCTTCTTTATTACGCTGCGGGTAGCGGACCATCCAGCTGCCGGCAAAGATGACTTCATCCTTGTAGCGACGGCTTAAGTCCGTCCGTGTACCGACCGGATTATGATAATGCGGGTTGATACCGAATGACAGGGTGCTGACTTTGTCATTGCCTGTATACTCACGGTAAGCATCTTCTATTTCGATGGCTGACGTATAGATATAATCACAATATGTCGCTAAATCTTTAAAGACATCATAGTTCACCGGGTCTTCTTTGGAATAGAAGATGACAGGAATCTGTTTCGCTCTGAGGAGCGCAATCAGCTCAATCGCGTGACGTCTGACCGCACCGTTCAATGAGGCAAGGCCGGACCAGCTTTTGTCGATACCTGTCCAGGCGGTCGCGATAATCACAAAATCAAAGTTAAGATCGATCTCTTCATAGTCATGCGGGATATAGACAAGGTCCACCACATCTTTATAACTGTTATAAAGGAACTCATCACAGATGATACCGACGCGTTTGTTGATCTTGTTGAAGACGCGGCTGCCGTTAGATTCCGGTAATGTCGCCAGGTAAGGTTCCAGCTTACTGAAGAAATCGGTCTTCCCTTCCCGCTGCCATTTCTCCAGGAAATCAACAAAGGATTCATTCTCCTTCATATTACCGAGCAGAGATAACGCCAGGTGATAATCACGGGACAGCACATCCTGATACTGCTGGTAACGCTCTATCTTACGTTCTGTTTCCAGCACATCGAAGCTGACGGGCGTCGCCTCACTTACATTCTTCGCACTTTGTTCTTCTGTCGTTTCTGACACTTCATCAGGATTCAGGATTCGTTTGACAATTTTGTCCTGAAAATTATGTTCTCTACTAAACACCATTATTTTCTACCTCGCTTTGAACGTCGTTCCCAGATCACAAGCTGCAGCTTACCCAGTTTAGAACTGCGCAGATTAGCGTAACGTTTCGTCACATTTTTAGTCAGTTCTTTCTGCTTGAGCAGTTTCTTCTCAAGTGCAATATTTTCATTCAGCAGTTTCATCATGATGTTCTTGACTGTAGCTTGTTCATTGCTATAGATCATGTCCTTGTGCTGAGCGATGATGGCCTGCTCACTGAAGTCCTGTTCTGCCGGCGTCACTGTCTCAAAGCCGTCCAGGTCATCCGTTGACACCCAGCCTGCGACAGCACCCTGCTTGATCCGTGCCCGCTTCAGACGCGGAAAGACCGCCTGGACAAAGACTTCCTCTTCGCGGTCCAGCTGGTTCATGAGAATTTTCTCGTCCATCTTAGACGTCGCATAGAGTTCTGTCTGATCATGCTTCAGCTGTGTATATACCTCCACATCTTCTATCCGGTCGATGACTTCTGACGGCGCGAAGGCCACAAACGTATTCTTTCTGAAGATTGCTTCCAGCAGCTGGCCATTATGATAGGCAAAGAAGCGGCTGAATACCTGATACCGCTGGAAATATAAGTTGTAGTCGCCATTCTTGTTGATCAGGCTGTTGAGCTCCGGCGAATAGAAATCCTCATATTTCACTTCAATTTTCTCGTTCTTCTTATTAAAGAGCGGAATAGAAGCGACAAGTTCAAACCAGCCGACGAGCACATTCTTATATTCTACAAGCACCATCTTCTGATCCTCATTGAAATCATGAGAAACGACTTTGACGATCTTGTTGTTGTAGTCTTTCACACTGCCGATTGCCTCGGTCATTTCCTTGTCTAGAAAAATCTCATTTTCAGCTGGCTCATTGACGAGAATATATTCAACGAACTGAAAATTATCATTAATAAATTCCGTGTTCATAGTTCACCTCATAATAATTTATAAATAATCGACCAATCTGTTTCTGAACTTAAAGTGGATCTTCGCCCCGATGAAAAGCAGCAGCAGACTGAGCGCCCAGAAATAAAGATGGTCATGCCATGCGCCGTATAAGCCTCCGCCCGCATGCGTGAAGGCACTGCGATAGACACCGACCAGATAAGTGAATGGATTAAGACCTGTTATATGCTTCATGACAGGGGTTGAGTTCTCGATAGACCAGAAAACAGGTGTCAGGAAGAAGCACATCCGGAGAAAGTTCTGCAGCAGATTACGGGTATCCCGCACTAATACAGTGAGTGTACTCATGATGAGTGACAGTCCGAAAATAAAGGCATAGCTTGCGATAATGAAGTAGATGAAAATCAAGTAATGCCAGCCGGGTACATAATGATGATACAGCGAGACCACAAATAGGAACGCTGTCGTAATCAGCAGATTGATCAATGAGTTGACAAACGTGATGGACAGGAGCGTACTTGACGGGAACTTCATCTTCGTCACGATGCTCAGCTTAGAGAAAATCGCATTGGATCCGCGATTGATGGACTGTGAGATGAACAGCCAGGGAAATAAGCCGCTGATCAGATGAATGATAAAGGGAATGCCGTCTATATCAGCACGTGTACTCCGCAGGCCCAGTCCAAATACAAGATAGTACAGACCGACCTGCAGGGCAGGCTGCAGAATGTTCCAGAAGATTCCTAGATAATGGTTTGAATATTCACTTTTAACATTAAAGATCGCCAGTTTATAGATCAGTTCAAGATGTGAGAACTGTTCCTTGAATAATTGAATTAAGTCTTTCATAGGCACTCCTATAAAAAAGTGAAACATTAACTCCAGGATTATTTAAGCATTATCCATTTGGCGCTAATGTTTCACCTCTAATTTATATTGTTGATTATTGGTTGAAAGTGTAAAGGTTACCGAAGTTGTAATACTTCGTCGTTTCGAAGTCTGATTTCACGACGTTCTTCGTATCGAAAATCAGTTGATCTTTCATACCTTCGAAGTCAGCGTCTGTTAACTGTTTGAATTCTGAATGATCGCTTAAGACCAGCACGAGCGAGCTGTCTTTTACAGCTGCTTTAATATCTTTTTCAACGAAATCCAGGTCAACGTGTGGGTCGTATGCCACAACCTCATAGTCCAGATCTTTCAGCATCTCGTAAATATCGAATGCCGGAGATTCACGGATATCGTCAACGTCCCCTTTGTACGTCAGGCCGAAGACAGTCAGTTTCTTGCCGTCTACTGCTTTTAAGATTTCTTTCGCTTTGTTCACCACATAGTGCGGCATCTGGTTGTTGATCTTACGGCCGACTTGGATGATATCTGTGTTGATCGGGTCTTTAGCAATGATAAAGTAAGGATCGACCGCGAGACAGTGACCGCCGACACCTGGGCCTGGCTGGTGTAAGTTGACACGTGGGTGTTTGTTCGCCATCTCGATGACATCAAGCGCATTGATATCCAGCTGGTTACAAACTTTTGCCAGTTCATTGGCAAGGGCGATATTGACGTCACGGTAGGTGTTTTCCATCAATTTACTCATCTCAGCTGTCTTCGCATCTGTTTCAATCATTTCACCTTGAACGAACGTGCCATAGACTTTCTTACCTGCTTCGATACAGTTCTGAGTCACACCACCGATGATACGGTTGTTGTGAATCAGTTCATGCATGATCTGTCCAGGTAACACACGCTCAGGACAGTGCACGAGGAAGACATCTTCGCCGATAGTGAAGCCTTTAGATTCCACAAGTGGCTTAACGAAGTCATCCATTGTACGTGGTGCAATCGTTGATTCAACAATGATGACATTGCCTTTTTCGATAAGTGGCAGCACAGATTCAACTGCTGTCATGACCATTGAGATGTCACATGACTTGAACTGATCTGCGTTGTTAGGGGTTGGTACGGCAATGATAAAGCAGTCAGCAGGTTCAGGTTGAGTCGTCGCCTTGAATTTACCGCTTGCGATGACTTCTTCAAATGCTTCTTGAAGGCCCGGCTCTTCGATATGAATTTTCCCGCTGTTCAGTGAATCAACAGCTTTCTGATTGATGTCAACACCGACAACGTCTACACCATGCTTTGCGAACATAATAGAGGTCGGTAAACCGATATAGCCAAGTCCTACTGTTGTTAATTTCAAAATAATCCCGCCTTCAATAGAGTTAGTAGTGATATCAGCGTTTGTCAGCCGCTTGATATCCATTATAAACATTATAATTATAATCAATCCTGATTAAAGAATCAAGATATAGTGAATCACAGATAAGGTAACCTATTTCAGCAGCCTTTTCAAATCATAAGGTTATCAGGTGTAATAAGATAAAAAAGTTGTCGTCTTCATAGGTATCGAGTATAATTGTGTAGTTTAAATAGAAGAAGATAGGTGACAAATAATGAAAAAACCCATGAAAATACTTCTGATTCTCCTTAGCCTGTGTCTGATTATAGCGCCTTCTACGTACGCAGCTTTTCTCTATTTTCAGACTAAAAATGCAGTCGATAAGTCTTACACCGATAATACAATCCAATCTTCATTAAGAGACGGTGCTGTCAATCCAGCCATGAACCATGTCTCTATTCTCTTCCTCGGTATTGATGACAGTCTGACGCGTCGCCGGGATGGTCAGTCGGTTGATAAAGCAAGAACAGATGCAATGATTCTAGGGACATTCAACCGGGACAAACAGCAGATCCGTCTCGTCAGTATTCCGCGCGATACATTAAGCTATATTCCATCGGTCGGCTATTATGATAAAATCACGCACGCACATGCGGACGGCGGCCCTGAGTCCTCCATGCAGGCAGTTGAGACCCTTTTCGATGTGCCGGTCGATTATTATGCGCGTATCAACATGCAGGCCTTTGTCGATATCATCGACCAGCTCGGCGGTATCAACTTCAATGTACCATTTGATATAGATGAACCGACTAAGAATGACATCGGTCGTATTAAAGTCAAAAAAGGCTATCAGAAAATCAATGGTGACCAGGCGCTTGCACTCGTGCGCAGCCGCCACGTCGATACGGACCTCGGCCGCGGTAAACGTCAGGCCGAGATGATTGAAGCGATCATTAAAAAGGCCAAGCAGACAGATTCGCTCGACAAGATAGATGAACTGGTCAACATCGTCGGCAATAACGCCAAGCATAATTTATCATTTAATGATATCACCTCCCTCGCTACGACCTATTCTAAAGACAACGTCAAGTTCAAACGTGCGCAGCTAAAAGGGACAGACTATATGTACAACGGTGTTTATTATTTCAACCCAGACTTCTCCAATGTCGCGAAGACAGCTAGTCTTCTGCGTCAGGACCTGGGACTACCCGCTAAGTCACGCAAAGACCTGCTGAGCTATAAAGTCATCCAGCTGTATGGTGACCTCATTCCACTGGAACCGATGAAAATCAGCAAGATTGATGAAGCCTATCAAGTGAAGGTCAGTAAGCATACTAAAACCAGCTCTGAAAAAACGCAACATGACAAAGTGACTACTGAGGCACCTGTGCCTCAGACCGAAGCACCGGCAACAGAGATGCCGACCACTGAAGTCATAACGACTGAACCGGTGCAGCAGTATACGCCGACCACTGAAGTCGCAACGACTGAACCGGTGCAGCAGTATCCACCGGCAACTGAAGACACTCATTTCAGCCCAGACTATTCATCAGCTCAATCATACTAAGAAAGGATGGTTAGATGTCACGACGTAAAACATATGAGAAATATGAACATATCAATAAGATGTTCGATAAACTCGAGGAGCAGATCGTTCATGCCGGTGATCTGTCCTACATGCGCGAGCAGTTCTATTTTATCGATGAATTTCATCGCCAGAACTATGAGTCACTCAGAGTCTACTATCATCAGGCAGATGACAGTCCGCTTATCGACGGCGCCTGCTATCTGATCGCGATTCCTGAAATCTTTAACGTGATTGATATCTTTGATTATGAAGTTCCGTTTGATTTTATCTTTGAGAACGGTCAGTTAAGTCCCTCTTTTCAGCAGCTGGATGTCTATTATCAGTATATGCTGGCAGCAGCGCTCGAAGTGTCAGACGTCAAGATATTCAACCCATCCGGCTACTCGCTGGGGATGAACCACTGGAACATCAGACAGATGAAAATATTCTGGCAGTACACCGCTATCATCAGACGGGAAGCACAGTAACCACCTATCCGCTTGGATAGGTGGTTTTTGTATTTATCTCAATCCTTTTTCTGTAACGATATATAGAATAGGTAGATGAACAAGTGAAAAGTAAATAATATATTTAAATGTTAAAGTCATATTACAAAGTCTCAATCGCCCTATACTTCAACGTTTAATCATTTTATACTGAAAAAGATTCAGATTATTGCAAATGAAAGGGTGCCCCTATGAATTCGAAATTCTTCTACAAATCATCTTCTCTACTGTTCATGATGTTAGCTGCACACTCAACAGCACAGGCAGCAGAAAATCAAGTTTCAGCTGAAACTGAAAAAAATGATGAAACCGATGATCAAAATGCATCAACTGCAGAGCAGAAAAAAGTTTATGATGTCAAACAAACGATAGATGCTACTGCAACACCTTATAACTTTACTACGGCAACAACTGAAAATCCTGTTCAAGAAATAACACCCGTCTCTACCGAAACGCCGGCTGCTCAAACAGCTGATGTCACGACTGAGACACCGGCCAAGACGTCTGTTGAAGAATCAGTCTCCACTGAAACGCCGGCTGCTCAAACAGCTGACGTCACGACTGAGACACCGGCCAAGACGTCTGTTGAAGAATCAGTCTCTACCGAAACGCCGGCTGCTCAAACAGAGGAAGTCACGACTGAGACACCGGCCGCTGCGTCTGTGAAAGAACCGGTCTCCACTGAAATACCGGCTGCCGCTCAAAAGAAAACGACAAATGAATCAGCTGCTACAGTTACACCAGAACCTGTCACTGCAGCACCTGTTAAAACCGCTGAAGTGGCAACCAAAAGTGTTACTGCCACGAAACCCGCAGTCGCTCAAACTCTCACTCAGCAATCTTCCAGCAACTTGACTCAAAAACGCGCCGTCACTTTACAGCGCAGTGCGCCGAAGACATTATCATTATCAATGACACCTACTACACGGGCGCGGACACTCGCAGCTTCAACATCTGAGACCAATAATTTCATCTTGTCACAGAACTATACAGTGCCCACTTATAAACAAGATTTTGCAGCTGATCTGCCTAAGATCGCTTATCGCAATGGGGTAGGAAAGCCTGAAGGGGTCATTGCGCACGAAACAGCCAATCCGACTTCAACCATCTACGGTGAAGTCGCTTATATGAAGAACAACTGGAATAACGCATTTGTTCATGCATTTGTAGATGACAATGAAATTATTGAGACGGCAGATACCGATTACCTTGCATGGGGAGCAGGTCCAGCCGGCAATGCCCGCTTCATCCATGTGGAACTCGTTCGCGTCTACGGTAAGGAACGCTTCGCGAAAGCAATCAATAACTATGCCGATTATATTGCGACGAACCTGCTTTACTATGACCTGCCTGTTGATTCAGCAGAATATGACGGTTCAGGGACATTATGGTCGCATAGAGCAGTCTCTAACTTCCTTGGAGGCACTGATCACGGCGACCCATACGGCTGGTTCCAGGAGAATGGTTATACCATGGATGAACTCGCTGAACTGGTCACGCTGAAATATAACCAGAAAGTGCAGGCACTTGCAGGTACAACAACACCGCCAGTGGTCGTCGAACCGACTACTCCACCGGCTGCACAACCACCTGCAGCTCCACCGGTCGTCACTGCCCAGTCCAAGATGGCGCGGATTAAAACTGCGACTGCACCAGTATATTCTACTGTGACGAGTACCACTGCCACACCTGCTGCAGAGAAAGCCAATTTCACCTACTATGTGAACAAAAAAGCGGATTATAACGGCAAGTCATACTATCTTATTTCCGATGAAACAGGGGTGCCTCGTGGCTGGGTTGAATCTGATCAGCTCACACAAGCGACACGCAGCAGCGAAAAATCTGTTACCTCTAAATTCAAAATCAATGCGCTTGCTACCGGTATTTATAGCATGCCTTGGGCGATGGAAAGCCAGAAGTACGATAACCTTTCAAGTCAGATCAACCAGGCATTCAATCCGACGAAGAAAGTGACCGTCAATGCGACTGATTATTACTTCGGCACTATCAACGGCTTCAGCGGCTGGATCAGCAGTAAACATCTCACAGCTGCCAGCACATCCCTGACGGGCATCAAGACTGTCAATATGTACGGTAAAACCCCTTCGACAGGTGCCAAAATCTATACAGATATCAATCTGACAAAGGTCACAACCAGCAAGCCTTATATTCAGTATTTTATCAATAAACAAGGGACCAAAGATTCAGTGAATTATTATCAGGTGCTTGATGAAAACAATAAAGTGTTAGGCTGGATCAAAGATAATCAGATCAGTCAGAAGACTGCTCGCGTTTTAAGCACAGCACCTGCACCGTATAAAGTGACTTCTTCGACGGCGAAGATTTACTCCATGCCATCAGGGGGCAGCAGTCAGCAGCTCCTTGTTAACCAGAACCTGCAGAACCAGTATTTCAATGTCATCCGCAGTGAGAAAGTCGGTGCCAGTGTCTGGCTGAAAGGGCTACTGCCGGCGACCAATACAACAGGCTGGATGTATGCAGGCCATGTAACGAAACAATCTGATGTCTTCAGCGAAATGAAAAAAGTAACAAAAATGGGTAAGACATTGTCTACTGGTGCTGTCATCTATACAGATAATAATCTGAAGTCCTATCTGCCGGGTGCAAGTAAACAGGTCCAGCATTACGTGACTACTCAGGCACGTAAAGGAGATGACACCTATTACTTTGTTGTGGATGCTCAGTCTAAGCCGGTCGGCTGGATCAATAGTAAAAACTTATATTTGAACAGCCGAAAGATAGTCAGTTACAAAAAAGCTGTCTACTCTGTCACCTCACCTGACGGCGCACTTTATACGATTGCTGCAGGCGGTCCGAGCCAGCTGATCCGTCCACTCAAAAACGATATTGGTGCACGTTTCAATATCGTGCGCACAGAAAAAATCGGTATGTCCTTATGGCATAAAGGCACCCTGTCATCTACCGGTCTTGTCGGCTGGATTGCAGGCAGATATTTAGCACCCGTCACTACAAAAGTGGTGCCTGCTGCCACGACGCTTAATGAAGCTGTTGCGAGACAGATGACAGTCAACCCGCAAGTCGTTTACGCAGATCAATACGGCCGTACGCTGACACGTAAAGCCACAGCATCTGAAGTCCGTGCCAGCATTGATCCTGCCCTTTTCAAGAACGATGCCACACAGAAATACCAGTTCCTGAGTCTGAATAGTTCTCAAGGCATCTCAGCTGCCAAACTGAATACGTTGCTCGAGAATAAAGGCATTCTTGCCAACCAAGGCGCTGCTTTTGCTGAAGCTTCTAAGCTGTATAATATCAATGAAATCTATCTGATCAGTCATGCGCTATGGGAGACCGGTAATGGCACCAGCCAGTTAAGTAACGGCATGGGCTATCATGCATCGACCGGCCAGGCCACGATTTCCGGCACGAAGTATTACAATATGTACGGGACACGTGCAGTCGACAACAATGCTTTAAATAGCGGCATTCAGTATGCATATCAGCAAGGCTGGAACACTCCTGCCAAGGCGATTATCGGCGGTGCTCAGTACGTCGCACAGAACTATTTCGGTAATAAGCAGTTTACGCTCTATGAGATGCGCTGGAACCCAGCTAATCCTGCGACACATCAGTACGCGACTGATATTAAATGGGCATCTAAGAATGCGCTGCGTATCGCAGAGTTCTATCGCCGCATTGAACTGACAGGACTGAAATACTTGATTGATCAATACAAATAAAAGCAGGCGCAATGCCTGCTTTTTTGTACAAAAAAACACGACAGCTGTCGTGTCCCCTTAAAATTTAAATGGATCTCTGATACTGAATGAGTGATAGATTTTCTCCAAGATGTTGATCAGTTCTTCGGATTCCTTCTTGTTCAGTTCTTTCATAAAGCTGCGGACGACTTTCGCTTTGATGCCATCCGCCATATCGACGATTTCCTGTCCCTGCGGTGTCAGCTTCAGCACAGTAGACCGTAGATCATACATACTTTGCTCTTTCGTGATATAACCGTATTCTGCCAGTTTTTTAATCGAGCGGGATACAGCGGTCTGCTCTTTACTCATTTTAAAGATCAGTTTCTTCTGTGTCATATTGTCTTCATTCTTGATCAGTTCGAGCATGTAGATCTGCTCACGTGATACGTTGTAATCTGCGAGTTCAATGCCAGTGATTTCATCGATTTTAGTGTTAACGAAATAGATTAATTGTCCAAATCTTTTTAAACGTTGGTCTCCCATAGTGTTTCTCCTTAATATATAACAGTTAAACAAATTATAATCGATGTATAACACATGTGCAATACATTTAGAGATAAAATTACAATTAATAGTCCACTATCTATTTAAGTATTACTTATTGCAGGAACCTCTTTTTCATTTTACTGTAAAAATCTGTGGCCTGAAGCGCCTTGTTATACTGCTTCAGGATATGAGCAGATTTCTCTTTGACACTGAGTGATCTGCCGTTTGTGAAATAGATGATCGTCTCTTCATAATCAATCGCCTGTAAGAAGTGCTGATTATTGATATAACACATTTCATAGCTATCTTTCGGATGCAGCGGAAAGAACACGAGGTTCTGGGAGGCGTCGATGATGACAGGCGTAAACTGGGCAAACTTCAGGCTTTCTTTTACTGATTTCCGGCTGGCAGTCAGACTGCTGTTCAGCATTTTAAGTGTGTGATTGAGCAGGAAGTCCGGTGAGGCGTCCACCCATTCTACCTTACCATCATAATAAGCAATTTCAGTCTGTCCTTGTGTTTCATTAGTACGACGAATATAAACCACTTCATGACCTAAAAAGTGTTGCATAACAGTTCCTCCTTCTAATGGCTTTCTTGAACATTATAAGGTTTTATTGACAAAAAGAGAGATAAAATGCTAAAAAATAACAAAATAGGCCTATAAATTAATATAATCTACAAATTTGTCTTATTTCTCGGTTTTGCTGATCTGTTCAGAGCCTTTAAGATAGAGTCATCCGGAAATATTCAGCCGATCGATCGCGTCAGGACATTGAGATGTTTGAAGAATGGTATGTGAAGTATGACCGCATGATTCATCACCTGCTCCATCAGTATCATATTACTTATGACCGCGATGATTACTATCAGCTCGCACTGATCAGACTTTGGCACCTTACTCAAACGTACGATCCCGAGAGGACACCCAATGAGTCACAGTATGTCTACCTGCAGCTGAAATTCTGTCTCCTTGATGAAATCAGGAGACGGATGACCTATCAGCAACGCTTCCAGCTGATGGCTGATGAGAGCTTACCTGAACGAGAGGAGCTGGAGAGTGAGCCGTTAGCCATCGAGATTTTAACGGAGGAGGAACGCACGTGGTTCATTTACCGGTGTGAGGGCTATACTCTGGCTGAAATTGCGGCTAAAATGGACCGTACGGTGGCCCAGGTGAAATACATCCGCAAGAAAGCTCGAATCAAATTACAGGAAAATAATGATTTGCCATTTCAAAACCAGGCGTAATTTAGTATAATGACGCTTAGTATATTTGGAGGAGGTCATGAATATGGATATCGCTAAAGTTGGAAATGTCGTAGAATTCCACGAGGGACTGCGCGGCAGAGTCGAAAAAGTGAACGAAAACTCTGTGATTGTCGATCTGACAATTATGGATAACTTCGAACAGCTTGAACAGCCTGAAAAAACGGTTATCAATCATAAACGCTATAAAATCATCAATGACTAAGGTGACGAGTAAACCTTCTCTTTTTCTGATATCGTTTGTGCTGTTTCATATCCTGCTGTTCCTCATGAGACAGGAGGATCAGGTCTTCTGGCACATGATGACAGGGATATTTCTACTGACCACATTCAGTTACCTGCTCTATAAGCGGCATCTGACTTCCAGAAGGATCGGCCAGTCGCTGCTGGCAAGCCTCATCGCCAGTGTGGCAATTGTTGTCTTGTACACTGTACTCGTCCAGTTCCTGCCTGCTATCAGCTATGAAGCCATTATGACGACACTGATATCAATCGGTGTTCATTACCGCTGGCAGCTGATGATTTCACTGGCAGTGACTGTTCCCCTACATGAACTTTACTTCCGGACGATGCTCCAGGAACAGATGACTAATCCTGTGCTGGCCGTGATACTGACCAGCCTTGCCTCGGTCAGTCTTTTTATATGGGTGCTGAGCGTCCAGCAGCTGATCACGTTGGTAGGTATACAGCTGATAACGGCAGCTGCCTTCCAGTACTCAAAACGCTTGATTACCCCTATTGCAGCTACCATATGTGCCACCATCATCCTGATTCTGTTCTACGCATAAGACCAGCCCCTTAATCGGTGCTGGTCTTTTTGAATTCCTGTTCAATATAATAGAGTTCATCCTGCAGCCAGTGGTCTTCCATGAAGCCTTTCAGCTGAATAGCTTCAGCGTGATAATCAACCAGCTCATAAGTGGTGGTCCGTTGTCTGAACTGCACTTGAATATGGCTCAGCTCAGAGATGTCGTGCGGCAGATTGACATGCCCTGTTCCGTCTATCACTTCATTTAATCCTGAATTAGACAGCATCAGATCAACCCCTTCTGTCGCACGGCGCATTTTTTCACGGGCGGAGATAGAGGCAATATCGCCGTAATACATGACAATGACAAAGTCCGGATTCTCTTTTTCACGCATATATCTTATCCAGCGTCGTGCGGCATCCACCGTCTTCTCCATATAGAAGTCATCACTATAATGCTCCCGGAACGCCTGAGTGGCGGTCATTCCCAGGATGCCGACCTTCATACCACCCACCTGTTTGATGATGTAAGGGGTATTAAAAAAGGCTTCCTTCGTTCTGCTATGGAGGATATTCGCACACAGGAAAGGGAACTGTGCCATCGCCTCAGCCTGATTGAATAATCGTGGTCCATGGGCAAAATCCTCGTAGCTGATGCCGCTTGCATCGTAGCCGATATGATTCATGACATCAATCACAGGATTCCTGCTGTTCTTCTGCGCTGCTATGAAGTCACTGTCGGGAGACCCGCAGAGCGTGTTGCCGTTATTCAGGATCAGCAGGTGTGAGGCATTCCGTCTGACTTTCTGGATGTAATGAGCGGCCTTGAGCAGATTCATGTCCGAGAAGAGCATGCCACGTATGTTATTTGTTGTTATAATATGTATATCAAATTGATGCATGCAATCACCCTTTCTCATTATATCAAATTCATGTCAGGAGTCTTTATGAAATATCTACAGCGCTATATTTTAGTGAATCTGATCATCACTTTAACACTGAGCATCTTCAGTTACTTTGTCATTCTTCAGCATGACAAAGACTTCGAACAGAGTTCGATAGACCGCAGTTTAAGTATCCATGAGCAGCAGATCACCAATTTTATTGATGATGCGACGAGCACCGTGCAGACCATTGCCACTGTCATGGAAGTAGCCCCTAAAACCGAGGCCATCCAAAGCGCCATCAACAGCTCAAGAAGCAAAGACGGCAGCTACAAAAGTATCAGTATCATCGATCAGAACGGCAGAGTCATCATTTCATCCAACAGCAACCTGGTCGGACGACGTGAACATTCATATGATTTCTATAAGCAGCATAAAGATCCGCACCAGATTTCCATCAATTTCAGTACAGAAGAATTTAACGGCGTCGATGATATTTATATTTCAAAGTTTATGACCTATCAAAAACAGCCGGTCGTCATAGTGGCAGAAATGAACATCAATACACTGATGACTTCTGTCGATGCTGTCCAGCGCCTCAGATCTGTTGAACTGACCGATCTTAATAACAATGTGATTTTCACATCCAGAAAGCTGAATGAAGAAGGTGTCTCCAGCAGCAAAACACTCCAGAATGTGGACTGGCGCCTTAAGATTACCTCCAACCGGCACTTAGAGCTGGAGGCTTTAAAAACGACCGCTATCCTCTTCTTGCTCTTGACCCTGATCGTTGCCACCATCCAGCTGTTCAATAACATATATGAGCGTCAGAAAGAAAAGCTCCGCCTGATCGAAGAAATCAATGCACAGAAAAAAGAGCTGATCGGCATGCTTGCTGCCAACACTGCACATGAAATCAAAAACCCCCTGACATCTGTCAGAGGATTTGTCGAACTCCTGGAACTGAAGTATGACCGTCAAGGTGACAATCCTCATTTCGCTATCATCAAAACGGAAATCGACCGCATCACGGATATCGTCGGTCAGTTTCTGCTCCTCGGACGGCCGACGGAAGAAAACAATGAGCCGACGGAAGTCGTTAAAGTCGTCAAAGATACATTGAATTTCATGAAATATGACTTTGATGTCCATCAGATGCGCCTGATATCCAGTTACCAGGAACCTGAGCTCTATACCATGATGGCGACAGATCAGCTCAAGCAGGTGCTGATCAATCTTCTGCAGAATGCCAAGGAGGCGATACCAGAAGGTCGCAGCGGTGTGATTGAAATTAAAGTGCAGCTGCAGGATATGATCATCATCACGATCAGTGATAATGGAATCGGTATGTCAGAGAGTACACTGAATCAGCTTTATGAACCGTTTTTCACCACAAAAATAACGGGAACAGGACTTGGATTACCTGTTACCCGTAATATGATTGAACTGGCAGGCGGAACGATTGAAGCACAGAGCACGGTCGATGTCGGCACCACCTTCATTGTCCGGCTGCCGATCAGCCAATCATGACCCGTTCCTTTGGATAATGATATTTCACCGGCTCTGCTTTACCGCCGAGCATGACCACAAATGTGATCAGGCCGACACGACCGATGAACATCACGATCATGATGACGATTTTCGATGGCATGGTCAGCTCAGAAGTAATGCCGAGAGACAGGCCGCACGTGCCGAATGCGCTCATCACTTCAAAGAAAATTTCGAGGAACTGATGCTTGCCGTTCTCAAAACCTAGAATGACGGCCAAAGCAGTGAAGCAGATGATAATAGCCAGAATCATGACCGCAAACGCCCGCTGCATATCGAGCGGGTGTATTTCTTTGTTGAAGACTTGAATCGTCGTCCGGCCGTTACTGAAGTTAATGATGAACAAGACCAGAATGGCAAAGGTGGTCGTTCTGATCCCCCCGCCGACAGAGCTCGGCGAAGAACCGATGAACATCAGTCCCCCCATAAAGAACTGTGTCGCTTCGGTCAATGTTGTCAGATCAATCGTCGTGAGACCTGCACTACGCGTCGTAGAGGACTGGAACATGGCATAGAACAGACTTTTATGCCATGACAATCCTTTGAACGCATTGCCCATTTCCAGTAAATAGATGACCACTGTCCCGACAATCAGCAGGAGGGCATAGGTGGATAACGTCAGCTTCGCAAACAGACTGAATCTGAAGTTAGGCACTCTGTTCATAATATAAGTCTTGATCTCAATGATAACCGGAAATCCTATGGCGCCGAGCACAATGAGTATCATGACGATGGACTGGACAAAGTAGTCATCGGCATAAGGGTTGAGGGATGCACCTGTGATATCCAGTCCTCCATTCGTTGTCGCTGTTACACTGGCGAACAATCCCTGGTAAAGCGCGTCTTTGACGGAATGCATATCTTTGTAGAAATAGAAGGCTAACAGCAGCGCCCCTACTGCTTCAATCGTCAGCAGTACCTTGACAATTTCTATCAGCAGCTGCACCATACCTGTCATCTGCTCCTGATTATTGTCCACCATGATCAGACGCCGCTCCTGAATACCGATGCGCTTGCCGAGGATGACCCAGACAAGTGTGCCCATCGCCATTACCCCCAGACCGCCGATATTCAGGATGATCAAGATAATGATCTGACCGAACAGCGAGTAGGTATCGACGATTGACATCGGTGTAAGTCCAGTGACACTGATTCCTGAGACAGCGAGGAACATCGAATCAATATAGGAGACATGGACGCCTGGTCTATGCACATATGGCAGACGCAGCAGCAAGAAGGAGACCAGCATAGCGATGAGATAGTAAACGACAATCCACTGCTGAGGTGTCAGCCGCCATATTCTTTTCTTCACTGGATTCCCACCCTTACTTTAATATCGCTTTCAGCTGTTCAGTTTTACCCTGTCTCAGCACGGTCATCGTCAATGTATCACCTTTCTGATGATCATAATACAGAATCTTTCTGAACTGAACCAGACTCTTCAGCTGCTTACCGTCCATTTTAGTGATAATGTCCTGTGCCTGAAGACCTGCTGCTTGTGCGGCAGAACCACCTTCTACACCCATGACAATCACACCTTCAGTTCTATCAGCCGGGATACCCAGCTGCTGTCTGACCGCATCCAGCTGCAGATTATTGATATCCTGGACCTGGACGCCCAGTTCAGGTCTGACAATCTTATGTTTCGTTTCTAATATGGCGATTATCTTCTTCACATCATTACTCGGAATCGCAAAGCTGATCCCCTCAACATTATCAAGCGAGATTTTCATCGCATTGATACCCACGAGTTCTCCACGATCGTTGACGAGCGCGCCGCCCGAATTACCGGGATTGACTGCGGCATCTGTCTGAATGACATTAGATTCCCAGTCATAGAGTCCGTCGCCGTCCATATCAACCGGCACCGCCCGGTTTAATCCTGAGATGATGCCTTGTGAGACACTCCCGGCGAAAGTCTGGCTTAGCGGACTGCCGATTGCGATGGCGGTCTGACCGACGATGATTTTATCGCTGTCTGCGAACTTCATCTGGCCGCTCAGCTGGCCTTTAGGAATCTTGATAACCGCGAGATCGGTCCATTCATCGCTGCCGATGACGCTGGCTTTGACTTTTCTGTTGTTGCTCAGCGTCACCTGAACGGTCTCGGCATCCTTGATGACATGATAGTTCGTGACGATAAAGGCCGCTTTGTCGGTGACCTTGTAGATGACTCCGCTGCCGATACCCACTTCTTCAGGCACTTCACTTTCATTCAACAGATTATTCGCTTTCTGCAGATTGACGACACTGACGACATGGTCTTTCGTTATCTTGATCGCTTTTTCCGTCTTCGTCAGCGTCTCCTGCACCGTCTTCGGTTTCTCAGGTGCCGGCTGATCAGCGAATAGATGCCAGAGCATCATGAGTGCCATACCGAAGAGGACAGCAGGAATCAAGTAGAGCCAGCGGAAATGAGAGTTGCGCGCGGCTGGCTGAGGCGTGACAGGTGCGGCCGCTTCCTCTACCTGGCTGGCCGCTTCCTCATCAGGCGCTGAGTCATCAGGCGCTGAGTCATCAGATGCCTCTGCCTCAGCATGCTCTGACGCTGTTGTGATCGTGACTTTATCGATTATTTCAGCTTGTCCGGCAGTTCCGTCAGACATCATTTCATCTGACGGAACTTCATCAGGCGTAACTTCATCTGACGTGACTTCATCCGGTATAACTTCTTGATGAGTCGTTGTTTCCCTCTCTTCATGGTGACTGAACCGGCGTTTCGGCCGCAAGTATTCCTTTTTCAGTATTTTAATTTTTCCCATCTTGCTCCCCCTTCAATTACAGCAGACTGTAGAGCTTAATTTCAGGGAACTTATCCTGGAACCAGCGCGTCGCAAATTCATTCTCAAACAGAAAGACTTTATTGCCGAAGCGGTCATCCACGAGAATCGAACGGCTTGAGTTCATCGCATCCGTGATGGCTTCCTCGTTCTCTATCCAGCGCGCAATCTTCCGGCCAACCGGTTCCATTATCACGTCGACATTGTATTCGTTCTTCATACGGTGTTCAAATACTTCAAACTGCAGCTGACCGACCGCACCCAGGATGATCTGGTTCGTATAGAGTGTCTTATAGAGCTGAATCGCGCCTTCCTGAACGAGCTGCTCTATCCCTTTATGGAAATGTTTCTGCTTCATGACGTTCTTCGCGCTGACCTTCATAAAGATCTCAGGGGTGAACTGCGGCAGCTTCTCAAAATGGAACTTCTGATTGGCACCGACCAATGTATCACCGATCTGATAGTTACCGGAATCATACAGACCGATGATGTCACCGCTGACTGCATGGTTGACGGTCTGTGTGTCGTCCGCCATAAAAGTGGTGGAGCGGGAGATCTTCATTTTCTTGCCTGTACGCGTCAGCGTCACATCCATTCCGCGTTCAAATGCCCCGGAGACGATGCGCATAAAGGCGATTCTGTCACGGTGAGCGGGATTCATATTGGCCTGGATCTTAAAGATAAAGCCAGAGAACGCTTCTTCAAACGGGCTGACCACATCACCTTCTGCTGTGGTGCGGCCTGACGGCATCGGTGCAAAATCAACGTAGGCATTCAGGAAGTTCTGAACACCGAAGTTAGCAAGCGCTGAACCGAAGAAGACAGGGGTCAAGTCACCTGCACGTAATTTCTCTTCATCGAATACTTCGCCGGCACCGTCCACAAGCATCAGTTCTTCCACTGCTGTCTCAAATGCGACGTCATTTTTAATCGGATGGTCCTCAATCAGTTCAAAGTCCTCATTCAGATGCAGAATATTCTCCTCATCGCGGAACGGTTCAATCGTCTTATGCTCACGGTCGATGATACCGAAGAAAGACTGACCCATACCGATCGGCCAGTTCATCGGATACGTCTCGATATCAAGCGTCTTTTCAATTTCTTCCAGCAGTTCATACGGCTCTTTACCTACACGGTCCAATTTGTTGATAAAGGTGAAGATCGGGATGCCGCGCATTTTACAGACTTTAAAGAGCTTCAGCGTCTGCGGCTCTATCCCTTTGGCAGCATCGATGACCATAACGGCGCTGTCGACAGCCATCAGCGTACGATATGTATCCTCGGAGAAATCTTCGTGCCCCGGTGTATCCAGGATATTGATCTTATAATGGTCATAATCAAACTGCATGACAGAACTGGTTACCGAGATCCCCCGTTCTTTTTCGACGTCCATCCAGTCACTGGTCGCAAATTTACCTGTCTTCTTCCCTTTAACTGTTCCCGCCTCGCGGATGGCGCCCCCGAAGAGCAGGAGTTTTTCGGTCAATGTCGTCTTACCGGCATCGGGGTGAGAGATGATGGCAAAGGTCTTTCTGATTTCTACTTCCTGTTTTAATGTCATAATGTTCTCCTTAAACTTCGCTCGTCCACTGCGCGATACGCAGCGCGAGTTCTTGTGCTTCTTTGTCGTCTAGAATATTGAATAGATGCAAGTAAAGATGTTCAATCAGTGATTCACCGTATAAGTCATAATCATATTGAATAGAGAAGAAGATATCCGGGATACTGACGATGAAGTTTTCTTCTTTCTTATTCTCATAGATATAGACTTTGCAGCTCAGGTTCTCACTGTTACTTTGTCTGATTTTCATGATGTCCTCCAAATTTTTGATAGGCCGCTTCCAGTGCGATCAGATCATCACGATGCGGGACTTTGACGTAACCGGGCATAATCTGATAAGGTTCACGTCCTTTTGAGGCCAGGACGACCATATCGCCCGCTTCAGCCATATCGATGGCGTGCAGAATGCCTTCTTTACGGTCCGTGAACGACCTGAAGTTCTGATGGGTCGCCCCTTCTTCTAGAGCATCCGTCAGCTTCTTAGGGTCATCATTCGCCGGGTTATCCGGTGTGAAGATCACATAATCCGCACGGCAGGCGATAGCGCCCATGTCAGCGGTCTTCGTCAGATCGCGTTCTCCCGCCATGCCGACCAGGAAGATGAGCCTGCCTTTAACGAACGGCTGCACGGCATCTATCAATTTGTTCATGCCATCCGGTGTATGTGCATAGTCAATGATCAGATCAATCGGCAGACTGCGGTCCAGCACTTCCAGCCGCCCTTCAACGGGAGGCAGCGCCGGTACCGCTTGGACGATTCTCTCAACGTCATGTCCAGCAGCAAAGAGCGCTGCTATAGCGGCCATGATATTAGAGACATTGAATCTGCCGAGATAGGGACTTTCGACTTTAAATTCCCCTTCTGGTGACTCAAGGGTAAATGTGGTGCCGTAAAGCGTCTCTTCGACAGCAGTGGCCCTGAAATCCGCCTGCTGGTCGATGCCATACGTGATGATTTCGCGGCTTGTCACCGTGCGCAGTGTCTCGGAGAAGGCATCGTCACTGTTCAGTACGGCATAAGAAGGATGATTGCCGAGCTGGCTGAAAAGCAGCGATTTCGCATAGCCGTAGTCCTTCATCGTGCCGTGAAAGTCCAGGTGGTCCTGTGTCAAGTTCGTAAATATGGCAACGTCAAAGTCCACGCCGTTCAGCCGGCCGAGCACGAGCCCGTGACTCGACACTTCAAAACTCATGGCTTCTGCCTGGTGTTCCAGTGCCTGCACAATGCTTTTCGTCAGTGTGACGGTTTCCGGGGTGGAATTGGCACCTTTCGTCACCGTTTCATCGATCTGCAGCCCATTGGTGCCGAGATAGGCGCTATGGATGTCAAGAGCACGGTGCAGATGATGGATCATCGTTGCGACACTGGTCTTTCCATTGGTACCGGTCACACCGAATGTCTTCAGTTTTGCAGCCGGATAGTCAAAAATGGCCTGCGCAAATAGACTTGCCACCCGTAACGTATCAGGCACAATGATCTGGGCGACAGGGGCATCGACTTCATGCGCTGTCACCACCAGCTGACAGCCCTGTTCGATGACGTTCGGGATAAAGCGGTGGCTGTCGACTGTGTAGCCTTTTGAGGCCACAAAAATACTAGTCGGGCCGGCCGTACGTGAATCTGTCGTAATATCAGTGACTTCTTCAGGCAGTTCACCTTTTATTTTTTTTACTTTTATCAGGTTAAGCAGTGCTTCAGTTTTCACAGGCATACCTCCTTTAATTCAATTCTTTATTATACACTTTTTTAAAGAATGAGTCTGAAAAATATAGCATCCCCTTTAGGGGCTGATTATTAATTTTTGTCCAGTATTTGTAATTTTTCTGTAATGTACTCAAATTTTTTGCTCAAAGTCTCTATAATGAGATAAACTAGCTAAGAACAATTATACTCCTGGAGCGTGTTAATGTTGATAAAGAATAAAAAAATCCTTATTATCACTGGTTCTTTCGGTAATGGACATCTGTCGGTTACGAACAGCATCGTTAATCAGTTCAATCAGATGAACCTCAGTAACCTGACGCTTATTCAGCATGACCTCTTTCTTGAAGCGCATCCTGTTGTGACGTCCGCCCTGAAGAAATGGTATATCAACAGCTACAAATATTTCCGCTCAACATACAAAATGTTCTACTACTCAAATCCAGACGACATCAACTCATGTTTCTATAAATACTACGGTCTGAACCGGCTGATCAATATTCTGTCGAATGAGACACCCAATCTGATCCTGCTGACCTTTCCGACTCCGGTCGTCTCATTGCTGACACAGCAGTTAAAACTGAAGATTCCGGTCGCCACTATCATCACTGACTATAATATGCATAAGAACTGGATCACACCCGGCTCAAAGAAATATTATGTCGCGGCTGAACATACGAAAGAACAGCTGCTGTCCATCGGCATTGACGCGGATGATGTTCAGGTGACAGGTATTCCGATTCATCCTGAATTTGAGGTCAGACGCGACCGCGCCGCCTGGTTGAAGTCGCACGGCCTGGATCCGGACAGAAAGACATTGCTCATGGTGGCCGGTGCATTCGGGGTTGTTGAAGGATTCAGCGCTATGCTCAGCGAACTGAACAAGCGTGCAGACCTCCAGTTTGTCGTGGTCTGTGGCAGCAGTAAGAAACTGCGGCGTGAGCTCAGTCAATTTGATGCTGAACCTAATATGAAGGTTCTCGGCTTCACAAACGACATGGCCGAATGGATGAACGCCTGTGATCTGATGCTGACGAAACCGGGCGGCATCACCATCTCGGAAAGCCTGAGTCAGGCGATTCCCCTGGTCTTCTTTAATCCTGCTCCCGGTCAGGAAGGTGAAAATGCCGTCTATTTCAGCCGGATGGGCTATGCGCGTATCACGCACACTGTGGATGAAACATTGCACGTGCTGACGACCCTGCTGACCGATTCCCGGGAACTGGCACAGATGCAGCGTGCGATGCGTGCGGGTTATCACGCGCGGTCATCTGAAACCATCTGTCAGGATCTCATTGATATGCTGAATACATCCCTTCTTACCCAGCAGCTGCAGTCTAAAGCCTCCCTGTATGCGAGAATCTTTGCGCGGTAACATGCGTGGGTCAGATTTCTCGAAGATGCTGGTCATTCTGTTTCTGATGGAATTCGCCAGAGGGATGTTCATCTTGAGTTATCTGCCTATTCTGCCGACTACAGCTCTAGGCATTTCAGTCGGTGTGACATCGATCTGTATCTCACTTCATTTCATCAGTGATGCACTGATGAATTTTTCCACAGGGTTTCTTTTGCGACGCTTCGGTACGAAGAAAGTATTGAATCTGTGCTTTCTGCTCGCTGTCGCTTCTCTCAGCCTGATTGTGGTCAGCCACCAGGTCATCGTCTATTTCCTGGCAGCGATTCTGCTAGGTGTAGCGGTCTGTCCGATATGGGTTGTGATGCTGAGCTCTGTGAATGAGTGCGCACGCGCCAAGCAGATGGGCTACGTCTATTTCGCCTGGCTCGTCGGTATGCTGGCCGGCATGGTCAGCATGAATCTTATCTTCAAGGTTCATCCGACACGTTATACGTTTCTGATGGCGCTTGTGGCGTTCATTTCATGGATACTCTATTTCTTTGTGAAGACGGAAGTCTCTTATATCGAGAAGAAAACCTTGAAGGCTCAGCTTAAGTTGATCAAGCAGGTCATGACACGGCATCTCGCCCTCTTTCCGGGTATCGTCTTTCAAGGGATAGCGATCGGCATGCTGGTGCCTATACTGCCTTCTTATGCCGTCAGACATCTGCATGTGACGACACTTGAATATACCTATCTGCTTATCGCGGGCGGTGCCGGCTGTACGATTGCCATGCTCTTCATCTCTAAAATCATGGACCATATGCCGAGAGTCGTCAGCCATATCATTATCATCGCAGGCTTTCTGGTCTTCGGCATCAGTATTTTCGTGCTGAGTCAGCTGCACCTCTTCATACTGGCGCTCATAATCGGGCTGGTCATCGGCCTTTTCTACGGGATGCTTTTACCCGGCTGGAACACATTCGTCGCCGAGCATGTCCATGAGGAGCAGAAAGAAGAGTCCTGGGGTGTCTTCAATAGTCTGCAGGGCATCGGAACGATGATCGGACCGGTCATCGGCGGTTTCGTCGCTGAAATAGCCAGAAACGTCAATACAACGCTCTACGTATCCGCCTGTATCTTCGCCTTGCTCGCTTTATTTTACAGCGCCTTCTTCCTTAACCAGCATAGAACGCAAAAAAAAGAATCCTTATAATGGATTCTTTTTTTCTTGCTTATCTTCGACGACCTTGCTGGCCTGTATCGTAATGTTCTGACGCTGTCTGTATATATTCGTGACGATGGTCTTCAGTACAGCATAAGTCGGCACCGCTATCAGGATAGCGACAAAGCCGCCCAGATTACCCGCCGCCAGGATGACAGTGATAATGGTCAGCGGATGAATGTTCAGTGACTTGCCCATGATGTTAGGCGTGATGACATTCCCTTCCAGCTGCTGTGCGACTGTCATGATGATAATGACGTAGACCACCATGACAGGTTTTTGAATCAGCGCGATGATGAGCGCCGGAATAATCGCTAAGTACGGTCCGAGGAAAGGAATTAAGTTGGTGACCATCCCCCACAGGGCAAGCACGAGTGCGTAATCAAGACCGATGATGAGATAGCCGATCAACAGCAACGTACCCAGGATGATACTGACTGTCACCTGACCCTGGATGTAACTACGGAGCGTCTTGTCGATATCCTTCAGCAGATTGACGACAAATTCTTTACGTTTCCCGGTAAAAGGCATCGCGACAAACGGAATAAAGCGGTCATGATCCTTCAGCATGTAAATCAGGAAGAACGGCACAAGAATCAGCAGGAATAATGTCGAGACAACCGTCGTGACATACTGCACACTGTTCGTCAGCAGTGCGCCTGTCATATTATTCAGCTTCTGGATGGCATCATTGATACGCTGTTTCATATCATCCGGCAGTTTGTCACGCTGGTCAAGTGCATAGCTGATATAAGACTGGAACTCTTTCTGAATCGTCGGGAAATTATTGATAAATGACGACACTTGTCTAGTGAGTATCGGTGCGATCATCAAGACAAAGATAGCCACTAACATCAGCATCAGCAGGATGATGATAAGCAGGCTCTTGCCTCGTGACATATTGCGTCTCTGCTCAAGGTAATTCTGAAACGGTACTGTAATATAATACAGGAATCCTCCTAGAATGAGCGGAAGTGCAATGGACTGGACAATCACGATCAGCGGATAGAAGATATGATTGATTTCAAGGAAATATTTAACAATTAAAAACGCAAGCAGCAGCCCGACAGCCGCTCTGAACCAGACTTTATTGAACATAGAGTCCTCCTTATGATTGATATTTTCATTATACTCTATTACCCCTAATTTATTGCCTTAAGTTCATTTATGCTAAAATTATGAAAAAGAAATGAGTGATGATATGTTTAAACGTGGACTCGTGACCCCATTTGAAATAGAGAGTACAGCGCTGGCGCGTACGGTCAAGCTCGGCATCTATTTGCCGGACAGCTATTCGGCACTCAAAGAGCATGCCGTCATCATCGCATTTGACGGTCAGGATTTCAGCCAGCTGGGGCAGCTGCACAGACAATATGAAGAACTAAATGACCAGCTGACTGCCAGCATCATCATCTTCGTTCACTATCCAGATATTGAGACCCGTTCACAGGAGTATCATCCGGATAGCCCGCATAAGACGAAAATGATCGCGTTTGTGACGTCAGAACTGGAGGATTTTGTGGCGACCCATTTCAGAGTATCGGATAAACGGCTGTTAATGGGTGACAGCCTCGCTGCCAGTATCGCCTTATCCCTATCGTTGAATGACGAGCGTTTTAATGAAGCTGCATTATTCAGTCCGATGATCACAGCAGCTATTACTCAGGAACTCGCCGCCTTGAAACACCCTGTCAAGTACGTCCAGCTGGTCGGCAAAGAGGAAAAGGCATTCAAGCTTATGTCCGGTGCGACCGCTGACTTCCTGACGCCTAACCGCGCCTTTCACGCTGCACTCACTGCCCGGGGCATTGAACATGAATACCGTGAACTGGCCGGCGGACATACATGGCGAACATGGAAACCAGAAATCGCTTCCATTCTTTTATATTTTTTAGGAGAGTAATTTGTTATACTTGTAGTATTAACATTAAGGAGGCTATCATATGAAACTAGGTATCGCCATCTTCCCCTCTCTCGAGTTACAGGAGAAAGTCAATTCGTACCGCAAGCGCTATGATTCACATTACTCGGTCATCGCACCGCATATGACACTGAAGAGTCATTTTGAGGCTGCTGATATCGATGAAGTTGCCCAGCAGGTCGCGGCTGTTGCGGAACATACGTCAACGTTTGATATTCAGATCAATAAAGTATCCAACTTTGCACCCGTGAAATATGTCATCTATTTCAAAGTAGAAAAGAATGAGACACTCACGCATCTACATCGTCAGTTTGCTGAACTATTCGGCGAGGACCCGCATCCCTATGTACCTCACCTGACGATTGCACAGGACCTGACAAGCCAGGAATTTGAAGATGTCTACGGCCAGCTGCAGATGACCAGCGTCAACTACAGTGAGACCATCGATAAGATCAGCCTGTGCTACCAGCTGGAGAACGGTCACTGGAATGTCTATGAAACGTTCAAGTTAAACTCATAAAAATAACCTTGGATCTTCTGATAGAAGGTCCAAGGTCTTTTTTTAGCGGACAATATGATAACCGGCATCCACGTGAATATTCTCGCCCGTCACACCGCTCGACAGGTCACTCAGTAAGTAAGCTGCTGTACGGCCGACATCGATAATGTCGACGTTACGTTTCAATGGTGCACGTTCTTCGACTTGATGGAGAATAGTGCTGAGTCCGCCGACACCTTTTGCGCTGACGGTACGAATCGGACCTGCTGAGATGGCATTGACACGGATGCCTTGTGCCCCGAGGTCAAGCGCAAGATATCGGACATTGGATTCAAGGGAGGCTTTCGCCACACCCATGACGTTGTAGTTTTCGATGGCGATCTCGCCGCCGAGATAAGTCGTCGTCACAATGCTGCCGTTCTCCGCCATGATCTTGCTGGCTTCACGTGCTGCAATCGTCAGTGAATAGGAGCTGATGCTGTGTGCTTTCAGGAAGCCTTCCCGAGAGGTCTCTGAAAAGCGACCACGTAAGTCCTCCGGATCCGCAAAGGCAATCGAATGATATACACCGTTGATCTGACCTGTCTGACCGATCTCCTCGAATGCGCGGATAATCGATGCATCGTCTTCCGCGTCACACTGAACGACCAGTGCGTCACTATTATTCTTTAATTCAGGAAGCAATTTAAGGATGGCCTCTTTCGAACGCTCCTTACGGTAAGTGAAGATGACTTCTGCGCCTGCTGCGTCCAGCACTTGTGCCACGCCGTAGCCGATACTGCGCTTATTGGCCACACCCATAATGACAAAGCGCTGATTTTCTAAATTTAACATACTATCCCTCTCATTCATAAATTAGTACCTACTACTAATTTAGCGATAATGCGACCATATTGCAAGAAATAGTGAAAGTGCCGCGAATTTTTATCTCTTCGCGACACTTTCTTGCTTCTATTAAAAGAGTTCCAGTTCTCGTTTCAGCTGGTCGACATACTGTCTGCTGCCCGTCACGATCAGACGGTCTTTGAAGTGCAGCTCCGTATCTCCATGCGGCACGATGGAATTGTTGTTGCGGAGAATACGGACAAAGATGATATTGCCGCCAAACGGGAATTCCCGCAGCGTCATCTCATGATAACGTGTATTCAACATTTCAATCTCATAAAGTGAAGATTCCACATTCGATAACAGGCTGAGCATATTAGGTGATTCAATCATGCTCTTCAGCAATGTCTTCGTGCTGTCAAACTCATTGAATATCTCAACGCCTGCCGCCTGCAGTTCCGCATCGTCGCCGGCGTTCGCCTGACGACAGATGACGCGTTCGACACCATGCGCTTTCGCCATTAAAGCGACCTTCACATTGATCGGCGTGTCATTCGCGGAGCAGACCACGATATCATTGTCAAACAGGCCAGCCGCTTCCAGTACTTCAGGTGTATAAGCTTCTATTTCAATGACCCTTAAGTCTGTGATCTCCTGCTTATAGTTATTATTTTCCAGATAGTACAAGGTAGGATTATAGAGAGCGGTCTTAAAGGTCTGTGCAACCGGCACCGATAACTGGTTCTTCCCGATAAAGGCAATATTGATGATTCTTTCCTCGCTGATTTCAACCGGGAACAGCTTCTTGAAGAAAATCGGCACAATGACACAGGTGATGATGGCACTCAATATCAGGGTGCCGGATAAGGTGTTGGATATCGTGCCGAGCTGCTCTGCCAGTTTCGCGCTGACGATGACGAGTGATAAAGTCGATGTCAGCAGGAAGGAGGACGCCAGCACCGTCTTTTTGTCGTACCACTTGAGAAGCAGGCTCAACGGAATGACTTTCGTCAGGAAAAAGATGACAAAAAGAATAGGAATCATGAGCAAGATGGACGGCTCTTTCAGCAGCTCACGAATGTTCAGGTCGACCCCGACCATGATAAAGAAAATCGGGATGAAGAAGCCATAGCCAAATGAATCCAGCTTATGGACCATATCCTTGTCAGGACCGAGCAAACTGACCACGACCCCGGCCAGAAAGGCGCCCAGAATATTCTCTGCACCGACCCCCTCTGCCAATGTCACCAGTAAAATGATCATGGCGAAGATAGCACGAATCCCAATCTGCGTGGTCCCTTCCAGCAGCTTATGGATCAGTTCAGATTTCTTGAAGTAGCCTCCCATGAAATAGAAGATGGCGGTAAAGACCACTAATATCCCTATCAGCCAGATAGGCGAATCCCCTTTGGCATGCAGCGTCCCGTAGACAGTGAGCAGCAGCATGGTAGCGAGGTCTGCGATCACTGCCACCAGCAGAATAATCTGACCGATGGAAGTTCTCAGCAGATTCATCTCTTTCAGTGTCGGCACGACGACGCCGAGCGATATAGTGGAGATGATGATGACCATCAGCAGCACATCATCGACCAGGCCGATCCATTTCAGGATATAGGCGGCAAGAATCGACAACAGAAAGATGCCGGCAAATATAGTTGATGTCAGAACGAGTCGGTTCGGTTCCCTGGATTTGCTCTCCTTGTTCGTTTTAAATGCTGAAAAATCAATTTCAAGCCCGCTGAGGAACATCAGGAAGATGACACCGAGCGTGGACAGGATATTCAGCACTTCATTCGGTTCAACGAGATTCAGGACCGATTTACCGATCAGAATCCCCATCAGAATCTCCGCTACGACAACCGGCAGGAAGTTCAGATGCAGACGGTTGACTAGCAAAGGTGTAATAAGCGCCGTCATCATGATAATAACGAGCGATAACATATGATGATGTTCCATACATACCTCCTATTTATAAAAATCACTTTATTATATCATATCGGTATGACAAATCTTAAGTCATGCGGGACAGGAGCCTGAATAGTGATCAGCCGCGCTGTGACCGGATGGCTGAAGGTGACTTGAAAGGCATGCAGCGCCTGACGTCCGGTTGACTGGTCTGTGCCATACAAAGTATCACCTAACAGCGGATGACCGATCGCCTTGAAATGGACACGAATCTGATGGGTCCTTCCCGTGTGCAGTCTGACGAGGGCGACAGAATGTTCACTGCGAAGGAGCGTCAGATAACTCGTCAAGGCCGGTTTGCCGTCTGGTGCTGTGATCCGCTCGATGATCGACTCAGATTTCCGTCTGATCGGCAGGTCAATCCTGCCTCTTGCAGGCAGCCGGCCGGTTGCTGCACAGAGATACACCTTATCAATGATGCCGGTCATCCAGTGATGGATCAGCTGATGCTTCGCAAAAATGACGACTCCGCTTGTCTGCCGGTCGAGTCTCGTCACAATATGAGGGATGCCGGCTGTACGCTGCTCGCGAAAATGAGCGAGCACGCGTTCCACCAGACTGTCGTGCGGATGGAGCTGTGACGGCATGGTCGAGACACCTGCCGGCTTATTGACAATGCACAGCGCATCGTCCTCGTAGAGAATTTCAAGCGGCCCCTCACTCGGCACAAGACTGGCACTCGGTGTTTCAGCCGGCAGGACAACAGTGACGACATCACCGGGCACCACATTCGCCCGCACCGTCTGCCGGATGCCATTGACTAAAAGAGCACCATTACGTTTAATGGCGCTCAGACTTTTTTTAGATATGGCCTGTTCTGCTAAGAAGGTGCGCAGAAGCATAGGGTCAGTCACTTGCAGTTCAATCTTCATCTTATTCACTCGCAATCATGGGTAAAATATCAGCTATATTCTGACAGTTAAAAAACGCTGTCATATCAAGGTTTAGAAGCAATTTAATTAATTTCTTATTTCTGAGTGTTGCCCTTTTTAACATTTTTACGCCCTTTTTCTGCCCTTTTATTTTCTATTGCAAGTTTTTCTATATATTCGATTATCAAGTTAACATTTGTATCTTTATGAATCTTTGTATCTGATTGGATTTTTACCCAACTTTCTTTATAATCTTCATCAAAGTTACCATTATTCTTAGTAGAAGCAATCTCTTCCAGAACTTCTAAAAGTTCTTCTTCATTATAATCTTCAATATAATCGTACACTCTTTCGTCTTTCTCATCTTGTTCCATATTCATATTGTCAAAAAGGACATGCTCCAAGTTACAAGAGAAGTAAAATAATTTGTACTCTAAATCTTCTAAAATTTTTGATGAAATCATCGTACATAAATTAATACATTTAGCTTTATTTCTATTTTCAATTTCTTTTTTCTTTTTTTCACTACATACTTTTATTCCATCAGATGTATACAGAATTCTCTCAACTTCATCAGAAACTTCTACCTTGCTATTTCCTATAAACACTCCATCAATATCCGAAATTTGAATTACTGCTACAATATCTTCTTTTTTTAGCTTATATTTTTTCATCACTTCATTTTTCACTTTATTCCCAATAAGACTTTTAATGCTATCATTAGAGTAAGTATTTTCTGTGAATAAATCCCCTCTGACTATAAAAACTTCAAATTCGTCATTATACTTTTTACAGATAGTTTTAATAATTGCCTCATCTGTATCACCCTCAACTAAGGCTACTATTTTATAATTCATTCAACTTTCCTCTTCTTGCTAATTTTTTAAAAGCTCTTCTAATTTCAAAATTATCAATTTTATCAAAAAGTTCTTCTTGCTGATTCTTAATTTGTAGTGCGCGAATATAAATATCTCTATTATTTGAAAGTTCATTAGTGTATTTAAGTTGAATATAGCGATTATAAGGATTAGTTGTAGTGAACCAAATATTTTTAATAGGCAGTAACTCCACAATTCTTAAATTATGAGATGTAAAGATCAACTGTCCTTTACCACTTTCATCAACAATTTTCAATAATTCTCCTAGTAAGTATTCAAATACGCCAGCATCTAATTCATCAATAACAACACATGAATTAGGTTCTTTAAAAATTGCAGATAAAACACTAAGCATAGATACTATCTTTTTAATTCCTTCAGATTCTTCTGATAATGGCAAAGAAGTCTCCCCGCGAATTGATAGTAATTCGAACTCAATACCAGTACTACCATTTTTCTTAGTCTTTTCTCCTGTTTTTCTAATATCTATGGTTAAACCAGGAATTATAGCAGGTAATACTACATTTATACTTGGGAATATATCATTTTTAAGAATATCAAACATCTCATCATCAAGTAGAAGGCTTTCACTTTCATAATATTCATTTAAAGGTACTGTCCCTTTAATACTTTCGTGATGAATATTAAATGGCATTAATATATTAGCCATTAATAAGCCATAATCAGAGTTTTTAATTATATGTAGACCCGATCTAAATTCGTTTACAATGCACTTTAACAACATATACTCTTCATTATTAAGGAGTTTTTTGTATACGGAAATTAAATCCGTTTGAAAAACTATTGAAGTTCTTTCTTTTTCTGCTATTTTTATAGCTACTTGAGCAGATATTCTGTTCTTCTCATTAAGTTTACTCAATGGTTGTGTTCTAATTAAAAATTTAGTATCTTGATAAGACACTATGTGTTTGTATCTCTTTTTTTCTTGATTCTCTTTATATCTAATCACTTCTTTTTGAACGAAATAGTTATCTTCTTCATCTATACCTATTTCAACTTCATAATCAATGTAATATTCTTTATTATTGTTTAATTTGACTATGTATTCTATTTTTATTGATGCTGAATTACCATCAATATTAACTAACTTCTTTTTAATAGAATTCAACGATTGTAAATCCATTAATTTTTCTAATAATATAAAAGTATCTACAACTGCTGTTTTTCCAGATCCATTTTGTCCATAAAATCCTAAAACATCAGAATCATTAAAGTTTTCGAAATCAATTTTTGTAGAAAATTCTCCATATTTTACATTCTTCACATTTTCTATCTTCACATTTTTTATTCTAATTAAATTTTGCATAATATCCCTCTAAATTTTGTCAAGTTTTATCTTAAGAATATATTTTTTATTAATTAATAACAAGGATTTAAACAAAATAAAATCTAAAAAGCTTAAAAATTTACTGAAAATCTATTTAAAATTAATAATTTTCTTGTTTGAATAATATTCTTTATTAAATATTTAATTTAAGATTTTGTTTTCCTTTTAACATTTATGTTAGCAAGAAATCGATATAAACATTTAATACTAATACATAATAAATAAGAGTCTGGGACATAAGGAGTTCTAGCTTATAAAAAAAGACGAAGAAAAATGTATGTTTAACATTTTTCTTCGTCTTTTTATTGTTTTTACAGATAAGCTGACTACCTACGGTAGCCATTTTCCTGA